>NZ_PHNF01000001.1:0-537801 GCF_002930145.1 Mesoplasma corruscae
AAAGCAGGAATTGTTAAAGTTTGATCTCCTGTAATTCTAACAGAATCAGCTTTAGCAGTAATTTCAACAATTCCTTCTTTACCATAATAAGCATCAGTTTTACTAAAGTCAAAATCATCAAGTGTTAAATCACTAATACCAGTAGCTTTTTTTAAAGCTTCTAATACTTGTTCAGCAGTTAAATCATTTGATAAATTTAAGTCAAGAACAAGATGAGTAATATCTTTTTTAGCAAAAGCAGAAATAGTTAAAGTTTGATCTCCTGTAATTCTAACAGAATCAGTTTTAGCAGTAATTTCAACAATTCCTTGTTGACCATAATAAGCATCAGTTTTATTAAAATTAAAATCACCAAGAGTTAAATCATTAATACCAGTGACTTTTTTTAAAGCTTCTAATACTTGTTCAGCAGTTAAGTCATTTGATAAATTTAAGTCAAGAACAAGTTGAGTAATGTCTTTTTTAGAAAAAGCAGAAATAGTTAAAGTTTTATTTCCTGTAATTCTAACTGATTCAGTTTTAGCACTAATTTCAACACTTCCTTGTTGACCATAATAAGCATCAGTTTTATTAAATTCAAAATCACCAAGAGTTAAATCAGTAATCCCTGTAGCTTTTTTTAAAGCTTCTAATACTTGTTCAGCAGTTAAGTCATTTGATAAATTTAAGTCAAGAGCAATTTGAGTAATATCTTTTTTAGCAAAAGCAGAAATAGTTAAAGTTTGATTTCCTGTAATTCGCATTGAATCAGTTTTAGCACTAATTTCAACAATTCCTTGTTGACCATAATAAGCATCAGTTTTACTAAAGTCAAAATCACCAAGAGTTAAATCATTAATACCAGTAGCTTTTTTTAACGCTTCTAATACTTGTTCAGCAGTTAAATCATTTGATAAATTCAAACTAAGATTAATATTATTAATATCAACTGCAGACAATTTTGGGATTGTTAAAGTTTTCTGACTTTTTAAATAAATAGAGTTTTCAGTGGCATTTATAATCACCATACCATTAGAACCAAAATTTGGTTTAGATAAGGTTAATTCAAAATCAGAGATGGATAAATTTTTGTTATTTGTTTTAGTCTTTAAATCATTAAGAATTAACATCTTGATATCATCTTCTTGATTTTTAATTCACTGAACATGATTTCAGTTATCAAAAATATTTGGATCATAATTTTCTAGATCCATTTTTTCTAACTTTTTCAATTCTTGATATAAAACGATTTCACCACTATATTTGAAATCATTGTTTTTACTAGAATTACCAACAAAAACAAAACCTTTTTTCAAAAGTGAATCACCAGAAGATTGATCTGTTTTAAAATGTACAGTTATGCCTTTAAGTTTATCAATTCCTTTATTATATATTTCTATTTCTAACTCACTTATAGTTCAAAATTCATTAGTCTTTGAATCTAAAAGTGATTGAAGCTGTTCTTTAATAATTGAAATATCTTTTCTTGGAGTATTATTAGAAGCTACAAAAGTTATAATCGGCAACGATGCCAAATTCAAAGCTGATAATATTAATAATAATTTTTTCATATTTATCCTTTCAAAAGAAACTTTTTAAATGAAATTTCAAAATTAATTCCAATTTAGCTATGAATTCGTGAAACTACATAATCTTATATAAAATTTACAAAGAATAAAAAAACTAATTACTTACTTAAAAGTAAATATTAGTAAACTTAAATTATTTTTTCTATAACTAATATATTTTGATTTTAAGATTTTTTTGTTTTCAATAGCCTTTAACTATAGACTCTATTAAGAGTGATCATTTTTTCTTGCTTTAATATGTATGATGTTCTAAAAAATCTATTTTATTCATGATAGCTCCTTTATTAAAAGTAAATAAGCAATAAAATGACTTTACATCATTGTTGTTGGTTTTAAATTTTATATTTTTTTGCATATCCATAAAAATAAACTTAGATCTATTAAGTGAAAAAAATAACTTTATATTCTTTTTATTTTTATTCAAATTAAAGTTTATCAAAAAAAAAAAAAAAACAAGTCAAACCCAAATAAAGGGTGATGAATTGTAAATGATAATTCTCAATTAATTAGAAAGTAGAAAAGTCCAAGCCTTAAAATTATATTTGAGATGAAGAAATTAGAACAGAAGTTGACTATATCAAAAGAAATACATTCGCAGTTATTCAACAATTACTTAAAAGACTTACTTAAGCAAAAAACTCAATAGTTTTAAATTACTCTATAAGAACTATAGACATAAAAAAATAAAAGAATAATTATATTTATACAAGCTAGCTGCAATGCAAAACCAAATAAAATTGTTTCAAAAATTAAAAAGTTTTTAATGAATTGTTGGTTTGTGATTTTTTGATAGTTATTTAAATTAGTTATTTCATAATCAATTATCTCCAAGTTTTGATAAGTGGTTAAATGATATATTTATTTTAGTGATCTTCTTTTTTAAAAATTTTAGTTTAATTAACAAAGATATAAATAATTTTAAATATATAAGATCTAGAGTATATAAAAGCCTGCTCAATATTAAATATTAAATGCATACAAAATTGAAGAACTATATATGTAAATTAGTAAATAAAAAAGTGGGAGTTACCCACTTTTTCTTGACACTCAAACTTTGATTTAATTCAAAGAATAAAGAACAGAGCAATTTATCTCTTTTAAAATTAAATATATTATAATAAAAAATACAAATAATATTAAGTAACAATTTTAAAATAATTCTATTTAAATTTAGGTTGATTTACTCATTTTTCTGATGTTTTATAATTTCAAAAATCATTATGGTTCAAAACTTTAGAAGTAATTCAAGATGTTAAATTTTGATTAAATACCATTTTTTTTGTATCATTGTTTTCATCTTTTCAAAACATTTTTTCCATAGTTATAACTTTTGATGTATCTCATTTAGATATATCTTGATTAAAAGAACATGCATTATTAAACATATAACTCATGACAACTACATTGCTTGTATCTCAATTTGAAATATCTCCATTAAAAGACATTAACTCTGAAGCTGAAGTTGCTCCAAACATTCATGACATATCTATTACTTTTGATGTATCTCAATTATTTAAATTTTGATTAAAATTAATAGCGTTTCTAAACATTCATGACATATTAGTGACACTACTTGTTTTTCAATTTGAAATATTTTGATTAAAATTTGATGCATTATTAAACATAGCACCCATATTAGTGACACTACTTGTATCTCAATTTGAAATATTTCCATTAAAAAACAAAGCATTTTGAAACATTCTGTACATATTAGTCACTTTTGATGTATCTCAATTATTTAAATCTTGGTTAAAAGAAGAAGCACCATTAAACGTTTCTTCCATACTAATAATATTTGATGTATCTCAATTTGAAATATCTCCATTAAAAGATGAAGCAGTGTTAAACATTTTTGAAATATTAGTAACATTACTTGTATCTCAATTATTTAAATCTTGGTTAAAAGAAGAAGCACCTTCAAACATTCTAAACATATTTTTTAATGACGAAGTATTTCAATTTGAAATATCTTGATTAAAGTTTTTAGCATTTAAAAACATTTGAGTTGCATTATTTACTTGTGAAATATCTCAATTTGAAATATCACCATTGAAATTAGTTGCATTATTAAAAATATTAAGCATATTTTCTACTTTTGAAGTATCTCAATTATTTAAATTTTGATTAAAAGTAAAAGCACCTGCAAACATTCCACTCATATCAGTTACTTTTGAAGTATCTCAATTTGAAATATCTCCATTAAAAGATGAAGCATTGTTAAAAATTCTTGACATATTATTAACATTACTTGTATCTCAATTATTTAAATTTTGGTTAAAAGAAGAAGCACCTTCAAACATTCTAAACATATTTTTTAATGATGAAGTATTCCAATTTGAAATATCTTGATTAAAGTTTTTAGCGTTTAAAAACATTTGAGTTGCATTATTTACTTGTGAAATATCTCAATTTGAAATATCACCATTGAAATTAGTTGCATTATTAAAAATATTAAGCATATTTTCTACTTTTGAAGTATCTCAATTATTTAAATTTTGATTAAAAGTAAGAGCACCTGCAAACATTCCACTCATATTAGTTACTTTTGAAGTATCTCAATTTTCAATTCCTTCAATTATTGAAAAAGAATTATTGTTGAAAAAGTTTGCTAAGTTTTTAATACCTTCTGGTAAAACACTTGTAATATATTTTACATTAACATAATTTAATGTATTTCCGCTACTGTTATAACCAATTTTATAAATGTTTTTTGCATTTTTTTGACTAAAATCAAAATCTGTTGTTACTAAAAGTTCATCATCATTTGTTAAATAAAGTGAGGATGATGTGTTTTGAGCTGTTTCTTCTGATAATGTAATAACATCTTGCTTGAAAATATCAGAACCACCTTCTTGAGTTGATATTACATATTCATATCTATCAACAGAATCATTTGAATTAGAACTTTTTTTCGAATCAGTAATTTTTATACTATCTATAGATAATTTCATATCCACATCTTTATATAAATTTTCAATAGCTACAATTAAATCCTCTTTATTTCATTGTTCATATTGCTTTGAATTTATAATATTTTGTATTTCTTTGCTAATAATTTTAATTGAAAACTTATTAATTACAATTTCATTTTGACCAATTAAATAATAAGAATTATCTTTTGCTGTAATTTTTAATGAACCATCATTAATACCATAATCTGGTTTGATTATATCTATAATTAAATCTTCTCGACTTATATCTTCAATTCCAGTAATTAATTTAATTTGTTCGATTATATCATCTTCATTAATTGATGAATAATCATCAATGTGAATGCTTATAGTATCTAAATTTATTTTAGGAATTTTTGGTATTACAAAATTTGTATCTCCTTTTAAATAAATTGATCCATCAATTGCTTTAATTATTATTCCACCAATATTTTTGTATGTAGATGGTGAGAGAACAATTGTAAAATCATCAAGAGATAAATCACTAATACCAGTTGCTATTTGCAGTTCATTTAAAATTTCTTGATCTGTTGTATCATTATTAAATTCTTCTTTAATGATGATTTCATCAAGACTAACAGGGGGTACTTTTGGAATTGTTAAAGTTCTATTTCCTATAATTCGCACTGAATCAGTTTTAGCACTAATTTCAATACTTCCTTGTTGACCATAATAAGCATCAGTTTTACTAAAGTCAAAATCATCAAGTGCTAAATCACTAATACCAGTAGCTTTCTTTAAAGCTTCTAATACTTGTTCAGCAGTTAAGTCATTTGATAAATTTAAGTCAAGAACAAGTTGAGTAATGTCTTTTTTATCCAAAACAGGAATTGTCAAAGTTTTATTTCCTGTAATTCTAACAGATTCAGTTTTAGCACTAATTTCAAGACTTCCTTGTTGACCATAATAAGCATCAGTTTTATTAAAGTCAAAATCATCAAAAGTTAAATCACTAATACCAGTAGCTTTCTTTAAAGCTTCTAATACTTGCTGATCAGTTAAATCATTTGATAAATTTAAGTCAAGAACAAGTTGAGTAATATCTTTTTTAGCCAAAGCTGGAATGGTTAAATTTTGATTTCCTGTAATTCTAACTGATTCAGCTTTAGCACTAATTTTAACACTTCCTTCTTTACCATAATAAGCATCAGTTTTACTAAATTTAAAATCATCAAAAGTTAAATCACTAATACCAGTAGCTTTTTTTAAAGCTTCTAATACTTGTTCAGCAGTCAAGTCATTTGATAAATTTAAGTCAAGAACAAGTTGAGTAATATCTTTTTTAGCAAAAGCAGGAATGGTTAAATTTTGATTTCCTGTAATTCTAACTGAATCAGTTTTAGCACTTATTTCAACAATTCCTTGTTGATCATAATAAGCATCAGTTTTATTAAAATCAAAATCCCCAAGAGTTAAATCATTAATACCAGTAGCTTTTTTTAAAGCTTCTAATACTTGTTCAGCAGTTAAATCATTTGATAAATTTAAGTCAAGAACAAGTTGAGTAATATCTTTTTTAGCAAAAGCTGGAATGGTTAAAGTTTGATTTCCTGTAATTCGCACTGATTCAGCTTTAGCACTAATTTCAACAATTCCTTCTTTACCATAATAAGCATCAGTTTTATTAAAATTAAAATCATCAAGTGTTAAATCACTAATACCAGTAGCTTTTTTTAAAGCTTCTAATATTTGTTCTTTCGTTAAATCATTTGATAAATTTAAGTCAAGAGCAATTTGAGTAATATCTTTTTTAGCAAAAACTGGAATGGTTAAATTTTGATTTCCTGTAATTCTAACAGAATCAGCTTTAGCACTAATTTCAACAATTCCTTGTTTACCATAATAAGCATCAGTTTTATTAAATTCAAAATCACCAAGAGATAAATCAGTAATACCAGTAGCTTTCTTTAACGCTTCTAATACATCTTCTTTTGTTAAATCATTTGACAGATTTAAACCAAGAGCAATTTGAGTAATGTCTTTTTTAGCCAAAGCTGGAATGATTAAATTTTGATTTCCTGTAATTCGCACTGAATCAGTTTTAGCACTAATTTCAACACTTCCTTCTTGACCATAATAAGCATTAGTTTTGACCAAGTCAAAATCATCAAAAGTTAAATCAGTAATCCCTGTGGCTTTTTTTAAAGCTTCTAATACTTGTTCAGCAGTTAAGTCATTTGATAAATTTAAGTCAAGAGCTATTTGAGTAATGTCGTTTTTAGCAAGAGCAGAAATAGTTAAAGTTTTATTTCCTGTAATTCTAACAGATTCAGCTTTAGCACTAATTTTAACACTTCCTTGTTGACCATAATAAGCATCAGTTTTACTAAAGTCAAAATCATCAAGAGTTAAATCATTAATACCAGTAGCTTTCTTTAACGCTTCTAATACATCTTCTTTTGTTAAGTCATTTGATAAATTTAAGTCAAGAACAAGTTGAGTAATATCTTTTTTATCCAAAACAGGAATTGTTAAAGTTTTATTTCCTGTAATTCTAACAGATTCAGTTTTAGCACTAATTTCAACAATTCCTTGTTGACCATAATAAGCATCAGTTTTATTAAATTCAAAATCACCAAGAGTTAAATCATTAATACCAGTAGCTTTCTTTAACGCTTCTAATACTTGTTCAGCAGTTAAATCATTTGATAAATTTAAGTCAAGAGCAATTTGAGTAATATCTTTTTTAGCAAAAGCAGAAATAGTTAAAGTTTGATTTCCTGTAATTCTAACAGAATCAGCTTTAGCACTAATTTCAACAATTCCTTCTTTACCATAATAAGCATCAGTTTTATTAAAATCAAAATCACCAAGAGATAAATCAGTAATACCAGTAGCTTTCTTTAACGCTTCTAATACATCTTCTTTTGTTAAATCATTTGACAGATTTAAACCAAGAGCAATTTGAGTAATGTCCTTTTTAGCAAAAGCTGGAATGGTTAAATTTTGATTTCCTGTAATTCTAACTGATTCAGCTTTAGCACTAATTTTAACACTTCCTTCTTTACCATAATAAGCGTCAGTTTTATTAAATTCAAAATCATCAAAAGTTAAATCACTAATACCAGTAGCTTTTTTTAAAGCTTCTAAAACTTGTTCAGCAGTTAAGTCATTTGATAAATTTAAGTCAAGAGCAATTTGAGTAATGTCCTTTTTAGCAAAAGCAGAAATAGTTAAAGTTTTATTCCCTGTAATTCTAACTGATTCAGTTTTAGCACTAATTTCAACAATTCCTTGTTTACCATAATAAGCATCAGTTTTACTAAAGTCAAAATCACCAAGAGTTAAATCACTAATACCAGTGACTTTTTTTAAAGCTTCTAATACTTGTTCAGC
Source organism: Mesoplasma corruscae (assembly GCF_002930145.1). Taxonomy (NCBI): domain Bacteria; kingdom Bacillati; phylum Mycoplasmatota; class Mollicutes; order Entomoplasmatales; family Entomoplasmataceae; genus Mesoplasma; species Mesoplasma corruscae. The sequence continues at coordinate 7,856 of NZ_PHNF01000001.1, forward strand.
AGTTAAATCATTTGATAAATTTAAGTCAAGAACAAGTTGAGTAATATCTTTTTTAGCAAAAGCTGGAATGGTTAAATTTTGATTTCCTGTAATTCTAACAGAATCAGCTTTGGCATTAATTTCAACACTTCCTTGTTTACCATAGTAAGCATCAGTTTTATTAAATTCAAAATCACCAAGAGTTAAATCATTAATACCAGTAGCTTTCTTTAAAGCTTCTAATACTTGTTCAGCAGTTAAGTCATTTGATAAATTTAAGTCAAGAACAAGTTGAGTAATATCTTTTTTAGCAAAAGCAGAAATAGTTAAAGTTTGATTTCCTGTAATTCGCACTGAATCAGCTTTAGCACTAATTTCAACAATTCCTTGTTGACCATAATAAGCATCAGTTTTATTAAATTCAAAATCATCAAGAGTTAAATCATTAATACCAGTAGCTTTCTTTAAAGCTTCTAATACTTGTTCTTTTGTTAAATCATTTGATAAATTTAAGTCAAGAACAAGTTGAGTAATAACTTTTTTAGCCAAAGCAGAAATTGTCAAAGTTTTATCTCCTGTAATTCTAACTGATTCAGTTTTAGCAGTAATTTCAACACTTCCTTGTTTACCATAACCAGCATTAGTTTTGACCAAGTCAAAATCATCAAAAGTTAAATCACTAATACCAGTGACTTTTTTTAAAGCTTCTAATACTTGTTCAGCAGTTAAGTCATTTGATAAATTTAAGTCAAGAACAAGTTGAGTAATGTCTTTTTTAGCAAAAGCTGAAATAGTTAAGGTTTGATCTCCTGTAATTCGCATTGAATCAGTTTTAGCACTAATTTCAACACTTCCTTCTTTACCATAATAAGCATCAGTTTTATTAAATTCAAAATCATCAAGAGTTAAATCATTAATACCAGTAGCTTTCTTTAAAGCTTCTAATACTTGTTCAGCAGTTAAGTCATTTGATAAATTTAAGCCAAGATCAAGTTGAGTAATGTCTTTTTTAGCCAAAGCTGGAATGGTTAAATTTTGATTTCCTGTAATTCTAACAGAATCAGCTTTGGCAGTAATTTCAACAATTCCTTGTTTGCCATAATAAGCATCAGTTTTACTAAAGTCAAAATCATCAAGTGTTAAATCACTAATACCAGTAGCTTTTTTTAAAACTTCTAATACTTGTTCAGCAGTTAAGTCATTTGATAAATTTAAGTCAAGAGCAATTTGAGTAATATCTTTTTTAGCAAAAGCAGAAATAGTTAAAGTTTGATCTCCTGAAATTCGCACTGAATCAGTTTTAGCACTAATTTTAACACTTCCTTCTTTACCATAATAAGCATCAGTTTTATTAAATTCAAAATCATCAAAAGTTAAATCACTAATACCAGTAGCTTTTTTTAAAGCTTCTAATACATCTTGTTTTGCTAAATCATTTGACAGATTTAAGTCAAGAACAAGTTGAGTAATATCTTTTTTAGCCAAAGCTGGAATGGTTAAATTTTGATCTCCTGTAATTCTAACTGATTCAGTTTTAGCAGTAATTTCAACACTTCCTTGTTTACCATAACCAGCATTAGTTTTATTAAATTCAAAATCCCCAAGAGTTAAATCATTAATACCAGTAGCTTTTTTTAAAGCTTCTAATACTTGTTCAGCAGTTAAGTCATTTGATAAATTTAAGTCAAGAACAAGTTGAGTAATATCTTTTTTATCCAAAACAGGAATTGTTAAAGTTTTATTTCCTGTAATTCTAACAGATTCAGTTTTAGCACTTATTTCAACACTTCCTTCTTGACCATAATAAGCATCAGTTTTATTAAATTCAAAATCCCCAAGAGTTAAATCATTAATACCAGTAGCTTTTTTTAAAGCTTCTAATACTTGTTGATCAGTTAAGTCATTTGATAAATTTAAGTCAAGAACAAGTTGAGTAATATCTTTTTTAGCAAAAGCAGAAATAGTTAAAGTTTTATTTCCTGTAATTCTAACTGATTCAGTTTTAGCACTAATTTCAACAATTCCTTGTTTACCATAATAAGCATCAGTTTTACTAAAGTCAAAATCATCAAGAGTTAAATCAGTAATCCCTGTGGCTTTTTTTAAAGCTTCTAATACTTGTTCAGCAGTTAAGTCATTTGATAAATTTAAGTCAAGAACAAGTTGAGTAATGTCTTTTTTAGCAAAAGCAGAAATAGTTAAAGTTTGATCTCCTGTAATTCGCATTGAAACAGTTTTAGCACTAATTTCAACGCTTCCTGCTTTTCCATAATCAGCATCAGTTTTACTAAAGTCAAAATCACCAAGAGTTAAATCAGTAATCCCTGTGACTTTTTTTAAAGCTTCTAATACTTGTTCAGCAGTTAAATCATTTGATAAATTCAAACTAAGATTAATATTATTAATATCAACTGCAGACAATTTTGGAATTGTTAAAGTTTTCTGACTTTTTAAATAAATAGAGTTTTCAGTGGCATTTATAATCACCATACCATTAGAACCAAAATTTGGTTTAGATAAGGTTAATTCAAAATCAGAGATGGATAAATTTTTGTTATTTGTTTTAGTCTTTAAATCATTAAGAATTAACATCTTGATATCATCTTCTTGATTTTTAATTCACTGAACATGATTTCAGTTATCAAAAATATTTGGATCATAATTTTCTAGATCCATTTTTTCTAACTTTTTCAATTCTTGATATAAAACGATTTCACCACTATATTTGAAATCATTGTTTTTACTAGAATTACCAACAAAAACAAAACCTTTTTTCAAAAGTGAATCACCAGAAGATTGATCTGTTTTAAAATGTACAGTTATGCCTTTAAATTTATCTTTAGCTATTGCTTTTTCTAACTCACTTATAGTTCAAAATTCATTAGTCTTTGAATCTAAAATTGATTGAAGCTGTTCTTTAATAATTGAAATATCTTTTCTTGGATTATTATTAGAAGCTACAAAAGTTATAATCGGCAACGATGCCAAATTCAAAGCTGATAATATTAATAATAATTTTTTCATATTTATCCTTTCAAAAGAAACTTTTTAAATGAAATTTCAAAATTAATTCCAATTTAGCTATGAATTCGTGAAACTACATAATCTTATATAAAATTTACAAAGAATAAAAAAACTAATTACTTACTTAAAAGTAAATATTAGTAAACTTAAATTATTTTTTTTATAACTAATATATTTTGATTTTAAGATTTTTTTGTTTTCAATAGCCTTTAAAATTTTAATGGCCTTTTGCCTTCTACCCAAAAGTTATAACCCAAGATTTTTAACTTGAATTCATTATAATATTTTTTTGATTGTCAGTATCCTTTGTTTACCATCAATCACTTCATTATTTGCAACAAGAATTGGTGAGCATTATACAACCATTAACTATAGAGTCTATTAAGAGTGACGATTTTTTTTACTTTAATATGTGTGATGTTCTAAAAAATTTATTTTATTCATGATAACTCCTTTATTAAAAAGTAAATAACAATTAAATGACTTTGCTTCATTGTTATTGGTTTTAAATTTTGAATTTTTTGCATATGCATAAAAATAAACTTACATCTATTAAGTGTAGTCACATTAAGTGTAAAAATAACTTTATATCTTTCTATTTTTATTCACTATTATATGTTATCAAAAAAAAAAAAAAAACAAGTCAATTTTAAATAAAGTGTGTTGAATTGTAAGTGATAATGCCTCAATTAATTAGAAGCAGAAAAGTCCAAAGCCTTAAAATTATATTTGAGGTGATGAAATGAGAACAGAGGTAAACTATATGTAAAGAAATGCATTCGAAGTTATTGAACAAGTAATGAAGGGCAAGGTTACAAAACAAAAAGCAGCAGTCATACTTAATTGCACAATAAGAACGATCAATAGAAAAATAATAAGATATAAACAAAATGATATAAAAGGTTTTATTCATAATAACTGTAATAAAAAATCTAATCAAGCAACACCTAAAGTTGTAGATAACAAAATTTTAAAACTAAGATATTAAATTTACTATGATTTTAGTTATATACATTTTGAGATAAATTAATTTAAGATCAAGATATTAAGATTTCTTATAGAACATTAATTTTTATTCTTGAAAAAACTATATTATTTCACCTTTTTCACACCGTTCAACTAGAAAGAAAATTGCCAATAAAATTATGAAAGATAAAAGCGTTGACCAACAGGATTTTAAACAATTTTTAAATGAGAGCATTTTAGACTCCAAATCTGCTCATCCTTTACAACCAAGAAAAAATTTTTTTGGTGAATGTGTACAAACAGATGCTTCTATTCATAATTGAATTGAAAAGGAAAAGTGAGCACTACATGCTTTTATTGACGATTTAACTGGAATAGTACTTTCTGCTTATTTTGATAAACAAGAAACTTTAAAATGCTATTATAGGGCTACAAAACAAATGTTTGAGAACTATGGAACATGAAAAGAAGTGCTTACAGACAAAAGAACAGTTTTTTATTCAACTAAGAAAAACACAGATCAAAATGATGCGACACACAATATGGATTTATGTGTAATCAATTATAAATAATTTTAACTTGTAACATCAGTGACTCAAACAAAAGGTAAGATTGAAAGACTATGAGGAAGCTTTCAAAAGCGCATTCCTCAAGAGCTAAGATTAGCTTGTATAAACGTATTAATTCAGCTACCGAATGAATCAAAGAATTCATTCAAAATTATAATGAAAAGTATGCCTTTAAAATAGACGAAACAAAAAATTTATTTGTGCCTTGAGAACCCCATGAAGTTGATATGGATTTTGCTCTTTCGACTCTCTATAGCAGAAAAGTTTTAAATGGTTCAACCATTAAGTTTGAAAATAAAAATTATGCAACTTTTAATAAAAATGGCACAAGAGTTAATTTAACTAAAAAGCAAGAAGTAATGATTGTTAAAACTTTCACTGGTGAAATATTTGCAAACTATTACACAAACTTTTATTCATTAATAGAAATTGACAAAGAAAAATTTGTGTTAGAAAATATAAATATTGAAGTTCAAAAATTAATAAAACTAAAACAACTAGCAATAAATGAAAAAATTCAAACTGAATTTATTATCAAAAAAAGTGGAAAGAACAATCTTCCACTCTTAAATATTAGTATTTAATTTAACTTTTTTTGGGACATTTCTATTTACCTATTGATACATTTCTATTTACCTATTGACAAGATTTCAACAATGCATAGAGCAACTTTTTATATTAACAAAAAGGAAAGAAATTATAGATTTGACTTTTTAAAAAATAAAGTGATCGAAATTTTTAATAAAATCAAAGGAATTTATGGCAGCAGAAAAATAGCAATTGTTTTATCCTAAAATGGTTGCTTATAAGCGATAGAACTCTCAGAAATTACATGATTAGATGAGGTTTAGTAACACTTACAAGTAAAAAGAGACGCAAAGCCGAAATTAAAAATACAAAAGTTAAATATAATGATTTAGTTACAAGAAATTATAATTCTAAAATAGATAATATAATATCTACAGATGTTTCTTACATACCTGCTACAGCAATACACAACCATATTTATTTATCCGTTGCTATTAGTCACAAGACTAAAAAAATAGAATTATGAAAAATTTCAGAAAATGATGACATTAAATTAATCTTTGTCACTTTAGATGAACTAGATAGAAAAGGGTTTATTTTACATTCTGATCATGGTTTTCAATATTCTTCGTATGAAGTTACTAAAAAAGTGGAAGAAATGAACTCACAAATATCTATGATTAGAATTGGAAACTAATTAGATAACAGAGAAGCTGAATATTTCTTTAGTTGTTTAAAAGGCGAGTATTTAAATAGAATAAATACTCAAAAAATTAAGCTAAAGGAAATTTATAAACATATACAATGATATATAAGTTGATACAATAATTATAGAATACAGAAGGTTTTAAATTGAAAAACACCAGCTTTCGCTAGCGTTAATTAATTATTAAACTGTAGATTTAATTTTTCCGTGTTTACTACTACAGATTTAATTTTAATTTAAAAATATCTTTTGCTAAAACAACATTTTAATTTATATTCTTGTTATAGTAATAATATCTAATATAAGGGGGTAATAGTGGAATCTAAAGAATTTTTATCAAAACAAATAATTACTTATTTAGGTAACAAGAGATCACTTTTATCATCAATAAATGCAGGTATTACATATGTTAAAAATGAATTGGAAAAAGATAAATTAATTTCGCTTGATCTTTTTTCAGGATCAGGAATAGTTTCTAGAAATTTAAAAGAGCATTCTGCAAAAATAATAGCAAATGATCTTGAAGGGTATTCAGCAGTAATAAATAAATGCTATTTAACTAATAAAGATGAATTTGATGTATTAAAGTGAAAAGAATACAAAGAAGTTATCGAGAGAGAAATGAGCAAAACTAAAGGTGGTATAATTCAAGAACTTTATGCTCCAAAAAAGGACACTAACATAAAAGAGGGTGAAAGGGTTTTTTATACAACAAGAAACGCAAAATTTATTGATTCATTAAGACAATCAATTAATAAAATTCCTGAAGAATATAGAAAATTTTTTATAGCACCGCTTTTAGTTGAAAGTTCAATAAAAAACAACACTTCAGGAGTATTTAAAGGTTTTTACAAAAATTCTAAAACAGGAATAGGGCAATTTGGGGGGAATGGAAAAAATTCTTTATCAAGAATAATGGCTAATATTGAAATAAAAGAGCCAATTTTTTCTAATTTTAATTGTGAATTTGAAGTATATCAAGAAGATGCTAAGGATTTAATTTTAAAATTAAAGGAATTAGATTTAGTTTATATAGACCCACCATACAATCAGCATCCTTATTCTTCTAATTATTTTATGTTAAATATAATAAATGATTATATAAGGCCTAAAAATATAAGCAAGGTTTCAGGGATACCAGTTTCTTGGAATAAATCAACTTTTAATAAAGCTGATGAAGCAAAAGAGTCATTAAATTTTATTTGTAAGAATGTTGATTCTAAATTCATTATAATATCATACAACAATGAAGGTTTTATTAGTCCAGAAGAAATGAAAGAAATGTTATCAGAAATAGGATTAGTAACAATAATAGAAGAAAAATATAATGCCTTTAGAGGGTCGAGAAATTTAAATCAACGTGCAAAATACGTTAAGGAATTTGTATTTATTGTAGATAAAAGAGCGAGGTAAATATGTACAAAATGATTTTTAGTAAAAAATATTTGTTAAATAATTATAAAATTATTGAAAATTTAAATGACGATAAAAACGAAATTTATATTTTTATCAGAGAACTTATTATAATGGATATTATAAATCATAAAACTGATCAATGAATCGAAAGTAATGATATTCTAAAAGTTTGAACTGATTTTTTTTTAGAAAATCAAAGTATTTTCCCCGAATATTTTTATCAACAAGAAAGTATCAAAAATAAAAAAATAAAAATAAAAACTAAATTAACAAATATAACAACTTCAAATTCTGAAAGAAAAGATGGTTTAAGGAAAAGAGCAGAATTAAAAAATAAAAAAGTTGGTAGGGTTACACTATACTGTAAAAACGAAGTTTTTATTAAAGACATTAGTAATTCAAATATATTGGAAAAAATTTTGTTTGTAAAGAAAGTTAAAGTTTTTAATATTTTTACTAATTTAACAAGAAGAAAATTAAAAAGTTATTGTCATAAATGTTTGATTAATAAATCAAAAATATTTTATTATATAGATAATGAATATTTAACACCTAATAAACAAAAATTTATTTGTGGGATTTGTTTAGAAAAAGAAATAGAGGTAATATAAAAATGGCACAATTAAGAAAAGATAGTAGCAATACAAATTTTGTAAGTATTAAAAATTTACTTGATAATAAACAATTAACTATTCCTTATTATCAAAGAAATTATAGCTGAAATAAAGATAATATAAATAGTATATTAGATTCATTAGAATTTCTTTACAATGAACCAGATTTGAATGATTCAGATTATATGAATTACCTTGGACCTATTGTTCTATTAACAGAAAATAACAAAACAAAACAAATAATTGATGGTCAGCAAAGGTTGACAACAATTTTTTTAATTTTAGCTTATATAAAAAATCAATTATTATCATTCAGATCAATTCTTAGCAGCGATGCTTGAGTTCAAATTCAAGACGATGTAAATGACTATATAAGAGAATATGAAAATATTTTATTTTTAGACAAAAAGAAAACAAATTTATTTTCACATGTTAAAAGTGAAAATAAAATACACTTAAAACATCATAATAAAAATGACAAAAATGATTTCAGCAAAATATTGGAAGGCAAACCTGATGAAATTAATAAAATTAGAAAAAATTCTATAATTAAAAGAAATTACAACAATATCGATAATTATTTTAATGTTAAAAAAAGTGAATTACATATAAAAGAAGATGACATTGGAGCTCTTTGCAGCATGTTGATAAAATATGCTGATGCATTAATTTTATCAACATATGTTTTAAATATAGAAATAACAGATATGTCAAATGCCTTCAGTATTTTTGAAACTATGAATAATACGGGTATGTCACTTAAACCTTTTGATTTAATAAATGGTTACATTCAAAATGAGTTTGAAAAATTAAAAAGTGACTATGATCAAGAAGTAAAATCTAAATACAATGAAATTATAAATAAAATTCATGAAGAAAATAATGGACTTTCTAATAAATATGCGTTCCATTGAATGAACTCTATAAATAATAATGATACTTCTAATTCAGAATTATTTTCAGAGGTTAAAAAATATATAGGAAATGGGAACGACGGAAATTTTTCAAAAAAAGTTTTAGAAATGGTAAATTCTTTTAATGAATTAAATCAATATTTAAAATTAAATACAAATTCAACAGCTAAATTAATAAATTGATTAAAAAGAGTTAAAATTTTACCTTTATTTCTTTTATTAAAAAGGAGCAATTACAATGAAGAAGAGATAGATGATATAATTTTGGGTATGATTAAATATTCTATAGTCGAATTAAATCTTTTAGGTAAATCTCCTGGTAATTTTCAATATAGAATAAAAGAAGTTATGAAATTTGTTTCAGATAGTGAAAAAAAAGAAACCTTTAAATCTATTTCAGAAAACAACATAAATGTAAAAAGAGATTTAACAAATCATAAAGACTTAGATATATTTGAAAGAATTTTAAATTTTGAAATTTTAGATCATAATTTAAATAAATCTTTACTTTTATTACTTCTTATAACAAAAATAGAAAACCATACAACTTTCAATTGAGATAAGATAGATGGTGAGCACGCCTTTGCTCAAAACCCAAAAAGCGGTGAATTATCAACACCTAATTGAGTTGCTATCAAAGATGATAAGGAAACTATTGCAAAGTATAGAGATTGTCTAGGTAATGCTAGATTAATGAATAAACAAACCAATATTTTAGCATCAAATAACAGCGGTGAGATTAAAGCTACAATTATTGTAGATAAATCAAAAAATACAGATCCTTTAACTTCTAACTCATTTAATGTTATAGACTATAATGTTTTATCTCCAGAATATATAGAAAAAAGACATAAAGAAATTATAGATAAAATGAAGGAAGAAAAAATCTTTGAATTAATATAAAATATTTTGAAAAACCGTCAATACAAGTTGCTTATACAATTTTCTGTTATATGATACAAATTTTGTATACATTAAATAAAATTGTCTCTCATTCAAGTGTTTAAGTTCAATTGCTTATAAAAATAGTTTTTCAAATTTAATTATTTTTTAATTTCTTCTTCAATATATCCTTCAACAATATCGCCTTCTTTAAGGTCGTTGAAGTTTTTAATAGTTAATCCACCTTCTGAATTAATTTTGGCTTCCTTAATATCATCTTTTAAATGTTTTAAACTTGATAACTCTCCAGTATAAACAACAATCGAATCTCTTATTAATCTAACTTTTGATTTTCTAGTTAAATATCCATCAGTTATATGAAATCCTCCAATAACACCAACATCAGTATGTCTGAATAGTGCTCTAATTTCAGCTTGTCCTGTAATTTTTTCTTCAAATTCAGGATCTAGCATGCCTTGTGCTGATGCTTCAAGTTCTTCAATTAGTTTATAAATAATATTATAAAATCTTATTTCAATTTTTTCTTCTTCAGCTTTTTTTCTAACAACAGCATCTGGTCTTACATTAAATCCATAGATTAATACAATCCCTTCAGTGACAGTTGATGCTAAAGTAACATCACTTAATGTAATTCCTCCAACACTTGCTCTAATAATATTAATTTTAACTCCATTAATTTCAATTTTAGCTAAACTACCTTTAATAGCTTCAACACTACCTTGTGTGTCAGCTTTAATAATTAAGTTAATAGCTTTTAATTCACCATCGTCAATATGCTTTTTAATTGAAGCTAAACTAAATGAATTATTTTTTTGACGTTCTGCATTTAATTTCTTTTCAGCTTGAGCTTCAGCAATACTTCTAGCAGTTTTTTCATCATTAATAACAATGAATTTATCACCAGCTGAAGGTACTTCGTTTAAACCATATATAACAACTGGTTTACTCGGACCTGCTTTTAATACTTTTTTAGCATGTTCATTTTCAATTAGTTTAATATTTCCATAAGTAGTACCAGCAACTATCATATCTTTAATTTCTAAAGTTCCATCTTTAACTAAAATTGAAGCAACTGGTCCTTTTGCTTTATCTAAGTGTGCTTCTAAAACAACACCAGATGCTAATTTATTTGGATTAGCTTTATAATCTTGCATTTCTGCAATAAATAAAAGTGTATCTTGTAATTCTTTTAATCCAGTTTTGGCTTTAGCTGATCCTAGTACAAATGGAATATCCCCACCATACTCTTCAGCTAATAAACCATATTTCATTAATTCTGATTTAACTCTTTCAGGATCTGCTCCTGGTTTATCACATTTATTAACAAATACAACAATTGGAACATTTGCTAATTTAGCATGATCAATAGCTTCTTCTGTTTGAGGCATAACACCATCATCAGCTGCTACTATTAAAATAACTATATCAGTTACATTAGCCCCACGTGCTCTCATTTCAGAAAAAGCCTCATGACCTGGTGTATCAATAAAAGTAATTCTTCGACCATCTTCAGTTTTAATACGATAAGCACCAATTGCTTGAGTAATACCCCCAGCTTCACCAGCAACAACATTAGTATTTTTAATTGAATCTAATAAAGTTGTTTTACCATGATCAACATGACCCATAATTGTTACTATTGGGTTACGCATAACTAAATCTTCTGGTTTATCTTCAACAGTTAAGTCTAAAGCATCAAAAAAGTTTTCTTTTGATAAAGATTCTTCTTTTCTAAAGTCAAATCCTAATTCTAAAGCAAGTTCTGCCATTTGTTCTTCTGATAAAATTGCATTTTGATTTAGCATTAGTCCTTGTGCGAAGAAATGTTTTAAAATCACAGCAACACTTTGCCCAATTTGAGTGGCAAATTCTAAAACTGATAATGTTTGAGTATACACAAACACTCCATCAATTAATCCAGTTGCTACTGTTTCATTTAATTGTTGTTTAATTTGTTTTGTATGATCTTTAGACATTTGTTTTTTATTTGCATGTGCTGGTCTATTATTTGTTTTTTTAGCCATAAAAACCTCCTTCTTTTATTTAAATTATATTCTTATATATTTGATTTAATTAATTTAATAAAGTTAGGATCATTAACTCCTAATGCAACTACATTTTTATTTGCAAAAGATGTTGTCATCTCTTCAACTGTAATTAAATTTGTATAATATTCAATATTATAAAAAGTACACTTATCAATAAATTTCTTTTTTTGACTACTTCCCATATTACTTGATAAAATAACTAGTTTTACTTTATTTTTTTTAATTGCGTCCAAAAGTTGTTCACCTTTAATAATTTTATTAGCAGCATAACACATGCCAATAGCATTTAATAATTTACTTTTATTCATTAATTATCTTTTCTAGTTCATCATAAATAGACATATCTATTTTTGTTTTAAAACTTTTTGCTAGCAAATGTTTTTTTCTAGCTTGTTCAATAGAATCTAAATCTTTTAAAATATAAGATCCTCGACCATTTGCTTGATAAGTATGATCAACAAATACTTTATTATCTTTTGTCAATACAACTCTAAATAATTCAAATTTATTGATCATTTTTTTACTAACTATTTCTTTTCTTAAATTATTAATCGTAGTATTCTTCATAAAGATCTTCTTCATCTTCATCAATTTCTTCAACAACTTTTTCTTCAATAACATTATTAAATGATGCTAATTCAGCTTGAATTTCTTTTAAATCAATAGCTGGTGAATCAACTGCATTGATTGCTGCTAATAATTCTTCATCAATTTCTTCTACTCCTGAATTGTATTCTTCACCAATTTCGTCTTGAAATGCTGATAAAGCTTCTCTATCTATGTTATATTGAGGTTTTTTAGCAACATAGTTATTTCTTGGGGAAAAATTTTCTCTTGAAGTAGCATCAGTTCTATTTTTTCTCTTGTTAACTTCACTTAAGAATGCTGGATCATTTACTTGTTCTTCTGTAATGTTTCCATTTCATAAAACAGAAACATTTGCTTCTTTAGCACTTTCTAAACTATAAATGTTAATTCTTCTTTTTAATAAGTTAGCAACTAATTTAGCAGCCATTCCAAATTTACCAATAGCTAATGACAATTGCTCATTTGGAACAACAATATCATATTCACCAAATACTTCATTAACTGAAATAACCTTAACTGGTGCCATTGCGTTGATTAAATATTCAGTGAAGTCTTCACTATATCTAATAACATCAATTTTTTCACCATTTAATTGTGCAGATATTTGATTAATTCTAGCACCTTTAACTCCAACAATAGCTCCAATTGGTTCTACATTCATGTCGTGTGATAATACTGAGATTTTAGCTCTTTTACCAGCTTCTCTTGATGCTGAAACAATTTCAACAACTCCATCATGTACTTCGCTAATCTCTCTTTCTAATAATTTAATTAAAAAATTTGGAGCAATTCTTGATACTGATAATTGTGAATATTTGTTTTCTCTTGAAACTTCTTCAATTAAAACATCAACAAATTGATCAATTTTAAATGTTTCACCATTAATGCATTTTTTGTTTCATAGTGATGTTTGCACACCTTCAATGTCTAATAAGTAAGAAGTTTGATTATCATTAGTCCCAACAATCTTACCAGTTACAATTTCATTTTCTAATCCAGCAAATCTTCTATAAATGCTTTCTCTTTCAGTCGCTTTTAATTTTTGTTGAAATATTTGACGTACTTGTCCAACAGCCATTCTTGAGAATTCATCACCAAATTTAATTTCTTTGTAAACATTTTCTCCAACAATAGCTGTCTTGTTAATTTGTAATGCTGCTTCTAATTCAATTTCTAATCAATCATCTTCAATATCATTAATTGTTTTAACAACTTTTAATTGCTGTAATAATTTAATATCACCTGAGTTGTCATCAATTTCAACTCTAATAATAGCATCAGTATCATAAAATCTTTCAAATGCTTTTTGAAATCCTTCTTTGATTCCTTCTAAAGCAATTTCTCTATCAATTCCTTTTTCATTTTCAATTGAAGCTAATGCTTCTAATAATTGCGCTCCGTTTACCATTATATCTCCTTAAAACTTTACTGCGTATCTAATAGACTTAACTTCATTAAATGTGAAGTTGTGTTTTTTCTTTTGACCTTTTAAAAAGTATCCCAGTATAAATGAGTCATTTACTTCATCATAACTTAGCAATGTACCTTCAATTGTATTTTGATTGTTTACACTTTTATTTAATTCTAAATGTATGTAATCACCAATTGCTTTAATAAGTTGGTCTTTATCTTTAATGGGCTTTTCAGCCCCAGCACTAGCTATTTCTAACATATATGCATCACTTAGTTCTTCTAATTGATCTAATGCTTGTGAAATTAACTCATTGCTTTTAGTAATATCATCAAAATCTAATGGTTTATTAGGTTTTGCTAAATCTTCTACTAATATTTGTAAGATGTCACTATCAAAATCAAAATAATTATTTATCTCATAAATTTTTAATCCAGATTCTTTTAGAATTGGTTCTACAATTTTAATTATTTGATCTTTTACAGTTGTGAAATTTCTCATTTATCTCCTTTCGCAATAAATAAAGCAAGACGGTTAAGCCTTGCTCAATTACTTATTGATATTTAAATGATATCACATAAAAATACATTAGTTAAAGATTTTAGTTATTTTTTCAGTAGCTATTTTTAATATTCACCATTTTGAAATGATTTTAAAATTATTGCAGGCCTTTTCTTAATAAACTTTTTTGTACTAAAACCTAAAATCTTTTTATCCTGAGAAATACTTCTAAAAATTTCATTAGCATGTATTTTACTTATTTTTACTATATCAAATTTTCTATAAACAATTTTGTTTTCCATTTTTATTCCTTAAAAAAAGTCTCCCAATTTAAAAATTGGGAGGGACGTGCCTCTAGGGCATAGAAAGGAGGAAATACAGCAATAACACTATATTGTAATATCCAATTATTATAATTGAACCCTCACATATATTATTACATAAAAAATATAAAAAATTATGTTTTTGATTGGTGTCTAGTGAAATCTTTTGTTTTAGTTTTCAACTTTTTTAATATATCATTAACAACCAAATTGTTGTTCATAATAGAGTATTTCATTTAATATAATTTTAGTTGGCTTTATTTCAGTACCAATTTTTGAAACAAAAGTGGTAGTATGTTCATATGTTCTCATTTATTTTCTTTATAAAATTTATGAAAAATATTATAATAAAATATAATTTAAATAAAAGGGGTAATATGTTTAAAAAGAAAAAAGATATAGATTTTATTTATGATAAAACAGATTATGTAAATCGTATTGCTAATACTGAATTTAACAATTTGGAAGAAGTTATTTCTTCTCCTATTGGTTTAGATAATAGAATAGATAATATAAATAAATTTGGAGCTAATACAGTAGTTGTTAAAAAGTTTAATTGATTAAAAGAATTTATTGGTTCTTTAACTGAATTATTCAATTTACTTTTATTAGCTATTGGTACATTAGAGATAATTATTTTTTTAACTTTAGAAACTGGGTTTATCACTTTAGTTTCTGCTTTAATTATTTACTTTATGGTTATATTAGCAGCATGTGTTGATTTTCAACAAGAGTATAAAGCATATAAAGAATCAATTCAATTACATCATGAAATTGAAAATGAAATATATATATTGACAAATAGAGTAGTTGATATAAATACATTAGATAATCAAAAACAAGATTTGGTTAAAATTAAACAATCTGAATTAACAATTGGGGATGTTATTTATCTTTCACCAGGAGATATAGTTCCAACTGATTGTAGAATTATTAAAAGTAATGATCTATATATAGATCAGTCAACACTTAATGGTGAAACTGAATATATTTTAAAAAGTATTAATAACACTAAAGAACGTTTATTAGATTTAGAAAATATCTTATTTGCTCACACAATGGTTAAGCAAGGTAATTGTTATGCAGTTGTTATTAATATTAGTGTTAATAACTATAGTGATTCAATTGGAAACACTATAGAAGATATAGATGATGAAAGTGATTATGAAAGATCACTTAAAAAGATATCACAAATTTTAATAGGTTTTATTTTAATAATTACTCCAATAATTTTTGTTATTTCTTGATCAACAAGTGGTTTTGCTAAAAATGATTTTGTAGGTCCATTAGTCTTTGCTCTTTCAATTGCAGTAGCATTAGTTCCAGAAGCACTACCAGCTATTATTTCAGCTAACTTAAAACTTGGAAGTAAAGTTATATCTAAAAATAAAGTTATTATTAAAAACTTAGCATGTATTCAAAATATGGGAAGTGTTAATGTTTTAACAACTGATAAAACTGGAACATTAACTTTAAATGAATTTGAAGTTAATAACATAGTTGATTATAGTTTTAACCAATCAGATTGATTAAACACTATAACTTCAATTAACGCACATGCTTCTAATATGTTAAATAATAAAATTGATTCGGCCATAAATAATCACTTCAAAGATTTAAAGATTAAGTATGAACTTATTTCTACAATTGACTTTAGTCATGAAAATAAATTATCTGGGGTTATTGCTAAAGTTAACAAGCAAAAACTATTAATTATAAAAGGAAGTTTTGAAGAAGTTATTAAACTTATTTCTAAAGTTAGAAATAATAATAAAGTTGAGGATGTAAAACCTGGTTTTGTAGAAAAACTAAATGAGTTTAATAACCAACAAGCTAATTTAAATAATAAGATTCTTATTGTCGCTTCTAAAGTTGTTGATTCCAAAGATAATTCTGTTAGTGAATTAGTATTTGAAGGTTTTGTTGGATTAGAAGAAAAACTAAAACAAGATGTTATTAGAATAATCAAAATATTTCAAAATTATGGAATTGATATTAAGGTTTTAACTGGTGATAATGAAAAAGTTAGTGAAAATTTAGTTAAAAAAATTGGATTAGACGTTAAAAAAATAAGTGGTGAACAAATTGTTTCAGTCAGTGAAGAACTTATTAAGAGCTTTAATTTATTTTATGAACTTTCTCCCTTAGATAAAGCACAAATTATTTCTATCTTACAAAAAGATAATGTTGTGGCATTTTTGGGTGATGGGGTTAATGATGCTATTGGACTTAAAAAAGCAGATGTTGGGATTTCAGTTAATGATGGCTCAGCTTTAGCAAAACAATCAGCTGATATTATTATGTTAGAAAAAGATTTAGATGTATTAGAGCAAGCTTTCATTCAAGGTCGTAAAACATTTGCAAATGCTGTTAAGTTTGTTAACATAACAATCGCTTCTAATTTAGGATTATTAATTACTTTATTAATTTCAAGTATTTGATTTTCATTAACTTATAAAGCAAATAATTTTATATTTTTACCAATGTCTCCAATACAATTGTTATTACAAAACTTAATCTTTGATTTTGCAAATTTAGTATTTGTATTAGATAGTGTTGATGATAATAGTATTAAATCACCATCAAGATGATCAACTAAAAGTATTATTCCTTTTGCTTTATGAAATGGAACAGTACATGTTATTGTTAGTTGTATTAACTTTTTAATTATGGGTTATGGGTTTAAAATGTTTCAACAAATTACAAATGGTAATGTTGAAACTTTACATCAATTTCAGACTGCATTCTTTATTGAAGTGGTAATCACTCATATTATATTGATAATGGTTTATAGAACAAGCAAGTTTAGTTTCACAGGACCAAAAAGCAATAGTTTATTTAATGGATTAATGTTAATGTTTGCTTTTATACCTTTTTTAATCATTTTAATAGATCTACCAATACACAAAATGGAGTTAGAATTTATAAAAAATGGTTTTTGATATTTAACATTGCTAGGTTTAATAACCTTATCTTTTGGATTAGCTGAATTATTTAAGCATAGTTATATTAGATTCAATAATAAATGAATATAAAAAATCAGAAATTAAATTTCTGATTTTTTATATTAGCTTATTTTATGTAAATAAAGGACTGAGGTGGGTGAGAAACTCCAAAATCAGATAATTCTTTAGGAATGCTAAACTCGATAAAAGATTCAATTTCATAAGCTATAGCTTTATTCTTGTTATCATAGTATTGATAATAAAAATTTTTATTAACTCCTGAGAATTCTTTTGTAAATTTTCATATTTTATCAGGTGTTCCTATATGAGTTTTTCTTATTTTTGCAATACCTACGACTTTAGATATAGGTGATGTTGCATATATTAAAATTTCATTACCGATAAATTTCTTTGCTTCAACCTTTCTGAACTCAAACTTTTTATGTCCGCTTTTAATTTTTTGTATATGAGTATTATGTATTGAAAGTAGTATTCTCATATTATTTTATGTCCTCTCTAAAATTAATTTAAATAAAAGTTCTTTGTTTGGTGCAGGGTAAGTGGGAAAATAAAATTCAGAAGGCCATATTTCATTTTTTCTTAGTCAAAAATGATTTATATTTTTTCCCTCTCCAAATGAAGAAATGCGCAAAAACTTAATTATTATTTTCTTCCAATTCTTTTATTTACAATACAATTATATAATTATATTTTTAAATAATAAAAAAGTGAGTTTAAACTCATTTTCTTTTAATATGGATAATCAATTATTTTCAAATTACAAATTCATTTTCTTCTAATCTTAATTTTTCACCAGTAAATCTAATTGATTTTCCACATACCATTGATATGTATGGTGATTCATTTTCATTAATTATTTTTTTCTCAACTAAATATGATTGTAATTTTTTAGTATCATATCCTTCAATGATACATGTGTCAATACCAAGATTAGCAGCAGCCACTGTTGCGACCCCAGAACTAATAAAAGATTGTTTTATACTATACTCATTTTTAATTTGATCACTAACATCATTATCAACTAAGTTTTTAGTAACATTGATAGTAAACTTTTCTCTCATTTCGCTTTCAATACCAACACCAAACTTTTTATCTAAAGTAATTTGTACTTGTTTGGCTAAACCATTTGGTGTTGTTCCTATAAATAATAATATTGCACTAGCAGTTACAAAATTTACTTGATTTCAAAATAAAGGCTCAAGTTCTTTTTGAATGTCCTTATCTTGAATAACTACTAATCTTTGGGTTAATAATCCAAAAGCACTTGGAGACATTCTAATCGAAGTAACTAGATCTTTTAAATCTTGCTCTGGTATTTTATAATTTGTATCAAATTCTCTTGCGCTTCTTCTTTGAAGCATTAATTCATTAACTCTTGACATTTTTTCTCCTTTTTAAAATAATTCAAATGATAATTGATTATCTTCTGCTAGTGAATCTAAAATTTTTAAATCACCAAATATTTTTAATTGTGTTTTAGTAACAATTGTTCTTGATTCTAAGTCTTGCACTGACACAATTGGTTTTTCTTTTCTAGCATTAACAATAGACATTGCCACTGCTTCTCCTAATGAATCAATAATATTAAAAGGAGGAACTAAGTATTTATCATTTGTTTTTTCATCTATATCAATTCTAAATTTAAAAGCCTCAGATTTTTCAAAATGAATATTTTTAATTTTAATATTTCTACTATACATTTCTAATCCTATTTCTAAAATAGGAATTAAATTTTGTTCTTTAGCACTTATTGGCATATTTCTCTTTTTCATAGATGTTAGTTCATTTAATTTTTCTTTAATTGATTCTAAACCACCTAAAAAGACTTTTAAATCAAAAGCTTCAGCTCTTGTTGATAAAAATGTTGCATAATATTCAGCAGGATAATAAACTTTATATCAAGCTATTCTATAAGCCATTAAAACATAAGCAGTTGCATGTGCTTTAGGAAACATATATTTTATTTTTTCACATGATTCAATATATCATTGTGGGATATTATAATCTTTTAACATTTGTTTAAATTCACTAGGAACTCCATTCCCTTTACGAACAGATTCCATAACTTTAAAAGCAGAAGTTGCATCAATTCCTTGGCGCATTAAATAAACCATAATATCATCACGACAACCAATAACTGTAGAAATATCTGCAATTTCATTTTTAATTAGTTCTCTAGCATTTCCAATTCATACATCAGTTCCATGCGATAGACCTGATATTTGCACTAAGTCTGCAAATGATGAAGGTTTAGTTTCACTTAACATTGTTCTTACAAATGTTGTACCAAACTCTGGAAGCCCAAAAGCTCCAGTTGTTTCACCATTAATTTCATTTGAATTAATACCTAATGCTGACAAATCTCTAAATAATGAATAAACTTTTTTATCATTTGTTGGGATTTTAATTGGATCAACTCCAGTCAAATCATACAACATTTTTAAAGCCGTTGGATCAACATGACCTAAAATATCCATTTTTAATAAGTTATCATGAATTGAATGAAAATCAAAGTGTGTGGTTAATCATGAACTAGTCGTATCATCAGCTGGATAGTTAACTGGAGTAAAATCTTCTATTTCATATTCTTTTGGTAGAATGATAATTCCCCCAGGATGTTGTCCAGTTGTTCTTTTAACACCTTCAACTTGACTAGCTTGTCTTTCAATTTCAACTTTTCTTGGCATGCTTGTTTCATCATAACCATTTTCTTCATAAAAGGCCTTAACATATCCAAAAGCTGTTTTTTCAGCCACAGTTGAAATTGTTCCAGCTCTAAAAACATTATAATCACCAAACATTTGTTTAGTAAAGTTATGCGCAATTGGTTGATATTCACCAGAAAAGTTTAAATCAATATCAGGAACTTTATCTCCATCAAATCCTAAAAATGTTTCAAAAGGAATATCATGCCCATCACCAACTAATTCAATATTACAATTCGGACAATTGGCAACTGGTAAATCATATCCACAAACAATTTCTTTTGGTGTATCAAAGTTTGAATACTTACATTTTAAACAACGATAATGAGCTTTTAATGGATTAACCTCAGTTATTTTACTTGTTGTAGCAACAAAAGAAGAACCAACACTACCTCTCGAACCAACTAAATATCCATCTTCATTAGATTTTTTAACTAATAAGTGTGATATTCAATACACAACTGCAAATCCGTGCTTAATAATTGCATTTAATTCTTTTTCTAAACGTTCACTTACAATTTTTGGTAAAATTTCACCATAAAGATCATGAGCAGTTTGATAACATAAATCTTTTAGTTTTTGATTAGCATCTTCAATATTTGGTGTAAACAAACCTTGTCTAATAATATCAATGTTTGGTTCTATTTGATCAGATATTGCATTAGTATTTTTAATAACAATTTCATTTATTAACTTTTCATCATTTAATCATGAAAACTCCTGTAGCATTTCTTTGGTTGTTCTTACAAACTGATCAGGATGATCAATATTGCTAGATTTATTTTTAAAAGAAAATAGTGGGTGTCTGATTCCTCCTAATCCTTTAGCATTGATGTAAACATCTCTAATTTTTTTCATTTCAGGTCTTGTATAATGAGCATCACTTGTAGCAACCACTGTAATATTGTGTTTTTTAGCTAATTCTATTATTTTTAAAATGCAAGTTTTAAGTTGTTCAATATCAAGTGTTTCATTAACTATTAAATGTTTATAAACAGATAATGGTTGAATTTCTACATAATCATAAAACTTAATTTTTTCTTCAAGTTGTTGATATGTTCCTGTTTTAGCTAAATCAAAAATCTCTGAATTAACACATCCAGCCCCAATTAAAATATTGTTATTCTTTCTAATTTCAAAAATTTTTTCTCTTAATATTTTGGGTTCACTAAAAAAGTTTTCAGTATGAGATATAGAAACTAATTTAAATAATTCTTTTAAACCAACTTGGTTTTTTACAAGTATGTTTATATGCATACCTCTAGATTTTTTTAAGTTATTATTTTCTTTATCATTAACTGGTATTAAATTATTTCAGTCATGATCATATATTATATTTAAACTTGGTTTTAAGTAAAAAACAATTTTTTGATACAAATTAAATAATACTTCAGCATCATAATCTGCTCTATGAGCAATAGTGTCATCATACATTATTCCAAATTTTTTACAAATAAACCCTAATCTAAAATATTTAAAATCTGTTCTTGCTAAACGTACAATAGCTAAGGTGTCAAAAATAGTATTTTGTATCGGACCAAATCCTGCTTTTATTGATGCATTATTTAAAAATCCTAAGTCAAAATTAGCATTATGCGCTACTAATATAGAGTCTTTAATTATTTCATGAATTTGACCATAATCTTCAATTATATCTTTTCCTTCTTTTTCTAACATTTCATCAGTGATTTTTGTCAAATCTTTAATAAAATTTTTTAAAGGCTGTTTTGGTTTAAAAAATATACTATGTTTTTTTTCAGTACGATTAACTGGATCATAAACAATAGCTCCAAATTCAATAATTTCATCCATTTCTGGTGATAAACCTGTTGTTTCTAAGTCAAAAAACACAATTTTTGTTTCATTTAGTTTTATGCCTTTAGGATTTTTAACTAATCATAAATTGTTTTTATCAATCATATTCATTTCAAGACCATATATCAATTTAATTTTTTGATCCTCAGATTTTGTTTTATTTATTTTTTTTAATGCATTATAAGCATCAGGAAAAACTTGTACATTAACATGATCAGTGATAGCTAAAGATTTTCACCCATAATTATCAACTAATTGTAAATAATCATGAATTGATGAAACACCATCCATTGCACTCATTTTAGTGTGAGTGTGTAGTTCAACTCTTTTGATTTCATAATCATCAACAATCTTGTGATCTATTTTTTCAATTTTTCCTATTTTTTCAATAATAAAGTTCTGCTCTTTATCTCATTGTGAATAAGAAGTTTTTCCTTTAAGTGCAATCCAATCACCTACTTTAATTTTTTTAGCTTTAATATCTTCAATTTTTGGTGAGTTTAATTCTTCTTCAGTCAAAGGTTCAAAAAATTCTAGATTATTACCATTACTAAAATAAATAGCATTAATTGAAGAATGCTCATCACTAACCGCTATTTTATAGATTTTTCTACCTGGTGCCTTTGAATCTCTTATTTCATATTTGTTTACTTTTGCGTGAATAACAATATTTTGAGCATCATCTTCAATATCAGCTAATGAATCATATGTTGGTTTTTCTAAACTAACTGCATAAGCTTTATATTCTTGTTTAGTAATAGATTGATTTGTAGGATATTTGTTTTGAGATATTTGACGATATTGTTCTTTTGATTTTTGCTCAAATTCTAAAATGCTTTGAGTATATTGAGCACTATTATCTTCTATTTCAATATAGTATTTAAGATCTTCAAATCCAAATTGTATTAGTTTTGCAAAACAATATTTTAATTCGTCTTCAAGTTGATCTTTCAATGAATTAGAGTCTACAACAAAATATAGACATTTTTCCTCTTTATTATATTTAACATCTCTATCACAAACAAATTCTCACACAACAGTCTTATTTTGAGCCTTATTTTCTTTAATAAAATTAATATATTCTAAAATAAGTTCTTTATCTAATCTTTGATTTTTAACTTCTAAAATTAACTTAAGTGGAATACTTGTGTTGTTTACAAAATTATGATGTATTTTATTTAAAATTCTTACAGGTAAAAAGTTTTTAACTGATATTCTACAGTGAATTTTATTTTTTTTTGTTTTTAAAACTGGTTTTTGTAGGATAGCTTTATCAAAGTATGCCATTTCAGTATCTTCAAGATTAATATTACATTTTGTAAATAAATCTATTAGTTTTGAGTCCATCTTATCCTTCTTTCTTTTTAAATTATAATATCTTTTATTGTAACAATTATCATTAGTCCCAATAAGAATATAGCCCCAACTATATAAACAATAGTTTTAAGTTTTGTATTCATCTCTTTTTTGGTAATTCATTCAATTAATGCTTCTCAAAACTTAAAACCATCAAGTGGTGGAAATGGCAGCATATTCAACATAAACAAATTAGCTGAAATACCTGCAATATACAAAGCATAATTAGTTTTAACAGATATAGTTGCCCCAGAAGTATTAAACATCCCTAATGGCCCACTAATCGCGTTAAAATGACCAGTAAAAAATAATCCTAACCCTTTTATTAAAGATATTGCTTGATTTCATGTTTCAACAAAACTGTATCCAAAAGCAGACCAATTGTTTTTAAAATACTTGTGAGGTGGTTGAATCCCAATTCTCATGACTTTCTGGTTTTTTCAATTTTCAAGAATATCTTGATTAACTTCTTTTAAACCAGTGTCTTTAATTTCTCCATTAACTTTTTGTGTATATTTATCTATATTTTGAAATTTAAAACGCAAACTAATGCCTTTCAAAAAATCAGGTTCAGTTTTGATAAATTTATTTGTTTCGCTTAAATAATCAGATACCTCTTGTACCATTATAGAATATTTAGTTGAAGTAAAATCTTTTTCTTCTTTTAAATCTTCATTTCACTTAATTTGTATTCCTGTTAAAACTATATTTTGAGCACCACTTTCAAGATTTGGTTCTAATTCTTGAATAATTTTTAATGCTACAGAATCTTTTGCAAATATTTGCCCATTTGAATTCATATCATTTGGCTTATATCCATTTGATAAAAATACTGACATTATCAAAATAAAAGCAATAAATAAATTGACTATTGGTCCAGCTAAAATAAATAATGCCTTTTTTCATTTAACAGCATAATCAATTTTGCGTTCATCAGGAATGGTTGCAAATTCTTCTTCCCTACCATTGGGTGGTGGGGAAAAATCACTAGCAATAGAAACAAAACCTCCAAGAGGTAATATTCTTACTGAATATCATGTTTCTTTGGTTTTAATAGTAAAAAGTCTTGGTCCAAAGCCAATAGAAAATTCAAAAACGTAAGCTTTAGATCATTTAGCAAATAAAAAGTGGCCTAATTCATGTAACGTGATAAGAACTAAAACTATTACAACGCCCACAACAATCATTAATAAAGAAAATAACACACTCATAAAATTACCCTATAAATGAATCAATTAATATTATAAAAAACATTAAAGAAAACACCACCATGAAAGAATCTAATCTATCCAAAATACCACCATGCCCAGGAATTATATTGGAAAAATCTTTTATACCCATTTTTCTTTTAATAAAAGAAAAGAAAAGATCCCCAAATTGACAAGTAATAGAAATTAGAACAGCAAATAAGACATAAAGCGTTATTATTTGACTTTGTGATAAAATTTCAGCAAAAACAAAAACGTTAAATACGTTATAATCACTTTTTATAAGCAGTAGCATTACAGATAGTGAAATTAAAATAATAGTTGATGATAAAAATCCACCAATGGCTCCTTCCCAACTTTTTTTTGGACTTATTTTTGGTGCCATTTTATGCTTACCAAATTTACCACCAAAAAAATATGCAAAAGTGTCAGTTAATATAATGCCTATTCATATTCAAACCCCAGTTATATATCCCATATTAATGGCAGAGTACCCATTTTTATCAGTATAATCAACTGATAAACAAATTGTTGTAAAACCTTTTAATCCAAATACAATTACTAAACCTATAAATACAATTCACAAAGCATCAAGTGTTTTATAATTTATTATTTTCAGAACAAAAAACATTGCACCTATTAAAGTGAAAAAAACTGCAAATTGAAAAAATGGATTACCAAAAAAGATAATAGCTTGTTTATGAAAATTGTAGATAAATATACCGTCTGCTAAAAATGCTGCATCACCTAATGGCATTAAATATAATAAAGCACCAAAAATTATTAAAATAATTTTAGCTCATACTTTTTTCAATTTAAATGTATTAAATAATTCAACAAAAGTAGCAGCTAATATTGCAATTGATGCAATTATAAATAACCAACCAAAAACATAACTTAAAATTTTTGAGTCTTGTTGAACCCATAATTCATTATTTAAAACTGCAAAAGCTACATAAAGACCAAATATTCAAAATAAAGCAGCACCGGAAATAACTCTTAAAAACAAATTATTATTTTTAATTTTAAAGTCTTTAATAGAATGCATTGTTACCTCTTATCTTATATTATTTATATTTTAACAAAATAAACTATCAATAGTTTTAATCTATTTTTTATTTTTTTTATTTCTTAACTTCTTTTCTTTTTCATTCATTTTTTTAAGTTTTTTATTAGAAACAAAAGTTTCATACTTATTATCAAATTGCATAATCATTAACTCATAACGATTGTTTTTTTCAATTATATCGTTATGAAACTTATTAGCTTTTTCTAATCTTTTTAGCTCTTGTTGAGTTAAATTTTTTTTATTATAATTTTCTATGAAAAATTTCTCATCTTCTTCTTCAATTAAAAATCTTCTATTTCTTAGAAATGTAGTTATGAAAACACCAATTAATATTCCAAAAAAAGCAAATATAAACATTAAAGCTAACCTAACTGGTCAAATAAATGACATTGAAACTTTGAATATTCAAATATCATTTACAATAAAACTAAAAAACATTAAAGAAATTGCTAGTGTAAATGTAAAACTATCTTCTTTTTGAAGTTTTAAATAGTATGAAATGAAATTAAGTAAAACTACAAACAAAATTGTTAAAAAAGTTATGAATATCAGTATAACTTCTCTAGCTGGTAAATTATCATAATAATTTTTAAACCTTGATGCTTCATTAACTGACAAGTTTCAAAAAGGGCCTATGCAAATTCATATAACTAAAAAAGGAATAATCACAAAAAAAGTTTCAAACAAAATACTTATAAATATATTTGTTCTTTCATGATCAAACTTTCTTAACTTTTCAAAATCTATTCTTTTATCACTATCTATTTTCATATACTTATAATTATACTATTAAATAAAAAAACAACCCTAAGGTTGTTTGGATTTTTAATAAATGGAGCAGGTGAAGGGAATCGAACCCTCACAGTCAGCTTGGAAGGCTGAAGTTCTACCATTAAACTACACCTGCAATAAATAAACACATAAATATAATATTACATTTTACTATATGTGTCAATTAAATGCTTGATTAAAAATTATTATTATTATTATTTTCTTAAACCAAGCTTAGCAATAATATCTTTATATCTTTGTACATCGTTTTTAATTAAAAAATCTAATAAGTGTCTTCTTTGAGCAACTTTCTTTAAAAGTGTTCTTCTTGTTGGAACATCTTTTTTATGATCTTGTAAGTGCACTGTCATATTTTTAATATCTTCAGTCAATAATGCAATTTGAACTTCAGCTAAACCTGTGTTATTTGCATTACCTCCAAATTCACTAATAATTTCAGCTTTTCTTTGTTTTGAAATCATGTTTCCCCTTTGTTGTGATTTTTTTGTTGCATCATAGATAGATTTGGGAAAAAATCTTACCTCTGGTGAACTGTCACTTTAAAGATTATAAAACATTTTTAAAAATAAAACAATATCATTTATCTTTTTTTTATTAAGTTAATGTCAATTATATCAATTATATCTTGTGAATTATTTTGTTTAATTTTCTTTTTAACTTCACTGGTTGAGACTGAATTATTTCTTTGAAAAATAATTACATTGTCAATTCCAAACTCTTTTATTAAATAATTAACATCACCAGTTTTATTGTAAGCAAACTTAAAATCACTGCCCTCAACTATTTTGATAACACCTAACTTATTTTTTAGAATATTTACAAATTCTTCTTTTGAACTATTAGCTAACTGTTCATCAACTTCGATAATATATAAAAAGTCGATTTCAAATTTATTTTGAATATATTTTATTTTATCTTTCTCGTTTAGAAAAAAATCATAATCTTTTTTTCCTGGCTTTTTATTAAAAGTAAATATGATTCTAAACAAATTTTCTTTTGTTCCTATTTCAACCACTTTATTGATAATCATTTGATGATAAATGTGTAAGCTATCAAACATGCCAACTGTAATAATTGAATTACTTGCTATTTTTTCTAAATTTTTTATTTTTGTTTTAATTACTTGCATCGTTTAACCCACCACGTCTACATTTATAAATATCGTTTTCTATTTTTTCATAACAAGCATAAACATTTTGATGACTATCGCTTATAAAAACTATTTTATCTTTTGAATCTAACTTTAGTTTTTTACCATTATTTACATCAGCTAACTCGTTTAAGTGAATAATTGATAATTTTGCTAATTTTAATGAGTCATATATATTTATGATATCTTTTTCATCAATTTTATCTAGTTCTTTTGAATCTTCAATTAAAAAATGACCAGACTGCATTCTTCTAAGTTCACTTACATAACCTATTGTATTTAATGAGTGTGCTATATCACAAGCTAAAGATCTTATATAAGTGCCTTTTGAACAATTAGCTTGTAATTTGATTGAGTTATTTTTTTTGTCATAAGATAATAGATGTAATTGATTGATTGTTATTCTTCTTTTTTTAATTTCAACTTCTTTGCCTTCTCTAGCATATTCATAAAGTTTTTTTCCATTAATTTTAATAGCAGAAAAAATTGGGGGTTCTTGGTCATAAGTTAAACCATCAAATTTTAGAATTACTTCATTCAGCGTTTGTAACTCTATTTCTCGAGCTTCTTCTTGATTAATGATTTCTCCCTCAGCATCATAAGTTGAAGTTGACTTAAAAAGAGTTATTTCAAATTCATAATTCTTGTTTTCATTTAAAAAATAATCACTTAATTTAGTTGCGTTATTTAATAAACAAATAACTAAACCAGTAGCTAAAGGATCTAAGGTTCCTGCATGGCCAATTTTTTTGATATTCATTTTTCTTTTAAGCAATTGTATTAGTTTATTTGTAGACATTCCTTTTGGTTTGTCTACAATTATAATTCCTGATTTATTCATATTTATATTTTACTATTAAAAAAATAATTAAGCTTAATTAACTCAAAGGTAAAAGTAATTTTGTTATTTGTTTGTCTTTATATTTTTTATTTCAAAAATTATTTTTTATTTTTATTTTTTCAATACTTTTAAATTTTGATAATGCTTTAACCTGCTTTAAATAAATACCTAGTGTTTCTTTTTTAGACCTTTTATCTCTTTTAAAAATTCTATAAGCAGCAGTTCAAAAACAAGTTTTGATCTCTATGTACAAATCTATATCTAATTCTAACTCTGGTAATAAAGCTGCATCAATAATAAAGTTTTTATTTTTATCTTCAACAGTTTTTATAAGATAATTTTTTAACTCAGGTCATACAATAGCATTTAATTTAACTCTTTCATTTTCATCATTAAAAATCAGTTTTCTTAATTCATGTCGTTGAAGTTTATTATCTTCAAAGCATTGAGGAAAAACTTTTTGTAAGGCCTTTTGAATATTTTTATTATTAACTATTTCAGATGAAATTTTATCACATTCCAATAAAGTGAAACCAAACTTTTCAAATCTTTTTGAAAATGTAGATTTACCACTACCTATTGTTCCATAAATACCAATAATCACTTTTACTAACCTCCATACAAACTTAACATTTTTTCAGGTGAAACTTTAGTAACTGTTATTAAAGTATTTGTGTTCATATCAATAACAAAATATATATCACTATTAGAAGCTGATACATAAACTGTGTTTTTTTGATCAAAAGATTTTGTAGAAGCTTGCATATGTTTTTTAATTGCCGCTTTCACTTCTCAATCTGGTTTATCTTTTAAATTTAATCTTTCTTTTGCTCTTTGTAGTGCATGAGAAGTATAGTTCATAATAGGTTTATAATAATAACTCATCTCACACCACCTTTATAACAAATATTTTATATGTTTTTTACTTAAAAAACTTTACTATTTATAACCTCTTTTAAATCAATTATTATTTTTTGCAATGTAGATTTTGTTTTAGAAATAGAAATTTCTTCTTGTTTTGCTATTTTTGTTAAGTGCGTTCCATTAACATGCTCATTAAAAATACGCCTTTCTAAATCGGTTTTGAATTTAGAAAAATACTTATCTAACAAATCATTTCAACCAACATTATCTATCAATTCTGTTTGGTTTTCATCATGATAATTTATATTTAAATGATAATCATCATTTAATAAACTAGCATTTCTCATGCAATTGTTAACTATTTTAAATTTATTATTTACGTATTTTGAACATACATTTAATGTTTTTCAATAAACAGCATCAACCAAACAACTAGTAAAACTTTTACGCATTTTTCTTTTATAATAAATTTTTATTAAGTCATTATAAGCTTCTCAAGCATAATATTCCATATCTTCGATTTCCAGTGGAATAGAATCAAATTTATTATATGCTCTTTTTATAGCAAACAATACTACTGGTTTTAGTTCCTTAAAAAATTTATATTTTTCATCATCACTAAACTTTTCAATATTATACATATATTTATTCATAATTACCTCCGGACATTTTTGTCCTTATTTAATAATTAAAACAAAAAAACAAAAAAGATGTTTTAGTCTATCACTTTAACATCTCTTTCACAATCTATTAAGTTGGCTAATGATTTAATTGATGCGATGATTTGATTTAATTGCTCAACTGATTTAACTTGCACAGTTAAAACCCCAGAAGCAATAAGTGTTTTAGGATCAACTCCCATTTTAATATTAATAGTTGTTGCTTTAGAATTAGTTAGCACTCTTGATATGTCATAAAGAAGATTAGGTCTATCTGTAGCAAAATAGCGGATTTTAGTTCTATAGGTATTATTAATTGTAACAGCTTCATTTCATTTAACTTCAACAAGTCTTTTATTTTGTTCTACTAATGAATTTAATGAAAAGCATTTGCGCATGTGAACTTTAATTCCGTTTCCAGATTTTGTAACATAACCCACAACATCTTCATAAGGAATTGGCAAACAACATATTGCAATTGATGTTTTAATATTTGTTATTCCCTCAATAACAATATCATTTTTTAGTGTTTTATCATTTATTGTTCTTGATGCAATTGTTCTAAGCGTTTCATCATCTTTAGAATAAGATTGATTAACATAATACTTATCTACAGCTTCAGCTATTGGAAATTCTCCACGAGCAATTGAAATTAAGAATTCTTCTAAACTTGCATATCCGTCTTTTTTAACTAATTCAGTTGTTTGATCTATACTTATTTTCTTTCATTTTCAATCTTTTTGATTTATAAATGAATTAATAATGTGCTGTGCTTTAATTGCAGCTTCTTTTCTTTCATTTTCAAAACCTTTATCTTCATTAAACTTATTATTAAGATATTTTCTAATTCTATTTCTAGCATTCGTAGTGATCACGATTTTTAGTCATTCATGAGTTGGTTGTTGTTTGCTTGAAGTTTTAACTTCAATAACTTGACCAGATTTTAAAACTGTATTAATTGGTGAAAATGAACCATCAATTTTAGCACCAGTTGTTTTTTCACCAATTTCAGTATGAATTCTATAAGCAAAGTCTAAAACAGTTGCACCATAAGGCAAAGTAATAACTTGTTGATTAGGAGTTAGTACATAAATGGTTGAAGCAAAAATATCTTGTTGTAATTGTTTTTCTAAATCTTTATTATTTTCATTTTCATCAGCTTGATCTGTTATGTCTAAAATTCTAGTAAAAACATCAATTTGCTCGTCAATTTCTTTTTGCCTTTTAGCAACATCAACAATTTCGTTATCTTTATATCTTCAATGAGCTGCAGCTCCTGACTCAGCAACATCATCCATTTTATTAGTTCTAATTTGAACTTCAAAAATCATATTATTGTTATCAGCTACTGTGGTATGCAATGATTGATAAACCCCATTTTTAGGTGTTGCTATATAATCTTTAAACCTTCCAGATAAAGGAATATATTTTTGATGAATAAAACCTAAAACTTTATAACAATCATCAATTGACTTTGTAATTATTCTAATAGCAGTTAAATCGTGAATTTGTTCGAATTCTTTACCATTAACTGACATTTTTCTATAAATAGAATAATGAGTTTTTTCTCTTCCAAAAATAGCTAATATTTTTACATTTTTTTCTTTTGTTAAAAATTCATAGATATTATTAATTGTTTTTTCAACATCTTTTTCTCTTGTTTGTTTATTTTCATCAAGCAACTTAACAATGTATTGATAATCTTTTGGTTGTAAAACAGCAAAAGACATATCCTCTAATTTAGATTTAGCATTTTTCATTCCAATTCTGTGCGCAATTGCAGAATAAATATTTAAAGTTTCTTGAGCTACTAACTTTTGTTTTTCTAAAGACATATTAGATATAGTTAACATATTGTGTAATCTATCAGCAATTTTAATTATAATAACTCTGATATCTTTTGCCATAGATATATATAATTTTCTTAAATACTCCGACTTAATTTTTTCTCTGTTATCTTCTTCAAAAAAACTTACTTTCGTTACAGAATCAACTAATTCAGCAACTTCTTCTCCAAACATATCAGAGATCTCTTTTTTAGTAATTGGGGTATCTTCTATTACATCATGCAACAATCCAGCAATTATAGTTTTTGGTCCCATTTCCAGTTGAGCTAAATAATAAGATGTTGATAAAGGGTGGTAAATATAAGGATCACCATTTTTTCTTTTTTGATTTGCATGCATTTTTTCAGCAAAAATATATGCTTTATGAACGTCATTAATAATGTTTTCATCCTTAATATATTTTGAAACTTCTTGTTTTAAAACATCAAATTCTTTAATTTCAATAATATTAAGATTAGTTGAAGCTCTATTCGTATTTTTAATTTTTGAAGCGCTCATGAATTTACCTGGTTCTATATGTATTACATTATATAATATTTTTGTCTATTTGGATAAAAAAATACTAAGTGATTTCTTAGTACTTTAATATTTTTTGTAAAGGGTATTGTTTAAATAGCTCCTTTTGATGTAATGATTCTAAATCTATCAAAAACGATATGCCAGCAATTATTCCTTGCTCTTTTTCAACAAGTTCAATAATAGCTTCAGTGGTTCCCCCAGTAGCTAATACATCATCTACAATAACAACTTTATCACTTGGCTTGATATCATTTTTATGCAGTTCTAAAATATTTGTCCCATACTCTAAATCATATTTAACACTAATAACTTGTCTTGGTAATTTACCTGGTTTTCTTATTAGTACAAATCTTTTTTTAGTAGCATAAGCAACAGCACTTGCAAACAAAAAACCTCTAGCTTCTGGTGCTACTATCACATCAGCTTTAGTTTTAATTACAAACTCAGCCATTTGGTTAATAGCAAATTCAAAGGCCTTAGCATCATTTAATAAAGGCGTAACATCTTTAAAACCAACACCATCAATTGGAAAATTTTCAACATTTAAAATATAATCTTTTAAGTTCATTTAATTTCTTTCTAATCGTTAATGTCTTTTACGATTTGTTCTTCATGAGACGTGTTAATAGTTTTAATAAAATCGCGATAAGCAAATTTCTTAGCAATTCTTCTTTTTTCTAAACTAATAGTCAAAGGCACAGCAGTTGAAATAATAAATATATAAGTTGTAAATATACCAATTAAAAGTGTTAGTCCAACCCCCACAATGCTTGGAACTGTGATTGCTAATATTAACGCAAATAGTATATAAATTATTCCTATTATTAGTACTTTTTTAATTGCATACTTCATTGTTTCATTTAAAACTTCTAACATATATTTGTTTTCTTTAATAAGCTTATTAAATTCAATATTATTTTCTTGTTTTGAAAGTTCAATTTCTTTAGAAATTGGTTTTATATCTAATTTTAGTTGTTTTTTCAACATTTTAATTTTAGCTTTTAAAATTTTAACTTCAGGATTTTTAGATTGAATAATAAATAAAGACTTAAATTTATTAATGAACTTAAATTTACTTACTTTATTTAATTTAGCATTAATCATTTCTTTTGTTAAATCATTTTTGCTTAATTCATAAGTTTTTTTTATATTTAAGATTTTGTTTTTAAGTTCAGCATTTGACTTATTAAACTTAGTTTTCAAATCAATTTCTGAAGCAAAAGAAGATGCTAATTGGTCTTTAGTTTTAGAACTAATTGAACTTCTAATTTTACCAAGCATCAATATTATTGATAGCAATGCAAAAGATATAACACCAATAAAAGTTGATAATAATTCATAACTGATAGGAACTCTAAATACAATTATTAATGATGCTGTTATTGCTGCAATAATAATTACCCCTAAAGCTAGAGCAACATAGTAGGTTCATTTGAATCTTATTATGATATAAACTAACAACCCCAATAACAATATAGCCATCGCAATTAAAATTTGTGTTATTTGACCAATAGCAGTATAAGGTGATTGATCCATCCCTAATATACCTTTATCAATCGTATTTTCAATTTCACCACCTTGTCAAATTGCATTAACGTCAAATAAAACCTTTTTCATTAATAATCGGTTTTTTGCTAAAGAAGTTCTATTTGAAAATCTAACTTGTATTCAGCCAACATTTGAATTGTTTGAAATAACATAATCATCACCATAAATAATTACTGGATTAGATGTTTTTGCAACAGATTTATTAACAAATATTTTTGTTAAATCATTGTTATAAACAAATTCTAATGTTTTAGCTGACAGTTCAATAGATTTTTTAGCATCAGAATTAGAACTTGGTTCATTCATGATTTGATTTTTAAGCTCTTCTAACTCAGCGGCTTTTGTTTTATTTTGCTCATCGATTTTGTCATGTACTATAGAATATTGACCATTAGAAAAAGACTTAAGATTTTCACTATAAATAATAAATGTTTTATCTTTACCAAAATCATTTGAATAAGCTGGACCGATTGTCATAGATAATATTGAACCTATTATTGATAATACCAAAGTAATAAGAATTAATATTTTTGATACATTTAAACTATTATTAATTTGTTTTGATTCATATATTTTTTGTATAACTTCATTTGATTCTTGTTGAATAATAGCTTCTGAATAGCTTTTGCTAATCTGTCTTGAAACAATCACAGACTTCATAATTCAAAGTCTAAATTTTATAAAAGGGTTTTTAGTTTTTGTTTCTTGTAAGTTTTCTTTTAAAACTTTTGATTCAAGTTTTAAAATTCTTGCTTTATGTTTTGCAATATTCTTAGTTTTAAACAACTCTTCTTTTTCAAGAATTAATTTGTTCAATAAAGTTTTTTGATCGTCCATTTTTTTAATTTTTAACAATTGTTTTGAGCTTAGTTTTTCTTTATTTGTTAACATGTTTATTTTAAACTCTACTTTTGATAACTGGATTTTTTGTTTGATAGCATAATTATTTTTTAAAAATGAAGTATCTAATGGCAATAATAATGGGTTTTTTTTCATTACATCGCCTTTAATTGTTAATCAAATAAAAAGTCTAAATATTATTATTACTAAAATAAACGTAATTGCACTTGACGCAACAGCAATGGTAGCCAAATTTTTAAGCGAACCACTGCTTATTCAAAATAAAACTATATTAAATACAATAACTAATAAAGTTAAGTCAAAAATTGAAGATGTTGTATCTTTATTTGCCAATTTAAAAGATTCTATTTGTGATCTTTTATTTACATTTAAATGTTTTTTAAATGCTTCGATAAAAATAACACAAGAATCAATGATGATAGCTAATGCTACAAACATTAAAGTTATTGTTTCTATACCAATAGCAACCCCAAAAAATGTTGGGGTTCAAATTGTTAGAACTATTGAAGTTACAGCTATAATTAGTGTGTATATACCAAGTAATCTATAAAAAAATAATAAATAAGTTATTGTTATTATTGAAAGAATTAATAAACAGACCAATGATGCTATCAACATCAACAAAGTTACATCAGCATTAAATGCAACAGTTCTGATAACTTTAAAACTAAACCCTGAAGTTGTTTGTTTTATAGAAGCTTCAATGGTTTTTGCAATAGTTGCGGATTTAGCTGCAACCTTTAATTGATTACTAATGAACGACACTTTTTTTGAATATGTATTCGAACTAGAATCATTAGAATTTGTAGACATATAGTTAATTTCATCATTTGCCATGATAAAGTTTTTTGAAAAAATATCACTATCTAAATTTTGGTTAAATGGTTCAGTTTTATTTGGATCGATATTGGCTAATAAAATATCTTTTACAATTAAAGCATTTATTGTATCAGCAACTGTGTATATTTTCATTTGTGGAGCTGATTGATTTAGTGAAAACTTAAAATCTTCGTGATATTTACCTGTTGCATCATTAAAATCTTTAGTTACTGAGTTTGAATCTACAACGTATTTACTTGCACTATTTATATATGAAAACTCATGATTAGATATTGTATTAGTAGCATCATAAGTTCCGTAAATTATACCTTTCAATTGTCTAACAACTTGAACATCACTACCTTGAATTGTATGATTATTTGAGTTATTTTCTCATCAAAAGTCTAATTTATCACCGATTAATGAACCGCTTTTAATTGTTTCACCGTCATCATGTTTCACTTTATAATTTATTGCAAAGAAATCATCAAGAATAGCTTTAACATTATCATCACCTGATTTGTATACGGTTTGAGCAGGAATAATAACTCCTTTATAAAAAGACAGCAAATAATCATCTTGATTAATTGATTTTGGTGCAAGAGTGTAATACTCTCTCAAATTATTAATAATGGTTTGCATTGAAGATATTAAAGTTAACTTTTGAGAATTAGTTGGAGCGTTTTCACCTTCAGCTGTTGTTGAAGAAGCTAGTTTATCTAAATACCCACTTTTTTTACCTTCTGAAAAATTTAAAAAAGGTGCATTTTTTTGTGCTCCTGAAGGATCAGGTTCTGGAGAATAATTTACATCCCCAAAAATGTCTGAAATAGCAATTTTTTCCTTTATTTGCTTATTATCATCAAAAACACCAGTTGTTTTAACTTTTGTCATTGTTGAATCATCAAATAAAATATCCTTGTAATTACTATTTAAAGCAAGCAAACCACCATCTTGCTCAATTGCATGTTCAAAATTAGTTTGGTTTGAACCATATTGCTCTTTTATTGAAGTTACCATCAAACGGTTTTTTCCAACAACTTTAATATCAACTGTATTATCTGAAAAAGGTGATAATTTTGTTTCTAAAGATTTAGCTGCAACTCTTGCATCACCATTAGCAATTTGAGAGCTTCCAGTTTCTTGGTCTTTATTTAAATCATAAACTTCTACCAAAGATTGATACCCACCAGAATATCTTGAGTTAAATAACGTGTTAGCAGAAACACTCATTGATGAAAAAACTATAGATATTGCTAATCCAATAACAATAATAAAAATACATAAAATATTTAGAATTTTTCTTTTGCCTTTGTTATTAGACTTCATTCAAACTATTCTCCTTTAAAGGTTTATTTAGATTAAAAAAAATAAAAAAATATAATCTATTTAGATTATACATTATTTTTATATTTATTTGCTTTTTGGATTTTATTATAAGTCTTAATAATTGACTCATTTTCAATTTTTTTCATTATTTTTAAATTAGCAACCATTTCCTCACTAAGCGCTCTATCTCTTGTTTCATTATCTAATTTATAACTAAAATGTTTACCTTTGACTGACTGAGTTCCTGTAATATTAAGAATCATATCTTCATCAATATTCAGTAAATGTTGTTCTATTCTTCTTCAATACAATAATGGTAGACTAATCATAAGTAAATCTTGTTCTTGATCTGAGAATACATTTTTTTTAGAAGTTTTAGTTTGTCATACAAAAACATTATTGTTATATCCTATATTATATAAATATTGTTGTACTTCTTGATTTTTTGAAGTTGATATCATAACATTCATGACTTTATTTTTAGGATAACTTTTATCTACAGTTATACCTTGCACAATAATTAATATTAATGATGAAAATAAAGATGGCCCAAAAATAAATTTAAATTTGAGTCAATTTATCATTGACTTTGAATAAGCATCATCAAAATCATGATTTCTTGCAATAATTTCTGTAGCTTTTAGTCATTTATCTTTAAAATTTTGTGGATTAATAACTGCAATGTCTTTGTACTTGTCATCATTTTTTTGTGCTATGTTTAAAACTTCATGTCAAAAATTAGTGTTTTTTAAACTTTCAAAATCTTTAAACTGATAATATATTTGATTCATTTTGAATGAAGCTTCAATATCTTTTGTTTGCATAATTAAAGTATTTAAAATAATAATTGTAATTAAGGTACAAATATTAATTCGAACATTAATCATGCCTATGCTTTTGTCTTTTTTAACTGAATAATAATAACTAACTCAATCTGATCCACCAGTTGATGCTCCAGCTCTGTAAGTCATTGAGTATGCAATTCCATTAATGATTCCTGCAAAAACTGCAAAAACAAATAATCATAAAACCATTGATCCCATTGTAGATGTTTTAAAAAGAGTTCCAATTGGTATTAATAAAGGTAAGTTATGTGGGTTTATATATGGTGTATTTTGAATAATTAAGTCAAATATAATTGTTAAAACTAAATATATTATAGTTGAAATTGCAAATCTACCACCGATTTTAAAATATCCAAATATTGCTAAAGGGACATTTATCATGAAATAAATCAAAAAATAAGTAGTGGATGATGGTATTTTTAAAGTGTTATTTATTAAAATCGAAAAAAATCTTGCAATAGCTCCAAAACCTCCAGGAAACAACCCAGCACCACCAGTAACTGATATAAAAAAATCTACAGCAATAGTTGTTAACATAGCAGCTAAAACAATTCATAATAAATCTCTTCAAAATAATGATGAATAGTAATGTTTTACTTCATAGCGATGTTTTGCTTTAAAAAATTCATTCTCATGAATTTTATCAAAACGTTCATCAGTTTTTATTTCATGAATTTCTTGTTCAGTTAATGATAAAAGTTTTTTGCCATTATAAGAATAAATCTTGACCCTTCTTTTTTTTGTCATTTTTTAACCCTTAATCAAAAATTTCTTCACGACGTTTTCTGTATTTTTCTTTTTTAATTTTATCAATACTTTTTTTAATATGTTCACGACGCTTTTTCTTTTTTATATCTTCTAACTCAATTTTACGTTTCTTTTTATACCCTGGTTTAACTTTTTGATTAGAATATTTAGCAATTACTTTTTTAGAATCATCATCCAAATTTTCATAATTATTAATTTTTTTAGATTTTTTTTGTTTAACTTCAATTAAAGCATCATTAGCGATTTTTGTCATCATAAAAGTTATTCCACTTTTTTGTAAACTCTCTATTTTAGATTGATTTTGGACATTATATAACACATAGCTTTCACCAGTCATTTTGCCCCTGCCTGTTCTACCACTTCTATGTACATAATATGATAAATCAATTGGTAAATCAATCGATATAACATGACTAACACCGACAATATCAACACCTCTAGCAGCAACATCAGTTACCACAACATACTTGAATTCATTGTTCTTAATTTTTTTAAGCATATTCATTCTTGTTCTTGGTTGTAAATCTCCATGCAATTCACCTACATGCTCATTTGTTATTAGGCGAATTAATTTAACATACTTTTCAACTTCATCTTTTTGATTAATAAAAACTAAGCATAAAAATGGGTTAATTGATTTTACAACACTTGATAAAAATAATTCTATTTCTTTATTTTTAGTATCAATCAAAATATGCTTGATATTTTTAGTTGTTTTATCATTATTTGTTACATCTACAAAATGAGAATTTTTCAAATATTTTTTAACAAATATTTGCAATTGTTCAGAAATAGTTGCGCTAAATAGAGATATTTTTATGTCCTTTTTAACTTTTGAAATTATAAAATCTACTTCTTCAAAAAAACCAAGTTCAAAAATCATATCACATTCATCAATTACAATAAAATCAGATGTTGTTACTTTTAAACTATTTGCTTCATAAAGTTCTTTAATTCTTGTTGGTGTTCCTACTGCTATTGTTGGTTGTGTTTTTTCTAAGTGAGCAATTTGTTTATTTATATCTTCTCCACCAATAAACAATGATGCTTTTATTTCTGGCTTATTTTTTATAAATGGTTTTATATTGTCAAAAATTTGTTTTGCTAACTCTCTTGTTGGAGCTAAGATTAAGGCTTGAGTTTGTTGTTTTTCTTTATCTTTTATATTATTTAAAATGGGCAATAAAAAAGCATGAGTTTTTCCGGTTCCCGTGTGTGATAAGGCAACAACATTTTGATGTTTTTTGATTAATGGAATAATCTTTTCTTGAATTTTTGTTGGGTTAAAAAAATCTATTTGAACTAAAGTGTCGTTAATAAATTTTTTAAAACCAAAATTTGAAAATGACATTTTAATTCTCCCTGTACTTTTTATATTGATTAGTTATATCATAACTTTTTATTTTTAAATCTTTAAAATTATCTGATAGTTTTTTATTTAAATCTTGAATAAAGTAATTTTCCATGTAATGACCCACAGTTATTAACTTAACATTATTGTCATTAGCATAAATTCAATCACTTCATTTGGCTTCTCCAGTTACAAATGTGCAGTCAGATAAACTATTATTTGATATAGATGATGCACCGCTTCCTTGATTAATATATATTTTATCAATGAGATCTTGCATAACAATATTTTTGCTTATTTGAATATCATCAGTTTCAAAAGTTTTTTTAAGCTTTTTTATTAACTCATTTTGGTTGAGACTTTTTTTAAATTTAATTTCTAAAAAATCTTTTTGTGAATTAGGTTTTTCTATTTTTTTAACTTCAAAATCACTACATGCAATTTCTATAAAAGATTGATAGGCGCAATAATCATAATTTGTGTGAATAGAAAAAACCAATACATTATTATTTTTTAAATATTTAATAACCTCTTTTTTAAAAGGGTTCTTTTTTTCTTTATCTAATTCTTTAAATATAAATGGATGTCTTGTGATTATAAAATTAGGTTTTGTTTTTTTAATTTCTTCAAAAGAAGTTGATGTTAAGTCCAAAGTAATAAAAACATTGGAAATTTCTTGTTCAAAATTAATCATTTTTTTATCAAATAACTGAAACCCTACTTTGTCTCATTCTTCAGCTTTATTGGAAGGAAACTTTTTTTCTAAATATTTAACTAATTTTATTAATTGCATTTACATAACCTTCTATTGATTTTATTTTTTTAACAGTCTTTATATATTGTTCGCTATGATTTTTTTTATTCAATTTTAAAAGTATACTTTTATATTTATTAATTTCATTATTTAAGTAAAATAAATAATTTTGGTTATTTATGAAATAATTTTTATTTCCAAGCAATAAATCTTTTTTTAAAATTGAACTTTTAAACTTTGTACTTATTTGCAACAATCAATAATGTTTTTTTTGATCGACAAAAAAGTCTTCAAATAATATTTCAAAATTATTTTTAAAAGCTCATTGTCTTATAGGAGAAACTTCTGTGTTAGAACAAACTATAATTTGACCTTGTGGCTTTTTTCAAGATGACAAAATATTAACTATAGTAGGAGAGCCTAAACCACAAATTGTAACTACATCTAAACTAATATCTTTATCATTTATAAAATCAAATCCGTTACTTTTGATTGTTGTTATTTTATTTGTTAAGTTTGCTGATTGAATGTTTTTCAAAGCTTCTGCTAATGGTTCACTATTTACATCAATTGCAAATGCACACTTAGCTTTACTGTTTTGCACTAAAAAAATGGGTAAATAAGCATGATCAGTTCCAATATCTGCAACATTATTACAATCATTAATTAAATCTGCCACCTTACTCAATCTTTTACTTAACATACTTATCCTTTATAAAATTCTTTTAAAACTTTTCCAGTCTTATTATTTGATGTAGGTTGTTTTAATTTTCTAATTGTTTTGTTTTCTATTTGTCTAATTCTTTCTCTTGTAACATTTAATTCAATACCAACTTCTTGTAATGTTTTTGAAGCTTCGTATTTTAATAAATGCTCTTGAATGATTTTAGATTGAATTGTTCTGATTTTTTCTACAGGGGTTTCTAAATGAATATCAAATTTTGCAATATCTTTTTTTAGTTCTTCAGAAGTTGTATCGCCACTTTCTTCAGCAAGTCTTATCAAAGTTCTAACTTTTGTTGGTACAATCCCATATCTCATTCTTATAACTTTTTCTTCTCTTGCTGGCATTTCTTCAAATATTTTGTCAAAAATATTTCTTAATACCTCCTTTTCAGTAAAGTCAGAAGGTGAAACCATGTCTTTATCTTCAACAAAATCACCAAAATGAGTATCGTCTTCATCACCAAATGGTTTTTCTAAACTTACAGGTTCTACTGCTATTTTTTTAATTTCAACAACTTTTTCAGCAGTAATATCTCCACCCATTCTTTCAGCAATTTCTAAAAATGTTGGTTCTCTACCTAATTCTTGAGTTAGTTGTCTTTCAATTCTTGCAAGTTTATTAATTGTTTCAACCATATGAACTGGTATTCTAATAGTTCTTGCTTGATCTGCAATAGCTCTTGTTATTGCTTGGCGAATTCATCAGGTTGCATATGTTGAAAATTTAAAACCCTTTAAATAATCAAATTTATCAACAGCCTTAATTAAACCAATATTCCCTTCTTCTATTAAATCAGCAAAATCTAATCCTCTATTTAAATGTTTTCTAGCAACTGATATAACCAACTTCAAGTTAGAAGTAATCAACATTTCTCTTCCTTCTTTAATTTCTTCAGGAATATTAGATTTTGCAAGTTTAGCATAAACAGTCTCTTGATCTTTGCTTAAAATTTTTGTCTGCCCAATAGCTGAAAAGTATGTTTTAATAATATCTTGAATTTTAGTTTCATTTGAAATACTTCCGACTCTATACTTAGTGTTACCTGAATCTTTAGGTCTTCTTCCAGGACCTCTTCTTTCACCAATTAAATCATCTACAGAATCAGAATCATCTTCTATTGTTTTATCTTCGTTATCTTCAATTAAAGCAATTTTTTCTAAATCTTCATCCAAATCAATATCATCTTCTTCAAGGTCAATAAATGAAATTCCATTTTTTTGAACTTCTTCTAATATTTTTTCATACTCATTGTCACTAGCATTTACAAAAATTTTACTAAATTCTTTTTGAACTTCTTCAGATGTTATTTCATTATTATTTGCTTTGGCTCATTGAATTGTATATTTTAAAAACTCATCTATAGTTTTTATTGAAGATAGTTTAGCTTTGTCATTATATTTTTTCATTATTTTTCTCCCTGTTTTAAAAAATTTAATTTAAATTTTTTTCTCATTGCAATTCTTGCATTTAATGTATTTGTTAGTTTTTCTCTTTCAAGAACGGTTATTTCTTTTTTGTTCAATTGTTGTTTTATTTCAAAAATATCTTCTTCATTATGTCTTTCTTTAATCTTAATAAAAGCATCATCTAACCTTTTTAATGGATCTGAATATTGCATTTGAAAGTCTAATGAATTAATTATTGACTCAATTATTTCGTTAAGCTGCGGTAAATTTTCACTTTGCAATTTATTTAACATTTCTTTTGAAGAAATACCTATATTGTTTTCATATATTTTTAAAACCTTTTGAATTAAATGTCTACTATCTTGATTTTTTAATTCAATATCTGAAATATTTTTCTTTATATAATTCAAATGCTGATTACTTTTTAATAATTCTTGCAATATTGCATTTTCACTATTTTGATATCCTCTTATTTTATTTTCAACACTTTTATTAAATGATTTATCAATTGGATTTTTTGGTTCATCCAAACTTTCATTTTTATTAGAATGAGTTGTAAAATTTCTTTTAGACTTAAATATTTCAATTATAGCAGGCTTTGAAACTTTAGATATATCTTGAATTAACTCAAGTGATTTATCATAAAGTATTTGATTATTTGCACTTAAAACAAAATTAGCTACCAAAGAAATAAATTTAGCAATAGAATCATAATTATTAGAATCAGTTGATTTTCATAATTGTTTAATTACAAATTCTAAAGGTTCAATTGATTCGCTTATCATTTTTAAAACTAAATCTTTTTTATTTTGATTTATAAGTTCATCAGGATCATTAGTAGTAATGTTGTAGACTATTGATGTTTTAATTTTATTTGCAATTAATAAACTAGCAGCTTTTATACTTGCTTCAACACCTGGTTTATCACCATCCAAAAATATTTTAACTTCACAATCTTTAATTGTTTTGAATAACTTAATGTGAAAACTTGAAAGTGATGTTCCCATTAATGCAATAACATTATCAATACCAGCACCACACATACTTATAACATCCATATATCCTTCTAAAATTATTATTTCTTTTTTAATTCTGGCATTTTTACTAGCGGATAAAAAGTTATAAGCAATTTTTCTTTTTTGAAAAACTTCAGTTTCTTTAGTGTTTAAGTATTTAGGTCTTTCTGAGTTATCTTCAATCTTTCTACCACTAAAGCCAATCACATTATTTTGTTCATCTGTTATTGCGAAAATAATTCGATCTGAAAAAATATTTTTTATTTTTTTATTATTTTCATCATAATTACCCAAACCAGACTCAATAATATCTTTTAATTCAAATCCCTTATCCATCAGGTGTTGGGCTAAGTTTGATTGTTTTGAAATATATCCAATATTAAATTTGTCTATTTGCTGAAGATTTATGTTTCTGCTTTTTAGATATTCAATAGCTGATTTACCATCTTTTGTAGCTAAACCTGATTTAAAAAAAGACATAGCTTCAGAGTTTAGTTTATATATTTTGCTTAAAAAATTATTTTGAATGGTGCTTAATTTTTTTTGATATTGACTTATATCAAAATTTATGAATTTTGCAATTTTCTCAATTGCTTTGTTAAAACTAATATTATCAAATTTTTTAACAAACTCAATAACGTTACCACTTTCTTGGCAAGAAAAACATTTGTAAATCCTTTTTTCATTACTAACTGACATTGAGGGACTAGTATCTTGGTGAAAAGGGCATACTGCTCAAAAGTTTCGACCTTTTTTCACAAGTGTTATTCTCTCTCCAACAACACTTACAATTTCTGTTTTTGCAACAATATCATCAATAACTTCTTTTGGGAACATAAAACCACCGCCTCTCTTTTAAGCTAAATTAAATTTCAAAAAATCTTTTAACTTATCTTTTGAGACTCTTTCTTGATTCAT
The DNA here is from genome assembly GCF_002930145.1 of Mesoplasma corruscae. NCBI lineage: Bacteria > Bacillati > Mycoplasmatota > Mollicutes > Entomoplasmatales > Entomoplasmataceae > Mesoplasma > Mesoplasma corruscae. The sequence goes on from NZ_PHNF01000001.1 coordinate 52,479, forward strand.
AGAATCTCTAAATCTTACAGTTACACTGTTATCTTCTTGTGAGTCGAAATCACAAGTAATAACCAAAGGAGTTCCTATAGCATCTTGTCTTCTATACCTTTTACCAATATTTCCAGTTTCATCATAAGTAGCATCAAAATCAACAATTAGATCTTTAAATAATTTATTTGCTTCTTCTGATTGCTGTTTTTGTAATGGCATGATAGCAATTTGATAAGGAACAATATTATTAGGTAATTTCATCACTATTCTAGAATTACTTTCATCGATTTTTTCTTCTTCATATGCTTGACATAATAAAGCCAGTATTAATCTTTCAACTCCAACTGAAGGCTCAATAACACTTGGTATAATTTTTGTATTATCTATAGGATTTAAATAAGTCAAATCTTCTTTTGACAATTCTTTGTGAACTGTCAAATCAAAATTCCCTCTATGAGCAATACCCCAAAGTTCACCTCAACCAAACGGAAATTTAAATTCAATGTCGCTTGTCGCTTTTGAATAATGTGCTAACTCATCTTGTTCGTGTTCTCTAATTCTATAATTTTCTTTTTTAATTTTAATAACATTTTGCAAAAATCAATCCACTTCATTAACTCAATACTTATATCAATCATTTTCATCATTTTCATTAAAAAAGAATTCTAACTCCATTTGTTCGAACTCTCTGGTTCTAAATATAAAGTTTCCCGGTGTAATTTCATTTCTAAAAGATTTACCAATTTGTCCAACTCCAAAAGGTAATTTTTTTCTTAAAGATCTTTGAATATTTTTAAAGTTTATAAAAATACCTTGAGCAGTTTCTGGTCTTAAATAAACAGATGATGCAGAATCTTCTAGCACGCCTTGATTTGTTTTGAACATCAAAGCAAATTTTCTAATTTCAGTATAATCACATGAACCACACTTAGGGCATTTTATTTGATTTTTATAAATAAAATCTTTAATATCTTTTTCATTCATGATACCTGAATTAATGCTTGAATCAAACTCTTCAATTAATTTATCCGCTCTTCATCTACTGTGACAGTTTTTGCAGTCAATTAATGGATCATTAAACCCATCAATATGACCACTGGCTTGCCAAACTTTTGGATTCAATATAATAGAACTATCTAAACCAACATTTAAAGGATTATTTCTTACAAAATGATCTCATCAAGCTTTTTTTAACTTATTTTTTAATTCAACACCCAACGGACCATAATCTCATGAATTAGCAAGCCCTCCGTATATTTCAGATCCTTGAAAAATAAAGCCTTGACTTTTAAGATGATTAATTAATTCGTCCATTTTAACCTAATTTCTATTTATATAAAAATACAAAAGTCAGGCAAAGCTGACATTTCATATTTATTGATATTCATTTAAATAATAAACTAAAACACTAATTTGTCAACACATTATAAGTGTACTCAACAAACTCTTTTTCCCTGTATATTTCTTTGGCTAGTAATTCATCTATTGATTTTGAAAAAATTCCAATTTCATCTTTCAAATATGTTAACAAAACTCTTAATAAGATGATTTCATAAGCTACATTCATTTTTTCATGAAAAATTGAATTAAAAGTATTTTTTTGTAAATTCATTAAATAATCAATAAACTCAACTGATTGTTTTTTTTCTTTTGACGGGTCAAAACAATTAGCGCAAACTAAACCATAATTACTAAAATCAAATCTTCTATATATACGGTTCTTTTGGTTACATACATAACACTTACTTAAATCTCATTCTCCACCAAGAAATTTTAATATATAAAAAATAAACCAAACAAGATTTGAAAAAGGATTTTTATTATTAGCTATGTTATTTATGCTTTTTTCAAGCATTTTATAAATTGTATAGTTCTTACCTATAAAATGCTGTTCTTGCAACATAATGGTGCTTATAATGCTTGCAAACAAGTAATTATTATATATTTTAGTTAAACCTAAATTAGATTCAAGCAATCTTCCTGTTTTCAACTTTGACAATGAATAAACACTTCTTGATTTAAATATTTCAAATTCTGAAAAGGAAAAAGAATTTAATGAATACATATTTTTAGAAGTTGGTTTATTAACACCTAAAGCTATAAAAGACATTTTCCCAAACTTATCAGAGTAAATAGTGACAATTTTGTCGAAATCTTGAAAATCAAAACTTTTGAGTACAATGCCTTTAATAACTCTTTCACTCATTATTAATATTTATCCTTATCATAACCCAATCTTTTAATTAATGATGCTGAACTTCTTCAATTTTCTTTGACTTTCACAAAAAGTTCAAGTGTGACTTCTTTGTCATATAGTTCTTGAATTTGTTTTTTTGACTTATAACGAATATCAGATATTTTTTTACCTTGATGGCCAATAATAATACCTTTTTGAGACTTGCGTTCAACAATGATTGAAGCAACAATGTTTACGTGCTCTTCGTCTTCTTCAATTTCATCAACTAAAATAGCAACTGAATGAGGAACTTCTTGCCCAGTTTTAAACAAAATATTTTCTCTAATTATTTCTCTTATTGAAAATCTAGTTGGCTGATCAGTAATGGTCTCTGCATCATAAAATAAAAATCCATTTTCTGGCAAATACTTTTTGATCATTTCAATCAAAAGATCTATATTAATGTTTTTTATAGACGAAGTAATTAAAACTTCATCAAATATTTTTCCAAATTCCGCCCATTCGTTAGCTTTCAAAAACAATTTCTCTTTAGTAACTGAATCTGATTTTGAAATAACTAATATTTTAGGCACTTCTTTTTTCTCTAATTCTTTTAATATAAATAAATCATTTTTTCCAATAGTTTCATCAGCTGGAGCCATAAAGATAATAACATCAACATCTTTCATGCTTCTTAAAGCTGAAGAATTCATAAACTTATCAATTTGGTTTTTAGAAGTGTGAATTCCTGGAGTATCAACAAAAATTAATTGCGAACTTTCATCAGTTTTAATTCCTCTAATATTATTTCTTGTTGTTTGAGCCTTTGAAGATACAATCGATATTTTTTGCCCAATAATTTCATTTAGTAAAGTTGATTTACCAACATTAGGTCTTCCAACTATTGCAATAAATCCTGACTTAATATTCCCCATTTAATTCTCCTCTCTTAAGTAATCTTCTTCAATAAAAGTTATTTTATATTCAACATTATTTAAATTTAATATTTGGTCTTGAAGCTTAAACATTATTGCTTCTTGTTCTTCATTCACTTCATGATCATAACCCATTAAATGCAAAAAGCCATGAACTATTAAAAAAGCCATTTCTTCTTTATCAGTATGGTTATATTTTAAACTTTTTTTATGCGCTTCTTCAGGACAAATAAAAATATCTCCAATTTCTTGAATTCCCACTATTTCGATTTCTTGTTTTGACATTTGAATCGGAAACGAAAGAACATCAGGTATATATGTTTTGTTTCTAAACTTTTTATTAATTTCAAGAGCTTCTTTTGAATCCACAAAATTAATTGATAAATTAACTTCGTTTTTTAGCTTCAAAACTGTATAAGCTGTACTTAAAAGCTCAATTGCCAACTTTTCTCAATCTTTTGTTTTCTTATTTGTGCTATTTGTAAAATAAATATCTATCATGTTTTATACCTTTAATATATTTTAAGGTAAAATCAAAAATTTATCACTAAATAACTCATGGAATAATTTTATTACACTTTTTATTTCTTCTTTTGTAATAATTTTGAAGTTTGTATCTAAAATTATCATATCAGCTTTATTAAAAAATATTGACATTAACTGTATAAACTCTGCTTCAATGTTTGTATAGCAATTAGGTTCAACAATTTTTTCAAGTTTGATATTATACTTTTGTATTAAAGATTTTATTTCTAGATTAGTAAATATATTTATGATAGTTTTATTTTTATTAGTAATATTTTGAAAGATAGTGCTATAAGTCAAGCATAATTCTTTGATATAAATTATTTTACTTCTAAGACTTGAAGGATCAATCTTTTTAATATTTACATTATTGATAAAAATATCAACTGTTGCTTCTTCAAAAGTTTTGTTCAATAATTTTAAATTAATATTTTGAATTTGATTTGTTTGATTTGTTATCAACATAACTTGAGTATTTTTCTTTTTTTCATAAATCATTACTTTTTGAATTTTATCTATAATTAATCCTTGTTTTTGATTAGTAAATAACTTTAGATACTTTATTTTGTAGGTTTTGTACGTTTGCCAATGTTCGTTAAAATGATAAAAAGTAATTAAAAAGCTTTTATTAAACGATTTAAGTAAAAGAATTATAAAAAAAGAATTAAAATCTAGTGTCTGATCTTTTATCAAACTTCAACATATAAAATAAATTATTAAAAAACTGCATTTCTCTAAAAAATCTATTGAAGTAGAAAATAGTCGACTTTTATTCATTGGTTTGTAATTGTTCATCTTTTTATAAAATTCATTTTCTTTCCCTAAATTTTTTAACAAGGAAGGATTATTTAATATCAAGAGCCAATCCATAGATTGTTCTTTTTTAAAATTATGCACCTTGTTTTTATTTAATATTACAATAACAATTATAATATTTATAATAAGTAATACAATAAGGGCTTCTTTTAAAATAAATCCTATATAAATTAAAGTAAAAATATTAGTAAATAAAGATGAAATTAATGAAGTTATTTGTAAACTTTCAAACCTACTCATTCAATTAATTTGGTTATATATACTATAAAATTCTCTTTCATTATTATTTGCGATGTAATAAGTCAATTTCTTAATATATACTTGATTATTTTTTTCATAAAATTTAAAAATAAAATACTCTGACATGTTTTTAAAAATTAAATTTAAGATAAATACTATAACAAAAAATGAATAAAAAACTAAATTTTGGTTTTCATTAGTAAAAGTAGAACTATAAAGTTTTATTATTCTAGTTTCAAAAATTATAAGAATGCTTAATATTAAACTTATAAATATATAAAGTGTATTTTCTAAACTTAATAAATTTTTAAATGTAAATAAGTGTAGTTTATATTCTTTATTAAATGCTTTCTTGTTTGGTTTGAATAATAAAACATTATTTTGAAATATACTGATAAATTCTTCAAAAGTATATCTTTTCTTATTGTTGCAGCTTGGATCTAAAATTAGAACTCTTAATTCTGTTAAGTTTTCAACAACAACAAAGTGTGAAATATTTTCTTCATTAATTACTTGTGCAATGAAAGGGGTTTTATTTTTCAACTCTTGAAAATCCATATCAACTTCAAAAGCTTCACCTTTTATTTTAAATTCATTAGCAATATCTATAATGTTATAAAAACTTAATTGCTCGTCTTTTAAATTCAATTGTTGTTTAATAAAATCTAAATCTAATTCTGTTTTGTAAAAATAATTAACAAGCATAGCAACACAAGCAACTCCACAATCTTTATAAGTTTTTTGTCTAATTAATTTCAAAAAATCACCTCAATTATTATTAAGGTGATTTTATTAAATAATGGTGAAAAAAATAAATAGATTATACAATTTTTAAAATTAATATTATTAAAAAATAACTAATTGTTGTTTAATTTTTTTACTTTCATCTTTACCAAGTAAATACTCAACAATTTTTAGAGCAAAAACTACACTAGTTCCGATACTAACACCAGTAAGTATATTATTATCGACATATACATTATTTGGTTGAACATTTTTTAAATCAATGAATTTATTAGATAAAGGGTGCTTAACTAATTTAACTTTTTCTAATACACCAGCTGCACCTAATATCTGTGGTGCACCACAAACAGCTGCTACTAGTTTATTTTGATTATTAAAAGCTCTTATTACTTCATGCAAATCATTGTGGTCTAATAAATCATCACAACCAGGTCCCCCAGGCAAAACTAAACCATCATAATCAGCAATTTTTAAGTCTTTAAATAAGAAATTCGCATTAATTTCAATATTGTGAGATCCAGTAGTTAATAATTTATCATTTAAAGTAAATATATCAACGCCAATGTTTGCTCTTCTTAAAACATCAATTGTTATAACTGCTTCACCTTCTTCAAAATTAGAATGCAATATCAATGCAATTTTTTTATTCATATTATTCATTAGCCTCTTTCAAAATTTCTGCAGGTTCGTGCGTTCTTACTTTCAATGAAGTAAATCAAACACTAATAAGATATGTTGCTACAATGACAATAAAACTTGTATAAATTGGTCATGGAGTTAAAACAAACGGCAATTGAATTCCAATAAGATTTCTCATGACAAATATCACTAAAGAAATCATTCCTCAAGCCACAGCAGTCCCACCAATTCATGATAATAATGATAATATAGTTGCTGGACCAAATGAGTAATTCATAACTTTTCAATTTGAATACCCAAATGATTTCATTAATATCATAAACATTCTATATTTAGTGATGTAAATATCTGCAATTAAAATAATTAATAATGCCGACATAATAATAACACTTACAATAATTAACATTGCAATCGAAACAGCTAATTGTGTAACTTGTGCTATTAATTGTTTTTCAGTAGTCAAAAGCTTTTGTTTTTCTGGCATCATTTTTAAATTACCAGAACTAATATTACCTGTCTCATCTTGAGATAAAAGTAATATTCCATTATTTTCAGTATTAGTTGTAACAAATCCTGTTGTTAGCTCTGTTGGTTCTGCAATGTTAGAAAACTTAGAGTTATTTCACATCATTTGTGTGTATTTCAATGTTTCTTTACCATCTGCTCACATTTTGGAAGCATCTGGAACATAAATGTCTTTAGTTTCATCATGTGTTGAATATCTATCATATTGGTTAATAAAACTTTTCCCAGAATCTGAAAGAAGTTCTTCCCCAGCTTTATGAACTATTTCATCGCCTAATGTATCATTTTTCATAGCGTATTTTTCAATCGTTGAGTAATTGTTGATTAAGTTTGCAAATGTTTGATCAACAACAGTAAAATTACCATTATAAGAATCTAATTTACCAACTTGTAGTAAATTAATTTTTAAATTATTATTTGTATATTCTAAATCATATGTGTCTTCTTTTAATAATCCAGCATTGATTGCTTTAGAATATCAAACATAATCCTTGTTTGTATCAGTAAGATTTAGAAGTCCCCTATTTTTTGCATTTGTTTCTTGCATGCTAAATTCTAAAGCATATGGATTTATTAAAACATAATCATCATTATCATTTACATTATAAATTTGTTTTCATGCATTTTTAACTGAATCAGGAACTTCGCTAGACTTAATAGTGTTTTTAAAATATTCTTGTAAATCTGCATTTCCTTTATTTATATAATTAGCTCACTTATTTTCACCATTAATACCAATATCATTTTTGATCATTGATTTAGGGATAAATAAGTTGACATTTTTATATTCATAATATGGTCTTATGTATGAAATGATTTTTTGACTATCTTTTGCAAAATCATTAAATAAGTATGAACTATCAGTTAGTTTATAATTTGAACCATCTTGGTCAAAAAAGTTTCTAAATGTAAATTTATTATTGTCTAAATCTTGCAAATTTAAATATCTAGATTTATTTTCATAATTTTTATAAGTACCAATTCTTGAACTTTTTATAACATCTCGATTGCTATTAGTTCCATAAGCTTTATTAAAATAATCAGAACTTAAAAAATCATTATCATCATATACTCATGCATCTTTTGGTAACACTTTAAAACTTCCATCACTTGTTTCAAAAGAAAGTTGTCTATCTGAACTTTTAATATTTGATAAAGTGTCACTTTTATTCTTTTTAAACATAGCAGATGACTGGTGATTTGTCATTGTTGGTATAAATAATTCATTTGAATTGGCATCATATATTTTTAAACCTTGATAATAAATATCATCTTGTGATTTTTGATCAAATACATTGACTATTTTTTCTTTTGTTGCATCATCTAAAAATACTTTATCTTCAATAGTTGAATCAATATTAAAAGCTTGTTGGTGTTTGTTTAAACCTGTTAATTCAAAATTATATTTATTGCTTGTAACATTTATTTTTGTCGCAAAAGTTTCTTTGTCTTTTACTATCCTTTTAGCATTATATCCAAAAGCATATTGTTCAATTCTTGAAGGATCTTGAATATAAGCTTGAATAAACGGAGGTGCCGCTTTAGAAATTGTTTGTACTATACTTTCTTTTCAATCGCTAGAATTTCCTTGTGAAACACCTAATATTGCAGATAAAATAAGTGGTATTGCTTTAGTTAAATTATCCGCTATTTTTTTGTATTTAATTAAAAGTTCATCATCTGTTTTTAATTTATTATCCCCATTAGACCCATCCACAGAATGAATTATTGAAGCCATAATTTGTTCAATAGTACCAACTGAAAACTGCTGACCTACAGATTGAGCAAAATTATTTCCAAATTGTTCCATCACCACACCAATTAAACTAGTTGGAACTGGTTTTTTAGTGTCGTTTATATTAGATTCATTTGCAAAATCAGATGACAAATATTTAAATGTATTTTGAATTTTTATGCTATTTTCATCTGAACCTAAATACATATATTTGGCTATTGGTGATGAATCATAAGTTGAATCAAAATAAAATTTTGGATCACTATAAATGTAATTGTCTCCAACTTTTTTATAATCTTTATCTAAAACCTCTGGTGCTGTAACATAAACTACACTACCTTTTGATAATGGGGCATTAGACACTGGTTTAACATAATCATAACTGTTAGCGTAATTAACATTTTTATAATATCCATCTTTGACTGTTTGAATTGTAGCTGGAATAGATAAACCAATAGAAACCATAAATGAAGATAACAATACTATTACAGTCATAAGCACAATATTTCTTTTATTTGTTGAAGCTAAGTTAACACTGAATCTAATTGAAAATTTAGATTTTTTTAACATTGTATTATTGATTTTATCTAGAGTTCAAGACCTATTTCTTTTTTCTTCAACGTGTTTTATTATTTCTTGTATTGGTTTGTTTGTTAATTTATAAGCAGTATAAAAAGAAACTAAAACACTTAATAAACCTAAAAATACATAAGCTATTATTAATGGGGTAATTGAAAATTGGACTTGATGCAATTCAATACTAAAGTATGGAATAAACAATCGAATGTAAATTGACTGTGTCACTAGACCCACAACCCAACTTACAGGGATGATAAATATAGTAACAAACAATGCTTGAGCAATGTATGAAGAAGCAATTGAATAAGAATTAAAACCTAAAGCTTTTAAAATACCAATTTGTTTAGAATTCTCTTTAATTGTTTTTTTTGTTGATATAACTAAACCAATAATGGCAACCAACATAAGCACAAGCGATAAAAACATGGTAGAAACAGTATAAGTTAAAACAACTAAAGGTTGCAGAGTTCAAGACATAGCATAACCAGATTCATCAAATGAAGTAGTGTTAGGGGATGAGGTATATAACTTATTAAAAGTCCCAACATCTGATTTATTGTTTGATCAAATTAAGTTTCTAATATTAACTTTTTCTAAATTAACAGCTTTATTTGAATCATTAGTTCTTCTCATAGTTTCAAATGTAGAAGCAGTGGCATAAATTAATGCTGATTTTTTATATTGAGGAACAGGCAAGTCTTCATCAGCAATTGGATAATAAGATAGAGTATCTGTAGCAAAACCAGAAATATTAAATACCCCAGTACCGATATTAATATTATCATTTAACTTCAACTTGTGGGCTCTAGCGAATTGTTCTGATACTAAAACTTCACCCATTATAATCGGCACTCTACCTCCATCATAACTATTTAAAATTTTTGTTTTAGTTTTAGTTTGCTCGTCTAAAATTATTCCTCTATATTGAATTTGAGAAATGTTGTCAAAAAAGTTAAACTCTCTTCTAACTTCAACTTCAAGATTTGCAAAAAAAGAAGCAATTTTCAAATTATAATTATAAGCATTTGCAAGCACTTGAGCAATTGGTTGGTCATCATCTGAAGAAAAAGACCTATGATTTAAAATTCAGGAATATTGAGAATTTTCAGAAGAATCATAAGGTTTGAAGAAAATTCTTTTAAATGTTTCTTGTTTTAAATCTCATGTTTCAAATCCTGATATTTTAGCTGACCAATCTTCTTTTGAACCACTGGGTTCTAATCTAAAAGCGGAATCTTCTACCAGTGTGTTAGAATATTTAATTGCACCATTTTCCTTAAATTTAAATATCGGGTTACTTATACCTCTTAATCCTTGTTCTAGTAATTTATCTTTAATTTTTTGTTCAGAAACGTCATCAATTTCAATTAAGTTTGGCTTTTCTGGATATATGTCAGTTGAATACTGGTTTGTGTCATTTACTATTCAATTCTTTGCTCTATCAGTTTGATTAGAGCCTGATATTTGGTTACCTGTTACAAAGGTATATAAATCTGAATTAGTTAATGATGGATTATCTTTAATTAATCATTCATCAAAATATGCAAAATAAGCCATTATGCTTTCTGAAACTGTTGTAGCATAAACATAAAAATTAATATTTTGTAATTGGTCAAAATTTATTTTATTTTGGCTTTTTCATTCTATTATTAATTTTTGATCTTTTTTTAAATTTTCAACATCATTTTTTAAAAATTTTGCAACTGGAGAATTTATTTTTTGATTTATAACTTCATTATAAAGGTTATTTACTAAAATGTTTCTACTATTTATTCTAAAAGATTCATCATTTATAAGTTTTGAGTTATTTGCATCTAATTTAGTAAATAAACTTTTCATTTCATCAGCTTTGAAGGAATTAGTAATAAAATTTGAACCATAATAAGCTTCATTAAACGCTATATTAATTTCAAACTTTTCATTATCAATAATGCTTTTATTTTTATTAATATCAATAGAAGTAAAAACTGGTTTTTGAGAAATTCTTTGATTAGATGTAAATCCGCTTCCATATGTAAAATCTTCTTGATAATAATCAAATTTATCTACAGATCTAACAACATCATTATATGTTTTGTTTAATCTATCCCTAAGGTTGATAGAAGATGTCAAAATGAATACTGATAAAAAAGCCAAAATTATAATAATTAAAAATTGAACTTTAAATCTGAATATACCTTTTTTGCCTTGTTTTAAAAGTAAATAATTTTTTGACTTTTTCATATTACACCCTTTCTAATTATTTAATTTCTTGTTATATTGAAAACTTTATAATTCTTATCACCATATAAAGCATTGCTTTTAGATTTTTCTCTAAATAAAGTTACTGTATAAGATTCATTTATTTTATATTTACTTATCTTGTAATCTAACTGATAATTAATATAAGAATCGCTGTAAATGTTTTCATAGTTTGTTTGACTAATAAATTTTGTATATCAATTTTTTTGGTCAAAAAAGTCACCAAAATTATCATTAGTATATTCTGCTTCTGAAACATTTATAAATCACGAAGAAAGATCAACTAATCCAGTTATTAATTTAACAGTATTTTCAGCTTTTGAAGGATCTTCTAATTGGTTTCCTTCCAAATTATGACCATATGCTTTACTTATTGTTTCAAAAATACTGTTTTTTATAAATTGATTCCCATCAAGAGTTAAACCTAAAGCAACAAGTAGCGCTTTTTTAGGTTCTTTGACAACTATATTACCAATCGTGATTTCATTATTTTCAAGTGCAGCAATCAAAGATTTGATCATCACTTCGATGTTTGAAACAGTTTCTTTTGTTCCTTTGTATTGAACTTCTTGGTTTTCAAATAATGATAATAAAATACGTCTAAATGAACCATAATCAAAATAATATGATTCTAGTGAGCTGCCATCATTTGGTTTAAAATATTTATCTAGTTGTTCTACTATATTCAATAAACTCATATTTCTTAATCCATATAAAAATTGGAAATTCTTGTTGAAATCTAATCCCAATAATTCAAAAACTTCATTCATTTTTAAGCTTAATAAAGTTTTTAAGTCTGGTACTATTTCAATAATTAAATTGGAAATAGTGTTTGGTTTAAAAACATTAATTAACTGAAATAAACTTTTAAACAATCCCCCATTGTAAATCGCTACAAATAAATCATTAGGAACTCCACTAATTGAAGAAATAGAAGATAATCCATCTAAATTAATTTTATTATCATTTGGCAATTTGGAGTTTTTAAACATAGCTAATAAATATAAAATATCACCAATTATAATCGGTTTTTTGCCTTCTTCTGTCAAAGATTTAAACAATGTTTCATTTAATATAAATTCAATTAAGTCATAAATGTTATTATACTTTTTCTCTTTTACTAATTGCATTATCATAGTTATAGAATCTTTAAGTGAATTAAAAATGTTTGAGGGTAATGAATTAGGTGTTTTAACTCATTCTAAAACATCTTGAATTAATTTTGCTCAGTCCACGTTTTTAGGTAATGAACCAATGGCTGTTTTAACTGTTTTTAAAACATCTTGAATTAATTTTGTTCAATCAAAAGATTCTTTTGTTGAATCTGTGTTTTCATTTTCAATTGCTTGTGTATTTTCGTTCAAGTCATCTTTCGTATCTTCTGATTTAGTATTTCTTTCTTTCAACATTTTGAATAAAGGACTCATTATAATGTTTGAACCCAAATTATTTGTTTCTGCACTTTTTGGAATACCAAATAAAATATTAACCAAACCTCTAGCACCTTTAAATCCATAACTTGGTTTTAAAAATTTTCTAACTAAAGTTAAAATCTTTGAAATATTGATTTCATCAAAAGACTTGATAACATCTTGGTCAATTTTTTTATTTAACACTTTAGCTAAATCATCAGAAGTTACATTATCAGTGTCGAATTGTTGCAAATATCAAACTATACTTAAAAAATAATTTAACAAAGGACCAAATTTTTCAATAATTTCAATAATTTTACCTGGGCTTTTATTTTCACTACTTTTATCATCACTTGACGCTTTTTTAGGAATCAATGTTGATCAAAAATTTTGACCCACATGCATCATAACATCATTAACTGTTGTCTCTGAATTTCACTCTTCGCTTTCAAATGGATTATTTAGGTATTTTTTTAAAGTTTCTATTGTTGGAAGCTGGTCTTTGAATAAAGATCATATAACTGTTAAAACATCTGGTGTTAATGAATAATTTCCTAATAAATCAAAAATTAGATTCGAGTTTTGATACAAAAGTTGAGCTTGTCCAACATTAAAGTCTGAACCAAACAAAATACCAAGTAATGAAGATATTAAAGATAAAGTACTCGCAGTTGAACTATTACCTTTTTTTTCACCATCAGTCAGTTTAATACCTGTTAAGTTTAAAACTTTAGCTTCTTTTTTTCAAGCAACATTATAATTTTTATTTAGTTGTTGTTCCATTGTTATGGTTTGATCTCATGATTTATCAGAATTTAGCTTTTTAACTCAATCTGATGATGGTAAAAAATCAACCATTTTTTGGGAAGACATTTTGTTGATTGTGTATTCGTAATTAATATTCGCATTTGTTGAAGATTTTTCAATACCTTTAACTTCAACTGATTTAATGGTATTGTTTTCAATAGTCGTGGGGTTTGATAGAATTTGAGCTTCTGCTGAAATATTTGTTGTAGTAATCAACTTTTGAATACTTGCTTGAAATTCGCTTCTATATTTTGAAGTAAATGTGAAAGCAGTTATAGAAACAGAAGCTGAAGATAAACCAAATATCGATAAACTTATTAGTAATTTTTTCATAAAGCACCTTTTATAAACTAATATTATTTTACCATATTTTAAGTTTGATTTTAAAAAATAAACATTTTTACAAAAGTTAAAAAATAGAGTTTTAATAATTAATAAAACAATTATTTATTTAATTTTATTAAAGGTGAAAAAATAATATCTTAAATGGTGTTTTTATACTCTTTGCGCCAAATTTTTTAACATTTTTACTTACTATCTTTAATTTTATGCATTAAAATAGAAGCTGCAATTGCGACATTTAGTGATTCAACTTCATTAGACATAGTTATTACAACATTAATATCAACTAGTGGTTTTAGTACTTCGCTAATACCTTGACCTTCATTACCAACAAGTAGTGCTATTTTACTTTCTGGTAAAATTTTTAATTCCTTAATTGCTAGTGATTTTTCATTTAAAACAGTACCTATTATTATATAATTTTCTTTTTTTAATTCAAAAATTTTATCTTTTAAATCAACATTTTTAATATGCGATTTAAAAATTGTGCCTTGTGTTGATCTTATGACTTTTTCATTAAAAAAACTAACAGAATTTTTTGATGCTATTACATTAGTAAAATCAAAACTGATGGCACTTCTCAACATAGTTCCCATATTACCTGGGTCTTGAATATTGTCTAGTAACAAAACGTTTTTATTGGGATTAAAGGGTTTTGTTTCAATTTTACAAGTTGCAAAAATACCTTGGTTATTTTTTGTAAGTGACAACTTATTAGCGATTTGTTCATTTATAACAAAAACTTTTTCATCAATATGATTGATGTGATGCAAATTTTCAATTAAAGTAAATATTTCAGAAACTAAATTATTTTTTAAAGCTTCATTAACTAAATTTATTCCTTCAATAAAAAACATGTTTTCTGTTTCAATTAATTTTTTATCATCTCTTAATTTAATTAGCTTTTTTATTTTAGGATTAGTTAATGATTGAATGATATTCATTAATAATTTTCAACCTGTCTTTGTTGGTTTTTTGCATGTTTCTTTTTATAAGTGTTAATTAAATCATTTTCAGAATACTTTTGCACATGTGCTATTTGTAAAAAAGAATTAAATATTAACGAAAAAGTTTTTATGCTTTGCTCATTAACTAACAGTGTTAAGTTTTGAATTAAATCAAAATAACAATCAATATTATTTTTATAACCAAGATCCTTGAACTCAAAAGTAGTAAAATCATATTTAATTTGATTTCCTAAACTAACAATAAAATGAAGTCCATCAATGTATTCTTCTAATTGAACTTCTCTTGGTGCAGCAGCTCCTTGTTTTCAATATTTAAAACTCTTTTCTTCGTTAGCATATTCACCTAGTTCAACTCAAAAAGCAATAATTTTCTTTTTGAACATATCGTTATCTATACTTAAACTGTGTTTCTCAATTATTTTGCTATCTAAGTATTCTTGTTGTTCGCTTAATCACTTAAGAGTTTCTTGTTTAATCATAAATGTTTTCCTTAATTTATTTTGCTATATAAGTAATTTTATCACAACCTTACTTACTAAGTAAATAGTCAATTTAAAAATAAAAAATCAGATTAACTGATTTTTGTTGTCAATAATATTTTATTTTTATAAATCAACAATACAATTACCAAGTTACTAGAATCTAAAAAAAGGACTTTAATAACTTCATTATAAGATAATTTAATTGTATGAATTTTTCACATGAATTCTTTATAACTAATTATTTAATTCCTGGTTTACCAAGCAATTTAAACATATTTTGTTTATAAACTTCAACACCTGGTTGATCAAAAGGATTAATTCCCATCATGTATCCGCTCATTGCTACTGCTAATTCAAAGAAGTAAACCAAGTAACCAAATTGTTCATCATCCATTTTTTCAAATTCTAATATGATATTTGGCATTTTACCTGCATTAACGTGTGCATCAATAACACCTTCAATAGCAACTGAATTTATTTCATGAAATGATTTGCCAGCTAAAAAGTTTAAACCATCATAATTATCTTGATCTAACTCAACACTTAAATTACCAACAGGATTTTGAATTTTAATAATTGTTTCGAAAACAACTTTTCTAGGGCCTTCTTGTACTCATTGTCCCATTGAATGTAAATCAGTTGAAAAAACCATGGAAGTCGGAAATAGACCTTTACCCTCTTTTCCTTCAGATTCCCCAAATAATTGTTTTCATCATTCATTAATATATTGCATTTGTAATTCATAGGTTACTAAAGCTTCTGCTTTATAACCCTGATTGTATAGTGCGTTACGCGCTGCTGCGTATTTATAAGCTTGATTAGTTAAATCATTTTGAACTAAATTGTTTTTAGCTTTAATAGCACCTTTAAAAATATTATCAGTATTAATGCCAGCAACTAATAAAGGAAAAATCCCAACTGGTGTAAGAACTGAAAAACGACCTCCAATATCATTTGGAATAGTAAATGTTAAATATCCTTTTTTATTAGCAAGTGTTTTTAAAGCACCTCTTGATCCATCAGTTATTGCGACAATCAGTTCTTTTGCTTTTTCAATACCTGATTGTTCGATCAATTGTTTTTCTAAAGTTCTAAAAGCAATGCCTGGTTCTGTTGTTGTACCTGATTTTGAAATAACACAAATTCCAAATTTTTTGCCTTTTAGATATTCACTTAATTGAGCAACATAAGTTGAACTCATTGTGTGCCCAGAATAAATTATTTTAATTTTATCTGAATGATTAAGTCCTCTAATCATTTCATCAGCTGCTCTAATCCCTAAATAAGAACCACCAATACCAATAGTTACTAAAATATCTATTTTACTTCTTAATGAATTGGCTACTTTTTTCATTTGATCATATTCATTTTTATTAAATGCTTCTGGTCATTCTATTCAACCTAAAAAATCATTACCCGCTCCACTTTTAGTCTTGATTATTTCATGTATTTGTTTAACCTTATTATTATCTAATTCAACTGTTTTTAAACTTGAATGATCTAAATTAACTTTAATCATATATCTCCTTTTATTAATTATTAAGATCCCAATATTATTATACTCTTTGTAGTAAAGTAATAAATTAAATTACATAAAAAAGAAACACTTTTAATGTTTATTTATAAGTTTTTAATCTTCAAATTTTTAATGTTATTAGTAGTGATTATAATGCTTGTAAATCGTCAAAAACTTTTGGATTTTAAAATTAACTTAAAAGCTAATAAATTTTGATTATCAACAGTTTTTCATAGTTTATTATTGAATCATATTTGGTTTTCAAAACCTGTAGTAATCTTATAGTTCAAATGATATATTAAATCATTAATTTATTATAGTTTCGTCATTAAAAACAGCATAAGTTATATCAAAATTTGAGTCTTCATCATCGTTTGATTCTAATGGAACATAAATTTGTTTTTCAGTAATTATTGAATTTAATGCAACATCATGTGGCTCAACATCAATAATTTGATTAGAAAGTTGCGATGATTGGCATATTCCAACCTTAAAACCTTTATATTGATTTTCGTTGAATCAACGATCATAATAACCTTTTCCAGAACCAACTCTGTTTAAGTGTTTATCAAATGCTACTAATGGAACAAAAATGGTTGATATTTCTTTAATGTTTTCTAATAATTCACATTCAATTTTAGGCTCAAAGATATTAAATAATTCGTTTTTAACAATATCTGATTGAATGTTTTTAATTTTTCTAAACTCGATTTTTTCTCCATTAATTCTTGGTAAATAAACTTCTATGCCTTCTTTAAGAGCATCAACAATTATGTGATGTGTAAACGGTTCATCAATTTTACTTATAAATATGGCAAAAGCTTTTAAATTGTATCTTTGAATATAATGATTAATTTTTCTTTCAATAATTTTTGAAGAATTTGTTTGATAATCTTTTGATAAAAAAAGTCTAGTTTTTAAAAATGATTCTCTGATTTTAGCTTTGTTATTCATTATTAACCTCACTATTGTATTTTATAAATAATAATACATTATTATTCAAGGTTTTTGATAACTTTTATAGCAAGTTCAGCACAAATAATACGGTTTTTTTGATTATGAATATTTTTAAAAACAATTAAATTTCCTATTAAATCAATACTATTACAATCTCCAGTATTTAAAAAAAGTTGATATTCTTCAATAATACAATTAACTTCTTTTAAGGTTTTATTTAAGATTAAGTTTAAAAAAATGTCAGCCGAAGCTGTTGCTACAGCGCACGCTGTACCATCAAATGAAACCTGTTTTATTGTTTGATTTTCTAATAAAATTTCTACAACTAATTCATCTGCACAAGTATTTGATTTTGTTTCCATAATTATAGAATTGGGATTATTTTTTAAAGGTTTATAAAGTGGCTTTGTAAAATGTTTCACTATTATTTGACGCAATAAAGCATCATCATCTATATTAATCATATTTCTCCTTTTTATATAATTGTTGATAAAAAATCTTCAGAATTACTTAATGCTTCAATTAGTATGTCAACTTCTTCAAAAGTGTTATAAATTGCAAAGCTAATCCTTACAGCTATTTCGACTCCAATTACACCATTAATTCTTCTAGCACAATTAGCTCCACCGCGAGCTAAAATATTGTATTTTTTATCTAAAAAAGTTGTTATATCTTGTGGATTTACACCTTTAACATTAAATAAAATTATTGGTGAATTATTGTTTAAATTATAAAAATCAATTTTGCAATTTAATTTTTTTTCATTAACTTTTTGAACAAAATATTTTTTCAAACTTGTTTCATGACTTATGATATTTTTGAGTTTTATTTCATTAATAAATTTTATTGCTTGTTCAAACCCGTAAATTGCCTGAATATTTGGTGTTCCACCCTCAAGCTTATCTGGTAAAGTTTTTAATTTATAATTAAAATCTGAATCGATTTTTAAATTCATTCCACCACCAAATAAAAAAGGTTTTAACTTATCTAATAAATCATATTTTCCCCATAAAACACCAAGTCCAAATGAACTATAAATTTTATGTGTGGAAAATGAAATAAAATCAACACCTAAATTTTGAACATCAATTACTTCATGAGCTATTGATTGAGCACAATCAACATGAATGATAATCTCAGGATTAATATTTTTGACTACCTTCACTATCGTGGCAATATCATTTTTAGTTCCTAAAGTGTTTGTAACATGTGATATTGTAATAATTTTTGTGTTTTTGTTTATTTGGTTTTTTAGATCGCTAATATCTATTGTAAAATCATCAGCTAAAGATATTTTTTTAATTTTCGCTCCATTATTTTTAACTAAATTAATTCAAGGCATCATGTTAGATGAATGTTCTAATTCTGTTAATAAAATTTCATCATCTTTTTTAATAAATTCTGCAATACCATTTGCCAAAGTGTTAATAGATTGAGTGGTGCCACTAGTAAAAATAACTTCTTCTGTTTTATATGCATTGATCATATTTCTCACTAAGCTTCTAACATAATTTAATTTTTCAAGCGCTTCAAAGCCTTTCTCATAATCTGTTACGTGTGGATTAGCACCATTTGTTGTTAAAAAATCCCTTTCTGCTTCAATGACTGTTGATAATTTTAAAGTTGAAGCTGCACTGTCAAAATAGACTTTTTCTGGATTATTTTTAAAAAATGGAAACAAATTTTTAATTTTTTTATTCATAATGTTCTTTCTTGGTTTTTTAGCTTTTAGGTCAAATATATTTTATATTCTATCACTTTTAATATATAATTATTTTAAATTGTGAATTGCTTGTGTTATATAATTATTACGTTAACAAAGATTTTACATTTAAAAATTCAGGAGGAATAAGAATGAAAAAATTATTAGCTTTAGTTGGAGCTTTAACCATTTCAGCAAGTACAGCAACAGTTGTTATTGCATGTGATAATGACAACGATGACACCAAATATGGTGAAGTGTTTATAAATGGTGATGGTAGTTTGAAAATTAATGCTGAAAAATTGAATGAATGGTATATTTCAGTTTATGGGCCACTAGGTAAAAATCCAAATAAATATATAACACAATTTTATAACTTTTTTGCAGTGAGCGTATTTATGGAAGCTGCAAGTGATGAAAAAGGTGGAGTTTTAGAAAACTTAGATGAAAACACTTTAGCTGAAATTAAAAAGGCTTGAGGAAATGATTCAACTGTTGGTTCAATTCAATATCAAGCAAAATCTGCTATGGAAGCTAAAAGAAAAACTTATTTAGATAATAAAAAAGAAAAAACTAAGGGTTGATTAAAATATTTAAGAGATCAATTCCCAACAGTTGATGACAATCAAACGGCTTTAGAAAACGCTTTTATATCTAATGACATTTTAAATAATGCTGATTATAGCGGTTATAAAACTTTAACTAAAATATTAGCTTTTGCTGGAATGAATACTTCAACTAAATGATCTAAAGGTAATGTCAATAGAAATTTATTAACTTCAAGTTCAACAATTCATAATAATCTTTTACTTGATTTTAAGTCTCAATTTGCTGGAAAAACAATTTTAGAACTTGAAAATTTAAGTTTAACTGGTTTATCTTCAACACAACAGTTAAGTATTATTAATTTAGTTAACTCTATTGGTGGGAAAAATGCCATTAAATCTTCAAATAGCGAACAATCTACTTCTTTCAAAGTTGAATACATTGACAATGTTGCGGAAATAAAAAGCTTTACAAATTTATTTAATTCTATTTCTAACAGTTATGCTAAAAACCAAATACTAAATAAAGATATTCCAATTGGTAGTTTGTCTGATTTTATGTCAACTTCTGACTTAGAAGCACTTTTAACTAATAACCTTCCTTTTGGTGATTTTTTAAACTGAAAAGGTGTAAAACCAACAAAATTAACTGAAGTAGTCAATTACATTCCTGAATATACTATTGAAAATGAAAAAGCTGAGTTAAAAGCAACTGAATCTACAAATGATGGTAGAGTGGGGTTGTTAAATGAAAGTCAAAGATACTTGTCAAATAAATACTTCACAGATAAAAAACCCGTTGCAGTTAGTGAAATAGTTTTAAAATTTAACAACTCATCTGTAGACATTAAAAAAGAAATTAGTTCTAACTTATTTATCAATCCCGAAAGTGATACAAATACTTTGCTTAACTATTTTAAGGGTTTTGGCGAATTTTATGATGATATTGTTAAAAATGACAAAATAGAAGAACAAACAGGCCTAAGTTTATTTGATTCATTTTATAGGGGTGCTAATAGTGGAACTTTATCCATTAATAATAGCAACGAGTGAGCAAGTTCATATTTAACTTCTAAAAAAGATGCAGGTATTCTGACTGTTGATAATGAAAGTTATTCAAATGTTGCTAAATATGCTATTTATGACTTTTTAAATGGTGGAAAAGGAACAGAGGCTAAAGATGGTGAAGTTGTTGATCATGCATCAACAAATATTCCAGAATCAGTTTTAAAAGATAAAGCTGTTGCATTTGATGATCCTAGCTTTAAAAAACTTACAGGATTAGTTGAAGCTACAAGAAGATTTGCTACTGATGATGAAAAAGATTTAAATAGCGGATCAAATATATATTCTATTGTTAATCCAAATTTAGGAATTATTGCTTATATAGAAAGTGATGGTTTGCATTTTGCTAAAATAGATGGTTATAGTTTAATAAACTCTGAAAATAATGCAACTGAAAATCAGGAATCTCTTTCAACAACTGATGATCTAGACAAAAAAGAATCAATTGCTTATGATGCAATTTTCAGTACTTCAAATGCTTATTCCACTTACATATTAAACAGAGATTTAGTAACTGAGTCTTCAAGTGAAACAAAAGTGGGAGATCCTACAAGACCATGAGATTTTAAAAATCAAGAAGTGATCGATAAAATTAAAAATATGAATGGTGTAAATGACTACAAAAATGTTATTAACTATAATATTGAAAACAGGTATGAAAGATTTTTAGTTAATAGCTCTATTGCTAAAAATAAAAACACAACTGGGGCTTTATATGATTTTGATTACTTGACTGATTTAACTTCTGCATTATCTAATACTGATGGTGATTTTAAAGAATTAGGGCAATGAATGTGACTTTATTTAAAAGATGTCTTAAATAAAGATGATCAAGGTTTATTTGAAACATTCTTTGAAACTGAAAAAGAAGTTGATAAAAAAGGATGAAAAGCAATTATTGAACAAATTGTTAACATTGACAAAGTATCTGATGCGAAAATTTCAAGTAGTTTTGATAAAAACAATAAATCTTGAGTAGAAGATGTAAAAAATAATTTTGATGTTCAAAATAACATAATTCTTACAGATCAAGCTAAGAAGTTCATTCCTAACCAAACTTTAAAAGCTGATTATGAAACAACAATTCAAGGTAACACAATTTGATCAAAAACAAAAAAAGTTCAAGTTGCTATGTCAAGCATTCAATTTGTTTTTAATTACGATAATGTTTCTTTAAAAATGAAAGGGGATGAATAGTATGAAAAAATTATTACTAATTTTAGGTGCTGCTGGCTTAACAGCTTCTACATCTGCTATTGTTGTATCTTGTAAAACCTCTGTCATTAGATGAGATAAAATAAAATTTAGTGATGAAAATATTTACAAAAATTTAATTATTAAACTTAAGCAAGGTGGGATTATCACCAAAAGTCAAGCTGATGAATTCTTTGCAATCAGTGATTCTGAAAGAACCTCTGATATTGTTAAATTAATAAACAAATCAATTACTGATTATGAGTACGAAGCAAATTACAACAAACAAAATGATATTTTTAAAATAAAACAAGATGAAACCACTTCATCAGATAATATTTTAGATAATTTATCATCAACAATTATTTACAATACTTATACAAGCAAACTTATAAAAGATTCAAATGGATATGATGAAGAATTTGCAAAAAATAGAAGTTTAAACCCAAATAAAATAGTTAAAAATGACGAAGACTATAAATATGCAATTTATTATAAAGAAAGTTCAAAGGAAAACAGTGACAATGAATGGTTAAGATGACAATTCAGAGGTGAGTTTGGACAAAATGAAGCACATCAAACACCAAGTTTAACTTTATTGACTAACAGCGATAATGAAACTAACAAAAATTTTATAATAGTCGGTTCTAAAAAAATACAAGGTGTTGAAACGGCAAGTCTTGATCAATTGCCTAAAGTCGCATTAGGTGAAGAAATTCCTGAAAACACTGATACTTTTAAAATTGATGCTGAATTTAGTGGCTTTGATATTTTAAAATATCGTTTCCAAAACTACATTAGTAGTGAAATTAAAACTACTCTTTATGATCAATTAATTGGGATGGCTTATTTAAATGAAAGTATTATTTCAACAAATTGAACCAATTTAAATTATGTTAATACCAATGCTAGATTAAATACTTCTAACAAATTAGTTAACTCATTTCAAAATAGATTAAATGAAAGTCAAGAATCAAACATTAAAATGATTTGATCAATTCAACACAAAGATACTGATGAAAATATTGCAAAATGAATAGCTAAAATTAAGCAAGAAATTGGTGATACAACTGAAAACGGTAACATTAGATTACAAAATTATTCATTACCTGATCTTAAAGAATTAATTGAAAAAGGTCCAGAAGGTACAGAAAATGTAAGTGATTGAAATATTGTTGAGGAAGGATATGATAATTTTTTTGGTATAAAAGGTTATAATGGAATAGTCAGAAATACCGAATCTTCTGTAGAAGCAATTACATCTCAAGAACTAAAAATATCTAGTGATGCTCAGACAGCTGCTAAGTCAATTACCTCTCCAACAATATTAATTAATAATGGTGCGGGATTTAAAGTTGGGGAAGCAGGAGCAAAAGAAATAGTTTTGGTTTTACCTTTATATTTAAATGATATATATAGTGGTCATGGTATAAATATAACTTCAGAAACTTCAACAGAAAGTGATAGTTCTAATTTTAATGAGATTGTTTTACCATTAAATACTTGATTAAGCCTTTCAGATAAAGTGATTAATAATTCACTAATAACAAAAGTTGAAAATGTTGGCGGAACTGAAATCGTTCAAGATATTTCAAATAATTATTATGTTAAATTATCTGGTGAAACTGCTGGTAAAATTAAGGTTAATGATATTGAAGTTCAAGTTACACCAACCAGTGATATATCAACTCTTGGTGTTAATGATACAATAGACAAAAAAGCTAGTGTATTTGCAAATAAATTTAGTTCTGATGATCAAAGTAAATTTAATGAAGGGGATAAAATTATTTATCAAGTTAACTTATCAAGAACAATTGATCCATTAGCTAACTATAGATTAATGAGAGATTGAGAATTAAATTCAAATCAAAGCACTTATGTTAGAGGATTGTCTGCTTCTTCAAAACAATCTTTAATAGACCAAGTTTCAAATGGTTTGATTTCTAAAGATTCAGAATACGTTGAAGAAGCTAAAACAGTTTTATATACTAAATACATAAGTGATGGGGATAAAGTACTTTATCAAACCCTATATGATCAAATTTCTAAATATATTAAAGATGATGAAGATGAGACTAGCGATTAATGAATAACGAGTGTTTATTTTGTAAAATCTTAAATAAAGAAATCCCATCATATCATATTTATGAAAATGAATATGTTTATGCATTCTTAGACGCATTCCCAAATGCAGATGGTCATACATTAGTAATTCCAAAAAAACACTTTAAAGATTTTAGTAGTACTGATGATTTATATATAATAGAAGTTGCTAAGGCTAAAAAGATAGTAGCAAAAATTTTAATGGATAAAATTAAAGACATTAAAGGGTTTAATTTCGTTTCTAATCAAGAAGCAATAGCTTCACAAGTAATCTTTCATTATCATGAGCATGTAGTTCCTAAGTATATTAAAGAAGAAGGATATTTACATAATAAAAATGTAATTTTAAAACACAAAGTCCATGATTTACATAAAATATTAAAAGACTCTTAGTAGAGTCTTTTTTTGACCAAAAGGCATTGACAAAAAAAAAAAAAAAAAAGAATAAGATTTATGAATGAAGGTTAATTTGCTAACAATTTTAAATATCATATATAAACAAATTAAAAGGAGCAAATAAGGTGAAAAACTATGATCCCAAAAGAAAAATCATAATAACTTTTGTTTTTTTATTAATTTTAATTTTTTATACATTTTTGGTATTTTCAAAAATTAGCTCTACTGATTCGCATAAGTATGCAGTTGATTATGAAAAAATAGAGAAAAAAATAGATGATTATTCAAAGCAAAAAGAATCTTTTAAAAACTTAGATGAGTTTGAAGAGGGAATTAATCTTTTAAATTTTGATGGGGTTAGTTTAAGTGCATTTGACACAAGTGACAACAACTCAGAATCAAATGAAGAAATCTACTTCAAAAATTTAAATGTCAAAGTTATTTTCAGGTTAAACAAAAATTATTATTGAAAACAAAGCACTTTAGGCACAACTGAACAGAGCCACATTTATCAAATAACTATTGATAAAAGAATTATAGTTGAAAAAACAGAAATAGAAAAAGAATTAAATGAAATCATTTCAGATATAGATTATGAACAGGCCTTATCTTCAGCTTGAATAAAAAATCAAATTGAAACAAGTGAGAAGAGCAATCTAAATGTCTGATATATATTAAATGTTTCAATAATTGATAAAGATGATAAAGAAAACCAAAATCTAAATCAAGAAAATTTTGAAATAAAAATCACTATTGGATTAAGGAAAAGTTACAAATGATTAGAAACAGGAAATCAAGAAAATTTAACTTTTGAATTTACAAATAATATTTACATTTTAAAAAATAAAATTGATTTATTTGATGAGATAGTTGATATTAAAAAATTCTTTAAGAGTAAGACCATAAAAAGTTATGAAGATCTTGAGAATATAACAAAAGAGAAAAATAATGAAAAAACAAATTACAAAATTGATCTACTAAGTAAAAATGAAACCATAAATAAAGAATATATAGTTGAATTACAACTTTCATTAAATGATGGATTTGAATGAAAAATAGGTGATGAATTAAGTAAAGCTGAAATAACTTTGAACTTTACTATCAATAATTTGGAAGAAGGAGAAAAATAATGAAAAAACTATTAAGTATATTTGGAGCAACTTCTTTGGTTGCCACATCAGGGTCATTTGTGATACGAAACAATAACAATATTAATTTAAATTATGAAAATAAAGAAGATGTATCAGGAAAAACGTTGGAAAAAAACACTATTTCTATTATGAGCGTTAGTAGCAAAATTCACGAATTAGCAAAAAGCAAAACTTTCAAATCTATTGAAGATGCAGACAATGAAATAATAAACAATAAATTAGAAGGTACTCAAATTAAAACTAAAGACAGCGATAGTGTAATTTCAGACAGTGATGGAAATGATATTATCAACGACTATGTAAGCATCTCATTTGAAGCTTCATTATTAGATGACTACCAATGAGATAATGATTGGACAGAAGGTGTAGTTGAAATTACAGCTGCTGTAAAGATAGATAATCGAGAAGTTAAAGAACCTTTAGAGGTATCAAAGATTTTTGATTCTTTATATACTGAAGTTCCAGCTACTGATGATAAAGTAGCTCACAAAAGATATTTTTATGATTTGCACAAAGCAACAGTTGAAATTTTAAACACTAATTTTCAAGATGGAGAAATTATTAATGTTAAGCTAAAAGATCCCCTTAAGGATTCAACTTTTATTAATGAAGAAGTTTCATTTGTTGTTGAAGTAATGTTAAAGAAAAAGTGAAAATGAAATAATAATTTACCTTCAAGTATTAATACTTTTGAATTTAAGTTAAAAGTTGATCAAAGAACAGAAGTTCAATTTGAAAACATTAAAGAAGATATTCTTTCTAAAATATCAAATAGTAAAAAGTATTATTCTGAAAGTGAAGCTATAGATGCAATTAATAACTACAAAAATACTTCAGAAATTGAGCAAATTAAAAATGGTGATATAGAATTAGAGATCAAAGAAAAAAGTTATTCTCAAGATTATCCACTTTCTACAAAAGAGTTTGAGATAGTTGTTAAATTAAACAGTGAAAAAATTAAATGAAGCGATGAAACAACATCTGATAAAAAAATAGATCTTTCTACTACAATAGACACAAGACAAGTGGTAAAAAACAAGAAGTTGAAAAAATATTACAAAATATTGTCAACGATCAAAATCAATTTAATACAGAAGGTGATTTAATTAATGTATTAAATAATACAACAATTGGTGATGGCATTAACATTGGCAAAATTGAAATAAACATCATTAATAATGAAGCAAATGTTGACATACAAATATTAATGGATTCAAAACACAGATGAGATCATGAAGATGACAATAATAAAGATTGAACATTAAATTTAAAAACTAAAATTGAAGATACTAGAATTGATTTAAGTAGTGTAAAACAAAAAATAAACGAAGAATTAAATTCACAAAACTTTAATTCACAAGATCAGATTAAAAATTATATTGCAAATAGTTTAAAATATACAGGATTAAAAATTAGTGATATTTCAATTGAAGGTGATAAAGAATCACAATGGTTGGTAAGTTTAAAATTAGTTTTAGACTTAAAATACACTTGAATTGATTTAAGTAAGGATGAAAAAGAAATTCTAATGGTGGTAAGTTAGCACATGAAAAATTTGTTATCTATATTAGCTAGTTTTTCATTCTTTGCAACTCCAGTACTTTCTTTGTCTGTTAACTTGAATTCTGAAGAGAGTGAAGTTGAAGAAAAGGTCATTTTAAAAGTTGAAGACATCCAAAATGACCTTCATCAACAACTAAACAATGTTTTTGAAACAGTTGAAGAAGTAATAAACAAAATTAATAGTAACTCTGTTGAAGATTTAACTTTTATTGCTGATCTTAATAACAATAATGAAGATTTACTAAGTTATGGATATAAATCTTTTAATGTAAAAATTACAATAAAAGATAATTCTAAAAAGTATAAATGAGAAAATAATGACTCAAGTAGTGTCTATTTGACTTTTGCTGTTTATGTTGATGGTAGAAATAAAATAATTTCAAATGATATTGACAATATTTTGAAAAATCAATTTAAAAATAAAATTTATAACTCTTCATTTGAAGCGAAAAAAGATATTCTTACTAGCAAATTAAATCAAGATGTGCGTATACTGAATATTAAAGAAATTAATAAAAATGATACAAACTTAAATGAAATTTATCAAATAATTTATGATCTGGAGTTATCTTTAAATAACGACAAGAAATGAGATAATGAAAGTGTTTTAACGAAAATAATGACTATTACTACAAAAATTGATGGTAGAAATAAGATTGATGGTAAAAGCATAAGTAATCAAATAGAATTATTGTTAAAAGATAAAGTTTTTTTAAGCGAAGATGAAGCTTGTCTTGCTCTTGAATCTTTAGAGTATGATGGAAAAGAATATGCTCAAATAACAAACATTAAAATTAAAGAAAACCAAACAAGAATAAAATCAGATGCATTAACTTTACAATATGATTTAAAAATAAATGATTTCATTAAAAATAGTTGATTAGATCAAAATCGTGAAAATGATACTTTTAGTTCAGAAATAGAACTACAAGTTGACAATCGAAGCATTATAGACTTCCAACAAATAACTAACAACATAAACAATCAATTAAACCAACAACATTTTACTTCTGTTAGCCAAGCACAAAGTTATATTAATGATCAACAACTTACAAATGGAATTCAAATCGTTAATATCGTCGCTGACAAATCAAACGCAACATACGATGATGTCATTTTTGCTGTTGAATTCGCACTAACAGATCCAAACGCTTACAAATGAAGCGATGAATCAATAACTAACAAATCAAATTCATTTACAACAAAAGTTGACAATCGAAGCATTATAGACTTCCAACAAATAACTATCAACATAAACAATCAATTAAACCAACAACATTTTACTTCTGTTAGCCAAGCACAAAGTTATATTAATGATCAACAACTTACAAATGGGATTCAAATCGTTAATATCGTCGCTGACAAACCAAACGCAACATACGATGATGTCATCTTTGCTGTCGAATTCGCACTAACAGATCCAAACGCTTACAAATGAAGCGATGAATTAATAACTAACAAATCAAATTCATTTACAACAAAAGTTGACGCAAGAGTATCTCTATCTAAAGATTTGACCAATTTGGATTTAGGATATTTTACTTGAAACGATTCTAATGCTGAAAGCGTGATAAAAGAACAATTAATAGCTAAAAACAGTAATGTTAAATTAAGTGAAATTGAAATATCAAACATAACTAATTCTTCTGCTATTGTAAATGTTATAACAAATTCTAAAATATATTTAAAAGAAACAATAAATATCAGATTGGAAAAAGATGTAAGAGTTAAACTTTCAAGTGTTTTAAACATTAGAGATCTCGGTTTAATAACCACTACTAATAAAAATATAAATGCAAATATAATAAATGCAATTAAAATAAAGAATTCAAATGTGAATACTAGTGAAATATCTTTAACACAAATAAATGTTAACAATCTTCAAAATGCATCTGCAAAAGTTAATGTGAAATCTAATTCAAAAACTTATTTTAGCGAAACATTTACTATTAATTTCAAAATAGAAAAAAAAGGTTTAATTTACTCTAGTTCATCAAGAATTTATATTCCAGAATTCGAAAAATTGACAAATACTTCTGCATTGGCTTTCTTATCAAAAAAAATAAATACAATTGAGTGAAGCGATGTTGAAGTTATAGAAATTAAACAAACAAGCAGGCGTTATGATTCTGCATATCAAATATATAAAATAGAAGGTTATATCACAATACGCCCTAAAACAGATTCGTTGTATTACACTCAAAATACAAATGGTGTAAATATATTAATGGAATCATGATAAAACCCTTATTGTGACCCTAAACTTTATTTCAAAACATTTAAATTATTTTAACTAAAATAAAATAATTTAAAACTACAAAACTTTTGAGCTAAATTCTCATAAGTCTTGTAGTTTTTTGATGTGTTATTAGTTGTTAATAACGATGCTATTTTCAACAATATTATTACAATAATTTTAAGGGATAAGCATCACTTAAATTATAGTGTTTAAAGTTATACTTATGATGCTTTTTAATAATTAATAGAATAATTCAATGTTAAGTCAAATATTCTACTAGCAAGCAATATCAGATTCATAACTAATTCAAATTTAGTTAGATCATCTTAAAACAGATAATTTTAGGGGGTTTTATACCATTAGTTAAATATTTAAACTCTATTACTTTTGTAATAGGTACAACAATTTTACTTATTGTGTTTATAAAACATTTTTCCATCAACACTAGGTATTCTTTGTGTTCATGATTTCACTTCAACTTTATTAAGTTCGTCGTTGACCTTAAAAACTTTAGCATCCAAGTCGTCAAACATTGATAACATAATTGCTTCGATAATTGCAGGCTCTGTTGGAGAACCAAATTCTTTTTTACCATGGCTCGCTAAAATCATATGTTGTAATAAAGTTAATGATTCATTAATGTTTCCTTCATTATCTTTGTATATATTTAACTCTTCAGCTAGTTTATTTAACTCAGCATTACCAATGCTAATATGTCCAAGAATTTTACCTTCTAAACTATAATCAACACCAGAGCTATCAATTATTTCAATTACTTTACCAATATCATGCAGTATTGCACCACAAATTAGTAATTCTCAGTCAATTGATGCATAAGCATAATTTGGCTTTAATGCTAAAGCATTTTGAACTAGTGTGAAACTATGTCAAAATAACCCTCCTTTTACATTATGATGAATGGTCATTGCTGCTGGATAAGCCAAAAATTCTTTTTCATATTTTTTAATTAACCCAATTGTTAACTGTTTGTATGTTTGATTTTCTAAACCATTTAAAATTTCTAATAAATTTTTATACTGTTTTTCAACATCTAGTGGGGCTTTAATAAAAAAGTCTTCTTCTCTAATTCCATGTTGTTGTAATTGATAAGCATCAATTATTTGATAATCAGATATTTTAAGTTGCAATACGCCTCTAAATTCATTGACAACAGCATTTTCTATTCTAATAAATGCATTGGGAACTAAATTAGTTTTGTCTTCTTCTGCAACTGTTCATTTTCTACATTCAATCCTTCCACTAGAATCTGATAAATGCATTATGATATAGGTCGAACCATTTGTTGATGTTGAAAATAATACTTTTTCAATTCTAGCAACAAATGAAACTTGTGACAAAGATGTGTTTATTTCATTGATTTTTTTCATTAAAATGCTCCTTTAATTTATATTTTATATTATTTACTTCAATCTATTGGTTTTACACCTAATTCTTTCAATATTTCATTAATTTTAGAAAATGGTTTTGATTCTTTAAAGCCTCTTGAATAGCTCAAAGGTGAAGGATGAGCTGATGTTATTTTGGACGATAATTGATAATCTAAAATTTCATATACTTTTTTTGCATAATTACCTCATAAACAATATACAATGTTTTGGTTTATGATATTTAACTCATTCAATATTTTTATTACTATATCTTCTCACCCTAATTTAGCATGACTAGCTGGTTGATTTTCAATAACAGTTCAACTCGTATTTATTAAGAGCACACCTTGTTTCACTCAACCAGATAGATCGTTATTATAAAAATGATCTATATTTAAATCTGCTTTTAATTCTTTAAAAATGTTAAGTAAAGATTTTGGTGTTTTAACGTCATTTGAAGCACTAAAAGCAATTCCGTTTGCTTGTTTTGGATTATGATAAGGGTCTTGCCCGAGAATCACTACTTTGATATCTTTTGGTTCAATTAAATCAAATAAACTTAAAACTTTTTCTTTTGATGGATAAACAACTTTATCAGAACAAAAAATTTGTTCTATCATCTTGTTTATTTTAATATCTAATTGTGTTTTTTCAAAAAAAATTTTTCATGCTTTCAACATTTTATTTACCCACTTTAAATATAAGTTTATTTTTTTCAACAAATAATTTTATATTTTTTTGAGATTGTTCGTATGAATAAAACTCTGGTTTAGAATTTTTATTTTCTTGTTCTAAAATCCCTAAATTACATTTCATAGGTTTTAATTGTTTGTGTTTTGGATTAGTAATATAAAAATTTAAAGCACCTATCATCGTTTTTCTGTTAGGTAATTTTAGTTTTGTATTTGCTAAATACGCAATCACATTTAGTGCACAAAGAATTCCACTACTTGCTGATTCTATATAGCCTTCAACACCAGTTAATTGCCCTGCTAAAAAAATATTTTTATTATTTTTTAATTGTAAATTACTGTTCAATACTTTTGGTGAATTAAGATAATAATTTTTATGCATAACGCCATATCTTATAATATTTAATTTTTCAAGTCCTGGCAGTTTTGCCAATATTCTTTTTTGTTCAGGTCATGTGATATTTGTTTGAAAGCCAATAAAGTTATATAACGTATCAATTGCATTGTCTTGTCTTAATTGGACAACTGCAAAGGGTTGAAGGCCATTTTCATCAACCAAATTGTTTGAAGACATTGGACCATTCAATAAAACTTTTTTACTTATCTTAGCGATTCGTTCAATTGGTTGGCAACCTTTAAAATATATTTCTTTTTCAAAACTTTTCAACTCAACTAATTCTGCGTTTTTTAATTCATCAGCAAAATCATGAAATTGTTTTTCATTTAAAGGGATGCAAATTTGTTCTTTTGATTCCTTATTATGTCGATTAGCTCAAAAAACTTTTGACATATCAATTGAATCTTTTGTAATTATTGGTGATGAAGCGTCTAAAAAGAATAATTTATCCTTATTTAAATATTTTTCTATTTCTGCATTCATTGCACTTGTTGTTAAAGGACCTGTGCATATAATAGTTACTTTAGAAAAGTCTATCTTTGTTACTTCTTCATAAATAACTTGAATCAAAGGGTGATTTTCAATTTTAGAAGTTATATATTCACTAAATCCAATTCTATCAACACTTAGTGCGTCATCACCTGGAACTGTGTTTTTTAATGCTGACTCAATTACAATTGAACCTAGTGCTTGCATTTCTGCTTTTAAAATACCAGCGGCATTTTTTAATGACTTACTTCTTAATGTGTTAGAACAAACTAACTCAGATAAAAAATCAGTTTTTTGAACTGGATTTTTTTTAAGTTTTTTAACTTCAAATAAATTTACTTTTATATTATTGTTAGCTAATGTATATGCAGCTTCACAACCAGCAAGACCAGCTCCAATAATGTTTACTTCTTTTAACATGTATTCCTCTTTAATTTAAATTATAAATTAAAATAAAAAAATGTCCTTAATAATAAAGGGCATTAGATAAATTTTATCAAACTTTGACTCTTTCTTCTTTTGGTTTATACATTTTATCCCCAGGTTTAGTTTTATATAAATCGTGAAATTCATCAATATTAACTAAAACACCGTTACATCTGAAAATTTCAGGTGAGTGAGGGTCGGTTAAAACTCTAAAATTCATTTGTTCTGGAGTTGACTTTCTACATCAAACAAGAGCATAATTTTCAAAAAACTCTTTCAAACTATCACTAGCTTCTTCTTTACAAATATCAAGAGCTGCAGATACACCAGATAAGTCACCAATGTTTTCACCACAAGTTAATTTACCGTTAACTTTTGTATCAACAATTTCATATTGATTATATTGATCAACAACTGCTTGAGTTCTTTTTGAATACTCTTTATGATCTTTTTCAGTTCATCAATTTTTAAAATTACCATCTTTATCAAACTGACTTCCTTCATCATCAAAACCATGACTAACTTCATGGCCAATAACAGCTCCAATTCCACCAAGGTTTGCTGCATGTGATTGGTTTTCATCATAAAAAGGTTTTTGTAAAATACCAGCGGGAAAACAAATTTCATTTGACGATGGATTGTAATAAGCATTAACAGTTTGCGCAAACATATGTCATTCTTCTTTGTCTACAGGTAAATTTATGTCTCTAATTTCTTTGTTGTAGTTATGTTTTTTTAAACTTAACAAGTTTTCAAACAAGCTAGAATTATTAGTATAACTTTCAACAACTATATCACTATAATCTTCTCATTTATCAGGATAACCAATTTTTACAGTAAATGATTTTACTTTTTCAATTGCTTTAATTTTTGTTTCTGGTGTCATTCATTCTAATGCGTTAATTCTAATAATGTATTTTTCAAACAAGTTTTTAACCATTTTTAATACGTCTTTTTTTGCATTTTCTGAAAAATGGTGCTTAATATATTCTTTTGATAATAATTCCCCAAGCGAACCATTTACAAATCTTACCGCACGTTCTTCAACAGGTCTTTTTTTCTTAACACCACTAAATACTGAACTAAAATTAAAATTAATCTCATATAATTCTGGAGAAAGAATTGAAGCATAGTCTTCAATAACTCCAAATTTCATAATATCTTTTAAATCTTCAATATTTGTTGCTTTTACTTGTTTAGAAATTTCTTCTAGATATTTTGGTTCAACAACAATTATTTTTGCTGCTTGATCATAACTTAAAGCATTTAAATAATTTTTTCAATCAATAAAATCACAAATCTTTTGTATTTCACTAATAGTCATAATATTATAAATTCTTGATGGATCTCTAAATTCTTCTGGTTTTAACATATGTTTAGCAATTTTATCTTCAAAATTAAAAACTAATTCAAATAAATTTTTGGAAGCAAATTTAATAGTAGAACTTTTTGCTAGTTCTTCAACAAAAACTTTATATGCAGCTTTAATTTCTTCATGTCTTGGATTACTTCTTTCATAGAACTCTCTATTTGACATACCTAGACTCATTGATTCAATTGCTAAAGCTCTTAAATTTGAATCTTTGAAATCAGCTGTTATTCCTTTTGAATGAAAAAAACTTATGTGATATTTTTTATACAAAGAAATCATTAAATTCGTCAAGTCCTTAAAGTCACTTAACTGATCAATTTCTTTAATGATTGGAATAATTGGATTAATACCATCTTTTGCTCTTGCTTTGTCATTTAAATAATTTTCATATAGATTGACAATAAACTTGCTTTCTTTAGAAATATCTTTTTGTTTTTGTAAATTCTTAATAATGTTTTTAATGTCATCATTTGACTTTTTATCTAACATTTCAAAACTACCTCATGAAGCATAACCTTCTGGTAATTCTGTTTTATCTAATCATTCTTTATTGATATGATCATAAAAATTATCTTGTGCTCTTACTTTAATACTCATATAGACTCCTTTTTTATGTTTAATTGATTATATTCTAATTAAGTGATTAATTCAATCTTAAATAAAAAAGTGTGACATATCACACTTTATTTTATAGTTTAATTAAATTTACTTTATCTAATTTTTCTCATCTGAAATCATCTTTTCCAAAATGCCCATAAGTTGATGTTTTTAAGAAAACTGGTTTTCTTAAATCTAATTCTTTAATTATTTTACCTACTGTAAAATCAAAATTTTGGTTTAACACTTTTGTTATGGTTTCAATGTCTGTGTGTTCTGTTCCAAAGGTTTCAATAAAAATTGAAACTGGTTCAGGTTTTCCTATTGCATATGAAACTTGAATTTCCAACTTATCAGCATAACCAGCAGCAACTAAATTTTTAGCAGCATATCTTGCCATATAAGCAGCACTTCTATCTACTTTAGTTGCATCTTTTCCTGAAAAAGCACCCCCACCATGTCTTGAATATCCACCATAAGTATCAACAATTATTTTTCGGCCTGTTAACCCAGTGTCTCCTTGCGGTCCACCAATTACAAATCTTCCTGTGGGGTTAATTAAAACATTAAAATCTGTATTTAAGTTAAATTCATTTGCCACTACATCCATAATGTTTTTTTTAACAAAGTTTTTAAATTCTTTTTCATTAAAATCATTATCATGTTGAATTGACATTAAAACAGTTTCAATTCTGGGATTTTGCACATCAGTATAGTCTATAGTAACTTGTGACTTCATATCTGGTCTAGCTCATTTAAAAAGTTTTTCTTTTCTTAATTTTGAAGCAAGATAAACTAATTCGTGTGATAAAGTTATGGCTAAGGGTAAATATGTTTTAGATTCATTGGTTGCATATCCAAACATAATCCCTTGGTCACCAGCCCCAATATTACTATCATCCAGTTCAATTCCCAAAGCAATATCTGGTGATTGCTCTTCAATTTTAATATCAATTTGACAAGTTTGAGCATTAATACCATAATCATTATTGGTATATCCAATTTTTTTAAGTATCTTTCTTGCAACAGCTTCATAATTGACTTTTGCTGATGTTGATATTTGTCCACCTATTAATAAAT
Source organism: Mesoplasma corruscae (assembly GCF_002930145.1). Lineage (NCBI taxonomy): Bacteria > Bacillati > Mycoplasmatota > Mollicutes > Entomoplasmatales > Entomoplasmataceae > Mesoplasma > Mesoplasma corruscae. The sequence continues at coordinate 88,499 of NZ_PHNF01000001.1, forward strand.
AATTTGTTGTTGCAAAAACTTCACAAGCAACTTTAGCGACAGGGTCTTGTTTTAAAACCTCATCCAAAATAGCATCTGATATTTGATCACAAACTTTATCTGGATGCCCTTCAGACACACTTTCACTAGTAAATAAATTTCTCATTTTTCCTTTTACCTTTCTTTTTGCTTTAAATATTATACAAAAAAACGATTTGTATCTGTTAAATGAACAGATACAAAACATTTACTTTTTAATTCTTTTTATTGACTGAGCTTTAAATAGTTTATCATCAATGTCAATAACAACACCATTAAGTTCAGCTTTGCCTTTTGCAGGTTCAAACTTTACCATCAATCCAGTTCTTTGTTTGTAAATTGCTTGTTCTGGTTCAACACCAATAACTGAGTTAATGACACCACTCATCCCTATATCAGTAATGAAAGCAGTTCCTTTAGGCAATATTCTCTCATCTGCTGTTGCTACGTGTGTGTGTGTGCCAACAAGAGCAGTTATAATTCCATCATAATTTAATGCGAATGCAATTTTTTCAGCAGTGGTTTCTGCATGAAAGTCAACTAATAAAATATCATATTCTAACTCAAGAGATAAAAAATCATCCATGGCTTCATAAACATTATTTGAAGGTTCCATAAAATTGTTGCCCATTAAATTTAATACGCAAACATCAATTCCATTTTTATTAACAATAACATAACCATTACCTGGGGTATGATACATGTTTAATGGCTTTAAGAGATCATCATGTTTTGTAATATAATCTAAAACTTCTTTATTTTTAAAAATGTGATTTCCGCTTGTGATAACATCTACTTGATTATTTTTATAGAAATTATAATGATCATAAGAAATAGATTTACCATGTGTTGTATTCTCACCATTAACAACTACAAAATCTATTTTTCTCTCTTTAATAATATTGTTTATTTCTTTTTGAAAAATATCTCTGCCTGCTTTGGCATATATATCACCAATCATTAATACTTTCATTAGTTTATTTCCTTTATTTTTTGCAATATTTCATTTATTTTCGAATTATCAGATTCATATTGATTTAGAAGTAAATTAATTTTTTCTTTTTTTTCACTTAATTTTAACTTTGATTCTAAATCTTTAAGTATATTAATTATCTTATTAATGGCATCATGAACAGCTGTTTTTGAAATTGACTTTTCATCAGCTATTTCTTGAAAACTTAAATCTTCTGCAAAATATAGTTCAAAATACTCCACTTGTTTATCAGTTAATAAATTTTTATAACAATCAAATAGCTTTGAAATTTCAATATTTTTTTCTACTCTATTTTTCATCATTATTGTCTTCCATAAATCCTACAGTTAAACCATATATATATTGATCAACGTCAAATTGGACCAAGTCGTCAACTTGTTCACCAATACCAACTAATTTAACTGGTATATCTAATTCATCTTTTATAGCTAAAGCTATACCCCCTTTACTTGTACCATCCATTTTAGTTAAAACTATTCCACTGACTTCAGCAACACCGTCAAACTCTTTTGCTTGAATAACCCCGTTTTGCCCAGTTGTTGCATCAATAACTAAAAATAACTCATGAGGAGCTTTTCTATCTTCTTGTCTTATTATTTGATACATTTTTTCTAATTCTTTCATTAGATTAACTTTATTTTGCAATCTACCTGCTGTGTCAATTAATAGTAAATCATATTTTTCATTTTTTGCTTTTTCATATGCATCATATACAACTGATGCAGGGTCTTGATTTTGTTTCAAACCTTTTATTAAATCAACTTTATTATTTAATCTTGTTGAGATTCATTCTTCTAATTGTTCAACAGCTCCAGCTCTGAAAGTATCGGCAGCTGCAATTAAAACTTTTTTGCCTTGTTTAGCATAAAAATTAGCTATCTTAGATAATGATGTGGTTTTTCCAGTTCCATTAACTCCAATTACCATAAATACATTTAATCTATTGTCTTCAAAATTAATAGGTTTTATTTTTTTGCCCTCATTGTAAAAGTTGTAGATTTCTTCAACAAGAGTCTCTTTAAAAACTTCTTCAGAGGTAGTTGATTTAATTTTTTTTCTTAATGAATTAGAAATTTTTAAAACCATTTTTATGCCCATATCAGTTTTAATTAATACTTCTTCTAATTCTTCAAAAAAATCATCATCCATTTTTTTATACTTTTTAGATAGTTTTTTAATATCTTTTGAAAATGATAATGAAGAATTAGCAATTGCTTTTTCTACTTTTTGAGTTTTTTCTTTTTTCTTTTGATTTTGAAGTTCAATTTTTTTAGCTAGTTTTTTTGCTTTTTGCTTTTGTTTAAAATCAGCACTTTTTTCTTTAACCACGATTTCTGGTTTAATAAATGTTGATGGAATTTTTAAAACATCAGCAGTTTCTCCAAGAATCACTTCTTTTGGAACTTCTTTATTAATGGAATCTAATTTAATTTTAGCTTCTTTCTCATAGTTTTTTTTAACTATTTCATTTTCAATTTTATTATTATTGAAATCACTTTCAAATTGGTCATTTTTCTTTTTAGTTATTTTTTGTTTTAAATTACTTCAAAAACTCATAATTGCCTCATGTCTATTTTTAATATTTTACCAAATAAAAAAGTCTTATACCAAGACTTTTTTAACTTATAGACGAGTTTGTGAATAATAACATACTTTCAAATAAATCATTTGTTTCTTCAAACTTACCAATACGCATGAATGAAACAATTTCTTGAACAGTCAATAAGTGATCTCCTGCTCGCTCTAAATTTTTCAACTGCAAAATTGCAGCTGATATCTCATTAGTTTCTTCTTTAGTTTTTGCTTTTTTTAGTACTGTTATTAAATGTTTGTATGCCTCAGAAAATTCTTCATTAATTTTTTTTTCAATTTCCATAACTTTTATAACTTGGTCAGAATTATAATTAATAAAAAAATCTGAAAAAGCGTCTAACATATCAACAACTAATTGAAACATTGTCATAATCGAAGTTGCATGTGCTTTAGAAGGTTTATATTTATTGAAAAAAATACAAAGTTTTTTAGCATAGTTTGCAATTATCTCAATTTCACGAGCTAGTAAAATTCCACCGACTGCCATTCTTAAATCTTTTGCTACTAATTGCTGTTTTGCTATTTTTCATAAAGCTGTTGAAGTAAACTCATTAAGCATATTGTTAATAATTTTGTCATGCTCAACTATCATCATAGCTTTTGATTCATCACCAAAATTTAAAATTTCAAAAGTTTCTGCATATTGAATTTTCGTTTCATTTATCATTTTTTCAAGCATGTCTTTTATTTGCAACATATCTTTATCTAAAATTTTATTTGTTGGCATATTAATCACCATACCTTCCTGAAATGTAATCTTCTGTTCTTGGATCTTTTGGATTTGTAAACAATCTTCTAGTTCTATTGTACTCTATTAATTCTCCTTTTAAAAAATATGCTGTTCTATCACTGATGCGTGTAGCTTGTTGCAATGAGTGAGTAACCAAGACAATAGTATATTCTTTTTTAAGTTCAACTATTAAATCTTCTATTTTTAGAGTTGCTATTGGGTCAAGAGCTGATGTTGGTTCATCCATTAGCAATATTTTTGGTTTCATTGCAATTGCTCTTGCAATACATAACCTTTGCTGTTGACCACCAGACAATCCTGTTGCTGAATCGTTTAGTTTATCTTTAACTTCTTCTCAAAGTGCAGCTTTTCTTAAAGAATCTTCACATAATTGATCTAGTACTTTTTTAGCTCTAACTCCCTGTGATTTTGGACCATAAATTACATTTTCATAAATAGATAAAGGAAATGGATTAGGTTTTTGAAAAACCATACCAACTTCAGTTCTTAGTTTTGATATATCAATATTATTCGAATATATATTTTGACCAAAAACATTAATTTCACCTTTGCCACTTACCCCATTAAATAAATCATTCATTCTATTAATAGATCTTAATAAAGTTGATTTACCACAACCAGATGGACCAATAAAAGCTGTTATAGTTTTTTCTTTAATTTTTAAATTTATATCAAATAAAGCTTGTTTGTGTTTTGAGTAAAAGAAATTAAAATCTTTTATCTCAATAACTTCTGCGAGCTTTTGTTGTTTTGCTTCAACAATTGATGTGTTATTTAATTGAGTAGCCATACTATTCTACCTTCTTTCCTTTTTTAATTTGTCTATACTTGTGGTTTCTTTTAAATCAATTAATTATATTATTCGGAGCATATCTAAAAAATCCTATAAAAGTATTTCGTTGTAATTTTATTTGTTTTTCAAATAGCATAAATCTATATTTAAATGATGGTTTAGTCGCATTTTTAAGCATAACTTTTTTATCTTTAAAATTAAGCTTTAGTTTTTTGGATTTTTGTACCAATAAAGATGAGATATTACCAGCTGTAAAATTTAAAACTATAATAAATGATATTGTAATTAATGCTAGTAAATAAAGAGTATCTTGTGATTCGCTAGGAATACCTTCTGCAACTATCATATAAATACTTGTAGTTAGTGTAGTTCCCTGAGATAAAAAACCTTCTGTTGGTAATTGAATATCAGTCCCCAAAGTTAAATATATAGGAGCTGATTCTCCTATAATTTTAGCCATAGCTAAAATTGCTCCTGTAACAATACCCTCAATAGCATTTGGCAATATGACTTTAAATAAAACTTTTGTTCTCCCCATTCCTAAGCCAATTGCAGCTTCTCTTAATTGTGTAGGAACATCATTTATTGAAGTTTCAAAATTTGATATTAACATAGGCATTACAACCAAAGTCATTGTAAGAGATGCTGCTAAAATACTAAACGGCAGTCCTAAAAAAACAATAAATATCGTTAGACCAATAATTCCAAATACAATTGAAGGTGTAGATGCTAATAAGTTAATTAAGAATCTGAATACTTTTGTTGAGAAAGCTTTTTTATTTGCATACTCAGAAAGATAAATTGAGCCCGCAAGCGCTAAGGGAATAGCAAATATAAGAACACCTAATACCAAAATCAATGTTGTTAATAGTGCAGCCAATATACCATCTCCACCATCAATACTCATAAATAATTGAGGTGATCTTAATCCTATTAATCCTCTTATAGTTACATCGCCTAAAATTCAAAATGTAAATGAAATAACTATAGCAGTTGATATTCACATAAGAATGAGCATTAAAGCTGAATAACTTTTCTTAGAAAATTTATTTTCTGATTTAGATGAAATCATCATTTTCATCATTCTAGAATCATATGTTATTTTACGTTTTTTAACTTTTGCATTTAAATCATAATCATTGAACTCAATATTTGATTTTCTTTGACTTCAAGTTTTCTTTCAACTTTCAGCATTAGACACTATTAAAATAACCAAATTTATTAAAAACACAATAATAAACAATATTAAACCAATAGCAAACAATGCTGATTTATGAGTAGCACCGCTATTCTCTGTCATTTCTAAACCAATTGTTGCAGCAAGTGTTCTAATCGATGAAAATAAGAAACCACTTACTCCTCCATCTACGATTAAACCATGAGTTGAATTACCAGCAATCATCATGATTGCCATAGTTTCACCAATAACTCTTGCCATACCTAAAATAACAGCTGTTATTATTTGTGGAGTTGCTGATTTTCTAATAATTCTAAACGTTGTTTTTTCTTTTGATATACCCAAAGCTAAACTACCAAGTCGATAGCCTTCTGGAACTGTCTTAATTGCATTATAACTTAAAGAGATCATTGTTGGTGCTGCCATAAATGTCATTGTTACAGCAGCTACTAGTAAGTTATCATTATTAGGAGCACCCATTAATTGAAATAAACTACCTATTTGATCTCTTGCAAAAAGTCCAAAAATAACAGATGGTACACTAGCAAGTAATTTAACAATGCCCATAACTCTTTTTTGCATTTTTTCAGAAAGATATTCACTTATAAAAAGTGTTGTAAAGATAGTTAAAGGAACAGCGAATAACATTGTTATTCCTAAAAGAGATAAAGTCATCAGTGCAATCATGCCAATTTCATAACTACCTTTTCCGTCTTTTCCAGGCACTCAATTTGTTCCTGATAAAAATTTTCATAAGTTAAAATTTTCACTTTTAAATAAAGGCACTGATTGAACAATAATAAATATTAGTGTTGAAACAAAACCAATCAAAACTATTGATGTTAAACAATAAATAAAGTATTTAAAAAACTTAGAAAGAAAAAATTCTTTAACTTTTAAATTTTTAATTTTAAAATTATTGTTTTCTTTCATATTTTTTATTGTCATAAATTTCTTTCTATGAAGATTTAGTTTTTATTGTTTTTTGAAGTCCAGCATCTTGGTAATGTTTAAGAGAATTTTCACTAGCACACATTCAAAATATAAAATCTAGTGCCCTTCAAAAATTTTTATTGGATTTATCAACTTTTATTATTGCAATAAAAGGTCTAGTTAATGGATAACCTTCTTTATTTTTTTCTTCATTCTTGTTTAAATTTCAAGTGTCTTCACCTTTTTTAACACTTACTGCTTTAACATCTTTAGTTAAGTTTTGACCATATAACATAGATACAAAACCTATAGAACCAGGTGAATGAATTAATTGCCCATATATTGCACCATTGGAATTATATTCTTTTGCTGCTTGACCAGGATTTATTCCGCCTGTTAAGTTACTAAAAGAACTTCTTGTTCCAGAACCACTTGTAGACGTGTAAGGAATAATTTTTTTGTTAGAAACTTTTTCAGCTTCTGCTTGTGAGTTTAGTTTGGTTGGATTTTTAGATGCTAAATATTTTGCCAGTTGTTTTCATGTTCAAAGTTCTTTTGTATCATTATTTTGGTATATGTTTTTAAGAATTTCAATGCCTTGCTCATCAATAGTATTTTCATCAGTAATGCCAAAGCTAAATTCTATACCAGTATTATCTAAAAATTTATCAAACCCTGTCCCTTTGTCATTATAAACAAAAACAAATGAATCTTTTGCTAGCTCAATGCTTCTATATGTTCCATTTTGAATAGTTTCATCTTTTTTTATAAACTCACTATAAGAATGTTGATTATCATTAGTCCATTTTTCAGCCCCGTCTTTAAAAAAATTAACATTTTCACTTACAGGTTGAACTTCTCAATCTGCTGGATTAATACTTTTTGATATAAACCCTGTTTCATAAACATCAGCTTTCACATTTGTTATACCAGCCCCACTTCCAGTTGCTGAGTATACAAAATATTTCTTATCTTCTGTTTTGTACTCATTAGTAAATTTTTTTAATAACGGTTGTACACTTGCACTACCACCAATACTAATAGAGTTAGTTGGAACAGCTAAAGTTCATGTCCATAGCCCAATAACAGCGCCAATGATAATGACAAGCACTAAGAAAAGTTTTTTACTCATTATTCCCCTTTTTTATTTTAATTAAAAATCGGCCTTTAATATTAATAATATTATATAACAATTTAATCAAATTTTATAAATATAACATCTTTTAAGATAAGAACTTAAAAAGACAGAAAATGTGCTTTTTAATAAAAAGCATTTGCAATAAAATAAAAGTAAAAAATAAACTTTAAAAAGCTATTTTTACTTTTATTAATTTTTTAATAATTTTTTAATTACGTCTCATTTCAAATCAAGGTTAACAATTTTTGTAATACCTTTAGTTTGCATTGTAACACCAAACAATATATCGCAGTTTTCCATTGTACCTTCACGGTGAGTAACAATGATAAATTGAGTTACATCCACAAATTCACGCACATATTTAGCAAATCTTGTAACATTAGCAACATCAAGTGGAGCTTCAACTTCATCAAGAATAACTAATGGTAAAGGTCTTACTTTTAAAATTGAAAATAAGACTGATAAAGCAACAAGTGATTTTTCGCCACCAGACAATAAATTTATATTTTGAATTATCTTTCCTGGTGGCTGAACATCAATATCTATACCTGTTTCTAAAATATTATCAGGATCAGTGTAAATTAAAGTTGCAGTTCCCCCATTAAATAGTTTTTTAAATGCTTCTGGTAATGCAGCATTAACATCATCAACAATTTTTTTAAATTGTGTTTTCATTTCTATATCAATATCAGCGATAATACTTTCAAGTTTTTCAATAGCTTCTTGTATATCTTTTAGTTGAACATCATAATAGTCAAAACGTTCTTGTTCACCTTTATATTCTTCAATTGAATCTATTGAAACATCTCCAATTTCTTTTAATTCCATTGATAATTCTAAAATTCTAGCTCGAGTTTGCTCAACATTTTCAATTACATCAAAACTCATTTGTCTTACAGCATCCAAATTTAAATTATACTTTTCTGATAACTTCTGTAATATCATAATGTTAGTATTTTCCATCATATTTAAATCTGATTTTACTGATGCTAAGGTATCTTTTCATTCATTTAAAGTATTACGTTTTTCTTTGTTATCTTTGTTAATTTCATGTTGACGATCAGAATTTTGAGTGCGCGAATTTGAAAGGATATTTAATTTAACTGAAATTTCATTTCTTTGCGACTCAAGTTTTGCAATTTCTCTCGATATTCTAATTGATTCAGATTCATTTGAAAAGGATACATTTTTATCACCATATAATTCTTTACCTGTAAGAATTTTGTAATTTTCTGATAGAACTTCTAAATTAGACTCTAAACTAGTTATTGAAAACTTTGAAACCTTAATGTTAGACATTATTTCTTGAATCTTCACAGAAGATTTTTCTCTTGATTCTCTTAACGCATTAAACTCTTTTTGATAATCTTCATATAAATTATTTAAAGTTTGAATGTTTTTAGCTATTGTTTCAGGGTTAATTGATTCATCTACTCTTCTAGCAGCAAATATATTTGTAGCCTTGCTTACTGAACCACCGCTCATAGCACCTCTAGGCATAACTCGCTGACCATCTAATGAAACAATCCCGTATCTATAATTTATGCTTCTTCCAAGTCTAACAGCATCATCAAAAGTTTTAGTAACAATAGCTGTACCATAAATATAATCTAAAACAACTTGACAGTTTTCTTTAATTTCAATAAGTTCATTAGCAAAACCAATAAAACCAGGGGCTTTTTTAATAACTTGTTTTTGTGCTTCAGCTATTGAAGATGGATTTAAAGTGCTAACTGGCAATGCATTAACTCTTCCAAAATTGTTTCTTTTTAAAAACTCAATTGCTTTTTTAGCATCTTCATCAGTTTTAAAAACAACAGATTGTAAATGATTACCTGTAATTAAACTAAAAGCTACATGATATTCTTCTTTTACACTAATTAAAGATTCAACAGTTCCAACAACACCAGAAAGTCTGTTTTTGTTTTCAATAATGTTTTTAGCACCAGAACTTGCAGAAATACTTGAAGTTCTTGCTCTTTGATTGATGTCATCAAGTTTAAATTGCAATCTGTTTTTTTCAGACTCAATTTCTTGTCTTTTTAAATGTATTCTTTCAAAAGAATCACTGATTTGATCATATTCTCTTTTAGCTTCTTTTTCTTGCGCTTCAAAAGAAGCAACCAAATCCTTTTCACTATGTAATGAAATAGTTTTTTCATCATATTCTTTTTTAAGATTAATTGCTTTAATTTCATCAATATTTGCTTCAGAATGTTTTTCTGACTCTTTTGAATCAACTTTTTGTTTTTGTGTTTTAAGACTAGCTACTCTTTCAACAATCTTTTGGAATGAACTATTAAGTTCATTTATTTCAATATCAGTTGATGAAGATTTTGACAGCATAACGTCTAATTCATCTTGAGATAAATTAATTTCATTAGCCAATTTTTCCGTTTTAATTTCTAAACTTCTTTTTGCAGTTCTTAATTTTTCAAGTTCAACTTCATAAGTTAAAGCGTCTTTGGCTAAAACAGCAAGCTCAATGTTTTGCAATTCTTCAGCTAAGTGTTTATATTTTTCAGCTTTTTCAGCTTTCTTTTTTAAAGTTGGAAGTCTACGCCCTATTTCATCAGATATATCTTTTATTCTCAAAAGATTGTCACTAGCTTTTTCAAGTTTTCTTTGAGTTTCTAATTTCCTTTTCTTATATTTAGCAACTCCAGCTGCTTCATCAAAAATTTCTCTTCTTACATCAGGTTTTGCTTCTGCAAATCTAGAAATTGTTCCTTGAGAAATAATTGCTATTGATGATTTTGTCAAACCAGTTTCTAATGCAATATCTTGTATATCTCTTAGTTTACATTTAACACCATTAATATAAAATTCACTTTCTCTATTTTTTTTAGAGAATTTTCTTGTTATTTCAACTATGTCTGTTGAAAGAGTTGAAAAAATATCTCTTTGGTTATCAAAAACCAAAGTTACTTCTGCATATTCAGCAGCTGGTCGACCAACACTACCAGAAAATACAATATCGTCCATATTTGAACCACGCAAAGACTTATTAGATTGCTCACCAAGAGCTCATCTAATTGAATCAGTAATGTTTGACTTACCTGACCCATTAGGTCCAACAACACCTATCATTTCTTTTGTGAAATTTAAAATAGTTGTATCTGCAAACGATTTAAAACCAGTAGCTCTTATTTGTTTTAAAAATAACATTAATACTCCTTTTTAATTCTTTTTTAATTATAATTTATTTTTACTTGTTTTAATCAATTTTAACAAACAGTCTTTTGCAGCATTCTGTGAGGCTTCTTGTTTAGAAAAGCCTTTACCTATACCATATCTAATCCCGTCAAGATTAACACTAACTGTGTATTCAATTTTATTATCTTGCTCAATTGCTTTACTAGATTCTATTTTATATTCTAAATCGCTTCTTATTTCTGCTTGAATTATTTCTTGTAGCTCAGATTTATAATCATGAGTCATAGAGTCAATATTATTATTTTTTAAAAACTCAATCATTGTGTCATAAAGTCATTTTTCTAATACTTCTTCTGACTGGTCTAAAAAGATTGCAGCTGTTACTGATTCAAATACGTCAGCTAAAATAGAGGATTTTTCATAACCTTTAGATTTTAATTCACCTTGCCCTAATCGAATCATTCTACCTAATCCAATTTTTTTTGAAATTTCAGCGAGTGTTTCTTGCCTAACTAAGTCAGATCTAGTTTTAGTCAATTTTCCTTCTTTAAACTGTTTTAAATTTAAATATAAATATTTTGAAACATACAATTGTAGTACTGCGTCTCCAAGAAATTCTAATCTTTGATATGTGTAATTCAAATGTTTTTCATTAGAATAAGAATTGTGCGTTAAAGCTGTTATAAATAACTCTTCATTATTAATTATAATTCCAAAATTTTTAAAAAAATTTTTCATTAAAAATTACCAGCTTTTCTTTTTATTTTATTTAAAACATCATTTTCAACAGCATCACAAGTCATTCTTAAAGTTGCTTTTCAAGATTTCACATCACTTGAACCATGACTTTTGAAAGCTATACCATCAACACCTATCAATAATGCTCCTGAATGATTTTTATAATCAAATTTTTCGCTAACAGCTTTAAAAGATTTTTTTAAAGTTAAAGCCTTGATTTTTTTAATAAAAGACGAGGTTAACTCTTTTTTTATTTCGTTCATCAATATTTTAGAAGAGCCTTCTAATGATTTTAGGGCCATATTTCCTGTATAACCATCTGTTATAATAATATCAACTTGACCTGAAAGGATTTCTCTTGCTTCCATGTTTCCTAAAAAGTTGATAAAAGGATCAGATGATAAAGCTTTAAATGCTTCTTTTTGAAGCAAAGTACCTTTTGTTTCTTCGACACCAATATTAAGTAATGTTGTTTGAGGGTTTGAAACTTTTAACACTTCTTGAGAATAAACAGTTGCCATTTTAGCAAAACCTAATAAATCTTCTTCATCACATTCCATATTAGCGCCAACATCTAATAATAAAGTAACTTTATTTTTTATTGCAGTTGGAATAGTGGGCATAAATCCAGCTCTTTTTATACCTTCAATTTCACCTAAAATGAAATGAGAACCAGCTATAAAGGCTGCAGAGTTTCCAGCTGTAATCATTGCATCAATTTCCTTTGCTTTAAGTAATTCCAAAACTTTAACCATCGACGAATTTCTTTTTCTTCTAATATCCATTATTGAACCATGCATATCAATAAATTCTGTGGTAGGATATATAGAAAATCTATTTGAATCTATTTTATACTTTGTTAGCGCTGTTTTTATTTCTTCTTCATTTCCAACAAAAACTAAAAAAAGTTCTTTTCTAGTTTTTATAAATTCACTTGCTGCTTGAATAGCAACTTCAACACCATTGTCACTTCCCATGACATCATAACCTATTTTATACATATTTTTTCCCTTTACTTTATTTTATAAATATAAAACACCTATCTTAAAATAGGTGTTTTAATTATTCTATAGCAATTATAAAACTATAAACTTTTTGACCACCCTCGATGATTTCGTATTCAACATCACAATTTTCATCTAAAAATTTTCTTAATTGACTAACATTTTTTGAAGAAGCATCCTGACCTACAAAAATAGTTATCATTTCTGTTTTAGAAGTTATATATCTTGATAAGTGTTTTTCAAAAACTGATGAGATTTCAGAAGTTGTCCCAACAATTTTACCATCTACAATTGCCATTTGTTGGTCTTTTTTGACAGTTATTCCGTTAACAACTGAATCTTTTGCAGCTTGAGAAATTTGAAATGATATAACGTTTTTAATTGCAGCAGTTAAGGCTTTTGTTATTTTTACAACTGTATTAGAAGGATCAAATGATATTGACGAAACCATACCTTGCTGAATTGTTTTTGTTGGAACAACAACAACTTTAGACTTTAACTCTTCTTTTTCTGCTTGTTTAGCAGTCAGTAGAACATTTCCATTATTAGGCATTAAGAAAACGGTTTTAGCATCTACTTCTTCAATGGCTTTTAAAAAGTCGTTTGTTGAAGGATTCATTTTTGAACCACCATTAATAGCAATGTCAATTCCCAATTCTTTTTCAAAATACTTTTTTATTTCTTCTGATGGTACAACAGCGATTGTTGCAACTTCATTTACTAATTTTCTTTCTGAAACTACAGTTGTTTTTTCTTCTCATTGTTTATCATCAGAAGATTTAACTTGTTTATCAGCTTGCAAATTCATGTTTTCAACTTTAATAGTTTTAAAATCACCATACTGTTGTAAAAACATTAATATTTGACCTGGACTTAAAGCATGTGTATGAACTTTTAAAATGTCTTCATCAATAACTACAACTATTGATGTGTTTCCATAAATTTGAAGCTGATCTCTAATTGCACTAACTTCTAATTTAGAAATCCAATTTTCATTAAGCATTACAATACCCTCAGTACAATAACCAAATTCAGTCTCAATATCCATTTCGATATTTCCACCTTCATTTAACTCAAGTTTATCAGTTTTTGAAATAATTTCATTTTTTTGAAATACTGAATTCATTCCTTCAAAAAATTTCATTAAACCATAAGCTCCAGAATCAACAACTCCGACATCTTTTAATGCTTGCAATAAATTTGGGGTATTTTCCAAAGCTTCATTACCTATTGTTATAATTTTTTTTCATAAAGCTTTTAAATCAACAGAGTCATCTACTGATTGAATTTGATCTGCGATTTCTCTTATAACAGTTAGTATTGTTCCTTCAACTGGTTTCATAACTGCTTTATAAGCAATATTTTTAGCTTCAGCAAAACCTTTTTTTCATTCATGTGTGGAAAGTTCTGTTGAACTTTGCATCCCTTTTGCTAAACCCTTAATTATTTGAGAAAATATTACACCAGAGTTACCTCTGGCCCCCATAATTAAACCTCTTGAAAATGAATTTAAAAAATCTCCAACACTTTTAAAATCAATGTCTTTAACATCTTTATAAGCATTTGTTGTTGTTAAGTTCATATTAGTCCCAGTGTCACCATCAGGTACAGGGAATACATTTAATTTATCGATGTAAGGGTAGTTGTTATATAAATTATTAACCGCACTTGTAATTGAGTCTATTAATATTGTTAAATTCTTCATTTTTTCTCTCTCTGTCTCTTTATGTTTTATGCTAAATCGTCAACAACGATATCAGCCATATATTTAACTGTGAATTTAGACATTTTTTCTAATTCGTATTTTACTCTAATTTGAATTTCTTTTAAAACATCCCTAATATTAACGCCAGACAAAATAATCACATGTATTCTAAATCGATTTATATTATCTGTATTTGTAAATTCAATAGCTTTTTCAATTTCACTAGTTGGTAGTTCATCTCTGCTATCTGCATTAAAGTTAGAAAATGATACTACTCCAGGAACAGTAACTATAGCATCTTTTATTACTTTCATAACAGATTCATCTATGCTATTCATGAACATCACCTAACTTTCGCTTTATATATTTTACCAAAAATGAATTAAGAAATTTAATAAAATGTTAATAATTGTTGTTTTTTGGTTTATTTTTTAGTATCATTTTTTAGTATATCTATTTACAAAAAGAGCAGGGGTGAATACAATGGCAAGAAAAGATATGTTAACAGGAAAAGGTCCTTTATCTGGAAATTCTAGATCACACGCCTTAAATGCAACTAAAAGAAAATGAAATTTAAATTTACAAAAAGTTAAAGTTATGGATGAAAATGGTCAATTATTTACAATTAAAGTTTCAGCCAGAACATTAAGAACATTAAAAAAACAAAACTTAATCGTTGAATAAAAAAACATCTTCTCGATGTTTTTTTATTAAGTTTTTTTTCAAACTTGTTTTAAAGCTATTTTCAGCTCTTTTTTTGATGCTTGTTTTATTTGTTCAATTGAGTATAATCTATTAGTTTTTAAGTAATCATTTATGAATATATTATCTAATAAAGCTTTTTCAGCTTTTTCATAAATCTTATGTGTATTAGTTTCATAAGTAGAACTATTTTTAACTTTTTTATAAACATACAAAGAATAGTCGTCATATAATTCTCTTAGTTCTTTTGTCATTTTTTCGTTTGTTGATAGATCAATTTTTTTCAATTCTCAAGAAGCCTTTAAATGATCGTTATTTTCTTTTAAACCTAATGAAGTTTTTTTTATCAAAATAAATGATATTCACAAACCAATTAAATTTAAAGAATTTGCAAATAAAATCAAAGTTATAAAGTTAAAGTTCTTTTTTTTATAATCAATTGAATAAAAAACAACAAACGAGATTAATGATAAAATAATAAAAATTATTAGTGAGTATATATATGGACTTTTTACAACTATTAGCAAAATTATTAACAAAAAACATCAGCAAATAAGCGCAATATAATTAAATAAATGTAACAATAAAAAATTTTTATTCATATTTTGCTCCTTTAATATAATTTTATCAAAAAAGTATTATAATTTGTTTATGCCCTCTTGGCGGAATAGGCAGACGCATCAGATTCAAAATCTGACGAGGAAACTCGTATCGGTTCGACCCCGATAGAGGGCACCAATTAAAACATCAACCGATTTATATCGGTTTTTATTTTTTTAAATATGCTAAAATTATAAATAATAAGAGGTTTAATATATGCCATGGAAAATAAATAAAACTGTTTCAGAAGTTATTGTTATATATGATGAATTAGGAAGTTTTATAACTCAGGAAGATGCAGTTAATGAAGCTAAAAAACTTGCAAGAGAATTTAAATTAATTGTCAGAATATTTGCTAATGAAGACGAACAAACACAAGAACTAATGACAATTGACTACACTAGTTTTTTTAATTCTAAAGAAATGGTTGAAAGAACAACAAGCGAATTAAAGCTTGCCAAAGCTGAAAAAAATGTTGCCATTTTAGAATTAGAACAAAGAATACAAGAACATAAAAAAAATAAAAATTCTAATGAAAGAGTAGCTTTAAAAGAAAAAATTAAAAGCTCAAAAATTAGGTTAAAAAAAGCAGAATTAAAATTAAGGGCTGCTAAAAAAAGATATAGACTCATAAGTTCAAAAAAATAAAAAATCACAAATTTGTGATTTTTTATTTACTCGCTATAACTATTATTTCTTTACTAGTTGATATAATTGGGTTTTGGTTAATTATTAACGCATTTGATATACATTTATTATCAAAATTATTAAATTCAAAATCCTTTACATTATATTTCATATTTTTAATTGAAATTTTGGTGTGACTAATTGCAAAAAAACTAATGTAAGTATAAATTTCAAAATTACTAAAATTCAACTCATTAATGCCTTTAGGCAATTTTTGGATTAAAGTTTCATCATTAACGAATTTTATGTCATAGTTCTTAACTAAGTTTATAGCTGACAATGACATGTCATATCTTTTGGTTTGTTTACTAATAAACACAATTGGTGCATTAGGGTACATTTCCTTTGCTTTTAAAATTGCAAGTTCTCCATCTAAATAGTCCTTTTCGCAATTTTGAACATCAATTTTAATTGCATAATCTTTAATTATTGCTAATTCTGCTGGCAAAACTCTATCAAAATCTGAAATAGCTAAATCTATTTTTATTTTTTTAGATATTAAATCTAAACATCCTCTTTCAACACCAATAATAAAATTATTATGATTATTAAACATGTTTAAATTAATATTCGATTCTGAACAAACTATGAGCACTCTTTTAATCATTTAATTTTTCCAAACTAATTTCAAAGTTACTTGATTCAAATAAATAACTGCCTGCAACCACAATGTCAGCTCCTGCTTTAGAAACAATTTTACAAGTAGTTTCGTTAATTCCTCCATCAACTTCAATTGTGTAGTCAAGATTTTTTTCTTTTCTTATTTTTTTTAAATATTCTATTTTATTTATACATGATTCTAAAAATGCCTGTCCACCAAAACCAGGATGAACGCTCATCACTAAAATATTTTCAATTTTTTTTAAATAAGGATTAACTTCTTCAACCGGCGTATTAGGAGATATAGCTAAACTTGGTTTAATTTTGTTTTTTTTGCAAAGTTCTATAAAAATTTCTATTTGTTCTGTTTCCATTGATTCAATGTGCATAGTCATTATTAAAGGTTTGCACTTAATGAATTCATTAAAAAAATCAGAAAAATTTAAAGTTTTAACTTTAATCATAAAATGTATGTCTATATTTAAATCGAATTGATTTGCTATATCTTTTAAAATTTTAGATCCAAAAGTTAAATTTGGAACAAAATCAAAGTCCATTACATCATAATGAATTATTTTAATACCTGCATCAACACATTTTTGTAACTCTTTTCTTAAGTCCAAGAAATCAGCAGACAAAATGCTAGGTGCTATTTTTAATGTTTTGTTCATTAATATTTTACCTTTCTTGATAAAAGTTCTTCATAAACCTTTTTATAATCATCATACATGAATAATGGCATATTTCCTTTATTTAATGCACTTTTAACTCCACATTTTTTTTCATGTATATGTGTACAATCTAAAAACTTACAATCACTTTTGTATAGTAAAAATGGTGAAAAAGTTTTTAATATGTCTTCAATTTTTATATCTTGTAATTCAAAAGATGAAAAACCTGGCGTATCAGCAATTAATAAATTATCATCTAAGTTATATATCTTTACAGATGTAGTTGTATGTTTACCTCTATTTAATTTAATAGATATTTCATTAGTTCTAATAACTTCATTAGGTAAAAAATGATTCAAAGTTGTTGATTTTCCAGCGCCAGTTTGACCTGTAAAAAATGAAACTTTATTTACTAGCAAAGATTTTAACTGCCCTAATTCTAATTTGTAATTTTGTTCATTTTTATTATCAAGAATAATAACATGAAAATCCAAATCTATATAATTCTTTATTTTATTCATTACTTCTTTGTACTCTTTTTTTACTTTTAATAAATCAAATTTAGTGAATAGCAATATTGGTTTAATTTTTTTTGCTTGACTTAGCATAATGTATTTATTTAAAATAAAAGATGAAAAAAGTGGTTCGTATAAAGAAGTAACTATTATTGCTTGATCTACATTAGCTATTTTTGGTCTATATAATAGATTAATTCTTTCTTTAATATCAATAATATGTACTTCATTGTTTTTTAAAAATTCTAAAATAACATTATCCCCAACAATTGGCGATAATTTTTTTTTAATATTGCCTTTGATTGATGCTGTATAAATTTGATTGAACTCAGTTAAAACAGAACTTGAATTGCTATTTATTTGTATTATTTTTGCTTTCATAAACTCCTTATAGTAGGTTTATAACCAATAAAAAGGTAAACATAAAAATAATAATAACTACAGCAGGCAACACAATTTTTTTAAAGAACTTTTTATTAAAAGATATGAATACTTCATTTTCTGGATTTTTATAAATTTTGTCTTCACTTTTTAATGTGTTTTGCTTATAATTTTTTTCGACTTTTTCTTTCTTTTCTAACTTCATTAAATCGTTGTAAACTTCTGTTGCAGTGCCATATCTATCCTCAGGGTTTTTTTCTAAACATTTCATAATAATGTTTTCTAAACTATTACTAATTTTTGGATTTATATGTGATGGTAAAATGAATTTTTTAACTAATGTTTGATTTAAGAAAAAATCTTGAATACTTTTACCTTTTTCTTTTGATAGAGAAAAAGATTGGTCATGTGCTTTAATAATTGATGTTCCTGTAGCTGTTTCATACATCATAACTCCCAACGAATAAATATCTGCTTGATAAGATGATAAATCTTCTAATTTAGTTGCGTCTAAAATTTGTTCAGGGGAAGAATATCTAGGAGTCCCAGGTGAGCTTGGTTTTTTTGTTTTTTGTAAATTTCCATCTTCACTAACAAAACCTTTAATATGTGAGATACCAAAATCAGTAATTTTTATTTTATTATTACTTGTTAGCAATATATTATCTGGTTTTAAATCTCTATGAATCATTTTCATATCATGCATCCCTTGTATTGCAAGAGCAATTTCACTGAAGTAATATATTATTTCTTCATATGTTAAAATAGAACTAGTTTCTTTAATTAAATCTTTAAAAGATTTACCATCAACATATTCCATAACTATAAATAATAACTTATTTCATTCAAAAGAATCTTTAATGTTAACAACTCTACTGTTAAAAATCTGATTAGAATACTTTTTAATTTCATCTTTGATTTCAGATTCTATTATTTTATTTTTTTCAGTTTTTGATTTTGGTAACACCATTATTTTAATCGCAACAAACTCATTTTTAGAAGTTTTATTGTCAAGCAAATCTTTAGCTTTGTAAACAACACCAAAAGTACCCTTCCCAATTTGATCCATTAAAATGTACCTATTAGAAACTTTAAGATTAACAAACTCGTTTTCTTCCAATTCATCAACTCTTGTTATTTTTTCTATTTCAATCGGACTTCTCATAATTTTAATCTCCTGATGCCTCAACTATTAGTAAAGAAAGATTATCAGTAGACAAATTTTTTAAAGCATATGAAACTATTTCTTTTGCTTTTGTTTTTAGTCTGCTTTTTTCTAAAACCATTTCTTTAAGGGTAACTTCATCAATATAATCATGAACACCATCAGTTGTTAAAACATATGTTCCAATAGGTTCTTTAATTAAATATGTATCTATTTTTAAATTTTTATTTGGCCCAAGAGCACTTGTTAAAACTTTTCAATAGGTTAGTTCATTAAACTTAGCGCCTAAAAACTTTTTAATTTCTTTTTTCTTTTCCTCTTTATTTTTTGTGTCATTTCATAAATTTTGATCTTTAGTTACTTGTGATATTTTATTTTTGCTTATTTTGTAGGTTCTAGAGTCCCCTACATTAACAACGAATGCTTTTTTATTTACAAATAAAATTGCAGTTAATGTTGTGCCCATATCTTTAGTTTCAATGTTGATGTTGCTATATTCTTTCATTTCTTTAAGTATTTGTTTTATTGAATTTCTTAATCAAACATTTATTTCACTATCTGTAAAATTAGATAAATCTACTTCATGAAAGTTTTTTAATAATAACTCAACTGCCATTTTTGATGCAATTTCACCATGTGCATGACCACCCATACCATCACACACTACAGAAATCGAAGATCCATTCTTTTTATCTAAAAAACCAATAAAATCTTGGTTTGATTTTCTATAATTACCAATATTAGTGATTCCTTCGATTTTAAACTTCATCGTTTTCCCCTTTAATCTATATTTTATTTTAACACTTTTATTTTTTAATAAACTTAACATAAAAATTTTTAAGCAAAACTGCAAAACATAAAATTAAAGCTGAAGAAATCGAAATTGCAAATAGTATAAATGATTTAGTGTTATTTTTACTCGTTTTTTCTTTTATCGTTTCATATCCTAAATTTTCTTTATCAAACTCATAATTAGAATCCTTTAATTCTTCTTTAGGTATTAGAATTTCTTTATCAATATAAGGGTTATTTAAAGATGTGACTTTTATAACTAATGAATCTTTTATATTTTTGCAATCTGAATATATTTGATAAGAATCTGTATTTATTTTTCTAATTTTTAAATACTCTTTAAATCAAATTTCTTGGTTAAACAATTCATCAAAAACTTTTTGTTCATTTAAATTGTTTTTTGGAGTTTTAGTTTGTAACTGAAGATTGATACCTATTTGATCAACGTATATTTCTTGGTTGAAAGCTATTTTTATTATTGGTTCTGTCAGTGATTTAAAAAAAGTATCTTTTTTAATGTTATCTGAGTACAAAATTTTTTTCCTTATTACATGCCTAAAATCTGAACTAATTTCGTTTAGTATATTTAGCTCTTGTGTTTGAAAATTTTCAATCTTATAAAAATAATTAAAAATTACAGGGTCAACTTTTTGTATTTTTAATAGGGCTATTATTTTTTTATTCACTTCTTCATTAATTTTTTCTAAAGTGTTTAATATTAATTTGGGTTGATAAGTTAATTCGACTATTTGATTATCTAAAAATAATAACTCTTCTTTTGGTTTAAATGAAACTTTTATATTTCTTATTTTCAGTGTTCTACTTTTAAAAATATTTTGGTTTCTGGTTCAAATTCTTAAAAAATCTTTGTGCACTAATTTCAAAGTAACTTTTCCGTCATCTTCAACAGTTAAATAAATTTCTGGGGTTATTTTCAAACTTTTAAAATTAACATTAAAATATTCTCTTGATTTTAAATAAAATTGTGAAATAGTTTGATCAGTTCATTCAGTTTTAACTACATCTAAATAAGAGTTTTTATTATTATCATTAAATGTTACATTTTCTTCAAAAGTAATTTCAAGTTGGAATGAAAAATAAGTTTTTTTGTACTTTTCTAACTCATTGATTTTAAATTTAAAATCATGAATGTAACCCAATTCTAAGTCTTCATTTTTTTCCAATTTTTCTTGTCTAAATATAAATTCATTATTAAATTGAACTGTAGGATAGTGCTTTTCATTATTTACAATTAATCTTGATTGCTCTTTTGAATGAAAAGTTTTTGTTGGAGTTGAAACATTAAATATTAAAAAAATAATTACTAGTAAAAGTTTCATATTAATACACCTCTTTTTCTTATTAATAAAAAAACTTGCAAAATAGCAAGTTAATTTGTCTTTTTAATAATTAATTTATTGATATTTTTACCCATTGTGTGAAATTTAGTTTCATACTCAGTAGCAACATTATTTTTTAATAGTATTGGTTCATTATATAAATCAGTTGTTTGACTAATAATTAATCAATGAGGGTTTTGATTTATTTGTTCAATTGCAAATTCAAAAAATACATCATTGTCTGTTTTAAATTCTATTGTTCCAAATTCTTTTAAAATATATGCATAAATCTTTAAAAAGTTATTATGCATTAACCTTTTTTTCTCATGCTTTGCTTTTGGTCAAGGATCTGAAAAATTTAAATATATTTTATCAATAGAATTTTTCTTAAATATAAAAGATAAATCTTCTGCAAAATAATTAAAGTATTTTAAATTACTCATTTCTTTATTGTTTTCTTTAAATAACTTTAGTGATCTTTTTAAAGCTACCCCGACAACTGTTGTCACTTTTTCCATTCCAATATAATTAATGTCAGCATTTTGTAAAGCTTGCTGAGAAATAAAACTGCCTTTACCACATCCAATTTCTAATTGACATAATTGATTAGTTTGAAATAATGATCTTAAATTTAAAGCTTCATTTTCTTTTTCTCAAAAAATTAAATATTTTTTATTTGCTTTTAAAAATTCTCTAACTCAAGGTTTGTTTCTTAATCTCATATTAAACCAACAAAACCAATCCAAAAAAGCACACAACGCAAATAATATCTACAATAGTTGTAATTACTGGAGTTGAAAATACTGATGGGTCAATTTTCATTTTTTTAAAGATGATTGGGAGTATTACACCTAAAATGTTGCAAATTAAAACACAAATAAAAATACCTAGACTAGAATAAAGCATAACTTGCAATTGGGCTCTAGAAATTGATTGATCTTCTATCAAATAAACTATCGACAACCTTACAAGGTTGATTAAAACTAATGATATTGCTAATAATAAAGAAACCAAAGCCTCTTTAAGTAATATTTCTTTAATTTCTTTTTTATGAATTTGATTTAAAGACAAAGATCTTATTGTCATTAATGATATTTGAGTTGATATTGTATTACACAAGCCTATAACAACAATAATAATAGGTACCATTAAAAGGAAAGGTTGGGTTTTAGTTTCAAGTTTAATATTACTTAACGATAAAAATGTTGAAACTAAAATGTGAGTTATCACGCCTAAAATCAATATCCCTGACAAAGATGTAATTCTTGATTTAAACATGTTAAATAATGAAGTTTCAAAATAATCAGAATCAACATCATCAGCATCTATGCCTGAAAAGTTTTGAATATCTTCTGTTGATTCTTCCACTAAAACATCAATTACATCATCAACAGTTATGATTCCAATTAATTCATTGTTTTTGTCAACCACTGGTAAAGTGTTAATATCATATCTTTTAAAATTATGAGCAACTTCTTCTTGCTTCATATCAACTGGAACACTAATTATTTTAGTTTGCATTAAATCTTTTAATAAAGCTTTAGGATCATTAATAATTAATTGTTTAATTTCTAATCAACCTAATAATTTATTAGATTTATTAATAACAAATAAATCATCTATTTCATCATATTCCTCATGCCTTCTTTTAATAGCTTTAATTGCCATCTCAACAGTCATGTCCTCTTGAAGTTCCGTAAAGTTAATACTCATAATAGCCCCAGCGCTATATTCAGGGTATTTTAAAATATTATTAATATTTTTTCTAACATCTTGAGTTGTTGATTTCAAAATCTTTTTAACAACTTCACTTGGCATTTCATCAATTAAATCAATAATATCATCGGTGTATAACTCATCAATAATTTCTTTAATCTCATCCCCGTTAAAAGCTTGAATAATATATTCTTGATGGTCAGCATCTAAATAAGTAAAAATTTCTGCTGCTGTTTCAACTTCTAATAGTCTAAATATTTTTAAAACATCTTTTGATTCAAAACGCTCCATTGCTTCTGCAAAATCAACATATTGTGTATCTTTTGACATTTGTCTTAAAGATTTTAAATCTTTTGATTCTAAATATAATTTCAACTGTTGTTCTATTTGTTCTAAGGTTTGCATATTATTCTCTCTTATTTATTTTAAAATTTATTTATTAATATTATATAATAAATATATGGGGATGTCCTGGATTCGACAGGATGCTTAGTTTATATAACGGCAGTGGTCTGGTAGACCATAATACTTCTAGGTTTGATAAAATGCAAACAAAAACAAAACTGAAACAAACGAAGTTCCTTCATTCTTAATG
Organism: Mesoplasma corruscae; assembly: GCF_002930145.1. Lineage (NCBI taxonomy): Bacteria > Bacillati > Mycoplasmatota > Mollicutes > Entomoplasmatales > Entomoplasmataceae > Mesoplasma > Mesoplasma corruscae. Next base: position 112,263 of record NZ_PHNF01000001.1, read on the forward strand.
AACGGACAAGCTAACTACGCATTCGCTGCCTAGTTTAGACTAATGTTTGGCACTACAGATAATTTTAGGGTTTATTTGTAGTTGATACCCTCTCTAATAGGAATTATGATCATAATAAATAAATTCTGAATTTAATTATGAATGTTAATTTAAGCTTTTGATTATTTTAATTAACTTGACATAATTTGAAAATAATATAAACTGTAGAAGTTATATAAAAGGGTGTTTTGGACGTGGGTTCAATTCCCACCATCTCCACCATTGAAAAAAACAAGCTTGGTTTTACCAAGCTTTTTGTTATATTATTTTGATATTTTTTAAATCTTCATAAATAGCTTCTCAAATTAAATTTCTAACAAGTTTATTATTGCCTGGAAAAGTGGAAATCATAAAAGTTATTGTAATATTATTAACAGGATCAACAATACCAAAAGAACCTAAAGCACCATCTCAACCAAATTCTTCAATTTCAGTTAAAGGTAAATTTTTGTTCTTTAGCCTTACTCTAACACCATACCCATAAGTATAATCCGAATTAAAAGATGATCTTTGATTAAAAATAGTTTTTAAATCACCAATTTGATCAGATGACATCTCTTTTATGGATGCTGTTGATATTAAATGTTGATTATGATGTTTAGATACTAAAAGTGAATTTAAAAATTTTGAATAATCATCAGTTGTAGAAAATATCCCATGACCTCCAAATGCTGCATTAGTTTTAAGTGAGTGTTTTGATAACATTCAAGATCAATTATGATTAGGTTTCAAAATGTTTTGAGTTTCATTCAAAATAGATGCATATACAACTGTTTTTCTTGATAAGTCATTTATTTCAAAATCAGTATCCTTCATTTTTAAAGGTTTTGTTATTTCTTTTAACACAAAATCTTGAAATTTCATATTTGTAATCTTTTCAATAATTCCACCTAAAATATCTAAACTAAACCCATAATGTCAATCTTGACCTGGATTGTATTCTAATTTAATCTTACTTACAAGTTGGCAAAATTCTTGAAGAGTTATATTTTCTTCTTCAATTTTTTTCTTAATTTTTTGTAACTCAAGTGTAGATTTATTTTGATCTCAAAAATAAGTTAATCCAGATGTCATAGTTAATAATTGTTTTATTGTTATTGGTTTTGAAAAATTTGGATAATATTTTTGAATATTTTCATCTAAAAATAATTGTTTTCTTTCTTGCAAAATCAAAGCAGCTACAACTGTTATTGGTTTTGACATTGAATATAGAGAAAATATATTGTTTTTTTTCATAATAACTTTATTTTCAAAATCATTGTAACCAAATGCATCAAAAAATAATTCTTTATTATCTTTTACAATTTTTATAACAGCTCCATGAAAAACTTTTTCTGTAATTAATTTATTTATGGTTTTTTGTGTTTTACTAAATATCATGCTTTAATTTTATATTAAAAAAAACTCCTAAGAGTTCTTTTAAATATTATTGAATGAGTTTTAAACAACTTTTTTAGCAGCTCTTTGTTCATCAATTATTTGAATCATTCTGGGTTTTATAGCTTCTTGTTCACCACCATAAACAATTTGAACATTTTTACCTCTTACAAGAGTTCCAGTAGAACCACCCAAAGACATAATTCCTTCTTTGTTTACAAGATCAGGGTTAACAACAGTTAAGCGCAAACGACTAGCGCAAGCATCAACATCAATAATATTTTCTTCACCACCAATAAATTCAATAAGTTTTCTAGCTTTTACCATACGAGCTTCTTCATTATTGTCAGCTTTAGCTATTTTAGAACCATCAAGATTTAAACCTTTTGATTCTTTAAAATCAGCTTTTGTAGCTAATTGAGCATCTGCTGATCCATCTCTACCAGGAACCATGACGTTTCCTTTTTTAACAGCAAAGTAGAATGCAAAGAAGTAAACTGGGCCCATAGCAACACTAACAATTAAAATTCCAAATGCTGACATAACTGACATAGCTCCACTAGCAAATCCTATAACCCCGAACACAATATAATCAATAAATCCACCAGAAACAGTCATAGTAATATGAGTTCCCATGAATCCTGCGAAGAAGAATGATATCGCAGCTAATGGCATATGAATACCATAGAACATTCAAGGAGCTAAGAATAAGAAAGTATATTCAATAGGTTCTGTAATACCAGTCAAGAAACATGTGAATCCAGCTGATAAGTAAATACCCATAACATTTTTTCTATTTTCTTTTGGTACGTTTAATCACATAGCAACTCCAGCTGCTGGTAATCCAAACATCATAAATCCATATTTACCTGCTTGGTATTGTCCTAAGTTAAGACCAAGTTTTTGTAAATCAGTAAAATTGATTATATTTAAATTTCCTAAAACTCAAGTCATTGCAGTTTGATCACCAAGACCAATTGTTTTACCACCTGAAATATAATCATTAATTGTACTTTTTAAAGTCTCAAGATCTCTACCATTTGAAAATACTACACCTGCAAATTTTTCAAGACTAGCAGCATTAACTGTTGCTTGAATATCTGCTCCAGCTGATGTTCATCATAAAGGGGCATAGAACACGTGGTGTAAACCAAATGGAACTAGTGATCTTTCAATAATCTCAAATACAAAAGATGAAACTCCCATTGGCAAGTTACCACTTGCAACACCAAGCGCTGCAAGACCAGCACCAAGTAAAGGTCAAATAAACATAATAATAAATGATAAAGGTAATACTGAAAAGAACGCAATAATAGGAACCAATTTAGTACCACTAAAAAATGAAATAGCTTGTGGCAATTGTGTTTTATGAAACTTGTTATATGATCAAGCAGCAATAGCTCCGACAAAAATCCCTGCAAATACTCCTGTATTTAATGATTGGATACCTACATTATTAGTGATAAGTCCACTATTGATTACACCATATCATAATAGTGCAAAAGCAGGTCTTCCATCTGAACCTAAAATAGCTGCTCCATTTGAATCAAGTGCTGGGTGAATAAGCGCTGATTGAGCACCATTCATAACCAAAAACCCAACAACTCCTGTAATAGCTGCAATCCCTGAATCTTTAGTATAAGCTAAAGCAACAGAAATACAAAATAATATAGGAAGGTTACCAAAGGCAACATCCCCCATTTTATTAAACAGTGTACCAACATATCAAAGAAAACTTTGATTTGCAGCAGCATTAGAAATAGCAGCGCCCACTCCTAAAAATACACCTGCAATAGGCAATAGTGCAATAGGTAATAAGAATGCTTTACTTAATTTTGAAAGAGTAGGCATGATTCCACCAGTAAACTTTTTAAGTTGAGTGATAAAAACTTTAGAGCCTAAACCTTCACGCTTTTTTGAAGTTATCATTTTATCTCCTTTTTATAATTTATAGAAGGTTATTTAAAACATCATCAACATACCAGAAAAAGCCATTATGAAACAAAATATAGTTAAAAATAAAGGAAAATTCTTTTTTGTAAATTCTCAAATGGAAGTTGATTCTTTATTGTTTTGGTGAAACTCATTATGAATTTTATTTCCATTTTTTATTCAATATGTTCATATTGAAGATATGATAGTCAATATTACTCCAATGACTAAAATACTTAATCCTATAATTTGTTGATCAGTCATGTTTTAAATACCCCCTATTTTTATTATAAAGTTTTCAAATATAAGTTTGTTAAATATAGTAATATTTTCTAATTAAACCCTCTATTTTTGGAATCTATTTTTTTAATTCACTCTTTCATCTTTTGATTATCTTTTTCTTCAAAAAGTTGAATAATAACAACTCTGTTAAATTCAATATCATTCAAATCCATGTAGTTTTTTATTTTATGAGTTCTATCTTCATTTATTTCAGATATCAGCTTAGTTATTTCTTTTCCTAAATTATCAGTTGTAAAAATATAAACAGGTATAAAAAAATCTTCAACATTTATGCCTTTAAAAGTTATTGCATAAACTCCTTGTTTATAATTAAAAATTTCATTTAATGAAAAACTTGGTTTTTTTCTGAAATGTTGAGCTCAATTTGTTTTTTTGTTTACCTTTTGTTTTGAAGCAACATAAAAAGACGACATCACTCCTCATAGAGCAAATACTATACCAATTATAGAAAGAACAACAATTACAACTATTGCTCAGATAGGTAATTTAAAATTAGCTGATTCACTCATAGTTTTCCTTAATATTTGTATTTACGCATTTCTTTACGTTCACTATCTCTTTTTTTGATGGTTTCTCTTTTATCGTGCAATTTCTTACCACGACCTAACCCAATTTCTAATTTAATATAATTGCCATTAAAATATAACTTTAAAGGAACAATTGTTAAAGATTCTAGCTGAACTCTTGATAATATTTTTTTAATTTCTTTTTTATGTAAAAGCAATTTTCGTGTTCTAAACGGATCAACTCCTTGAACAAAGTTGGCAAATTCATATTTCTTAATATTTGAGTTGATTAAAAAAGCTTCACCTTTTCTAATTATAATAAAAGCTTCGTTAATTGAGATATCATGATTACGAATGGATTTTACTTCTGGGCCAAATAATTCTAGTCCTGCTTCATAAATTTGTAGAATTTCATAATTAAAATATGCTTTTTTATTAGATGTAATTAAATCTATTCCCATTATGATCAGCTCCTTACTTTTATTAGACTAATATAAAGTCAATTTTTCTTTTTCTAATATCAGCTGCAATTATTTTGATTTTAACCTTTTGACCCATTCTATAGAACTGGTTATTTGTTTTAATTAAAACTTGATTAGTTTCATCATAAGTAATTCCTGCTTCCAAATTAGAAATATGTACCAGACCTTCAACCATATTTTCTAGTTGAACAAAAATACCAAATTTTAAAGCAACTGAAATTGTTCCTTCAAATTCCAAACCAATTTTATCTTGAAGATATTCAACCATGCAAGCTTTAACCACTTCACGTTCGCAATCTACACTTGTTGTTTCAGTTTCATTGATAATAGCACAAGCTCTAGTAATAAACTTTTCATTATCTTGCAAATCATTTTTATTATATTGTTTATTAATCACATATTGTTTTAGTAATCTATGAACAATTAAATCACTATATCTTCTAATTGGAGATGTAAAGTGAGTATAACATTTACTTGATAAACCAAAGTGACCAATATTATCTAATTGATATGCTGCTTTAGCCATGTATCTTAACAATGATAAATTTAATAACTCTTCTTCAATTGCATCTTTTGCTTGAACTTTAATATTGATTAAAGTCTTATTAATATTTACTGGATCTAACATTTCAGCTGGTGTTAGTTTAGGATCAATACCAAATGATTTTAGTGATTTATATCACGTGATTAAATCTTCTTCTTTTGGTTGATCATGATCTCTATAGATAAATGGTAATTCCATCTCATTAACAATTTCAGCAACAGCTTCATTTGCACTAACCATGAATTGTTCAATAAGTTTTTCAGATTCACCAGTTTGGCGTGCTTTAATTTCTAAAACATTGCCTTCATTATCCATCATAACTTTTGGTTCTCTGACATCAAATGTTATTGTTCCCCTTTTTATTTTGACTGCATCAATAAGTTTATACAATTGAATAGCTTGATCCATCATAACTTTTGATTCTTCATTATGATTTCATGAACCATTAGCTATATATTCATTTACTTCATTATAGTTTAGTCTAACTTTTGAAACCATAATTGTTTCATAAACTTTTTTAGATAACATAACACCTTGTTCATCAAATTCCATTTCACATGCTAATGCAAATTTTTTTGTATTAGGATTTAACGAACATAAATCATTACTTAATATTTTAGGTAACATAGGTATAACTTTGTTTGCTAAATAAGTGGAGTTACCACGAATTAAAGCTTCATTATCTAATGCTGAATCTATCTTTACATAATGACTGACATCAGCAATAGCAACATAAAGTTTAAAATGATTATTTGGTAGTTTTTCAACACAAATAGCATCATCTAAATCTTTAGAGTCTATTCCATCAATTGTAACAATCATTTTTTCTTCTAAAGAGTTAGCTTTTCTTTTTAACAATTCTTTAACTTCTTGTTCAACTGGTATATTAACTTCTTCAGCTTCTTTAATTGTCTTTTTGTTAAAATTAGTTTTAATATCAAATTCTTCTGCAATTGACATTATTCTGTCATTAGCTTTTCTTGAATCACCAATAATTTTTTTCAATCTTACAAATAAAATACGATCTTTAATTGAAACTATTTTTGCCTTAATAATTTGATATTCTTTAAAATCAAATTCATTTTTATTTACAATTCTAGTCTTAAAATTTGTAAATGCTTGGTCACTTGGTAAAAAATCTAAAAATCTACCATCAAAACTTTTTGAAATTTCTCCAATTAAAAAAAGTTTATTTCTAGTTAACAATTCTACAACTTCTGCTCTTGTTCTTTCATCTTTTATAACTGTATAAACTACAATATCACCATCATAACAACCAGACATAGAAACTGGTGGAACAAAGAACGCTTCTTCTTCGGGTTTTAAGATATCATTAACAAAACCAAATCCTTTTGGATTTAATCTTAAATTACCAGTTTTATATTTGTCGCCTAACAAATAAACATTATCTTCTTCAGAAATAACTATTAGTTTTGCTTGAACAAGTATTTCTAATTTATTTTTTAGTTGCACAATGTCAAAAATTTTTAACTTATTCGCTAAATTAGAAATGCTTATTAAATCCTTGTTATTTTTTAAAATTGATATTATTTCTTCTTTTTTCATATTTATAATTATAAAGCAATATATGAAAATATTAGTTTTTAGAATTAATAACTGATATTTTCTCTAACACTTCTATACTTTGAATTGATAAACTTAATCAGTAATTCATTTTTGGAAAATCTTGTGTCTTAGTCAAATGAATCATTTCTTGAATTTCTTGAATCATTGGATGAATAGTTTCATCTCTTGAGATCTCTATTCTTCCAACTCTTGCAATGTGGTGTTCTGAAATTATTTTATCTAAAGTCCCAATTCCTTTAATTTCTAAAGTTTGATCCTATGAATAAATTTGAGAGTTGACTGTTTGAAAGTTATTTTTAGAACTATTTATAAAAGTTATGTTTCCGTTTACATGCTGTATTAAAACATAATCAGCTATACTTACTCCATTTTTTAAATATTTAGATATTGAATTAACTTCTTTAACTTCACCAAATAAAGCTATAGCCATTTCAACAGGATTAATAAGAATATCATATGTATTACCTTTACCTAATTCAGCATCAAAAACTGAATCAAATATATTCTTATTAATCTTGCTCATTCTGCTTGAATATTGATTTGCATTTAAAAAAGCTCCAGTTGCTTTTGAATTAATAGACATTTCTTTTAGAATTTCAAATTCTTTTGAATGAATTGTCTTAATTGCTTCTAATAAAATAACTTTATTCTTATTAGCAAATTGAGTAAGTTCTAATATTTCTTTTTTTAAAAACGTTACTGGTTTTTCTAGTAAAACATTTATTTTATTTTTAAAAAACAATGCCTGAGAATAATGCAAACCATTGGGTGAAGCTATATAAACAAAGTCAACTTTTTGATTTACTATTTCTTCAAAAGAAGTTGTAATGATTGTATTTTCTTCGTCAATATTTTTTAAAAATATTTTAGCTGTTGGTAATGTTCTACTATATCATACACCATAATTTAAGTTATCAAATGACTTTGTAGCTTTAATAAACTCTTTTACTATATCACCAGTTCCGATTGTTGCAAACTTCATCTTATTCTCTTTTCTTAAAATGCTCAATCTCTTTCAAAATAGATGATGATAAAGTTCTTTTTTCTTCATCACTGATGAAATAAACAATTTCTAAATTATCATCTAATGCTTTAATTCCATCATAATATTGTACTTCATAATTAAAATCATCTTGTGACCTTAGCCCTCTTATAAGATATTTAGCGTTCAATTTTTTAGCTTGTTCTGTTGTTAGTATGCTTTCATTAATATCTACAAACACGTTTGTTAAATGTTTTATTTTTGATAAAACTAATTCTTTTCTTTCATTTGAATTTAATGTATTATTTTTGTTAATATTAAGTGAAATAATTACATGTACTTCATCAAATAATTTTGATGCTTTTTCTATTATATTCACATGGCCTTCATGTATTGGGTCAAAACTTCCTGGGTATATGGCTTTTTTCATAATTAACTCTTTTTAATATTTTAACTTAATAAAAAGTAATTAAATTATTTTGAGCATTAAAATAATTTAATTAAATATATTAGTTGCTCTACTAAAGATGCAATCCATATTCAAAATTGCACATTACAACGTATTATTTAAAGATAAAGTTTTGGCTTTCAAAATATATTATAATTTTGTTATTCAACCTTTTTTAAATGAAATAAGAATAAAGCCTATAACTAATTTAGAGATTTCAGGGGCACATAACTTTTTTGTATAAAAGATCAAACAAACACAATCTATCTAAAATTCTAGAGCCTATAAACAATCGATAGAATTTTTTATCGATATTACTTTTGATTGACATACGTATGGATGCTTATAATATAAAAATAATCATAATATATATTGAAAAAAGTAAATTATCTTGGAAAAAAGATAATTTACTTTTTTAACTCACGTGTTAGTATTTCAAATTATAAATTTAGTTAAGCTAATTTGCTTGCTTTTTTTAATTAAATTTTATCTAAGTCAACCAATCTTAAAATTAGGGCCCTAGTGTTTAAAACAAAAAATAACTTCTTTTGACTTAAATTCAATATAAAACAAAATATTATATTTCTTTGGTGTAGTTACTGGTTTAATTTGTTTTATTATATTTTAAAATAATTTATTTCCTTATTTATTATTTTTGTTCATTATATCTTAAATATATTTCATCAACTTTTCTTAAAAAATAGTCAAGTGTTAATATTTCTTTCATCTTATCTTCTGAAATAAATTTACTAATATCATAAGTTTTAATAACTTCAATAAAATCTTTATTTTCTTGTAAAGCAACTAAAGAAGCTTTTTGAATTAAATCATAAATTTCTTCTCTTTTATTATTCGAATGTTTAATAGCTTCAGTTAAAATTGGTTGAGAATAAAACACATTATTAGCTAATTGAATATTTTTTAACATCTGCTTTTCATCAACAACTATATTTATTAACACTGAATTTAATCTATTTGAAATATAAGTTATTAAGTTAAATACGTCTGGTAGCATAATTCTTTCGTTTGAACTATGCGAAATATCTCTTTCATGTCATAAAACATTATTCTCTAAAGCTGGAATAACATATGATTTAATCATTCTAGATAAACCTGATATGTTTTCAGAACTTATAGGGTTTTTTTTATGTGGCATAGAAGATGAACCCTTTTGATTAATTGAAAAACCTTCTAAAATTTCTTTAACTTCGCTTCTTTGATATAGTCTAATTTCAGTAGCGATCTTTTCAAAAGTAGACGCTAAATTAGCAAAACTTAAAAATAATGAAGCTAAACGATCCCTTTGTGAAACTTGAGTTGAAATTAAATCAACTGGCATTTGTAAATTTTTAGCTACTATGTTTTCGACTTCTACTTCTAAGTTAGCAAAGTTTCCCATAGAACCAGAAACTTTAGTTACACAAACATCTTCAAAAGCTAATGTAACTCTTTTTATTTGTCTTGATAACTCAGCATGTCATAATAAGAATTTTAAACCCAATGATGTTGGCTCGCCATATATTCCATGACTTCTTCCCATGATTAAAGTTTTTTTGTGTTTAATAGCTAAATTAAAAATTGTCAAACTTAATGCATTTAATGATTCCAAAACTATTAAGCTTGATTCTTTAATCTGTAAATTTTGAGCAGTGTCAACAACATCAGTTGAAGTAATGCCTAAGTGAATTCATTTTGCTTCTTCATTTAATGACTCACTGATCATTCTTGTAAAAGCAACAACATCATGTTTTGTTTCTTTTTCGATTTCTAACATTCTCGACAAAGAGAGATTAACTTTTTTAATAATAATGTCTAAATCATTTTGAGGTACAACACCCAATATGTTTCATGCTTTTATTACTTCTAATTCAACTTCTCACCATTTTTGAATTCTATTTTCTTCATCTCAAATTTTTTGAATTGAAGAAACTCTATATCTTTTAATCATTATTAAATTCCTCTTTAATCATGATTGTTTGTTTTCTGTCCGGTCCTACAGAGAAACCTAAAATATCAATTTCACAAAATTCACTAATTCTACTTAAATACTTTTTAGCGTTTTCTGGTAGTTGGTCTCAAGATGTAGTTTGAGTAATGTCTTGTTTTCATCCTGGTAAAGTTTCAAATACTGGTTTACATTTTCCAAATTCATTATTTGATGCAGGAATAGTATCAAACGCCTTTCCTTCATATTCATAAGAAGTACATAATTTAATTTCTTCTTCTGCATCCAACACATCTAATAAAGTTATAAATAATTCATCAATACCACCAGTTCTTATTGCATATTTTAATGCAACCAAATCTAATCAGCCAACTCTTCTTGGTCTTTTAGTGTTTGAACCATATTCATTTCCATTAACTCTAATTCTTTCACCAATTTCATTATCTAATTCAGTTGGCATAGCACCATTCCCAACTCTTGAATTATATGCTTTTGTAATTCCGACTACTTTATTAATTAACTTTGCATGAATCCCTGTTCCAACACTAACATTATTAGCTGTTGTGTTTGAGCTGGTTACATAAGGATAAGTACCGTGATCAATATCAAGTAAAGCTCCTTGTGCGCCTTCGAATAAAACTTTCTTATTTTCTAAAATAACTTTTTGAATTAGTTGACCACCATCAATTACTCTATTTTTAATGGTTTCAAAATTATGCATTTGTTTTTTGTAAAAATTTTCAAAATCTATATCAAATTTATCTTCGTAAATTTTTGTTATTTGATCTTTATGGTAATCAAAATTTTCTTTTAAAATATCTTTAAATTCAGGATCAGCAAAATCACAAATCCTAATACCGATTCTTTGAGCTTTATCTGAATAAGTTGGTCCAATCCCTCTTTTAGTAGTGCCGATTTTTCTGGTTTTTTTTGATTTTTCTTGTAAAGCATCTAAAGTTTGATTGTATTCAAAAACAACGTGAGCTCTGTCTGAAATTAATAGTTTATTTGTATTAACATTTGACTTTTCTAAAATATCAATTTCTTCCATTAATTTATCAATATTAACAACAGTACCATTTCCTATAATATTAGTTGTTTTTGGATTTAAAATTCCAGAAGGCACAATAGTTACTTTATATTTAACACCATCACTAACAATAACATGACCAGCATTATCTCCACCAGCAAATCTAACTACATAATCTGCATTTTGTGCAAAATAATCAGTTATTTTACCTTTTCCTTCATCTCCCCATTGGCTACCTAAAATAACCATAGTTTTATAATTATTACTTTTAAACATTTTACTCCTTAAAAACTTGACTCTTTTAATAACACATAATCAACGTCTTTGATTGCAGACAGTTTATTACCACCAGAATATGAAATGGATGATTGTAAATCTTGTTGCATTTCCTCTAAAGTTTCAAAAATTGATCCACGAATTTTTATCAAGTCTTTTTTACCTTCAATGAACCTTTTTTCTGACTTATTAAATTCAGATGCAGAACCATAGTATTCTTTGTATAATTCACCATTAACTTCAACAGTTTTTCCTGGTGATTCTAAGTGAGATGCAAATAAAGACCCAACCATTATCATTGTTGCTCCAAATTTAATTGATTTGGCGATATCTCCATTAACTCTTATACCACCATCAGCTATTATTGGTTTTTTAGCATATTTACTACATCATTGTAACGCTGATAACTGTCAACCACCAGTTCCAAAACCAGTTTTTAACTTTGTTATACATACTTTACCAGGACCAATACCAATTTTAGTAGCATCAGCTCCTCAACTTTCCAAATCTATAACAGCTTCTGGAGTCCCTGCATTACCTGCAATAATAAAAGTTTGATCTTTCATATGAATTCGAATATGTTCAATAATTTTTTTAATTGATTCTGAATGGCCATGTGCTATATCAATAGTAATAAAATCCGGAATTAAGTTTTCTTTTGTTAATGTTTCAACTAACTCATAGTCTTCATTTTTAACACCAAGTGATATAGATGAAACTAATGCTTTATTTTTCATTTCTTTAACAAATTGAACTGTGTCAATATTAAATCTATGCATTACATAAAAATAACCCTTTTTTGCAAACTGTTCAGCTATTTGTTGATTTATGACAGTTGCCATATTTGCTGGAATAACTGGCATCTTAAATGTAAATTTTCCTAAAGTAACAGTTGTATCACATTCTTGTCTTGACGACACTATACATTTTTTAGGAAGCAATTGAATATCATTATAGTCAAAAGCTATTAAATTTCTTATTTCTTCTTTCATAATAAACTCCTTTTGATGCAAACAATAAATAAGATAAATAATTAAATATCAAAATAAAATTATAATCCAATATTATTCAAAATTTTACTTATGAAGAACAAAGATTATACTTTATTGATTTATAATTTTTGTCGGTATTTTTAGATTGCCAACAAATGTATTATACATTTAATGAGAATATAATAAATAAAAAAATCACACTTAGTGATTTTAATTAATTATAACAACCTCTCTTTTTTCACGAATGGCTGTAATTGTTATTTCTCCTGGTATAACAACCTTATCTTTTAAGTTATTTTTGAATGTCTCTAAAATTTCAAACATTTCACTTTCATTTGATGCTATTGGGTCTATTATTATCCTAATTTGTCTTCCAGATTGAAAAGCATATGTTTTAGCAATTCCCGGTATTTCCTGACCTATTTCTTCAATTTGATTCATTCTTACGAAAAAATTTTCAATTGTGTCATTTCTGACACCAGGTCTTGAGGCACTTATAGCATCAGCAATAGAAACTATTATTGCTATTTCACTTTCTTTGGCTACATCATTATGGTGAGATGCAATTGCATTTTGAACTATTTCATTTTCACCATACTTACTAGCTTGTTCAACCCCTAATGTAACATGGCTTCCTTCTCTTTCAAAATCTAACGCTTTCCCTATATCATGCAATAATCCTGCTCTTAACGCAGTTTTGGCTGATAAACCTAATTCTGAGGCTATTGTAGAAGCAATCTTTGCTACTTCCACAGAATGTAAAAGAACATTTTGCCCATAACTAGTTCTGTATTTTAATCTTCCCAATAATTTTACAAGATTTTTATCCATGTCTAGTATGTTTAATTCATTTACTGTTTGATAACCAATTTCCAAAATATTTTCTTCTAAAAGTTCTTCTTGAATTTTTAATTCTTTCTCAATTCTTATTGGTTGAATCTTTTTTTCCTTTAATAATTTGTAAAGTGTTCTTGTAGCGATTTCACGTCTTATTGGATTAAAACAAGATACAGTAACAACTTTTGGTGTGTCATCAACAATGATTTCAACTCCTCCATAATTTTCAAAGGCTTTTGTATTTCTTCCATCTTTTCCAATGATTCAACCTTTTAAGTCATCATTTTCAAGCTTGACAACACTTGTTGTTTTTTCATTAACAATATCAGTTTTAAACTTTTCCATAGCAGAAAGAATAATATCATTAGATAGTTCTTTTGATCTAGAATTTGCAAAGTTTTCAGCTTTTTTAATTCTTGAAATAATTTCATGTTGAATTTTATTTTCAACATTTTTTAATATTTCTTCTTTTGCTTCTTCTTGGGTAAACTCACTTAAATTTTGTAATTTAGTTGTTAATTCTTCTTGTTTTAGAATAAGCTTTTCTTTAAGTTTTTGTAATTTAATTTCTTTTTCATCTAATTGTTTTTTTTGTTGATTGTAAAACGTCTTTAGTTGGTTTAGGACTTTTTCTTGCTCTGCAATATTTTTTTGAGCAATTTCATGTTTTTGATGTTCTAAATAACAATTTTCATTAAATAACTTTTTTTCTTGATTTATTTCTCTATATGTATCTGAGAGAATTTGTTTTCTTTCTTTATTTGCTTTCTCTTTCTTCTTCACAATTAAGTGTTTTTGACTTGTAGAAAACATTATATAAAGTAATAAAGATAAGGTTATTATAAAGAAGATTATAAATATAATCATCAGTACAATAAATATCATTTTACTCCTTGTGCCATTAATTAAAATGACACTAAATTCATTATACCAAATTAAGACCTTTCATGTGCTTGCTACACTAAAAGGTCTTAATTTATTGATTAATTACTTCGATTATCTTTTTTTCAATTTCAGTTTGCAAGTTAGGATTTTTTTCAAATCATTCTTTAACTGCAACTTTGCCTTGACCAATTTTCTCTTTGTTATAAGAATATCAAACACCAGACTTATCAATAATATTATAAATAACTGCCATTTCAATTATTTCACTTTGTTTGTCAATACCTTTATTATAATTAATTGTTATAATAGTTTGCTTGAAAGGTGTTCCAACTTTGTTTTTAACAATTTTAACTTTTACTTTATTTGCTGAAATTTCTCCATTATTTATAATATTTTCACCTTTTCTTACTTCAATTCTTAAAGATGAAAAAAACTTTAAAGCTCTCCCACCAGTTGTCGTTTCTGGGTTTCCAAACATGACACCAATTTTTTCTCTTAGCTGATTAATAAAAATAACTGATGTATTTGTTTTAGAAATAATTCCATTTAATTTTCTTAATGCCTTGGACATCAGTCTAGCATGCAACCCAATATTTTGATCAGTCATTTCTCCCTCCAATTCAGCTTTTGGTACCAAAGCCGCTACAGAATCAACAATTATTAATGAAACAGAATTAGATTTAACTAATGTTTCTAATATATCTAATGCTTCTTCTCCATAAGAAGGTTGACTGACTAATAATTTATCAATTTGTACTCCAACATTTCTAGCGTATTTTAAATCTAAAGAGTGTTCTGCATCTATAAAAGCCGCAACTTTTCCTGTTTTTTGAGCTTCAGCAATAGCATGTAAAGATAAAGTTGTTTTACCTGAGGATTCTGGTCCAAACAATTCAATGATACGGCCCATAGGATAACCACCAATTCCAATTGCTTGATCAATTAAAAAAGAACCTGATGAAATTGCTTGAATATCAAGATTAGTTTTTTCTCCATAAATTATTAGTGCTTCTTTTCCATAATTTTTTTCAATAGTTTTAAGGGCTTCTTTTAATGAATCTGATTTTCAAGTATCTTTTTCTGTGCTCACTAGAATCACCTCTTTTTTCTTTGCTGTAATTTCTTGCATAATTACCTCCTAAATATTTATTAAGGAAAATAATTAAATAATGCTATAAATATTCATTAAAACTTCTTTTACCGCATTTTTTTTAAATTCAACTCTTGATAAATTTAATTGCCTTATCTTTAAAATAATTATTTTTTCAAAAGTACACATGCATATATAAGCTAATCCTACTTCTTTATCTTCTAAAGAGCCAGGACCAGCATTTCCAGTAAAACTAATTACAACATCAGTTTTTGTAATTTTTTGAGTATTTTTTGCTAATTCAATTGCACATTGTTTAGAAACAACTCCATATTTTTTAATAATTCGATCATTAACTTTTATAATGTCTTTTTTAAAATCATTTGAGTAACAAATAAAAGCACCTTTAAAAGTTTTGCTTGAGTTTGGTATATCAGTAATTAAGTTAGCAAAAAGTCCACCCGTAAATGATTCACAAGTAGAGATGGTTAAATTCTTATCAATTAAATATTGTACAAGTTTTTCCATATCTTTTTACCTCAAATTATTAAAAAATATGAGATTTTACTATAACCCACGTTTTGTACCCTAAGGTGTCAATCATCTATCTAAGATCAAAAAGATCTTCTCTTAAAACATTCGTTTCTGTTTTTAGAGTTCCTTTACCAAAATTTAAGTTTCTTACTTATGGGGTTTACCGCGTTCCATCTAAAGGTTTCCCTTTTACTCGTCTCTGTGGCACCTTTATAAAATTACCGTGATTATAAAAATTTTAGGTTATTTATGCCGTCAATGTATAACATTGCCTATACTTATTTTTTCGTATAGCATAATCACTACAATCATCACAGATTGTGTAAGCGTGGAGTTTCCTCTACATTATTTTCAAATGCAGCGATTGACCATAAAATCTCTATTAATAATTATAAAGAATTTATAAATTTTTATTGTTATTATTAAATTTTTTCTTTTATTTCTCTAAGTGTTTCACGAATTTCTTCAATAGACTTAATAACATTAAAATCACTAAGTTTTTCTTTTGTAATTTGTTTGTTTTCTTCATGCAATTTGTTAATTGCTTTTTGATACATTGAAATATCGTCAGCATATTTTTTGTTTAAATCATTTAATTTATTAATAGATTTTTCCAAATCATTTATTTGATTAATATAATATTCTAAATCAATAGATACCTTATCTAAAAAATTATTTACCGATTCAATTTTGTATCCTGATAATTCTGTACCAAAGATTTTTTTTGTGATTTCTTGTGGTGTTATTTTGTTAGCCATATTTGAATTTCCTTTATTTTATTTTACATTGTTTTAAAAAAAATATTAATAATATTATATAAAAGGAGAATTATGATTCCATTAAAAAATAAAGGCATGTTTTTAGAAACGATTTTAAATATCACAAATAAAAAGTATAATGATGAAAACATTTGTTTGGTTAATAAAATACCAACTAATTTTAAAATATTGAGCAACGAATTTTCAGATAAAAGAACTTTTGTTTTTGATCAAAATTACAATTGTGATTATATAGGAGTTTACAAAGGTGAATATATAGAGTTTGAAGCAAAAGAAACAAGTAAAAAATATTTTGATTTCAATTTAATAAGAAATAACCAAAATGAAAAAATGCAAAAAGTTAACAATTATGGAGGTTTAAGTTTTTTAATTATTTACTTTTCTGAGTTTGAAACATATTTTTTAGCAGATTACATCAGTGTAAAACAATGAGTTTTTAACAACAAAAAAAGAGTTCCTTATGAATGATTTACCAAATTCGCATATGAAATTTTCTTATCAAGTGATTTAAAGTTAGATTATCTTAAAGGTATAAATAATATTTTAAAAAAATAAAAAAGTGGTCACCACTTTTTTGTTAATTAAGTTTTTCTTTAAGTTGTTTAGCTGGTTTGAATTTTGCTGACTTAGATGATGCTATTTTAATAGGTTCTTTTGTTAAAGGGTTGATACCTTCTCTTGCGGCTCTTTCACTGATTGTAAATTTACCAAAGCCGGCGATTGAAACTTCCTTACCTGACACTAATTCTTGTGCAATTAATTCAAATAATGAATCTACAATAGCTTCACATTCTACTTTAGAAATATTTTCATTTGACAATATTTCTGTTACTAATTCTTTTTTAGTCATTTTAACTCTCCTTGTTTATTAATGTTAAACTAATTTCACATTTTTAAATACATTATTTAAAAGTGAAATAGGCTTAGTATTATTATATAAAATATTGTAAATTATTTTAAAAAAATTCATATCTATTTCATATTTTTTTCCTATTTCATATGCAATTTTAACAGTTGGGACACCTTCAACAGTTAATGGGAAGGATTCTAATGCAAATTCTGCATCATTTACTTCAACAATTTTTAATCCTAATTTAAAATTTCTGGATTTGATTGATGATGCCGTTAAGATAAGATCACCCATTCCTGCAAAGTTTAAAGCAGTTTGAATTTTACCACCAAACTTTTCTGCAAACAAAAACATTTCATTTAAACCTATTGTTAAAAGACTCCCATGAGCATTATCACCAGCTTCAAACCCTTTTAAAATACCAGCTCCAATAGCAATCGCATTTTTTAAAGCTGCAAATATTTCACAACCAGGAACATCATCTGATGGATAAGTATAAAAGTATTCATTTCTAAATACATCGCACAAATAAGAAGCTGTTTGTATATTATCAGAAGCTATCATTACAGCTGTTGGTTGTCTATCTACCACCTCTGATGCAATAGATGGGCCAAACAATGAGGAATATGATTTCATAACTTTTGAATTTTCAAAACTACTAATAATAGATTTAGAAAGAATATCCAAATTTACTTCATCTAAACCTTTGGCTGTATTAATTATGTGCATTGGTCTTTTGTGAAACTTTTTTATATCTTCTACAACATACTTAATTGCTGAAGTTGGAACTCCCAAAATAAGTATTTCAGTTTTTTCTAAAGCTTCAATCATAGATGTGGTTGCTTTTATATTTTTATTGATATTTGTGTTTGGAAAAAAAGTGGAATTTTTATGATATATATTTATATCATCAACTTGCTTTTCTACAATTCCATACATTACAACTTGATGATCATTATCAGCAAGCACGTTAGCTAAAGCAGTGCCATATGCCCCAGTTCCAATAATAGTTATATTTTTTGAATTCATAATTATTTCCTTTCTCTGAAAATAATATTTATAGGTACACCTTCAAAACCAAACTGCAATCTTATTTGATTTTCTATAAATCTTTTATATGAAAAGTGAGCATAATCTGGATTGTTAACAAACAATACAAATGTTGGTAAATAAGCTTCTACTTGTGAACCATAATAAATTTTTAATCTTCCTCCATTAAAATTTGGAGCAGGGTTTATTAGTTGAGCCTTATTTAAAACTTCATTAAAAACAGATGTTTTAATTTTCTTAGTAAGTCCAACTTTTATATCTTCTATTGAAGAAAATATTTTACTTATTCTTGTTTTATCGCGAGTTGAAACAAACAATACTTTGGCATAAGCAAGATATTTAAAATATGATCTTATTTCTTCTTCTTTTTCTAAAATTTTCTTTTCTTTGTCTTCAACTAAATCTCATTTGTTAGCAACAATGATGATTGGTTTTTTTTCTTCAAAAGCCAGCCCGCCAATATTAGTATCTAAATCAGTTATTGTTTCAGAAGAATCTAGCATTAAAATAATTATATCACTTCCGTTTATTGTTGTTAATGATCTTAAATAACTATACTTTTCAATATTTCTAAATATTTTAGATTTTTTTCTAATACCAGCAGTGTCAACTATGGTGTATTCAATATTATTGACTTTAACAACTGAATCCACAGCATCAATAGTTGTTCCGGGAATTTCACTAACAATCATTCTTGTTTCATTTAGTAATGAATTTACTAATGATGACTTACCAACGTTTGGTCTTCCTATAATAGCAATTCTAGAGTTCATATCAGGATTTAAATCATTTGCAGAAGGTAATAACTTAATAACAGAATCTAGCAAGTCTCCAATACCAATTCCATGTGTAGCACTCATCATTATTGGTTCATTAAGCCCTAAACTCATATATTCGTATTGAACATAATCATTAGTTTTTTTGTCATACTTATTAACCGCAAGTATTACTGGTTTTTTTGTCTTGTATAAAATTCGAGCAATCATTTTATCTTCTTCAGTTAGTTGCTCTTTATGGTTTAATACAAAAACTATTACATCAGCTTCTTCAATTGCAATTTCTGCCTGTATTTTAATTTCTTTTGCGAATGGTTGATCTTCTAATGTAATACCACCAGTATCAATCACTATAAATTCTCTAGTTAGCCATTCAGTAGTTCCATATATTCTATCTCTTGTAACACCTGGTGTATTTTCAACTATTGATTTTTTTTGTTTAATAATTCTATTAAACAATGATGATTTTCCAACATTTGGCCTACCAACTATTGCTACTATTCCTTTTTTCATAATTAAAGTACTTCCAATTCTTTTATTTTTTTAACTACCATATCAACAACTTGATCAATAGTTAAATGAGAATTATCAATATATCATGCATCAGGTGTGATTTGCAAAACATTTTGTTTATCTTGAATATCTCTTTTTTCAATCGCAAGTTCTATTTCTCTAATATTCTGATCTAAAATGCCATTAGCTTTATTTTGTTCATATCTTCTTTTAGCTCTCGCCTCAATTGATGAATCTAAATATATTTTTAAATCAGCATTAGGTAAAACAACACTAGTGATATCTCTTCCAATTTCAATGAAGCCTCCGCCTTTAACCATATTGCGTTGTTCATTGACCATGAATTCTCTTACTTCTTTAATTGGAGTAACAAAATTTATAAATTTAACAATGTCATTTTGTTGAATTCTTAGCTCGACATCAATGCCATTTAAAAGTACTTGATTATTTTTTATACTGTAGTTAAAAAATTTGATTTGATTAATTATTTCTTTTTTTGATTCAAAGTTTATTTTGTTGTTTATGCAAAGGAGTGTAAATGCTCGATACATCAAACCAGTATCTATAAATTCGTAATTTAAAATTTCTGAAACTTTTTTAAAAGTAATAGTTTTGCCACTACCAGCAGTTCCATCAACTGCTATCACTATTTTTTTGCTCATTTGAAGTCTCCTTTATTATGCTAATATACTAATTAAAATTCCTACTATTCCAATAAATGCAAATAAAGCGAATGCTATAAAAAATTTTTTAATTTTGTATTTAAATTTCTTTTTATTTCTTTCAAGCTCATGCATTGCACCGTTTTGTTCTGATTGTATTTTTTGAATAATCTCAGATTTATTTTTAATTGCTAAAATTTTATCTGAAATAGCTTTTTCTTGTTCTGGTAATAATAAATTCTTTGCCAATGTTTTATTATTAATTCCTGCATAATTAGTTTGCAAAACTTTACTGTTTTTATAATCTGTTATGTATTTGTTATTAATTTCTGTTAACTTATAAAACATATCTTTTAATTCAGATGAATAAAAGCTTCTTTCATTAAAGTGAGCACCCAATTGTTCGCCATCAAATAAACTGATATCTCTTGTTTCTAAATCTTTTAAGTCACTTAAAACTTCATCAATTGATTCAATCAACTCATAATTATTAAAATCAGACATAATATCATGATCTAAATAAAACTTTATATTCTCATACTCAGTACTTAGTTTAGTTTTTAAACTTGTATAATACTCTTTATCAATTTTAATAAGTTCATCTAAGGAAGAGTTTACATAAGTATCAAAATTAAAAATACCACTGTTTTCACTTATAAACTTATTTTTTTTCTCAATTTCACTCTTGAAAATTTCATTTCTAGATTGTAATTTTGCCATGCTACCTCTTTTTATTATTTATATTTTATAACAAATATCTTTGTTTTAAACACATAAAAAAATAAAACTTAGTTTTATTCTTTAATCATTTTGCAAACATAAAAACCATCAGTATTATTTTCATAACCAAAAAGTTGTTCTTCATATATTTTTTTCATATTAGAATATCTACTTAAAAATTTTTCAATTTGATTTTGATTTTCTAATTTGTTGATAGTACAAGTGGAATATACCATTTCTCCCCTTACTTTTAAATTTTTATACGCATTATCTAACAGGTTTGATTGAAGTTGAATAATTTCATTAATTTTATTTTTTGTATACCCCTTTAATTTAATTTCAGGTTTTCTTTTAAAAACACCAAATCCAGAACAAGGAGCATCGAGCAATATGCAATCAAACTTTTCTTCAAATTTCATAGATATCGCATCTTTGCAGAATAGTTCTATATTCCTGCAAGCTAATCTATCAATATTTTGTTGAATTAATTTAATTTTACTTTCATTAATTTCACAAGCAATTACTTTACCAGTATTTTTTAATTTACTTGATATATGAGTTAACTTACCACCAGGTGCTGCACACATGTCTAATACATGATCATTTAGTTTTGGATCTAATATATTAACAACGTTAATAGATGCTGCGTCTTGAACAGTAATCAAGCCATCAAGATACATTTTACTTTGTACTATAGGAACTCTAGTTATTAAGCAATCTTTTGTAGAAGTTTTAATTAAAAGTAATTCTTCTTTATAAGTTTGAAAAAAGTCTTCAAAAGAAATTTTTAAAGTATTGACTCTAAAGTATATCAATGGTTTTTTAGTAGAATCGTTTGCTAATTTCATTGCAATTTTTGATCCGTATTGTTCTTTAAATAAATTATAAAATGATTCTGGTAAAGAATTTTCAATAATTACTCTTTGTTCTTCAGATAATTCATTAAATGAAAATAGCTCTTGTTCATTATTAATAACTTTTTTTAAAGTTGCATTTACTAAACCAGAAAGTCTTGGATTAATTTTTTTAGCAATACTTACAGCTTCATTAACAACAGCATATAAAGGAATAGTTTTTAAAAACCTTATTTGATAAGCACTCATTCATAAAAGAATTTGTATATCTAAATTAGTTTTTTTATTATCAATTAATTTACTAACAGTTTTTTCCAACAATATCTTATTAGTTATTGTTCCATGAACAATAGCAAAAACAAGATTCTTAAATTTTTGGGGGATATCTTTTTTTGAAATTTCATTTAATAAAATATTTGAAAAAGCTTTATGTTTAAAAACTTTTTGCAAACATTCAAAAGCTATTTCTCTTGAATTATTAGTCTTCATCATTTGCATCATTTCTTTGATTTATGCTAAAAAAATTTACTTTAAACATTAATTTTTGAATTTTAAAATCAATAAACTCTTTTGAATTAATTTTATTAAAATCACCATGGGCTAAAACTTTTTTGTAAACTTTGTTTGAAAGTATTTCAACTAATTTACTTTTTGCATCAAAAGAATCAGCTTGTTTTATATCTTCTTTTTTATTTGCTGCAGTTTGAACATTTTCTTTCCAGTGGTCAACAAAGAATAAATACTTTTCTTCTACTATTTCATTTACTATTTCAACAAGTTTTTCGTATTTAGAAGCCTCACCACTAACAATACATTGTTCTCTTATTAAAATATCTGTTATTTTGGCAACAGCATTTTCAACTGAATCATTTTCAACAACATAATCATAACTATGTTTTAAAGGTATTTCTAAAAGAGCCTTATCAAGTCTCTGCTTAATAACTTCATCAGTTTCCGAATTTCTACCTTTAATTCTTGTAGCTAATTCTGTTATGTTTGGGGGCATTAAGAAAATTGAAAGAACGTTTGCTTCATTTCGAAGAACTTGTGTTGCACCATCAACTTCAATTTCTAATATTACATTTTTTGAGTTTTTAAGCTTTTCTTCTACATATTTTCTAGGAGTTCCATATGAATTACCAACAAATGAAGCATGCTCTATTAATTCATTATTTACAATTGCTGATGCAAATTCTTCTTTTGAAACAAAGTAATAATTTACTCCATCAACTTCACCATTTCTAGGTTTTCTAGTTGTCATTGATATTGAGTATTCCAAATTTAATTTTTTATCTTGAAGTAGTTTTTCATTAACGCTTCCTTTTCCAACTCCACTTGGTCCAGATATTATAACTATTCTACCTTTTTTGTTTGACATTTTATTTCTCCAGTCTTAATATGTATAGATTTTTTTTATTATAACCTTTATGTTTAATTAAAACAAACTCTTTTAGTAATTCTATTTCTAAAACAACTTCTGATTCTAAAATGATAACTCCTCATTTATTTAAAATTTTGTTTTTTAAAAGAGAATCAATTACTTGATTATAAGATTCAACTTTTGCAAAAGGCGGGTCTAAATAAACCAAATCAAAACTTTGCTTATTAGATTGCAAGATTTGTAATAAAAAAATGTAATCATAATTAGTGATATTATATTTTTCATTATTGGTCTTATTTAAATTTATTTTTATTACTTCAATAGCTTCTTTTGAAATGTCATTTATTCAAGCCTCTTGAATTCCTCTGCTTAAACCTTCAATAGTTAAAGCACCAGATCCTCCAAAAATATCTAAGCTTTTTTTATTTTCAAATAAAAAATAGTTACTCAATATATTAAATGCATCTTCTTTAATTCTTGTTAAAGTGGGTCTTGTATTCATCCCATTCAAAGATTGCAATTTCATACCTTTATATTTTCCAGATATAACGTGCATATTTTAATCCTCAAATTTCTTATTTAAAGTAAACATATCTTTTAATATTTGAATTTTAGTTGTGTGTTCATTTTGTGCGGAAACTAACTTAACATGTTTACTACTTAAACAAACATTAACTATTCCGTTTTCAGGAACTTTATTACTAACTCCATCAACAATAATCTCAACATCCTTTATCCCATCAAGAATAACTTTAATATGATGATTCTTTGAAAGAATAATTGGTGCGTGTATAGTTCTAAAAATATTATTAGAAACTGGTGCCATTTCTAGCATTTGGAAGATATTAGTTTCATCAATAATAACAGCTCCACCTTGAGATTTTGAAAAACCAGTGCTTCCACTTGGGGTTGTAAATGCTAATCCTGTCCCTTTAAACTCTTCTAATAATTCATCATTAATCAAAACAGAAGCTCTTAATGGTCTTTTGCTATTTAATATTTTAATTTCATTTATTGCTTTATAATGATTTGCTTCTAATAACGGTATTAGTAATGGTTTTGTTCTTTTTAAGCCATCAATTCTTTTTTTGATATCTTCAATTCTGTTGTGATTAGTATAAAAACCTATCCCACCAGATTTAACTGGTATAAATAAAACATTGTCTAAAATATGATTATACTGCTCAGCAGCTGTTAAAAAGGTTCCATCACCACCAATAACAAAAATAACTTCTGGATTAAGTTTATCTTCAATTCAGTTGTAGTCTTTAAGAACTTTTATTATCTTTTCTGCTTTTTTTAATGAATCTTTGTATTCATTTTTAACAATTGTATATCTCATGTATCCACCTTTATGTTTTATAAATATCTTACCTAAAATATACTTAAAAATCATATATAATATATTTAAAAATTAAGGAGATCGTTATATGAAAAGAATGGTAACTGGTGTTACTTCTAGTGGAAGTCCAACACTTGGCAATTATCTTGGTGTTATTCGTGATTTAGCTAATTATCAGAATGAATATGATTTATTTATTTTTGTTGCTAATTTACATGCCATCACAGTGCCTCAAGATAGTAAAAAATTAAAAGAAAAAACAAAAGAGGCATTTGCAATTTACTTAGCTTGTGGAATTGATCCAGAAAAGTCTACAATCTTTGTTCAATCTGATGTTATTGAGCACACACAATTAGGATGATTATTAACAACTCAAGCAACAATGGGTGAGTTAAGTAGAATGACACAATTCAAAGATAAATCTTTAAGAAGTCAAGATAATATTTCTATCCCAGCAGGGCTGTTTACATATCCTTGTTTAATGGCTGCTGATATTTTATTATACGATCCAAGTTATGTTCCTGTTGGAGTTGATCAAAAACAACATTTAGAGTTAACTAGAGACATCGCTGAAAGAATGAATAATAAATATGGTGAAACACATATTGTTCCTGAAGTTATGTTGACTAAAAGAAATGTAAAAATAATGGATCTTCAAGATCCTACTAAAAAAATGAGCAAATCAAGTGGTAATCCTAAAGCAATTATTTTTATTTTAGATAGTGAAAAAGATATTAGAAACAAAATTAAAGCAGCTGTTACTGACAGTGAAAACTTGATTAAATATGATACAGTTAATAAACCTGGTGTTTCTAATTTAATTGATATTTATTCTATTCTTACAAACAAAACAATTAAAGAATGTGAACAACATTGAAAAAATAAAACTTACAAAGATCTTAAAGATGATGTTAGTGAAGTTTTAGTCAATACTTTAAACCCTATAAGACAAAAATATGAAGAATTGCAAAGCAATAATCAATTGTTAGAAGAACTAATGAAACAAGGTGCTTTTAAAGCTCAAAAAGTAGCATATAAAAAATTACAAAAAGTTCAAAATAAAATGGGGATAAATATATTTAAAAAATAAAAAGTTGAAGACACATCTAATTAATAATTATAAAAAACACAGTTATTGATTGAACTGTGTTTTTTATAATATTTTTTATTTTTTATTTTGAATTGCTGTACGAACTTTTCTCATATATTCAATAAGTTCTTTTTTAGTCATATCACGTAAATTAACATCTTGTAATTTTGCAGTTAGTTCCTTTTCAATTGCTACTTCTCTCAATTTATTTGAGTATTTTTGCAATTCATGTCTTTCTTCTTCAATTACTTCAGATCCATCTATTTTAGCACGCTCATCAGCTGAGACTTTTTTCTCAACTGGTTTTACAGTTGGAGGTTTAGGTGCAGATTTAACTTCTGTTTTTTTAGGTTCTGTTTTTTTCTCAACTGGTTTTACAATTGGGTTTTTAGGTGCAGATTTAGCTTCTGCGTTTTTAGGTTCAACTTCAACTTCTTCAGCTAAATGTTCTTTGTATTTAGCTTCCATTTTTGATAAGAATTCATTAGCTTCTTCATGGGAAACTTCAGGTTTAGATGCTGAGTTTTCTTCTTTTTTCTCAACTGGTTTTACAATTGGGTTTTTAGGTGCAGATTTAGCTTCTGCTTTTTTAGGTTCTGCTCTAACTTTTTCTTTAATTTCAACTTTATTAATGGTTGTTTTTCCTGAATTTAATGCTTTATCTGCAGCTTCAACTAATCCTTGAAAAACTTTTGCATCATTAATAGCTAATTCTGATAACATTTTACGGTTAACATCAATATTTGCTAATTTTAAACCATTCATAAATTTTGAGTATGATAAACCATAAGGTCTAACAGCTGCATTAATACGAACAATTCATAGTTTTCTAAAATTACGTTTGTTTTGTTTTCTACCAACAAAAGCATAAGCCATAGAACGTACTACTTGTTCATGAGCTTTCTTATATGAAGATTTTTTAGTTCCATAATAACCTTTAGCACGTTTAATTCAACGCTTTCTTCTTGCTCTGGTAACTTTACCAAATTTTACTCTTGCCATTTTGTATCCCTATCCCTTTCTTACTTTTGAAGTAATCCTTTAATTCTTTTCATGTCTGTTGTGTGCACTATTGTTGATTTCTCTAAGTGACGTTTTTGTTTTGTTGTTTTTCCAGTAGCACGATGAGATCTATAAGCCTTACCTCTTTTTAAAGTACCATTTTTCTTAACAGTAACTCTTTTTGCTAATGATTTTTTACTTTTCATTTTTGGCATAATATATATTTCCTTTCAAAACTCTTTCTAATTATTTTTTTGGCACTAAATACATATCTAAAAATCTTGAAGTTAATTTTGCTTCTTTTTCAATTTTAGCAGCATCTTCAATTTCTGAGTAAAATTTATTTATTGTCTCCATACCTTGATCCATATAAGCAATTTCACGACCTCTAAATTTTAGAGAAACTTTAACTCTATCTCCAGCTTCTAAAAATTCACGAGCTTTCTTAGCTTTTACCAATAAATCATGTTGACCAATATTAACAGTAAGCCTAACTTCTCTGTTTTCTACTTTAACTTGATTCTTTTTAACTTCTTTTTGCTTTTTTTGTTGTTGGTATTTAAATTTACCATAATCAACAATTTTACAAATCGCAATTCCATCAGCTTGTTGACCTACTTGAAATAAATCTAAACCTCTTTCTTCTGCTAAACGAATTCCATCTAGTTTTGAAATAGGTCCTAACTTTTCTCCATTGTCGCCAATGATTAGTACTTCTCTAGCTCTGATAAAGTTATTTATAGGTTCTTGAACTTTAACTGGTTTTGTATTGTTTCTTCTTTGATCCATTAATGATCTCCTTTTTAGATAAATAAAATGTGTGCCGTCAAAAATTAGATAGCACACATAATAAAATAATATTTTTAAAAATAAGTTTATTATTACCACTTCAAAAAATTGGTGGTGAGCTTGTGCTTCTTTTTCTTTTAACTATTTAATTATATCAATTTTTTTATTACTGTGAATTATTTTGAAATCAAAATAAAAAAAACCAAATTTGGTTTTTAGTAGTTAAACTAATTGAGCGATTAATTCACCTTTAGCAACTTTTCCAGTTTTAATTATTTTAATTTCTTTACCTTCTTGGTTTGTAAAAATAATTGGAGTGGTGATTGAAGGCACTTTTGGTTTTACAAAAGCTAAATCGACATTAACTAATTTTTCTCCAGTTTTAATTTTTTGATCTTGAGTAACATGTAACTCAAAACCTTCTCCGTCAAGAGTAACTGTATCTAAACCAATGTGAATTAATAACTCTACACCTGTTGAGTGTTGAATACCATATGCATGCTTTGTTTGAAATACACTCACTAATTTTCCATCAATAGGAGAAACAAATTCTCCATCAAAAGGAATAATAGCAAAACCATCACCCATCATTTTTTGACTAAATACTTCATCATCAACTTTATCAAGACCAACAACTTCACCATTAACTGGAGCATAAATATTTATTTCTTTATTTTTTTTGCCAAACAATTTCATTTTTTCTCCTTTAGAATTTAATTTTTATTTGCTTTTATGTAATTAATTATAAATACTTTTTAATTTTAATGATAAATATTTCTTAAAAGTGGAATAAAAAATAATATTTTAGATAAAATAATTATTAGTTGAAAAAAACATAGACGTATTTAAATTAGGAGAAAAAATGATTTTAAAATTTTTTAACAAAAAAGACAATAGTGTAAAAATACAAAAATATGAAGAAGAGATAAAGCGATTAGAAGAAGAAGATTTTTCTTCGTTATATAATCAAGATATTTCATATCACAATTATGGTTATGTTCACACTTTTAGAACAATATCTGATGGTTTGAGATTACAAAATGTAAAACAGTTTTCAGCAGGAATTTTAGCTGGGTTTTGAATATCTTTGGCTTATGTTGGGGCTATATTAGCATCATATTCTTTAGGTGGTGATGCGTGAGCTTCATTGAGTAAAATAGTATTTAGTGCAGTTTTTGCAATAGTTATTGTATTAATAAGTTTTCTTGGAGGAGGATTTGTTACAGCACACATGTGATATAACAGGACAATGTTTAAAGGTGTAGAACGCTGAACAGTCTTTATGAAAGCTTGTGGTCTTGTTTATTTGGGAAATATAATAGGAATGTTTATTGTTGTTATTATATTTCAATTATCAGGAACAATGACTGGTGAGGGTAACTCAATATGAGAATACTTTGTGCATAATTTTATAGAAAAAAAACTCTATAATGTTGGGCATGTAATGATTGCAGGTTTTGGTTTAAGTGCTTTAACAAGCAAAATTATTCTACAAGCAGTTTTATGAACATTCATGAGTGCTATTTTGTGTAACTTCTTAGTTTGTTTAGCAACTCAAGGGTCTAAATCTACAAAAGGAAATGCTGTAGCGTCAATGATTATGTATTTATTTATTTTATTTTATTTTGCTATTGGTGGATATCAACACTGTGTAGCTAACTGGTTTATTGCTTGAATGATTATAACTAATGCTATTCTTGCTTACCAACAGATTGATAATAATTTAGTTTGGATTTTTTTATTAATAAACATTCTTCCTTCAATATTGGGTAACTGAGTTGGAGCTTTAATAATTGGTTATTTCATGGGAATATTTAATAAAGAATTTGACGCACTTTTAGTTAAAGAAGCAAAATTAAGATTTTTAAGAGAAGAAGTTTTAAGATTAAAATCAAAATAAATAAAAATACCAATCCCGCTTGATTGGTATTTTTTATAAACTAACTATTTATTCTTTTTTATCATTAACACTAAATACTGATAAACCAATTCAATTGATTAGGTTAAAAGAAAGTATCGAAGTAATTATGAAACCAACTTTGGCAATAATCCCATTTCCAATTACAAGTCTTGATGTAAAGATAATATTTAAAATGTTAACAATAGTTAATGAAGAAGTCACAACTAAAGCTATAATTGAATATTTATCAAATGATTCTCATGGGAATTTATCAATTAATTTTTTTATTGATTCGCTGGGTAGCTTAATATTACCAAATTCTAAATAATGATTAACCATATCAACAAAAGTTTGTTTTGGTAAAATCTTTTCAACTAATTCTTTTATTTGATCAGCGTTAAGTGGGTGAGATTGACCATCTATTTTTATTTGTATGCCTTCGGTATTAATTTTTTTCATTAATTCTTCATACATTTCATCAGGATTAAAACTTTGCTTAATTTCAGCAATAAAAGACTTTAGTTTGTTTTCTAAATAAGAAACAGTTGAATTTAAACCAGTTTGAATTTTTTCTTTACCAGCTCAAAAGTAAATCAGTCCAAGAATGACTACTAAAAATATTGTCAAAAAAATTAATGATGATGATCCAAAAAGATTCATGATTAACCCAACATTTCTTCTTTTTAATTTTTTTTCAAATGTTTTTTCTTCTTTTGAAAGATGTTGTTTGTTACATGTTCTCATATTCTCCTTTTTTATTAGTAATTATATACTATCACTTTTTCAGATAATAAAAAAATCTATGCTCTTACATAGATTATATTACTTTTGACGTTGTTGAATTTCTTCGAGTTTTTCGTTAATATGCAGTGAGCAAAAGTATCAAGTAAACTTTTTGTAAATTGGTTCAGCAGTTGTTCATTGATTATTTGTTGAATTCATATCTAAAACTCTTTCAGCAAATGAAGCAGATGCACTTTGTTCACAATCTTTAATGTAGCATTTCATCTTTTAGTTCTCCCATTCTGTCTTCTCTTATCTCTCTTAATAAGTTTATATCATTTGTTTCTTTAATTTGTTTAATATATGCTTTAGATTTAGATTTCATTATTTTTACACTATTATTTGATCTAAACTTATATCCTCTTTCATGATTTATTTTTAATAAAATAATAACTATTAATATAGTTATAACTCCAATTGCAGCAACAATAGGAATTCATGTTTGACCAGCATACTTAAAGTCAACAATCATATTTCCATCAATAACATATTTAAAATCAGTAGCACCAACATATCCAGCTTGTACAATATTAATTGAATAGCGTATTGGGTGAAAATAAATAAGTATATTTAGTCATTGATGATCTGTGATAGTTGAAAATGGAAATCCTAAACCCAAAAAATAAGTTGAAAAAAAATAAATTAATAATCCAAACATTAATGATCATTTGGCATTGGGAATTATTAAATAAATAGCTATTGCAGTAGCACAACAAGTAACTCAACACATAATTAAACCAAATATTAACATTGGTAAATTAGCTGTTCAAGTAATTTGACCTGGAAAAAAAGAAACAGATATAATAACTAGTACCAAACATATAATTAATGTTGAAACAAAGTTAAATGCTAATAACGATGCTTGTTTAGTAACTCCGTTAATATTTGTCATTTGTAATTTATCTCTAAAGGTTTTTCCTTTTCAATCAAGTAAAGTTCTTAAATATATATACATAGAGTTTCTGGTCATAGCAACACAAATTCCAGATATCATTAAAAAGTTGTCTCCATCTTTAAATGTTAATCAACAAAGAACGGTATAAAAAGTAATAAACACACCTAAGAAAATGTTCATTGGGCTAGCGAGTCAGTTTTTAGCTTGTATCACAAATAAAATACTAAACACTTTATATTCTTTTAGTAGCTTTTGCATATTAATCACCTGGTCGCTTTCTAACTTTTTTACTTTTAAAGTCATTTTGAATTTTATCTATCTCAGATATTCTTATAAATTCTTTTAATTCATTAACTGATGATGACTTTTTAATCATTTCAATATTTTCTAAGTTTATAGCTACGCCTTTATATTTTGCATACCTACGTGTTCCAAATCTATATTTTTTGTTCATAGCTATCATAAATAATAGCGTAAAAAATATTATAAAAAATACAGATATTAATGATGGTAA
Organism: Mesoplasma corruscae; assembly: GCF_002930145.1. Lineage (NCBI taxonomy): Bacteria > Bacillati > Mycoplasmatota > Mollicutes > Entomoplasmatales > Entomoplasmataceae > Mesoplasma > Mesoplasma corruscae. Next base: position 143,952 of record NZ_PHNF01000001.1, read on the forward strand.
TCATCACCCATTATCACCATAACCAAAGTTTTGTTGTTCTAATCAAGAACCTTCTCAACTTTCGCCTGGATGTAAAGGTATTGGTAGTGACATATTTCCAGAAGTTCCAACTCAAGCTGCTTGCATAATATGTAATACATATCTGTGCGGGAATAAATATGAAACATAGTATATAACTTTGTATTGTCCAACTGTTGATCACGGAATTCCTAATCCTAATAAGTACATAGCTATATAATATGAAATTGATGACAGAATCAATACATAGTCTCTTTGTTTAAAGGCAACAGACAATCATAAAGCCATAATGTTTGACAAAATAATATTTAATCAAAACCCAGCTAAAAAAGGTGCTCATTGGACATTTTCCAATATCACTCTTTGTGAACTAAACATCATTGCTAAAGCAAACAAAATTAAAGCTATCACTATATTAACAATTCAGTTAAAAAGAAGAATTGTAAAGTAGAATAATTTTTTAGAAATAGGAGTTGTTAATATATTTCTAATAAATCTTGTTTCTCTTCATTCAACAAGAGTACAATTCAAATTATATTCGGCATTTCTAATAGTTGATATACCGATTGCTGAAGCTAAAACAAACGCATCAGTTGATATACCTCCTTCTGTTGGCTTAAAAGCTACTCAACAAAGCATAGTAACACTACAAAGTAAAAAACCTAAAACTATATTAACAGGGTCAGAAAAATAATTGATCGTTTGGATTTTTAATAATTTACATACAACTTTCAATTTACTAGATTTCATATTACTCATTTCCTTTTTTAAAAGTAGATGACTCAATTTTTTTAAATTGTTGTTTTAAAATTTTTTTTCGAATTGTTTTTTGCTCTTCTTTTATGTACTTTTCTTTCAGTTTAGCTAATTGCTTTTTTTCACTTTCAGAAATAGTTGAACTTAATGTATCACCTTTAACGATAACCATTTCATTATTAAAAGTTCTTTTTAATTCTTTTTGTAAATATTTTTCAATATTTCTAAAAGTTTTTTCATATTTTTGATATGGCGAAACAAGATAAACTTTGTTAAAGGTTTTAATGGTTGTTTTAATTTTAGTAGATATTATTTTTATTCCAGCACTGTCAATATATGATATTGATAAATTATCAATATTAGTTTTTAAATCTAAAACTGCTGCATAAGAGTTATTAATTGTGTTATTAATTTTAGCATTTGGATGTTCTTCACGACTTAAGTCATCAATAATTCCTTGTATAACACTAATAATCTCTTCTAACTTAGAATTAATGTTAATAAATAATTTTGATTTATTTTTAATTCTGTTCTCTTTAATAATCTCTTCTCTAAAAATAGATTTAGTATAGTCAGAAATAGTTCTAAACTCCCCTCTAACATCACTAATTGATTTATCATCAAAAACTTCTCCATCATTGATATAAATAATTCTTGTGGTTGTATTTTCTAAAAAATAATTACTTGGGTAATTTAAAACAACAGTATTGCCATTGCTAATATAATCTTTTAAAAATCTAGATATTTTCTCCTCGTATTTGAAATCAATCCCTGATGAAAGATCATCAATTAACAATAATTCAGGTTTGTTGATTAATGCTAAAAATATTGCATACATTTGCAATTTGATAATAGATAATTTTGATAATTGTTTATTCTCAATTTCGGTGATTCCAAAAACATCTTTTAAAATACTAATTCACTCTAAATCTTCAACTTGATAAATGTTATATCATAATTGATTGATATCTTTTACTTTAAATCCAACAGGTCAAGCCTGTTCTCTTTTTTGAAAACCAATACTTTTTAAAATATTTTCTTCTTTAAAATTATATTTTATTGTTCCAGTAGTTTTTTCAAGATTGTTAGCAAGTATTCTTAAAAGAGTAGTTTTCCCACTACCATTAGAACCAAGTAATGATATACATTCACCACGCCCAATTTTTAAATTGATCTTTTTTAAAGCTCAAGTGTGTTTATCATAAACCTTAGAAATATTTTCAACTTCAACTATGTTTTTTTTATCAAATATTACCTTTATATCTCTATCTTGCATTTTTATATTACCTTTTATATAACATATATTTTATTCCTAAAAATAAAAAAAAGAATCTAAATGAGATTCTTTTTCATTTTTATTTAATGAAAGCTTCTAACTTTGCAGGATCCATAAATCCTACATTTTTATTTTTAGCTTCACCATTTTCAAAAATCATTAAAGTTGGTATTGACATAACCTCATATCTTTTTGCAATATCAGGTACTACATCAACATCTAAATCAACAAATTTAACTCCTTGTGTTCGCTTAGCAACTAAGTCAACAATAGGCATTTGCATTTTACATGGTCCACATCAAACAGCATTAAAATCTACTAGTGTTTTACCTGTAGCAACCAACTCATCAAATTCTTCAACAGTTTTTATTTTTATTAATTCTGCCATAATATAATTCTCCTTTTTATATATTAATATTTTATATCAATAACAAAAGTTTTGTCTTATTAAGCAATAACTAATTTACCTTTTTTAACATCTATTGTTTTTCATAAACCTAAAATAGTAGCCATTGTGAAAGTTCCTACAACAATTGCTAAGATATATAAACTTATTCCTAATCCTATAGCAGCACTTGAAGAACTAACCAAATAAGATTTTAAAAGGGGGAATACAGCAACTCCTCCATGAGGTGCACCAAGAGTAATTTTGAAAGCACCAACAAGAAGTCCAGTGATTGTTCCACCAGCCATTCCTGAAACAGCTATGCGTTTTGGATCAGTTATCATAAATGGAATTGCACCTTCTGTAATGAAAAATGCACCTAATAATCAGTTAGATTTTGCAGCATCTTTTTCTTTTGAAGCTCAAACTTTTCTAAACATAATTGTTGAAACAGCAATTCCAAGAGGTGGAATCATACCAGCTGCCATTGCAGCTGCCATTATTGTTGTTAATTGAGGATTATCATTTAATGAACCTAAACCCCCACCAACTGATAAAGTACCTAAAGTATATGCTATTTTATTGATAGGTCCACCCATATCAACACACATCATAAACCCGATAATCATAGCAACTAGTATTAATAGATTTTGTTTTGACAATCAAATTAATCCTGATTTAATTCCATACATTGTATAACCTAATGGGATATTGATTACAAACATTGTTAAACAAATACCTAATAATGAAAGTACAGGAATTAAAACAATATCTCTAACTCCATGAAAATTTTTATTAAATTTTTTAAATGCCATTGTTAAACCAAATACTATAAGTCCTGCAGCATAAGCTCCAACAATACCACCAATAAATCCTGAATTCATTGGTATATTACCTGGTATTAATTTTGATCATAATCCACTTCAATCTGCAAAAACACCTTCCTTATTTGGAAGAGAATATGCAAATCCACCAGTCCCATCTGCTAATAAACCAGCAATCATTCCTGGCATTAAACCTTGTGGACCAACAATTGTATATGCAATATATGCAGATAAAATAGGTACCATCATCATCATTGAAGTTTTGCCAATAGCTGAGAATCAACCAGCAACTGGACTTACTGAACCAAATATATCACCAGCTTCACCATTACCCGCTGCAAAATCAATTAAGAACCCAATTCCTAATATAATACCACCAGCAACAACAAAAGGTAACATTCTTGAAACCCCAGCTAACAAATTACCTTTAACTTCAGCAAATTTTTTCAGTGAAAATTCCCCACCTGATTCTTCATCATTTCCTGAAACATTTTTTCCAGTAATTGTTTTACCGTCTTTTCCAAAATTTTCAATTAGTTCTTTACCGTTGTAAATACCATCTTTGGTTGAAGTATCAATAATTTGTTTTCCTGAAAATCTATTCATACCTGCAATGTTTTTATCATGAGCTAAAATAATAACTTTAGCATTATCAACTTCATCTTGGGTAAGTTTATTTTCAGTTCCACGTCTACCTTGAGTTTCAATTTTGACACTTAAACCTAAATTAGTAGCATATTCTTCAAGTTTTTCAGCTGCTAAATATGTATGTGCAATGCCTGTTGGACATGCAGTAATACCTACAACATCATAAACTCCATCTTTAGGTGCAATTTTTTTACTTTCCACTTTAACTTCTAAAGCTGAAATAAAACTTTTAAAGTTTTTAACTTCCATTAATGCTAATCTAATTTCTTCTTTAACTAATACTGTTGAAAGATCACCAATAGCAGCTAAATGTGTATCACCACTTGTGTCGTTTGTTGCGATCATGAATACCAATGATACTGGTTTATTATCCATGCTTCCTCACTCGATAGGATTTTTTAATTTCATAAATGCAATAGTTGGTTTTGTTACAACTTCATTTATTGCGTGTGGTGTTGCAATTGCATCACCAATTCCAGTTGAAAATTCACCTTCTCTTTTTAAAATTGCTTCTTTAAATATTTTTTCATCAGTAACTACTTTTTCAGTTTTTAATTTTGAAACTAAAAAATCAATTACTTCTTGTTTTGTTTTTAAATCAGCATCAAAGAAAGAAAGTTTATTTTGAAATAACTTTGTTAATTCCATATATTCTCCTATATTCTTTTTACTTGAATTGTTTTAAATAATTTTTCGATTTCTTCTCTTGAACCTAAACCTTCTGAAAAAGCAGTAGCTCCCCCAGCAGCTGAAGCATATTGTAAGGATTCTTCAGTAGTTAGATTTAATGAAAGTCCATAAGTGAAACCACCTATCATACTATCTCCAGATCCAACCGAATTAACTAGTTTACCTGTAGCTATGCCTGTATGAAATATTTCGTTGTTTTCACTAAAATAATAACTTCCTTTTGAACCCATACTAAATAATACGTTTCTAGCACCCATATCTTTCAGTTGTTGAATCATTTTTTGAACTTCATCAAATGAATATTCTTTAAATTTAACATTTAGAATTTCACAAATCTCTTCAATATTAGGTTTAATTAGAAATGGTTTAGCTTTTAAACCATTAATCATGTTTTCTTTTGAAGTATCTAATATAAACATACCTTTTTTATCATTCACTATATTTCCAATTTCATTATAAATATTATTATTTATTCCAATTGGTAAACTACCAGAAGCTATAACAATATCAGCTGGTTGAATTTTTTTTTCTAAAAATTCTAATAATTGATGAATAGTGTGTTTACTAACTTCAGACCCAACCCCATTAAGTTCAGTTTCAGATTTTTTGGCTAGATTTTTTATTTTGAAATTTGTTCTTGTTACACCTTTATTTAAAATAAAATGATTAGATAAACCTATTTTATTAAATTCTTCAATAAATATATGTTTATTTTCTTCACCTAATATTCCAACAGAAATTACATTTGCATTTAAATTATTCAAAATTATTGCGGTGTTAATTCCTTTACCTCCAATTTTTTTATAATCTCTTTGGTAATAATTAGTTTCATTCAAATTGAACTTATTAGTTTCTATTGTGTGATCTAAGGCAGGATTTAATGTAATTGTGTATATCATTTTTCCTCGTTCTATTTTCTTATCAAATTTACTTTATCTTCTCTCGCAAATAAGTAAAACGACTTTTTATTAAACTTGCTTGAATCTGCAAGCCCATAAGTTTGTTTTGAACATTTTATAATCTCTATTTTTACTTGAGCATGTTCTGAATTTGTTGTGTAGAGGTTGAATTGTTCATCAATAGCATTTATTCCAATAAATGCTTTATCAAAACTATAATTAGCTAATGATTGAATAGCTTCATAACCAATAATAGCCCCAGTTACTGGTTTAAATTTGCCGCCAAGTAAATAAACTTTTTGATGACCTTGCTTCATTAGTTCTAAAACGTTATAAATTGAATTAGTTACAATTTTTAAATTCAAATCTTTTGGTAAAAATTTGCAAACATAAAAACCATTAGAACCTGAGTCAATAAAAATTGACTCATTTTTTTTAATTAATTTGATTGCTTTTTTTGCAATTAAAATTTTTTCATCAATATTATTGTTTATTTTACTTTCAAAAAAGTCTTCCATGACCAAACTTGAATCGTTATATTCAACACCACCATGCATTTTATTGATTAAACCTTCTTTAAGCAAATCATTTAAATCACGTCTTAGTGTAGACATTGGTATATTTAACTTTTCTGATAAAACTTCATTATAAGATATTCCTTTTTCTTTTAAAAAATCTATAATCAGTTTTTTTCTTTCAAATTTAATCATTTTACCTCCACATAAAAATTATAAACCAAAAATAACACTAATGGTTTATTTTGGTTTATTTTGGTTTATTTTGGTTTATTTTGGTTTGGTTTAATTTTTTGATTTTATTTTATTAATTAAGATATTGACAAATTGATTTAACAAAATTGTTGTTTGTTCTTCGCTTCCATACATTCTGAAAGTGACTGTTTTATTTGATTTTTCAGTTTCACCAATAACTAATTGGTAAGGGATTTTTTTAATTTGCGCGTCTCTTATTTTATAACTTAGTCTTTCATCTCTATTATCAATGTGAGTTCTAATGAAATGTTTTTTTAATTCATTTCTAACTTCATTTGCATAACTTTCATTAGTTTGATCACCAATAGGAATAATTTCTACCTGAGTTGGAGCTAATCATAAAGGCAATATTCCTTTTGTTTGTTCTAATAAAGTCGCTACAAATCTTTCATAAGTTCCGATTAATCCTCTATGAATCATAATTGGTGCTTTATATTCTTGATTTTGATCAATATAAGTAACATCAAATTTTTTAGGTAATAAGAAATCTAATTGAATTGTTGAAACAGTTATTTCATGATTTTGCGCTGTTTTGATTTGGATATCTAATTTAGGACCATAAAAAGCAGCTTCCCCAATACATTTCTTATAATCAAGATTTAAATCTTTTAACACATTTTCTAAAGCTATTTCAGCTTCGTTTCACATTTTATCATCTTGATAGTATTTAATCTTATCTTCAGGGTCTCTTAAACTTAAACTTAAATAATCAATTTCAATTTTAAAAGTATCAAGAACTTCAGTTACTAATTTATAGATAGCTTTGAATTCTTGTTCGACTTGATCTGGTCTCACAAAAATATGGCTATCGGTTAATTCCATAGCTCTAACTCTTTCAAGACCAGTTAAACTGCCACTTGACTCATATCTGTGTTGTAAAGCATGTTCTGCTATTCTTAAAGGTAAATCTCTATAACTTCTTTGTTCTTGTTTATAAACAGCCACATGATGTGGGCAGTTCATTGGTCTTAAAATAAATTGTTCTTCATTACCAGCACCACCATTAAATGGTTGGAACATATCTTCTCCATAATGATCTCAATGACCTGATTTTTTATATAAATCAATAGTCCCAATAACTGGAGTAGTTACATGGATATAATCATACTCTCATTCTTTTTCTTTTAAGTATTTTTTGATTTCCTCTTTGATAATTGTTCCATTAGGCATTCATAAAGGTAAACCCGGACCAACTAGATTATCAATTCCAAATACATTAAGTGTTTTATTAATTATTCTATGGTCTCTGCTTCTTCTATCTTCTAGTGAAGCTTTTATCTCATCAAGACTGGCTTGACTATCCGACATAATTCCGTGAACTTTTTGTAACATAATGTTTTTTGCATCATTTAATCAATATTCACCAGATAACTGTTGAATCTCTAAAACTTTAATTAACTTTGTATTTAACGTAATGGGATGAGGGGTTATAAATTTCGTGTTAGCTATTTTATATATAAAAACTTCCCCATATGTTTCGTGCATATCTTTTGCAATATATTTTTGATATTCACTATATTCTTCACTTTTCTCAATTTCTTCTCATGAAACTTTTGTTCAAGTAATTGAGTTATTCTTCAACAATTCCATTATTTTTGATTGGATAACTGTCAATTGATCTAAACCAATTCTTGGTTCTATTTCAAAAGTTACACCAAATTCACATTCGTCTTTTTTATATAATATTTTTGCTAGTTTTGTATCTTTAAAAATGCTTTCAATAGCAGCACCAGCTACAAAAGCTGTGGTGTAGTTTAAAACTTTTAAATAGTCTTCATGTTTACTTGTAATTAATTCTAAATCACAATCTTTTTCAACAATATAATCAGTTGGTACATATTTACCATTGACTTTTGCAGCAATGGTATTCTTCTTTAAACTGATTGCAATATTTTCCGCAATTTCTAAAATAGTGGCAGAACCATTAAAATCTTTCACTGTTCCATCTAATAATTTTATTTTCATAATAATACCTCCCATGTAAATAAATAAAAAACGCCCTATTATTTAGGAGCGTTTATAACGCGGTACCATCCTAATTCATAACTTTTCACAGTTGCCCTAATTCAAACTTAACGCGTTTACACGTAACATATAATATGGTAGTAAAAATTTGCATATCCTTATTGTTATCACACCATCAACAACTCTCTTTAAAGGCATCAGCAACATTTTGTCCAAATGTTATTTAATATTTATTTATAACAAGATTATATTATATTTTTTCTTGATAAACAATTGATTATCATTAACTACATCTTCAAGTAACTTTTTATTTTCAATTTGATTTTTATTAGAATAAATTTCAAAGGCTCCTTTTGCTAAAAAAATTGTTGGGTCAACAATTACATAAACAATATGCTCAACAGTTTTAGAAATATCTTCAATTTTTTTTAAAAATTCAGCTTTATGAGAATTTGAAACATAAAATTCTTCAGGATTGAGAAATAAATTGATAATACCGATTAATTGAAATTGATTTAACCAATCAATTCCTTCTCTATTATATATTTGATTTACATTATTTTTATCACTTGCAACAAATACATTTAATACTTGTTCATTTGCACTTAATATTTTTATTACTAATTTTTTTAAACCATTTTCAATATTTTTAATAACTTCAGAATCTGATATATAAATTTTTGATGAATTTAAAATTCTTTTAACTGCTACTAAAAATTTTTCAAGATCACCAAAACCACCATCATTTTGATTTGAAGTTGAATTATTACCGATTTCTTCTAACTGAGAAGTTGATTTTTCAAAGATGTTTGCTAAAGTAGAATTTTGTTCTTTTGCATAGAAAATATCTATAAATGTGCCTGTTAAATCAAAATATTTTTTATTTTTTTCCAAGTCAATTAGTTCGACTATTTCTAAAAGACTATCTTTTTGTAAAATTTCTTTTAATTCTTTATCATTAGTTATTAGGTTTATTAAAAACCCTTTTAAACCTGAAAAATTATATTTATCTCTGTCATCAAAAGTTCAATTAGAAAAAACTTTATCTTGTGTAATTTTTTGGGTTTGAAAAGCTAAAGATATTGAATTAGAAAATTGACTGAGAGCCACAAATGATGAAACTAAAGTTGGTGAATAAGAACTTACTTCTTGAAATTTATTTGATGAAATATTTTGATTTTTGAATTTTTCACTAGTCTCAACATATTTAGGGCCCATAAAAAATCCATTTAATTTATCAGGAACTTGATTGAATCAATAAGCTGATTTATCAGCATCATAAACTATTTGTAAATATTTATCTTCAATTTCATTTTTAATATCTGAATTATAAATATTATCAAATTCTGAAACATTATAATCAGAAAAAATGCGTATAAAAACATAAATATTAAAGCTTGTATAAATTAATAAAAAAAATAAAAAATTAGTAATAAAGAAAACACGATTAAATTTATTATAAAAAAGTGTGAAGATATTCTTCCACACTTAATTTTAGTATCAACTAGGTTAAATTTTTACAACACTGGTATTTGCTTATTAGTGACGACAATATCATTCTCAATTAACAATTTTTGATAAAAAACTTTTTCTATACTTGCAAAAATATACTCATTTAATAAATTAAACCACAAGTTTTTATTTTATGTTATTTTTAAATATGATATTGTTTCAACTATACTCGTAACCTTTTAGTTGATATGTTTTTTTATTCGTTAAATCAGTAATAATTTCATTATGATGTTTTAAATAAAATCTAACACTTATGGCGTGTTCACCTTTATTAATAAATATTTCCATACAGCTTCTATCAATTAAAATTTGAATGTCTTGTATTTTTAAATCTTCAAATTGTAAAATAGAAGGTAAATTTTCTTCATCAGAATAATCAACATTACTGCGGTCAATTGTTAAAATGTTATTTAAGTTTTGAATAACTATGGATTTACTGTTGCTTTTAATTTCAATATTGAAGTTTTGATCATTAATGTTTTCACCTATTAATTCAGCAGTACCATTTTCATATTTACCATCAATTGTTTTAACTCTTAGTTGTTCAAGTTCTTTAATTGGTAATTGGTAAAGTTTGTTATTTTTAATAAATAATTCTCTTGGAACTGTTAGTTGATTTGATCAAGTTGTTAACTCTGGTGGGAAAACATTTGATTTTGAGTTACCCAACCACCCAAGCATAATTTTTCTATTATGTGTATTGTCAAAGATTTGTGGTGCGTAAAAATCAAAACCTAAATCTATTTTATTTAAAGTATTGTTAGATGTTATATTTAATTCTTTATCAAATTCTACTTCCAGATATTTAACAAAATGACTTCCAGTGCCAATTGCTCCTTCTTTTTCAAAACAAGCAAAAATTATTGTTTTACCATTTAATTCAAAATAGTTAGGACACTCTACCATATATGAGTTTTGCTTATCATCTTTATCTAATTCAATATCTTTAAAGAATTCTCATTTATTGTTATTAAATTTATAAACACTCAAAATTCCTTTAATGTCCAAAGTTTGAGCACCATTTAACATATATAAATTATTATCTCTTTCAAAAATAATCGGATCACGAAAATGGCCTGTGTATTTAGTTAAATCAGCTGTAAACAATAATTCTTTTGTTACTATTTTTTCTTTAAGATCAACTAATGCTTTAATTGTTGTAGCTGTTCTATTTATAGTATCTAATTTAATATTACCTGTATAAAAGAATTCTAATTCTCCATTTTTATTTACTTTAGCACTTCCAGAAAATACTCCATGTTTATCTCATTCACAACTTGGTGTTATCACAATTCCTTCATATGTATAATTAATAAAATCTTTTGTGGTATATAACCCTCAAGATTTATTATAATGTTCGATACTAAACAAACAACTTTGTAAAAAGATGTAATATTGGTTATTATAGTAAACTAAACCATTAGGATCATTAACTGACCCACTGTACCCACTTAAATGGAATTGATTATTGTATCAATCCTTCATTTTAGTTTCATGTTTTTTTTCAAATTCATTTAAATTTGAATTATTTATTAAACTGTATTTTTCTCACATACTTATTATTATACATTTGCTTTTGTGATTTTTGCTTTATTTTTTTGTTTATATAAAAAGAAAGTTAATATAAAAGCTGATCCTAAAGCGATTAAGTTACCTACTATAATTAGTAATAAATTTTTAACACTATCAGCATAAAGTAATAAACCAGGTAATACAGTTACCCCCATACCAGAACATCTGATGTTAAAAATTCCGACAAAGAATCCACCAATAGCTCCACCAGCTAAACCATATAAAAATGGTTTTATCTTTGGTAAGTTACTTCCAAAAATTGCTGGTTCAGTTATTCCGAATAATGTTGATATAAACGAAGAAATATGTAATCTTTTATCATCTTTATTTTTTTCTTTTAAAGCTACAGCAAGAGCTGCCCCACCTTGTGAAATAATTGAAACTGTTCAAATGGCATTAAAGATTGAACCATTCATTGCTCCAGTGTTTGTTCTACCATCAACAACTAATTGCATTTCTAATCCTTGCAGAATTTGGTGACAACCTGTTATAACAATAGCTTGTAGTGATCCAGCAACAAGTGCTGTTCCAAAACCATATGGTATATTTAGAAGGGTTTTAACTGCAATTAAAACCCCACTTTCAATAATTAATAATATTGGCCCTAGAATCATTAGCCCAATTGTGAACGAAATTACAATTGTTAAAAATGGTGTAATTATTATATTAACTGCACTCGGAACAATTTTTTTAAGATTCTTTTCTGTATATGCAATAATTATTCCAATAAATAATCCAGGTAAAACAGAACCTTGATAACCTGTTATTTTAATAAATCCTATTTTTCAAGGTTCTACAAGTTCGGGCAATTTATTAAATGCCTGCTTTCACTGTTCTTCTGTTCCTCCATTATTTTGAAATTTTAATCAAGCCTCATAAGAAGCAATTTCACCCTTATTTGGCAATATTGGTGAAACAAACATTAATCCAACAATAATTCCTAAAACTGGATTACCACCAAATTTTTTAACTGTTGATCAACAAACTAAAACTATTAAAAAATCAAATGCTGTTTTTGTTACTATATCAACAATATCTGTAAAATGAGAACCAGGTTTAAGAACTCCTAAATTTTTAAATAATGCAGCAAACCCCATCGCCATACCAGCAGCTACAATAGCAGGGATAATTGGGAGGAATATTTCTCCTAAACCTTTCATGGCGTTTTGAATCACCCCTAAAACTCCACCAGCATTTCTCAATCTCTCTTTATTGTTTTTTGCTTGCGTTTTAAAATCTTCAAGGCTTTTATCTTTTGATTTATTTTCTGTTATTTCTTTTTTTGGATCATCTAAGATTTGTTGAACTTCAGCATAAACTGCTTCAACAACACCAGTTCCTAATATAATTTGAAATTGATTAGATGATCAGTTAATACCTTTAGTTAATTTAGATGTTTTAACTTTAGCTATATCAACAATATCTTTATTAATAACATTTATACGCAATCTTGTAACGCAATGCATATATGATTGAATATTTAACTTACCACCTACTGCTTCAATAAATAATTGAGCAGAGGCTTTATAATCTTTATTTTTCATAAAAATCATTTCTCCTTTTTATATGGTTTTAAAAATTTTATTTATTTCAACATGTCTTAAAAAACACACTAAATATATAATAACAATTTTTTTTATATATTTTCTTGCATTTTGTTGTATTTAGAACAAAAAAATGCAGTTTTAAATACTGCAACTTTTAATAATTATTTAACAATAGTTTCTCTTATATCTTTATTTCTAACGATTAAGATTTTTTGTCCTGATTTAGCTCCTCAATGTAAAGCTATTTTTGATAATTCAACATCATTTTCTTCTAAAGCTGTTAAGTCATTAGTTTTACTCATAAAGATTGAATGTCATGCTCCAAAAGCGGTTAATAATCTTTCTGATTCACTAACGCCAAGAATAGCTACATTTGGTCTAAACTTTGAAATAGTTTTTAATAAAGCACCAGTTCTTGATAACACAATAGCAAATTCATATTGACCATCTCTAGTTCTTTCAGCAAGATCAACAGCAATATCAGCTCTTGGCCCTTTTGATGACTTAATAGCACTTTCTAGTTGTTCTTGATAGTATCCTTTTTTATAAAATTCTATTTCAGCACGTTTGTTTATAGTTGCCATTGTTTCTACAGTGATTGCAGGATAACTTCCAGCTGCTGACTCACCTGATAACATAGTTGCATCTGCACCTAATTCAGTTGCAAAGTAAACATCAGTCACTTCAGCTCTTGTTGGAGCTGGATTATCAGTCATAGTTTCAAGCATTTGAGTTGCAACTATTACAATTTTTCCTGCTTCTCTACATTTTCTAATAATGACTTTTTCTCAGTATGGCACATCATAATAAGGAATTTCTAGTCCTAAATCTCCACGAGCGACCATAATTCCATCTGATTCTTGAATAATTGCATCAATGTTGTCAATTCCAACTTGTGATTCAATTTTTGAAATAATTTGAATTTCTGAACCACCTGCAGCAGCCAAAATATTTTTAATTTCTTTAACGTTTTCAGCTGTATTAACAAATGAAGCAGCTATATAATCAACTTTTTGTTCGACACCATATTTAATATCAGCTACATCTTTTTCAGCTAAGAAAGGCATTGAAAATTCCACACCTGGTAAATTAACACGTTTATTAGTTTTAACTAAATGTCTGTTGAAAGCTGTAGCTTCAACAACACCTGGTGAAACTTTATCAACTGTAAGTTCTAATTTTCCATCATCAATTAAAATTGTATTTCCAACTTTTAAGTCAACTGACATGTCATAAGCAACAGTCATTTCACCTTGACCACATTCTTTAGTTCTAAATGATTCTGGATCAGTTTTGATAATAATTTTTTGACCAGCTTTAATTTCTTGTTTACCACCTAAAAATTTTCCAACTCTAATTTCTGGCCCTTTAGTATCTAAAAGAATAGAAATTGGTTTATTTAATTCAGCAGCAACTTTTCTTGCACCATCAATTCTGTATTTTTGTTCAGCATTATCACCATGTGAAAAATTTAATCTGATAGTTGTCATTCCCTTTAAGAACAACTCTTTGATTTGTTCTGGTTCATTTGTTGCTGGACCAGTTGTTGTTATAATTTTAGTGCGTTTAATACGCTCTTGTATTTCTTTTTTAGTCATTTTTTCTCCCTGTTTCTCAATTAACATTATATTCTATTTTGTAAATAAATAACTGTTATTTTATTTGTTTTGAATTTAATATTCTAATTTTGTTAATAATTTGTGTTCTATCTGGCTTTGGCATATTCAAAGTTGACTCAATATCTCTGGCTACTAATTGATTATTTTCAATGCCTATATAAAGACCACCTTCACCTGCAATCAATTTGTCAACTGCAAACATTGCTGCTGTGAAAGCTAAGTATCTATCCATGCCAGTTGGTCTTCCACCTCTTTGGGTGTGCCCTAAAATAGTTGCTCTTGTATCATACCCGCTAACTTCTTGAATTTTTTTAGCTAAAGCCTTTGCATCAAATTGTTTTTCTGAAATTAATATAATAACGCTTCTATGATTTATATCAGCAAGTTTTTTTACTTGTATACAAATTTCTTCTTCTGTTAATTTAGATTCTGATGGTGAAAATACTTCTGCTTGTGTCCCGATTGCAGCATATGTCACTAAATCACCACAACGATTCCCCATAACTTCAACAACAGCAGCTCTGTTGTGAGAAGTCATTGTATCTCTTATTTTATCTACAGATTCAATAACTGTATTTAAAGCTGTATCAAAACCAATTGTATAATCACTTGAAACAATATCATTATCAATAGTTCCTGGAAGACCTACACAATTAATACCCATTTCAGTTAATCTTTGAGCACCCATATAACTACCATCACCACCAATAACAACTAAAGCTTCAATACCATGTTTTTGTAATTGATCAACAGCTTTTTGTCGAACAGATTCTTCTTTGAATTCTGGTAATCTAGCAGACCCTAAAACTGTTCCACCTTTAGAAATGATATCTAAAGTAAAATCAGAATCAAGTTTGGTAAATCAACCATTAATTAAACCTTTATATCCATCTTTTATTCCAAAAACTTCAATACCTTTTGCATGAGCTGATTTAACAACACCAGCAATAGCGTTATTCATTCCTGGTGCATCTCCACCAGAAGTTAAAACCCCTATTTTTTTTAACATAAAAATACCTCTATTTTCTATTTATGTATTTTAATTTATTTTTAATATATTATACTAAATAAAAAAATCACATAATAGTGATTTAAATAATTTTATTATCTTTTAAATATCTACAAACACCATCTTGAGTGTTGTCAAATTTGGTTGTGTCTTTGCTTATTTCTTTTAATTCATCAATACCATTTAACATTGCTATAGGATTATCAACACTGTTAAATAAAGAAATGTCATTATAACTATCACCAAATCCATAAGTTATATATTCTTTTGGTTTTAAGTATTCTATTATTAATTTTGCAGCATAACCTTTATCAATATTTTTAGGAGCTATTGAAATAACTCTATTGTGATATGCATCAATTTTATAATCACTTCCAAACAGTTCATTAATTTTTTTAAGTTTAGTTTCAAATTCTTGTATAGTTGTACCTTTTTTTGTTATTATTGAAATACTTGTTATTTCTTCTTTGATTTCATCAGGTGATGAAATAACACAATTTTCTTGTTCCATGATAGATGATCATTTTAAAGTATTTTCAGAGTGACCAAATGAGTAAACATAATTTTCAGAAGTGAAATTTACCTTGTCTTCTTTTTGATCTGATTTTGGTTTATAGTACATATTAAATACATTCTGAATTATTTGTTTATTTAAAACTGAATTTAAAATAAATTTTTTATTTTTGAAATCATAAATTTGAGCTCCATTATTTGCAGCTATTATTCCATTTAATTCTTCTAAATTAAGTTGATTTGAAATATTTTTAAGGTTTTTTAAGGTTCTTGCAGTAATTGGAATTAATAAATGACCTTTTTCATAAATTTCTCTTGTAGTTTCAATTGTAAACTCTGAAAAATTGTAATCATCACTTAAAAGAGTACCATCACAATCTGTTAAAATTAAGATTTTTTTATCCATAAACATCTCCTTGTTTATTATTTTACATTATTTTATAAAAAAACCGGAGTTAGTCCGGTTTTGCTTTTAAGAATGGTGCGGGATAAGGGACTCGAACCCTTACGTCAAAGACGCTAGATCCTAAGTCTAGTGCGTCTGCCAATTCCGCCAATCCCGCTTAAAATGGTGACTCGCCGCAGGCTCGAACTGCGGACCCACTGGTTAAAAGCCAGTTGCTCTACCGACTGAGCTAGCGAGTCATATTGTTAAGACAATTAAAATATTACCACTTAAATAAATTGATTTCAATAACCTTAAAACGATAAATAAAAGGCACCCAGCGGTGCCATCATCTCTTAATGGTGCTGACTAGAGGAGTTGAACCCCCGACCTACTGATTACAAGTCAGTTGCTCTACCTACTGAGCTAAGTCAGCATTAAAAAATAAAAAAATGGTGGGATGCAACGGGCTCGAACCGCTGACCGCCTGCTTGTAAGGCAGGAGCTCTCCCAACTGAGCTAGCATCCCGAAAATATGGTAGCCTGTACGGGGTTTGAACCCGTGTATCCACGGATGAAAACCGTGTGTGTTAACCGCTTCACCAACAGGCCAAATGTAATGGCGGCTTTTACAGGACTTGAACCTGTGACAAACCGGTTAACAGCCGGTTGCTCTACCAACTGAGCTAAAAAGCCATGTACATAATATTGGTTAAATATTTAAAAATTATTATCTAGTGAAAGACAAATAAAATATTAACATATATTTTTTATATTGTAAATAAATATTTTGCATTTTATTAACTTTAATAAAAATAAGGTATTCACCTTACTTATTTTTATATAATTTTAAAGTATTTTCCATCAAAGTAATCACAGTCATAGGACCAACACCACCTGGAACTGGTGTGATGTTTTTAACTTTTTTAGCAACATTTTCAAAATCAACATCACCAACTAATTTATTAGTTGTTAGATCTCTTATAATACCAACATCAATAACAGTACAATTAGAATTAACCATATCTTCAGTAATAATAAATTTTTTACCAGTTGCACTAATTAAAATATCAGCTGATTTTGTGTGTTTTTTTATGTCAATTGTATTTTTGTTACACATCGTTACAGTTGCTTTTTTATTTAGCAACATTAACGCTAAGGGCTTTCCTACAATATTTGATGTTCCAATAACTGTTACATTTTGACCAGTTAATTTAATATTGTAATCCTCTAATAAATTAATTATTCCAAGTGGTGTGCATGGATAAATAGTTTCATAACCTTGCAACAATCTACCTTGATTTATGTAGTGAAAACCATCAACATCTTTACTAGGCGATATTGCTTGTAGATAGTCTTCTTCATTAAATGATTTTGGTAATGGTAGTTGTAATAATATTCCATCAACATTTTCATCAACATTTAGTTCATCAATTTTGCTATAAAGCTCAGCGTGTTTAACATCAAAATCAAATCTTATTAGTTCTGCTTTAATGTTTAGTTCATTTGCCACTTTTAGTTTGTGAGCTACATATGTCTCACTAGCTGGATCATTTCCAACCATAAGTACTTTTAAACTAGGTTGTCTTTGGTTTTTTTGAATCAAAACTTCAATTTCTTTTTTTAATTTTATTTTTCTAGCTAATGCTATTTTTTTTCCATCTAATATCATTTTAACCACCTATCCTATTGTAACATCTTCGTCTAAAAACTTTGAATTAGTTTTTCTGCTTGGTTTAATGAAAGCTAATAAAGTATTCGAAACACCTAATTGACCTAAGAACATACATAATAAAAGTAATAATTTAGATAATGTTCCAAAAGTTAACATTTGATTTTGAGTGAATGGGTTCATACCAACAGTTCCATAAGCACTTGTAATCAATAAAAGTAATTTAATCACACTATCATCATTGGTTTGCAAACTAACCTTTGTTGTAAAAGATGAATATGAATCAACATAAATTCCAAATAAAGTCATAAATACAATAAATACTGAAATGAAGAAAACTGCAAAACTTCTTCTAACAGTTTCTGCTGGAATAGTTTTTCTAAAAGCACTTGTATGCTGATTATTTCTAATTAATGCAATGGTTGATAAAATAATAATTGCAAAAGTTGTTGTTCTAATTCCTCCAGCTGTTGATGATGGTGCTGAACCAATAAACATAAATGTTGATAATAATAATTTTGAACTAGAATTAAAATCATTCATTGGAACAGTTGAAAAACCTGCATTTCTACACGAAGTTGTGTTGAAAATAACATCCATTATAACAGCTGTGTTAGTTTTGGGAACAAGCAAATTTATGTTGATAGCTTGCCCTGTTAGTGGATCAACTTCATATGAATAATTATAAAAAATTAAAGATGTATCTTTATGAGCAAACTCTGAAAAATAAACTGCTAATGGACCTAATATTAAAAGTGGTATATAAACTCAAAAATTAAGCTTGGTAAATAAACTAAACCTTACTTTTTCACCAGTATTTTTAGCTTTTATTTTTTTCTTAATGTCATGATATGTTGGATACCCTAAACCACCAATTACTCATTCCATTAAAAAAACTATTTGAATAGAGTAATGGTGAGCATTATTTACATTGTATGGTTGTAAGGAATTTCCTGAAACTATATCAAAACCTGCATTATTAATAGCAGATGTTGAATGAAATATAGAAAATCAAAATGACTGTGAAAAATTTTTATAAGGTGAAACAACAGATAAGTCAACAGTTTTGTCTTCACCACCAATCAATGCCATATTATCTGAAAATTCACCTGGTTTTAAATAAAAAAATAAAAAGAATAAAATAGCAGCTGAAATTATTTGAACAAAAGAAATAAATACAAAACCATCTTTTATCATTTCAATAGTTGATGACTTAACACTCCCACCCCTTTCAGATTGAGCAATTATAGTGTCATCAAGTGATATTTTTTTATTAATAATAATAAAAATAACTATTTTAATGGTTAATACACCAATACCCCCCATTTCAATTAATATGAGTAAAACTATTTGTCCTAATAAAGTATAATCTTGAGCAGCATTAGATATTGTTATTCCTGTATCACTAAATGCTGAAACAGCTGTAAATACAGCTGTTATAAAATCTCATTGGAATTTATCGCTTTTAACAAACCCTGGAATAGACAAAAAAAGTCCACCTACTAAAACGATAAGTAAATATATTAAAAAAATTCTTCCCGAAACTTTAGAAAGAGGCCATGCATTTTTGAGTTTGAAAAAGAAATCTTGAGTTCTGACTTTTTTTAAATCTTTTTTCGCTTTACGATCTTTATTTTCCATTTTCTCTGGATCCTTTATATTTTAGATATTATACAATTTATATATTATCAAATGTATAATTATGTTAATAGTAAAGAGGATACTTTAAAAATGGCAAAAAGAAAAAGTATAGCAATAATTGGGATTTCTAACTTTAGTTTATCTGTTATTAAAACACTTGTTGATAAAAAACAATACATAACTGTTTTTGATTATGACGAAGATAAACTAAACTTACATCTTTCAGAGTTTGATTATGGTGTTGATACAACAATATTGGATGCAACAAGTAAAACTGCATTAGCAAGAAACGGTATTGGGGCTTTTGATGTTGTTATCATAGGTATTAGTAATAATATGGAATCAGGATTAATGACAGTTTTAAATTTATTAGATTTAGGTTGTGAAAATATTATTGTTAAAGCTAAAGATAGCAAACATAAGCGTTTATTAACTGCGCTTGGTTTAAATGAAAACCAAATTATTATACCTGATGACATATCAGGAAACATAGTTGCAGCTAGAGCGGTTTTTAATATTGCTTTTGATGTTGAAGTTAATTCAGTTGATCAAGATTACATCTCAACTTCACTTGTTTTAACTAATTTTGATATTTTTGGTAAAACAATTGCAGAAGTTGGATTATCAAGCACAAAAGAATTTAATATTATTCAATTAAGAAGAAATAATAAAATTTTAATCCCTGATGATTATACAGAATTAAAAGAAAATGATGAAATTGTTGTTTTTGCTAAAATAAATATTATTAATGAACTTGCAAATAAAATCCAAGGGCAAGCAAAAGATAGTAAACAAGATGATGATGAACTTGAAATCTTTGAAGAACTTGAAAATATTTCAAATACTGGTCAGTTAACAGATAATTTAAAAAATGCTGAAGATGTTGAAACTATTTTTGACTCAATAATATTTGATGATACAAAGCAAAACAAAACTACTAAAAAATAGTATTTTTGACTTGACACTAAACAATATTGTATAATTATATACATAACAAGGAGGAGAAAAAATGAAAGAATGAGCTTTAAAAAATTTAGCATCTTTAGCTTCAGTTATTGGTGCAGTTGTTTGAGCACTAATAGTTATATTGATTAGCTTTGTAATTGGTTATGGGGTTAAATCAACAAACGGTGTGTTGGTTTTGAATGATTTGCAAGACACTAGTTCATATGGTTTAGCTACTTGAGCGTTAATTTTATCAATAATTGGTATTGTTCCAGTTGCAATTAGATTATTATTAGGAATATTAACAATTGATTTTTTTGCAAGATTATTTAATTTAGCAACAATTGTTTTAAACGTTATAAGCATTGTTTTATTAATAGTTTTAAGTTTTGGTTTATTAGGTACTAGTGGAATGTCAGTTAGTGTGTTAAGTATAGTTGGTTTTTATATTTTAATACTAATTGGTTCATCAATGTTTATTGCACCAATTATTAAAAAATAATAAAATATTAAAGAAGTAAATTCTAAATTTTGATTAAAAAAATCTACGTTGAATAGCGTAGATTTTTCTATTTTTTTTGTGTTTAAGATTTATTTTTTTGACTTACCTCAAGTATTTTTTAATTGGTTATTTTTAATTCTATCAACGTTTCAATATCACATAAAATAAGCAAAACCCATGGAAACAACAGTTCCAAAAAATGATAAAGATAAAGCGACAATAGCACTTGATCAATCATCTTTTCACGATTCTGGTGATGGTATTATTCCAAAAAATAATGCCATTATTAAAATAAATAATATGAATATTGCAAATAAAGTTGCTACATATTTATTTTTAATAAAGCATATCTGTTTATCAATTTCTTCATTTAACCTAATTTTGATATACCCAACAAATAAATAGATAAATGGTATTATTGCTAATGAAGTTGTGGCTTGAGTTATGGTTTGTAAAAATTCTGATGTCCCTTGCCCTACAGCTCCTTTAGTTGTTGTTCCTACTAAAACTAGCAACAATACAACAATTATGAATTGAAAGTTTAAAGCATTTCTTGGGATTCCATTATGATCTGTTTTAGATAAAATTTTTCCAGCAGCTTCATAAGGAACTTCTGAATAAAATACTTTTGCTGGTCCAACTGTTCAAAATGCTAATGCTCCGAAACTATTAATAGCGAAAATGAAAGCTATTGATCTAAGGATTAGTTGATATCAAACACCCCCGCCTTGTTCTGATAAACCAAATAATGCAGGAAAAACTTTATAATAAGAATTTGATATTCCTCATTCTGTTATAAGATTTTGATCAATTGCAAGACTCATAGTTAATCCACAAATTACCATTATAATAATTGTAAAAACATTTCCTAATATAGCGCCAATCTTAAACGCTTTATAATCACCTTTTAGATCTTTTTGAAATACTGCAATCGTTTCAATACCATTATATGCGAAAAATACTCACGGTACTGCAGACATAAACGCTCAAGTGTTACCATTAAAAAAGTTAGAATTTAATGGGTCAAAAAACTCTCAACTTCATGTAGGACTGACACTTTTATGAATAAAAGGTACAGTTACAAATAGTCCTATTACAATAAATATTAAACCTAAAAATAATGAAGCTGTTCCTCCAATATTGGTTATGTATTTTATTCAATTGGGACCTTTTTTTGACAAATAAGTTGTAAATCAAAATAATATGATGGCAAACAATGATAAGAGCATAGTGGAATATCTAGTGGCATTATTTTCACTATATCCTTGCATAACTAAATGTTTTGCTAACATATCAAATCCATTATCCCCCATCAGAACAAATGAAATAGATATAACTGCAAATGGGGCTAATGTTGCAAAAAAGAAGACATTTGCAAAATAAGATGTTCAACTAGCTATAAAACCATTTTTTTTACCCAAAGAATAAATACACCACCCACCTAGTCCTGCTTCGTTATCTTTTAACTTTTTGATTGAATTAAATTCTATTGATACAAAAGTAATCGGAATTGCATAAATAATTCCACCTATTAAAAATAAAAATAATCCCATTATGCCAAATTGTGATTGGTTATTAATAATGTTTCTAAAACTAAAAACAATAGCAAAAACTAAAAAAACTAGAGCTGATTTTGTAAAACTTTTATTTCTCATGATTTTTTACTCCTTTATTTTGTTCGTCTTTTAATCTTTTTTCATCAACATTATCTGATGCATAATAATGATTTAAAATAAATTCTTCTAATTTGTTTTTTTCAAGTTCAGTAAGTTTTTTTTCAAGTTTTGGGTGAACTACAAAGCGGATAATAATAGAAACACCTATCATGCTAAAATAAAATATAGTTTGAATTAAAGAACCGATTAATGATTGTAAATATTCAAAAGTTTCTTGTTCTTTTCTTGGAATCATTTGATCAAATAAGTTATAAAATTGATAAGCTAACATTAAAATCAAAAACGCTATAGTCCCAATTCATAATGTTAGTTCCCACCATTTTGATTTTATTTTCTTTTTAAAAGTTAAAATGACTGCACAAAGAATAACTATTGAATACATTGAAATATATGTAAACCCAACAGTGCCAGCAACCGAATCAAAATTGAATGCTGATTGCGAACCAGTGAAACCTTGAATCAAGTCTGGAATTAATAAGAAAAATACTGATAAAAATGAACTCAAACCCAGACTTATTAATAACCCTTTTGTTGAAACATTATTTGCATTAGTTAAACCAATTTTACTTGGTAAAAAATTTTGTTGCACTAAAGAATCAACACTGTTAGATCCATAATATGACATTTGAGTTAACGAATTAAAACGGTTAAATAACATATAGATGATGATGATTGTTACACCAAACCCAAAAAAGTAATGTTGCTTTGTTTTAAATAAGATATCTAACCTTTTAAAAATTTCTAAGTTGGGAGTGTCTGTAAAAGTTCCGACTAATGTAAACAAAAATAATGCTGAAAATAACATGAAAAATAAAGTAGTCATTATTAATGAAATCATTATTATTATTGGTAAATTTTTTCTTCTATTTTTAATAGCTTTACCTGTACTAATAAATGTTTCAAACCCACCATAACTAAAAAAGAAAACAATAAAAGCATATTGGAATGAACTGAATTTAAATTCTGAAACTATTGGTTCGATTTTTTTACCACTACCATCAACATCAGTTCTTCCACCAAAAATTAAAATAAAAGCTATTATTGTTATTAATCCAGTAATAGTTCAAGAAGCATAAGATAATAATGTAGAAACTTTTTTAAATCTTTTAACTCCTCAATATGAAGTTATGCCTGCAATTAAAGCAAAAATTAAACCACCAAAATCTAAAATAAAATTAGTTCAGTCACCAAAAACATTTTCATATAATCAATTATCAACTGACAAAGTTGTTCTTAAAGTTACTATCATAGATACAAACAAAAGGCTTATAACTGCAATTGAAAAAACGCTATACAAAATACTCATTTGTTTACCAAAAGCAGTTCTAGTGTACTGAGCACCACCACCAGTTGTTGAGGGATGTGATCTTATCAACCTTATAAAAGCTCAAGCAGTTATAAAAATAGTTATTGATATAAAAGCCATTATTCAAACAATATGATAACCAAGCCTTATTTCATGCCCATTTTCTGATCTTTCACCATTAAAAACACCAAAATGCATAATAAAAGTTATTCCTGCAACATAACTGAAAAGCATTCACACGCCATTTCTAATACTAATTTTATGATCTGATTTAGAATTTTTTTTGTTTTTTAGTGTCATAATTCCTCCTTAATAGCTTTATAAATTTTAAAAATATTTATATTTTGTAAATTATACTACAAAAATAAAATAAATGTTTAATGGTTTTTTTAGCAAAAAAAAATAACACATAGTGTTATTAAAAATTAAATAAGTTGGTTTTTTATGATATCTATAATAATTTGCATGCTTTTTTCTGGATTAACATTTCCACCAGTTTGTTTCATTAATTGTCCCATTATAGTTTTAGTAACTCTTTCTGGTCTTTCATTATATTCTTTAATTAACTCAGAATTATTTTCAATTATTGGGTTTAATAGCTTAACAATTGTAGCTTCATCAGAAATAATTTTAATTTTTAACTCTTCGATTAAATCTTGAAGTAGAACTTCACTATCAACCATTATAGGAATAAGTGTTTTATAGTGTTTTGATGAAATTATTCCTTCTTGTATTAAAGTGATTAATTCACTTAAATTTTGAGGAGTTATTTTTAAAGTATCAATAGTTGTGTTTCTGTCATTAAGAATCGCTTGTATATCACTTGTTAAAAGGTTTGCAACTCTTTGATAGTCATTAGTTAGTTTAATTGTTTCTTCAAAAAAGTCATTCAGTTCTAGATTAGCAAGTAAGTTATTTGTATCATATAAAGATAATCCATATACTTCTTGATATTTGACTCTTTTTACATCTGGTGATTCTGGTGATTGATTAATAATTTCTTCGATTCAACTTTTATCAATTTGAATTGGTGCAATATTGGGTTCTCTAAAATATTTATAATCTAATGCATCTGTTTTTGAACGCATTGCAACAGTTGAATTTGTTTGATCATCAAATCTTCTTGTTTCTTGCTTTATAATTTCATTATTTAACATTAATTTGGTTTGTCTATCTATTTCATAATCAATAGATTTTTTAATGTTT
This sequence comes from Mesoplasma corruscae, assembly GCF_002930145.1. NCBI lineage: Bacteria > Bacillati > Mycoplasmatota > Mollicutes > Entomoplasmatales > Entomoplasmataceae > Mesoplasma > Mesoplasma corruscae. The sequence goes on from NZ_PHNF01000001.1 coordinate 169,288, forward strand.
GATATAGAATTTAAGTTTTTAATTTCAACTTTATTTGAAAATTCAGTAACACCAAATGGCCTAATTGAAATATTCACATCAGTTCTTAAGCTTCCTTCATTCATCTTTACATCAGAAACTTTTAAAAATAATAATACTTCTCTTAATTTTTCAACATAAGCACAAGCTTCATCAGCATTTCGCATAACAGGTTTAGTTACAACTTCAACTAATGGTGTTCCTGCTCTATTAAAATCAATATAAGTTAAGTTATCTTTATGAATTTGTTTAGCGGTGTCTTCTTCTATATGTAATCTTTCGATTTCGACTATTTTTTTTTCACCATTAACTTCAATTTCTAATTTACCGTCTTTACCAATTGGATTATATTGTTGAGTTATTTGATATCCTTTTGTTAAATCAGGGTAAAAATAGTTTTTTCGATCAAATTTTAAAAGCGAATCAATTTTTAAGTTTAGTGCGTTGCAAGTTAAAATAGCTAATTTGATTGCTTGTTTATTAACAGTGGGTAAAGTTCCTGGATAAGCCATATCAACTTCGTGAACTTGAGTGTTAGGTATTTGTCCATAACTTACAGGAGCTGGTGAAAACATTTTTGTTTTAGTTTTTAATTCAATATGATTTTCAATACCAATTATAACTTCAAAATTATTCATAGTTTTCTCCTACTATTTGGTTTTTAATCCCAATTATATTTTCAGCAACTTTTGCTGCTTGTAAACATAACAAATCACTTTTGGGTTTAGTTATAAAATTTATTCCAATACCCATTCCTGCTTTTTTGGTAAATGGGATAGTAATTGATGGTGAACCATTCATATTAGCTAAAATTAAAATATCAGTAATAATTTCTTGTTCTTCAGTTAATGGCTTTTTAATGTCACTAACTAATGGAGCAATATCATAAAATGGTGGGACTATTAAAATATCTGCTTGTTGAAAAATTTTACTCATTTGTTCAACAATTAATCTTCTAACTTTTTTAGCTTGGTTTAAGTAGAGTAACTGTTTATCTTTATTTAAATTTAATGAACCTATTAAGAATCTTTTTTTAACTTCTTCACCAAAACCAGCATTTCTAGTATTTTTAATCACCGCTTCATAATCATCACCATCAACTCTTGCTCCAAACTTAATACCATCTAAGTTAGCATTTGTTGAAGCTGATTCACTATATGATATCATCATATAAACTGGAGATACAGCTAATAATAATTCTTTTGGAAAGTCTACTTCCATTACTTCATAACCTTGTTTTTTTAACTGATTAAAGAATGAATAATATTTTTCTTTTAATTCATTTGGCAATGCTTCAATAACATATTTAATGTAACAATATTTTTTTGTTCTTTTTATTGAATTAATATTTTTGTAAAAATCCGATTCATTTATAACTATGCTAGTGGCATCTCTTTTATCATATCCAAAAGTAGCATCACACAAAATTGCAATATCATTAACATTTCTTGTGAAAAAACCAATGGTATCTAAACTTGGCGAATATGGCAACAAACCATATCGACTAATAGCACCATATGATGGTTTAAAACCAACTATATTATTTAATGAAGCAGGTTTTCTAATTGAATCACCAGTATCTGTTCCAATAGCAAAAGGCACTATTCCTTTAGCAACTAAATAAGCACTACCACTACTACTGCCTCCAACTATTCTTTTTGAATCATATGGGTTGTATATTTCACCATTACTTGAGTAAAGACCAACTCCTCCCATCCCTAATTCGTCTAAAGCTGTTTTGCATAACATTAAAGTTTGATTATCTTTTAATTTACTTATAATCGTTGCATCAAAAGATGGTATATAACCTTTCAAAATATTTGATGAAGCACAAGTTGGTATGCCTTTAGTTGAAATGTTATCTTTTGCAGCGTAAGGAATACCAAATAACAAACTGTTATCAGCTTGTTTTAGTTCTAATAATTCAGCTTCTTTTAAAACTTCTTGATTCAAAAAATTAATTGCATTACTATATTTTTCTTGTTCACACAAAAATAATAGTTGTTTTGCTATTTCTGATGGTGTTGTTTTACCATTTTTTAATAACTCATGAAGTTGTTCAATTGAAAGTGTATTATATTTCATAATTACTTAACCACCTTTACTAAAGTCACAAAATCACCATCTGTGCTTGGGGCATTTTTTAAAATATCTTCTTGATTCATCGTTTGTATAAATTCATCGTCTCTTAAATAAGTGTGAATATCATCATATGGATAAAATAATGGTTTGACACCTTCAGTATCAATGGAAGTTACTTTTTTGAATAATTCTTTTAGTTCCGCATAATTTTTATCAATATCATCATAATGATTATTGTCAAAATCTAACATAACATCATTTGCTAATGATTTATAGTAATCTTTTTTTTCCATAATTATTCTCCTTTTAAAATTAAATGAAACTCTTCTTCATTGATTATTTTAATACTATACTCTTTTGCTTTAAATAACTTGCTTCCAGCGTTTTGTCCAGCTAAAACATAATCAGTTTTTTTAGAAACACTACCTATAACCTTACCATTATTAGATTCTATTATGTTTTTATAAAAATCTCTTGGTTTTTCTAAACTACCAGTTATTACAAAAGTTTTTTTACTGATTGGTGAATCAGTATTCTTTTTTTCGCCTAAATATGTCAAATTAACACCTAATTCTCTTAATTCCTTGATTATTGTGATATTTGATTCAATCTTAAACCAATCAACAATAGAAAGCGCTAAAACTTCTCCAACAGAGTCAATTGAACTTAACTCTTCATAAGTGGCATTCATAATTGATTCAATATCGTGATATATTTCAGATAAAGTTAAAGCTGTTTTAGAACCAACATGTCTTATACCTAAACCAAATAAAATTTTTTCTAATGAAGATTTTTTAGCATTTTCAATTGCTTCAATTAATTTGTTATAGCTTTTTTCACCCATATTATCAAAGTTGATCACTTTTTCTTTATGTTGATTTAGTTTGAAAATGTCAGCAACAGTGCTTATAATTTTGTTTTCATAAAACTTAACAATAGTCTGACCACCCATACCAGCAATATTAGCAGCACCTCTACTTGCGAAATGTTGTAGACTTCTGATTATTTGTGCTGGGCAATTGAAGTTAACACAAAATTGATCAACTTCTTTGTCTGACTTTTCTAAAATTGAATTACAAACTGGACATTTTAAATCTTTATCTCATTCTAATAAAGATTTGTAATTTTCATCTTTAATTACACTAATAACTTCAGGGATTATATCTCCAGCTTTTTTAACTTTTACATTAGCCCCAATTTTTAATTCTTTTGCAATTATGTATTCTGCGTTATTAAGAGAAGCAGCTCCAACACTTGTTCCAGCTATTTGTACTGGTTCAAGTTTTGCATTATAAGTTATTTTTCCAGTCCGACCAACTGTTGGGAATATATCTAGTAGTTTTGTTTCCTTTATTTCAGCTGGAAATTTGTAAGCAATAGCTCACTTTGGGTTTTTTGCAGTATATCCAACTTCTTCTTGCAGTTGTTTATCATTAAGTTTAAAAACTATGCCATCTATTTCATAATCAAGTTCAATTCTTTTTTTAGTATATACATCAATGTAATTTTTAACTTCTTTTAAATTTTTACATAGTTTTGTTTCAGGATTTGTTTTTAAACCCAAAGATTCAATTTTATTAATTGAATCCAGCTGAGTTTTCTCTGGTTGTTTTTCATTAAAATAGTAATATAGAAAACCATCAAGATTTCTTTTAGCAACAATTGAAGAATCTAATTGTCTTAAAGTTCCAGCAGCAGCATTTCTGGGATTGGCAAACAATGGTTCACCGTTTAGTAAACGTTCTTCATTTATTTTTTTAAACTCAGATTTAGATAAGAATATTTCTCCTCTTACTTCTATAAGATCTTTATTATTTATCTGTAATGGAATCGATTTAATTGTTTTTACATTTGTTGTAACGTTTTCCCCAACAATACCATCACCTCTAGTAACACCTGATTGTAATGTACCATTTTGATAAATTAAACTAATTGATAAACCATCAATTTTTAATTCTGCAGTGTATTCATTTTCTAAGGTGTTTGTTACTTTTGCAACTTGCTTATTAAAGTTTTGAAATTCTTCTCAACTAAAAATGTCACCTAAACTTAACATAGGGTACTTATGAATATGCTTTTCAAATTTTTCACTAACAATTCCACCAACTTTTTGTGAAATAGATTCTGGGGTTATTAACTCAGGAAACATGCTTTCAAGATTTTTAAGTTCTTGCATGCACTTATCATATTCAACATCATCCACTGAAGGGTTGTCGTTGACATAATATTCTCTTGCTCATTGATTCAACTTGGTTCTTAAATTTTTTAATTGAATTTTTGCATCCTTGATATTCATTTTAACCTCTTGTTTAATCTTTTTATATTATATCTTTTATTAAAATAAAAAAATGAACAAGACTTAGAAATGATGGGAAAACTGATAATTTCTTGTTTAATCTTTTTCAGCTATGAAATGGAGAAACAGAACCTATTATTTATTATATTTTTCACTTGTTCAAAAAATACTCGAATATCTTTATGCTCAATTTGAAGATAAAAAAGTTAATTAAAAATTAAATTTAATAAAATATAAGTGCATACTAATTTAAAAGCTAACTACAAGTATAAAAAGTTCTAGATTGAAAAATGCCAGCATTAACTGGCATTAAATATAAAATAAATGTAGAATTATTTTTTCCAACTTTATATGATTAGTCTTAACTAATTATTTAAAGTTGTAGATTTCATTTTTTACAATTTAAATTTTATTAAAATATTTAATAATAGCAAGTGTAGGATTTTTTTATATAAAAATCTAATAAAAGTTGATAGATTTTAAAAAATTATTTAACTTTTTAAAATTTTAACATTAACAATAATTTCTCCTGTAAAAAGATTGGAAGGTGTTTCAGGATTTACTATAAATTTAATTTTTATTTGTTCTTTTGTGCTTAAATCCTGCATTTGTTCTTTAAGATAAGACCCGTCATAAGTTAAATAATCATTGTCTAAATCACTCTCAAAGTCATCATGATATTTTTCTTGGACACTATCCACTAGATAATTAATTGTTTCCATAGTCAACGCTTCTAAATATGCTTCATCATCATGTTCTTCACCTTGAACAAATTCTGAATCATTATAATTAGTTTTTGAATCAAAATTAATTTCTCCATTTGCATTAACAATATTTTCAATAAATATACTTGAAAGTGTTTTAGATTCTTGAGCTTTAAGTGCTCCTTCAATATCAAAACTTGCATCTACATAACCATCACTTGCTACAACTGTTACAGTAACATCAGTCAAAGAACCACCTTTTCTTTCAGCTTTCATGCTTACAACATGTTCAATTTTAATTTCGGCTAATTTAGCATTAACCTCATCAATTCCTGCTAAATCTTTAATTTCTTGTATTAAATTATTATTTTTAATTTCACTAATATTCAATGGAATCAATAAAAAGTTTTCAACTTTAATTGATTTTGTATTAGTTTCATCTTCAAATTCAAATCTGTCATTTAAAGTAACAGTTAAAACAACAGTTGAAGGAACTTCACTATCAGCACTTAATTGACTTGATGCAATTGCATCTTTTACTTCTAACGCATTATTAATAGCGTCTTTGACTAATGATGCTCCAAACCCATTTGCTAAACTTAGTAAACTTGGATCAATGGGAGGATTAATATCGAAAGGGCTTAATAATTTTGGAATCTGTTCTTTAACTGCTTCAATTTTCGCATCTGTAATTATAACTGTTTCAGATCCAGATGTTGTACCGTTTCCTTTTTTAATTGCATTTGATAAAGTAAATGAAGTTGCTTTAGAATCTTTAAAACTTGCTTTTTCTGCTAACACAATTTTTACATCAACATCATTACTATTAGATATACTAGTGACAATAAAAGAAACAACCCCTTTAATTTTATGATCTTTTAAATAGTTATTTAAAAGTGTTTGTACTTCAGCAACGTCTTTACCATTTAAAGATCAACTTTGAACAGTTTTACCAACTTTATTGGTGTCAACTGAAGTTTGACATGAAACAACTGTTACAGCTGGAACGACTATAGCACTAAAAGATGCTAATGATAATAATAATTTTTTCATTGAGATTTTTCCTTTTCCAATTAATTAAAATTAATTATATAACCTTAAAAAAAAAAAAAAAAGCACTTTTTATGAAAAAACTTCAAAAAAATCTTAAAATTGTAAAAAAATGGCGTAGTAAATATGTTTGATTTAAATATTATAAACCTTAAATTATCATAGTAAATAATGAAAATAAATGTGAGCTATATAGAGAAGTGTATTTAAGTTGTTCATCAATTTTTGAAAATGCCTTAGTAAAAAACTGTAGGTATTTAAACTGTTTTAAAAGCATTATATGAGTCAAAAATTTAACAAAAATTTAACAAAAATTTTAAAGTACTATGCAGCTTATGATTCAATTCATAACTGAGTTAACAACAAAATTAGCATTACATGCCTTTATTGATGAATTAACTATGAATTACTCTATCGCCCACTTCTGTGTTTCAAAAAAAGACAAAAACAAAAAAAGTGTGAAGAACATTCTTTCACACTTAAATTTAGTATTAAAACAGATTAAACTTTTGCGGCATATTTATTTACCTTTTAATCTTAAATTTATTCATTTTCAATATAAGAAAAATTTTCAATTGATCATTTATTAACTGAATTTTGTGTTACAACGACTCTATAATTATCATAAACACCTAAACTTATTTTATAACTAATATTGTACTCAAGAATATTTTGATTATTTTCTGTTTTGTATGAGACATATTTATTTTCAAATCTGGATTTATTCGCTCTAAGAGTTACTAATTTCTTTTTATCATATATGATTTGAGATAGATTATTTTCAACTTTATCATCTAACAAAGTAGTTACTGTATTGACTAAAATATAAACTATTTTATATTGTAAGACTTTATTTAAATTTCCTAAAAGTGATTTATCTTCAAAATATTGATCATCGTAATTATAACCTAAAATGAATTTTCAAGCTTTATCAGCGTATAATATTTTTCCATAATCATCATCTTTTGATCTTATTCCTATAGTTTTGCCAACACCATTAAACTTCATCATTCCAAAAACTAATGATAAATCACTTATGTAATCTGGTTGAGTTGTTTCTTCTGTATACCCTAAAATTTTAGTCAAAACATCTTCTTTTGGTATAATTTGACCTGTTTCTTGGTCATAAAAATTATACTTATCAATAGCAGAATCATTAAATATAGAATTTACTGTATCAGCGAAAGGTTTTATTGTCATATAAACAGGAACAACATTTGGCAAGATTAATCATATTGCAGAACCAATTGTAGTTGGACCTATTTTTTTATTCATAAGTTCTGAAATATTTATATCAGGAATACCTTCTGGTAATGTTATACCAAAGCCATCTAACATGGGTTGTAATTTAGGTATAAATTCAGTTTTAATGTTTGAAAAGAATATCTGGGTCATCATTTGCTTGAAAGCTCCAGCGTTAGCACTTGACACTATAGGATCTATATATTTTGAAACTGAAGGGACTAGATTTAAAATGTTCATAATAAAACCTTCAGTTAAACCTTTTGTAAAAAAATCAGTGTTATCATTATTTGCTAAAACACTTGCTATTAGTGCACCTAAAGCATTACCAGCTCCAGACAATTTTAAACTAATAATTGGTATTGACTGTATTTCTTTTTTAATGGTATCAGACATCACCAATCCTTCAACTATTGGTTGAAAAATTATCGCAAAACCATTTTTAACATTGTCGGGAGCTTCATAGTGTTTTTTAGTTCATACACCACTAAAATCTACACTGGGGGGTATTAAACGAAAATTTAAACCTAGCTTATCAAAAGAAGGAGAGTAGTCATCGTCAACTTGAAATAATAATTTTAAAGCTCTTAGCGATTTATGTGATTCATCTTCAACCAAAATACTTTTAAAAATACTAAAAAGTCCTTTTAAACTTTTGTCTTGAACATCATCATATGAAACTTTTTCTGCTTTTTGTTTAGCTATAATATCCATATTTTTTGTTTGAGCATCAAACAAATTCAAATTAAAGTTCTCTATCGGTGCTGAATTTTCATATTTGTCAAAAGAACTTATATATCAACTTATTAGATAAGCCAATTCTATAACACTTTTAATATCAATATTTAACTTTTTTTTATCGTTTGTTTTTGGAACTTCTGTTTGAGGTTCAGATGTGGTAGGGTAAGTTATGTCGATTGTGTTTTCAGGATCGAACTTAACTGTTATATTATTTATATATTTAGTTGTAGGTTGCAAAGTAGCTTGTCAAGACCTTAAAAACGGTTTTTTAATATCTGTGACAGTAAACATATCTGCTTTTGCATTAGGGTTTTCTGATAACACAGCTGCTAAAATAGTTTCAGGAGCGTTGTCATTTATACTTCCTAAATCAGTTGTGTTTATAAATTGAGTAAGATCAATTTTAGCAAAACTTTTATATGATGCATCATATAGTGTATCATATAAAGTTTTCAGAGCATTTTTATTAGCTTCTTGTTTAGATAATCCCGAACTATAACCTTTATCCATGATAGCTTTATAATCTAACTGAACTTCATCTGACTTTGTTATAAGTTTAAGGATGATATTTGCAACTTGAGTTAATATAACATTATGCATATCTCCATATGTTTCTATACCATATTTGTTAACTACGTCATCATATGTTGGGGGAGTTGGTAAGTTTTTTAAAAAACTTAATTTTGATGCTATCTTTGCTAACGGGTCATTTAATTTACTTGGTGATAATAAAGCATTAGCAACAGCACCAATGTATGAAATTTTATTTAATAAATTATTAGTTCCATCAAGTGTAAGACCATTCTCATTATAAGATGATTTTAAAGATGAAGTGAAATCTGATGCTATTGAATACAAAGTTTGCTTTGGAAAATATTCATCTGAATGAACGTATCCAGAAGTTTTATTAACTTTATTTATATATTTTTCAGCATTAATATAATCATAATTTTGTTTATTATAATCTTTTAAATTTAGATCTGATTTAATGGAAGATAAATCACTAACCTTAGTTTCATCTAAAACATTAGATACAACACCAGCATTCATTTTAGCTGATCTTGAAAGTATTGATTGTTTAAACATCAAAGAAGTTTCTTCGATTGATTGTTGAATTTCTTTTGTTATTTGATTGGTCACTTGTGTTTTTGATACATATAAAAAACCTGTGACTGGTGCAACACTTAAAGATAGTGCTGAAATACTAACTAATATTTTTTTCATAAAACTCCTTTCTATAATTCTGAATCTTGTAATACTTTTATAGAATTAATTTTTGTTATACTTCTATATCCTGCATAAATAGCTACAATATAAATTCCAACAACACCAATAAAGACTATAAATGGTAATCATATAGGGTGAACTAATGGGACAATTAGTCCTGCGTTTTTTAACACATTAACAATTCCTGTACATGCATATCACCCACCAATATATCCAAGCACAAACATTATAGTAATTACAATTGCATACATCCCCATTACAGTTTTAACAACATATTTATCTGAATACCCAAGTACTCTCATAGTTGAAATAAATTGAATGTTATCGTTAATAATAATTGAAGTAGTAAGTAATATTATAACAAAAGCAATACTTACAATTAACACAATAATTAACGCTAATATGATCACTATTATGATTGAAATTTCATCCATTATTTCTTTATAAGTATCAACAGGAAGAATTCAAGATGTTGAACCAATACCTGTTCCATCAAAAGATTGACCAGTATCACTGTTTTTAGCACTTAACCCATTTAAAGCTGTGGGTGAGTAATCACCATAAACACTACTTATACTTAAAGATGTACCAAAGTCACCAATATCTGATGAATTAGAATATTTATAGTTAAATACTGGGTATTGATTTTTAAATATTGAGTATATTAAAGTTCCTATTTCTTTCTTATTTTTATCACTTGAATTTAAGAATTTTTCTTTAAATGTATCTAAGTCTCAATTATTATTTTTAGTTAAATCAAGACCTGATATTTTTGGAATTACTTTAACAGTCTCGTTGATTTGATCTTCTAAAATAATGTCGGTTTTACCTGCAATTAGTCCATTAGAATATCCAAATGAATCATTTCATTGTCTAGTAAAAATATTTTTTCAAATGTAATTTTGTACAATATCATATTTTAAAATTGCATTTGCATCATCATTTTTAATTCAAGCTTGGGATGTTCCATAACCATCATGAATACCTAAAACTTTAAATTTAGTATTTTGAGTTTTGGTCCCTACCACAGTTTCGCCATTTAAAACGCTTCTGTAATAATTAGTTGGCGAATTAATACTATTTAAAAAGTTAATGGCTTTTGAATCACCATAAACTGGTCTTTTAACGGTTATATTTGCAAATTTTTGCATTCTAGAATTTTGTTTAAAACCATTACTTCCACTTCATAAACCAGTTGTGTCTCAATCATCAAGATTGAAAGGTTTGTTTTCACCATCACTGGCATCTTGTAGTTCATTTTGAATGATATCAAAATCAACTTCATCGTTTTCTTTTATATTTAAAACTTTAGCTAATGATTGGTTTATTATAATTCCATTTTCTGAAGTATCATTAAATAAAATACTCATTAAATCATTTTTTTTAGAATCAAATAAATTTAAAAATCTATCTTCGTTTTGAATCCCATAAATTTTAAAATCATTTCCATTTTTAGATGCATTTAGTTTTGTTCCAAGTGATTCTACTTTCGAATTATACTGAATAAGATTAAATGCCATACTATAGTTTTTATCTTCTGATTGATAAGCACTTGCAATATTTTGACTTACAAAATATGGTGGTCTTGAAATACCTGCTTGAATAACAGCTTGGTCAATACGATTATATGAAGTGAAAGTAAATCATTTTCAATATTGTAAAATGGCATCTTTAACTTTTTGCATATCTGCTTCATTATCAGGTTTAGCTTCATCAAAATTGCTTATTACATAATAATCTTCTAATGACAATTTTTGATTATGAATATCATTAATTCTAAATGAACCCATGCTTCAATTATCATTAGTTAACGCAAAACTAGTGTCATATTCACTAGATTGTTTTAACAATTTATTTATAATATCTTCACTGTTTGAAAGATAATTTTTTTTCAATTGTTCATTTTCTTCTGATTCAGCATTAAAAATATTTATTTTTTCATTATTAGACATTTCTGTTCATTTTTGATCAGTTACTTGTCCGTATTCACCAACTCTAAAATCATTTGTTATGGACATTCCTATAGAAGAAGTTAGTTTTTTATAAAATGCTTGCATTAGTTTAGCATTTTGTATAATGATTTTATTTACATCTTCTTGTGTATTTAAATCATTAGCATCAATATTAGCCATTAAATCTTTGTAATCTGTTCACTGAGTTAGCACATTTGGGGCTAATAACCCCCCTATTAAATCATTTTTTTGAATTGATGGGATTCCATATTTAGCTATTTCTTTAAAATAGTTAGTATCAAATATAACACTTTCTAAATTAAGCATTTTAGTGTTAGCAAAAGCAAAATCTAAAACACTTGGTATAACATTGCCGTTTTTTATGTAAGAGTCAATAAACATTGAATAATAGTCATTTGTAATATGCCCATTATAATAGTCACTCATTACTTGGTCCATATCAATAGCACCATTATCAGTAAGTTTTAAAGACGTTCAACCTTTTGCTTCTTTGCCATAAATTAATTGTGAAGGATCATTTTTATTTTCAAAAGTTTTTAAAAAACTCATTGGGTTATTATAACTAGGGTCATTATATTCCACAATTTGTTTATATTTAATCCCATTAAAGCTATATTTTTTATTTTCTTCTAAGATGTTTGGGGCTATAAAAGATATTGTAAATAAACTAGATGATAATAAAACAACTAAACCTATACCAAACATCTTACCTAAAGCATCAACTAATAAAGCTTTTCTGACTCTTGCACCAAAGCCTCTTCTTACTCTTATGGCTTTAACGAATTTTTTGAAACCGTTCATTTTTTTATCTTGTAACTTTGATATTAAACTTAAAGCTGACTTTCTCATTAAAGATATAGAAATTGAAAATGAAATAATGTTTAGTATTAATCAAATAACACCAATCATAGTCAAGAATGAAATTCAATCAATATTAAATGCAGAATAATTTAAATTAAAGTAATTGGAAAATCCTAAAGTTATAAGATTAGATAATAATACTGAACCAAAATAACCAGCAACACCACCAATTAGTGATGTAAACAAGGGAAGCATAACAAAATTAAACACAAGTATTCTTTTCCTGTACCCTAAAGCTTTTAAAGTACCTAGTTGTTTTGCTGATTTTTCTATTTGTTTTTTTGTAATTAAAGCAACTGAATATAATACAACAATAAGCGTTAGTACAAATATAATAGATGCAGCTATCGAATAACTCAAAATAGTTTTGTTTAAAAATCTAATTCTTTCTGAAAAACGATATTCACCATCGTTTTTTGCAAAAACTAGCTTATTATTAATATTTCTTTTTATTAATTCTCTGAAATCAATTTCAATTTCTTCTAAATCTTTTTTTGAAGGTATTTTATTTTTGAATTTAATTGAGTAAAAAGATTCTTGTTCTGTATTACTATTTACACTTAAATTTCCATTTGCATTGACTTCATAACTATAAAGTCCATTATCTTCATTTTTTGTTAACCCAAATGCTTTATGGTGTAAATAAATTAAGGCTTCTGTTTTTCTATTAGGCAAAGCTGTAGATTCATTTATGATTGGTGTTACAAAATCAGCTGATGAACCAAAACCTACTACTTGAAATCATTGATAATTTGAATAAAGTGTTTGGTATGTGCTGTTTTCACTATCTATTCCAGACTCTAATTCAGATTCAATGGTATTAATATTTTTCAAAAAGTTTTCATCATTATTACTGTTTTTAACAAGTAAAGAATCACCAATATTATCTTTTTGAATTCTTATAATATTACCAATTTGAATATCATTTGATTTAGCAAAGTTTTTATCTATAACAATTTGATGTCTAGTTTCAATATCTTTACCTTCAAATATTGTTAGTTTATCTACACCATCAGAGTTTAAAATATTACTTTCAAATGATTGTGTTGTTTTAACCAATGCTTTTAAAGTAATATTTGTATTTTTGTTTTGCACTTGAGCAAATTCCCTTGCTTCAGTTCTTGATCAATCAAAACTTCATTCAGGTTTTTCACTTTCATATTGTGCTTGTAGTTGTTGAATTCAATATTGCTGAGCTTCTATTAGATTTTTAGGCGCGTTTTTTGATTCTTTCGAATCACCTGTAGCAACTACATCATAAGGATTTAAATCAATAACTGCATCATGTTGTCTTGAAACTTTAAGAATCGATGAATATTGACTAATTACTCGATTATTTAAAGAAACTACAGTTGTTAATATTAAAGATAAAAAGAAGACTAAAACAATAACCCCAAAAAGTTGCATTTTATTCTTTGTTGCATTTTTGTATGAGTTTTTAAACATGTGTTTAAATTTTTTAAGTCCCATAATTCTCCTTATAAAAATAAATAAGTTCTTTATAATTTTAACATTTTGACATAAAAAAAAGGCATTAAAGCCATTTTTTATGGGCATTAAAATTTAGCTATATTCATAGAAATTACACTTTTCTTCTCGTTAAACTTATTCAAAAAATGTTAGATTTATCAATTAACTAATTATTTGATATTGTTTTAATAATACCCATGTGATAAATACTACATCTATTTTTTATTAAAAACAACACTTTTTAATAATAATCCTTTTGCTTCTGCTTTAAAAGGCAGTTTTTTACCATTTCCATTAAGCATTTCTATAAGTGTACTTTGAGATACTTTATTATATTGACAATTTAAAATTGACTGAACAATATATCTTATTTGATGTCTTATAAACCCTTTAGCTATAAACTCAATTTCAATTTTATCAGCTTTTTTGAAAACTTTAATTGAATCTATTTTTCTTATTGTTTTAAAATTACCACTATTTACTTCGCTTTCACTTAAACCTGAAAATAATTTAAAATCATGTTCACCTACAAAAATATTACAAATATCTTGTAATTGTTTTATGTTAATTAAGTTTTTAGACCATTCTAATTCATATCTGTTGTTTTTAAGATCTCAAATGCTATTATTCAATGTGTATACATATTTTTTACACTTGACATCATGTAGTTCAAAAGAAGCACTAACATAATCAAATTCTGATATATGTATATCAGAAGGAAGAGCTTTATTTAAGGCTCATATAAATTTATTTAATGCTGGTTGAAAGTTAATTTCAATTATAACTTTTTGACTAAGCGCATGAACTCCTGCATCTGTTTTACTAACACCATAAACTTTAAAATTATTTGACTTAATTACTTTAAATATAGTTTTTTCTAAAACTCCTTGAATAGAATTTTGATTTTTTTGTTTGATTCAACCACAATAAGATGAGCCATCATATTGTAGATTAATAAGGATTCTATACATTTATCTATTTAACATTTCCTGTTATTATTTTATCTATTGAACCTAAAGCCGGAATTTTAATACTGATTGGTAGTATTTGAAATGCAACTAAAATCATAAATATTAAAAATGCTACAGAAAATATTAATAATAATAAATCAAATACATGAAATTTAAATTGAATATATCTTGTTCTTTTAGCATATGGATTATAACCTCTAGACTCCATTGCATATGCTAAGTCTTCAGCTTTTTGAAATGATGAAACCAATAAAGGAATAATTAAAGAAGCCATTCCTTTTGCTTTATCTTTTAATTTACCGTTTTTAACATCAATTCCTCTACTTGCTTGAGCTTTCATAATTCTTCCTGCTTCATCAATCAAGGTTGGAATCATACGTAAAGCTATTGAAATAATCATAGATATTATATAAATAGGTATTCCTATAAATTTTAAAGGTGTTAATATGTCTTCAATTGCCAATGTTAATTGAAGAGGTGATGTTGTACCAGTTAGAATACAAGTTAAAGTAATCATAAAATAAATTCTTAAACCCATCATTGTTGCCATATAAAAAGATTTTTCACTAAATCAAAATCCACCTACTTTAAAAAATGAACCCAAGACATAATAATCTTTTGAAACAAAACCTAAACTTTCTCATTCTTTAGGAGATACAAATAATCTACCAACAGAATACCAACCGTGATTAGTAAAAACTAAATTTTTATTTTTGTCTATTTTATCTAATGCTTTAAGTAGTTCATCACTACTTTCAGGGTGAGATATAAGAGAGTTCATAAATAAAATAATTACAAAAACAAATAACACTGGTGGAAATAAACCTAAAAGCATTCTAAAATTTAATTTAGACAAAGCAAACATACCAAGTATAAATGCTCCACATATAATGTATCCTGATAAACCTATTGGTAAAAATATTGTAATCATTAATAAAATAATAATAATCATCTTAAATCTTCCATCCATTGCATGAATTAAAGAATTTCTAGGTTGATATCTACCAAATGTAACTCTCATATTTATTTTCCTTTCTTGTAATTTTTAAATTCTTTTGCAAACTCTTCTATAGTTCTTATTTTTTTATCTAAAAGATCAATTCCTTTTGCTTTTAAACTATATAAAAGCTTATAAACTTTAGGAGGCTCAATTTGTATACTTGTCAACAATTGCTGATTAGAAAAAATTTCAAACGGCGAACCAACTTCAATAACTTTACCTTCATGCATAACAATAACTTCATCAGCTGATTTTAATACATGATCCATGTTATGAGTAACCATAATGATTCTTTTGTTTTGTTCTTTATTTAAATGTATAAATAAGTTTAAAAAATCTTCTTCACCTTTTGGATCTAATCCTCCAGTTGGTTCGTCTAAAACTAAAGTTTTGCCATCCATTGCAATAATACCTGCAATAGCTACTCTTCTTTTTTGCCCACCAGATAATTCAAACGGAGACCTTGAAATATAATCAACCGGTAATTGTACTAATTCTAATAAACCAGGAACTTTTTTCAAAGCATCTGCTTTATTTTCTCCTAAATGAATTGGTCCAAATGCTATATCTTTTTCAATTGTATCTTGAAATAATTGGTACTCAGGAAACTGAAAAACCAACCCGACTTCTTTTCTTAATCTTTTAACATCTTTAATTTTTCTAGTTCCTGCAGGTATTTTATAATTTCCAATAATAGTCTCACCAGTTTCAGTTAATAATAGTCCATTGGTTAATTGAATTATAGTAGATTTTCCAGAACCAGTAGTTCCTATCACACATGTGATTTTATGGTCTTTAATTGTTACAGTAGCAAAATCTAAAGCCTTAAACTCAAAAGGGGTTTTTTTTGAATATGTGTAGCTCACATTATTTAAAATAATATCACCAGTAAAATCAAACTCTTTTGTTTCTTTTTCTATTTTTTTTCATTCTTTTAAATTTTGCTTAATTTCTTTTTTAGTTGTTAACATATCTGACTCACCAACTCATCCATTGTATTACTGTGTTTAATTTTAATACCTTCTTTTTCTAAAGCTTCTTCAACTAAAGATAAAAATGGCACATCCAATTTAATAGATCTTAAAAATTCTTTTTCTTTTAAAACTTCTTCTGGGGTTCCAAATTTAACCATTTGTCCTTTATTCATGACAATTACTTTGTCTGCATTTAAAATCTCATCCATATCATGAGTAATTGAAATAACTGTTTTGCCCATATTATCTCTAAGATCAACCATAATTTCTTTTACTTCTCTATTACCTTTTGGGTCCAACATACTTGTTGCTTCATCAAAAATTAATATTTCAGGACTTAAAGCAAGTACACTAGCAATAGCAACTCGTTGTTTTTGACCACCAGATAACATTAGGGGTTCTTTATCTAAGAAATTTTCCATCCCAACTTTTTTAGCTGCTTGATAAATTTGATCATGCATAAGCTTAGGTTCAACACGTTTATTTTCTAAGCCAAAAGCAATATCAGCTTCAACACTTGAACCAATAAACTGATTATCGGGATTTTGAAAAACAATTCCTAAAAATCTTCTTGCTTGATCTAAAGTATCAATAGTAACATAATTGCCAAACAAAGATAAATGACCAGATTCTGGTTGAAGCGCACCTATTAATAATTTTGAAAGTGTTGATTTACCTGAACCATTATGACCAATAACTGTTACATACTCGCCTTTTTTAATTTCAAAGCTAACATCATTTAAAACATAAGGCAAATCAAAATTATATTTAAACTTTATATTTTCTGCTTTAATCGCTATATCATTTAACTGATCTAACTCAGCACCGCGACCCATTTCTTTAACTGAAGCTAAAAACTCCTTATAAATTTTTTTTGCTTCTATTAATTCTTCTTTAGACTTTTCAAAAACTATACTTGAGTTTTTTGTTGATAGGTTTTTGTTTACTTTAGAAATAAATTTCAAATTTTCTTTAAATTTTTTTTCTTTTAAAATTAATTTAAATGCTTTGCCTTTTTGTTTTTTAATTTCGACTACTTTAGCAACTTCTTTTTTGCTTACTTGTTTTTGTTTATACTTTTGATTTATTTTATAAAACTCGTTATTAGCTTTTAAAAATTCTAAATAAGCATTATGTAATTCTTTTTTAAAATCGTTAATATCTTTTTCAGATAATTTAGTACTTTGGAATTTTTTTAATGATTCAGGCATATTATTCCTCCACTTGTTAATTATAATAATTATAAATTAAAATTCAAAAAAAATAAGACAAATGTCTCATAATTTTCAAATATTAAACTAGTTCAATAATAACCATTGGTGCATTATCACCTTTACGATTATCTAATTTTAAGATACGTGTGTAACCACCATCTCTATCTTTAAATCTTTTTGCAGTAATTGTAAATAATTTTTGAAGAACATCTTCTTTTGAAGAAGCTTCTATATTTCTTAATCAGCTTGCAGCTTGTCTACGTGCATGTAAATCACCACGTTTGGCTAAAGTTACCATTTTATCAAAATGTTTTCTTAATTCTTTAGCTCTAGTTTCAGTAATTTCTAAACGTTCTGAAATAATAAGTTCAGTTGTTAAATTTCTCATTAAAGCTGTTCTTCAAGCTGTGTTCTTACCACGTTTTTGAATATATGACATTGCTTTTCTCCTTTTTAATTTTTATTAGTTTTTTTTGAATTCTAATTCTAAAGAAGCAATTTTTTGTTTGATCTCTAATAAAGATTTGCTTCCTAAGTTTGGGATTTCTTTTATTTCATCTTCTGTTTTAGAAACTAGTTCTCTTAAAGTATCAATGTTTGCTCTTTTTAAACAATTTAAGCTTCTTTGAGTGAATTCTAATTCTTCAACTGGTTTGTCTAGTTCTTTTTCTTCAACAGCATCCTCACCCATAACCACTACATCATCAATTGATTTATCAATAATTTCTGTAAAAGTTTCTAAATGCGAAATAAGTATTTTTGAAGCTAGAGCAACTGCATCAGATGCAAGAATTGAACCGTCAGTTTCAACTTCTAAAATCAATTTTTCAGAATCTTGAGCTTTACCCAAGTTAATTATTTCTGAGTTATATGCAACTCTTATAATTGGTGAGTAATTTGAATCTATAGTAATCATTCCAGGTTCAATGTTTTTGTTATCTTTGTTTTCTTTAAAAGTTCTATACCCTCTTGAGTTTTTAGCATATAAAACTAAGTCAAGACTTCCACCTTCAGCAATATTTGCAATGACTAAATCTTTATTTAAAATTTCTACTCCTGCTGGTAAAACTAAATCTTTAGCTTTAATAGGCCCAACTGTTGTTGATGAAATCTTTATTTCAATATGTTCATCATCTTTATACATTTTTGAATTTATTGATAACACTATTTTTTTAACATTTAAAACTATACGAGATACATTTTCTTCAATACCAGGAATCGAAATGAATTCATGTTGAGCTCCAGCAATTTTAATTGCATAAACTGCTGCACCTGGTGTTGATGATAATAAAGTTCTTCTTAAAACATTACCTAAAGTAATGGCAAAACCTCTTTCAAGAGGTGAAGCTGAAAACTTTCCGTAAAATTTACTTGGTGATTCTTGTATGATTCCGAATTCTGGTTTATTAAATTGTTTCATTCGCTATAACTCCTATTTTCTTTTATTATTTTCTTGGGCGTTTTCTTGGACGCACTCCATTATGTGGAACGGGAGTGCAGTCTTTAATTGAAGTTACTTCAATACCTGCTATTGATAATGCTCTAACAGCAGCATCACGTCCTGGTCCTGGTCCTTTAACTTCAACTTGAACAGATTTAATACCTTGATCAATAGCTCCTTTTGCAGCAGCTTCTGAAATTAATTGAGCGGCATACGGTGTAGATTTTTTAGAACCCTTAAACCCGATAGCTCCAGCACTTGATCATGAAAGAACATTCCCTTGTTCATCACTAATAGTAACAATTGTATTGTTAAAAGTAGAGTGAATGTGTGCAATACCCTTTGGTATATTTTTTTTAATACGTTTTTTTGTATTTGTTTTTGGTTTAGCCATTTTTTAAAATTCCTCTACTTTCTATTTTTTCTTGTTAGCTACAGTTTTTCTTGGACCTTTAACTGTTCTTGCATTTGTTTTTGATGATTGACCTCTTACAGGTAGTCCTTTACGATGTCTTAATCCTCTATAACATCCAATTTCCATTAAACGTTTAATGTTTAATGAAACTTCTCTGCGAAGTTCTCCTTCAACTTTGAATTTCAAAACCTCAGCAGATATTAATTTAATTTGTTCTTCAGTTAAATCTTTTGTACGAAGATCTTCACTTATATTTAACTTAGCTAAAATAGTTTGTGAAGTTGATAGTCCCACACCATAAATATATGTTAGTGAGATTACAACTCTTTTTTCGTTTGGTATTTCTACTCCACTAATACGAGCCATTTTTTAAATTCCCTTCTTTTATTTTTTAATTTAGACTTTTCAAATTAACCTTGTCTTTGTTTGTGCTTTGGTTGTGCACAAATAATCATTACACGGCCTTTACGTCTAATAACACGACATTTGTCGCAAATTTTTTTGACTGATGATCTAACTTTCATCACAACCTCCGTATTTCTTTTAAAATAGTTTAAATCAGCTTTTAGCTGATTTAATTTATTTTGTTTATTTTTTAATTACTCTCAGGTTTTTTTTGAATTCTTCTGTAAGTAATTCTCCCACGTGTCATATCATAAGGTGATATCACGACTGTTACTTTATCTCCAGGTAAGATGCGAATGTGGTGCATTCGGATTTTACCTGACACGTGTGCATCAATAACTATGTCGTTTTCCAGTTTAACTTTGAATTGCGCGTTTGCTAACACTTCAACAACTGTTCCCTCAAATTCCATTTCTGCTTCTTTTGCCATTACTACAACTCCTTTACTTTTGATTTGGTTAATACTTCATAACCGCTATCTGTTACTAGAATTGTGTGTTCAAAGTGAGCAGCCATGCTTTTATCAGCTGACAAGACAGTTCAGTTATCAGAAGCTAATTTAGTTTTGTATGTTCCAATTTGAATCATAGGTTCAATACAAATAACCATTCCAGCTTTTAAACGCATTCCAGTATCATAAATACCATAATTAGGTATATGTGGGTCTTCATGCATCTGAGTTCCAATACCGTGTCCTGTATAATCTCTAGGAACACCAAATCCATGTTTTTCAGCATGACTTTGAATTATGTAACCTATAGTTCCTATACGAGTTCCTGGTTTAACCTCTTTAATTGCTAATTCCAAACACTCCTCAGTGACTTTAATAAGTATATCATGTTTTTCATTTTTTGCAATACCGCAAATCATAGTAAAAGCACTATCAGCATGATAACCTTGAAAAATACATCCAGTATCAACAGAAACAATATCACCATCTTGCAAAATTCTGTCTTCAGGTATACCATGTACTAATTGTTCATTGATTGAAATACAAATAGTTTTTGGAAAACCATGGTAATTTTTAAAATTAGATTCACATCCTTTTGCTTTTATAAATTTATAAAATTGTTCATCTAAATCTAAGCAATTAACACCTGGTACTATCATTTTTTTTAGCATGCTAATAGCATCTGATAAAACACTTGATGCTATTCGCATTTTTTGAATTTCAGCATTTGATTTAATACTAACGGCCATTAAAATGTTTCCATAACTTTTTTATATGTTTCTTCTGGTGTCAAAGTACCTGAATCCACAATTTTTAAAAATCCAGAATTTGTAGAAAAATATTTTATTAATGGTGCTGTTTGTTTTGCATATGCTTTTAATCTAACTTCAACTTTATTTGGTTCATCATCTACTCTTCTTATTAATTCTGTTTGATCTTTATCGCAAATTCATTTAATTTTAGGTTTTCTGTTAATTGTATGATAACTAATTTTACAAGTTGGGCAAATTAATCTTCCACTTATTCTAGATAACAAAACTTCTTTAGCAACATCAATATAAATAATTTTTGAAATGCTTGATCCTAATTCTTTTAAAATTTCTTCCAAAGCTTTTGCTTGATTTAAAGTTCTTGGATATCCGTCAAAAATTAATCCATTGTGTTTTTCTTTTAAAAATTCTTTAACAATACCATTTGTCACTTCATCTGGTACTAGTTTGCCTGCATTTATGTATTTAATACATTGAATTCCCAAAACAGATTTTTTAGAAATTTCTTTGCGCATCAAATCACCAGTTGACAACTGTGTAAAACCTTTTTTATTAATTAATTTTTCAGCTAAAGTTCCTTTACCACAACCAGGTGCACCCAACAACATTATATTCATTTTGATTCTCCTTATTTTAACTATGTCATTATAACAAAATGCTTTTTAGCTTTTCAAGTCATTAGATGAAAAAGCATATGGTAACAACTCTTGATTAATAATGGTTTTAATATAACCGTGCTTATTAAAAATCACAATTTCTTGTAGTGGATTTAATAATTCGCTCATTACTTGTCTACAAACTCCACATGGTGTGCCTAAATTTTCACTATCTGTATATAGCGAAAACTCTTCAATATCCTTTTCATTTCACCCCAAAGCGTAAAGTTGAGATATTGCTGCTCTTTCTGCACAAATAGTTGGTGAATATGAAGCAGATTCAATATTTACACCTTTAACAACATCTTGATTTTTTAATCTAATTATACAAGCAACTTTAAAATTAGAATATGGAGAGTATGCATTGTTTTTTAATTTTAATAACTTTTCAAACAATTCTTCTTTTTTCATAACGTCCTTTTAAATTTTATAAAACAAAAAAGTTTTTGCTTTAATTATCATATATGAGTTGATGAATTTTGATTTTCATCTGTAAACTTTTGTTTTTTAGATTCGATAAACTTGTGTTGTTGTATACGGCCTTGTATTTGTTGTGTTGTTTGTATCGCAACAGAAATACAAATAATTAGTCCAGTCCCACCAATTGCTAAATTACTTGGTAAATCTATTAACTTAGATATAACATATGGTAATGCCGCTATTGCTGCTAAAAAAATTGAACCAAATAAAGAAAGTCTATTTATTGTTGCTTGTAAAAAATTGGTTGTGTCTATTCCTGGTTTAATTCCAGGAATAAATGTCCCTGATTTTTGAAAATTTTCGCTTATTTTTTCTGGATTTATTTGAACTTGTGCATATAAAAATGTGAATAGTATAACCATAATTGAAAAAATCCCTATTCCTCATCATTTACTAAAAGATAAATACATTTGAGTAAACTTAACGAAGCCATTTGAAGAGTAAATCCCACTTGTTGCTAATGATGATGCTGCGGTTGGATCTAAAATTTGAGCAATTGTAATTGGTGTTGAAATAATTGCAGAAGCAAATATAACCGGAATAACTCCAGCATTATTTAACTTCAATGGTAAATAAGGAGTATGGTCTTTAGCATCTACTAATCCACTACCAGTTTGTTGAATAGGTATTTTTCTTTCAGCTTCATTCATTAAAACTACAGAAAATATAACAATTAAAAAAATACCCATATAAATAGTAAAAAATATAATTCCACTAAATAAAATATTTATACTTTCTCCCTTGTTTGGAATTCACCATGTTCAAGTTTGAATTATATTTACTGGCATTTGAGTAATGATACCTATAAAAATAACAATAGAAATTCCATTACCAACGCCTTTAATAGTTATCTGATCTGCTATTCATAACATGAAGTATGAACCAGCTAACATAACTAGCGGCACTAATATATAATAAAAAGCAGGACTGGCTAAAACTTTTGTTGAAACTCAGCCAGGTTCAATTACTCCTTGTTGTTGTAAAGTAAATATAGTTGCAACACCTTGCATTAAAGCAAAAGGAATCATTAATACTTTAGTTAATTTATCTAATTTTTTTCTACCTCGCTCACCAGACTTATTTCATCTAGTTAAAATAGGTATTACATCTGTTGATAATAATTGAACAATAATAGAAGCAGTAATATAAGGAGAAACCCCTAAAGCTAGTATTGAGAATCTTCCAATGGTACCACCACCTAAAGTTGATAGCAATTGAAAGAACTGTGAATTATCAATTGAGCTTTGAAAATCACTTGTTAATTTAATTCCTGGAACAGTTATATAAACACCAATCCTAATAATTATTAATAAGATTAAAGTAAAAACGATTCTTTTAATAAGATCTTTATTTTTAATAAAGAAACTCTTATTAGCAAAATCGCTTTTATTAAGTGATTTTTTGGCTAACTTTGAATATTTTGTTTTCTCAGTTTTTTTTAGTGCCATTATTAAATCACCTCTACTTTTCCTCCAAGTTGTTCAATTATAACTTGAGCTTGTTTTGATATTTTATTTAATTTTACATTAACTTTTTTAGTTAATGTTCCATTATTTAAAACTTTAACTAATTGTTTTTCGTTTTTAATAACTTTTGCTTCTATTAAAGTTTTATGATCAATATTACTTAAGTTTAAATTTTCTAAATCAGAAAGAGTTAATATGATATATTGTTTTTGATTAATTGAAGTAAAACCAATTTTTGGTAATCTTCTGTATAAAGGAGTTTGACCCCCTTCAAATCCGGGTCTAACACCCCCACCTGAACGAGAATTTTGACCTTTGTGACCTCTTGTAGAAGTTTTCCCTTTTCCAGAAGCCATACCTCTACCTACTCTAGTAGCATCTTTATGACTACCTTCAGTATATTTTAATTCATGTAATTTCATTGTATGGTTTCCTTCCTATTCAGCTTCTACTTGTTTATTTGTTTCAGCAATAACTGATGTTGCTTCTTTTTTAATAACTGGTTTAGCGAATCTTAAATCATTTACTTTTTTACCAGTATGCATTGATGTTAAACCATCAAGTGTAGCTCTAATCATATTAATAGGATTATTTCTACCTAATGATTTAGCATAAACATCAGCAATACCAGCCAATTCAATAACAGCACGTGCTGGTCCACCAGCAATAATTCCAGTTCCTGGTTTTGCAGGTTTAATTAATACTTG
This sequence comes from Mesoplasma corruscae, assembly GCF_002930145.1. NCBI lineage: Bacteria > Bacillati > Mycoplasmatota > Mollicutes > Entomoplasmatales > Entomoplasmataceae > Mesoplasma > Mesoplasma corruscae. Next base: position 193,902 of record NZ_PHNF01000001.1, read on the forward strand.
ACCTGCTCCAAATTTACCAAGTACTTCATGAGGTACAGTGGTTCCTCTTAAAGGTACTCTAATAACATTTTTTCTAGCTTCTTTAATTGCTTTTTTAATTGCTTCAGGAACTTCGTTTGCTTTTCCTGTTCCTAAACCAACACGCCCTTTTTTATCGCCAACAACAACAACTGCTGCAAATCTAAAGTGACGTCCACCTTTTGTAACTTTTGTAACACGTCTAATTGTTACAACTTTTTCTTCAAAATCATCTTGTTTTTGAAACTGTCTTGGCCCATTACCACGGCTATTATTTGGTTTTCTATCAAACTTTCTTCTTTCAGGTTGAGTTTGATCATTTGATGTAGCAACTATTGGCGCTGATACAGCTTCAGTAGTAATTGTAGTTTCCTCAACTGGTGTGTCTAATTTATTTTCTATCATAATCTCATTCACCCTTCCTAAAATTTCAATCCATTTTCTCTTGCAGTTTCTGCAAAAGCTTTAACTTTACCATGATATAAATATCCACCACGATCAAATACAACATCAATAATTTTTTTATTAACTGCTAGTTTTGCAATTTCAGCCCCAACTTTTTTTGCAGCTTCTACATTACCAGCTTTTAAACCAAGTTTTAATGATGATGCTGAAACTAAAGTATTTCCTGTTATATCATCAATAATTTGTGCATAGAAATTAGTGTTAGATTTAAATACATTTAATCTAGGTCTTTCAGCTGTACCAATTACTTTACTTCTAACACGAAAGTGTCTTCTTTTTCTGGCTTCTTGTTTAGTGTACTTCATAATTTAATAACCTTAAGCGTGATACTACTTACCAGCTGCTTTCCCTTCTTTTCTAATAATAATTTCATCAGAGTATTTAATACCTTTTCCTTTATAAGGTTCAGGTTTTCTATATGCTCTAATTTCTGCTGCAACTTGACCAACTTTTTGTTTATCAATTCCTGTAACAATAATTTGTGTAACCTTAGGCACTTCAATTGTTATGCCTTCAGGAATATCATATTCTACTGGATGAGAATAACCTAATGACAGGTTTAATTTAGCACCATTCAATGCCGCTCTATAACCAACCCCATTAATATCTAATATTTTTTTAAATCCTTCATGTACTCCAACTAACATTCCTTGTAATAAAGAATTGGTTGTTCCGTGAAGTTGTTTTGTATGTTTTAATTCATTTTCTCTTTTAGTTGTTAATTCTGTTCCTTCAACTCCAATTGAAATTAAAGGTGAAAATGTTTGAATTAAAGTTCCTTTTGAACCTTTGATTGTAACTGTGTTTTTTTCATCAATATTTATTTCAACTCCTGCAGGGATTGCTAAAACTCTGTTTCCTATACGTGACATATTCTAATCTTCCCTTCTATTATCAGACAAAAGCTAACACTTCTCCACCAAAATTTGATAGTCGTGCTTTCTTACCTGTCATGATTCCTTGTGATGTTGAAACTATTGATATTCCTAATCCGTTTAATACTTGAGGGATTTCGTTTGCTGGTGCATATACTCTTAATCCTGGTTTAGAGATTTTTTTAAGTCCTGATATAACTCTTTGCTTTCCATGATATTTTAATTCAATAGTAATAGTTTTTTTGACTTCACCTTCAACAGTGAAGTCAGCGATGAATCCTTCATCTTTAAGAATTTTAGCAATTTCTACTTTCATTTTTGATGAAGGCACTAAAACTGTTTTTAACATTCTTTGATTTGCGTTACGGATTCTGGTTAACATATCTGCAATTACATCTGTTGTCATATTTTTATCCTTTTATCTTTCTATTCCTATTATCATGAAGCTTTTCTAACTCCAGGGATTTGCCCTTCATACGCATATTTTCTAAAGCATAAACGACAAATTCCGAATTTTTTTAGCACAGCATGCGGCCTACCACATTTTTGACATCTTGTATAATTTCTTACACCAAACTTTTGATGTTTGGCTTGTTTAACTTTTAATGATTTTTTTGCCATAATTCGATCTCCCTATTTCGCGAAAGGCATTCCAAATTTTTCTAATAATTTGAAAGCTTCCTCATTTGTATTAGCACTAGTTACAATTGTTATATCCATACCACGAAGTTTAGCAACTTTATCATAATCTATTTCTGGGAATATGATTTGTTCTTTAATTCCTAAAGTATAATTTCCAAATCCATCAAATGAAGTTTTTGGAACTCCTCTGAAGTCACGCACACGTGGCAAAGCAACTGAAGTTAAACGGTCTAAAAAGTCATACATCTTTTTACCTCTTAAAGTTACTTTTGTACCAATTGGCATTCCTTCTCTTAATTTAAATACAGCTAATGATTTTTTAGCTTTTGTAATTAAAGGTTTTTGACCAGCTAATTGTTGCAATTCAATAACTGCTGCATCTAATTTTTTAGGATCTGTTGTCGCATCCCCTACTCCCATATTAATTACTATTTTAGTAATTTTTGGGACTTGCATAATTGATCTGTATTCTAATTCCTTAAATAATTCAGGAATAATTTGATCTTTATATTTAGTTTCTAATCTTGATTTCATATTAAATCTATTCCTTTCTTATTTTCCGGCTTTTTTTAAAGGTGATTTAGAAGCTTTAGCTAATCTAATTTTTTTACCATTTTCAATTTTATAACCGATTTTTGATATTCTTTCTTTATTTTTCGGATCTTGTAATGCGATGTTTGATATATTGATGTTAGCAGGAATTTGTTTAATCCCACCTTCTTGATCAGTTTGTGAAGGTTTAACATGTTTAACAACATCAATTCCTTGAACAGAAACTGTCCTTTTGTCTTTTGATATACTTGTGACTGGTCCGATTTCACCTTTGTGAGAACCAGCAATAACTTTAACTACGTCACCAACTAAGATTTTTGATTTGTTCATTTCTAGTTCCCCCTATAATACTTCTGGAGCTAGTGATGCAATTTTAACAAAACCAGCTTCTTTTATTTCACGTGCAATTGGACCGAAAATACGAGTTCCACGTGGTGATTTGTCATCTTTAATAATAACTACAGCATTTTCAGAAAATCTAATGTAAGTTCCATCATCTCTTCTTAATTCTCTTTTAGTTCTTACGATAACTGCTTTAACAACTTGACCTTTTTTAACAGCCCCGCCAGGTGCTGCTGATTGAATTGAACAAACTATAATGTCTCCAATACCTGTAAACTTTCTAACAGATCCACCTAGATTACGAATAACACGGACTTCTTTAGCACCCGAATTGTCAGCTACTTTTAATTTTGATAATGTTTGAATCATTTCTGTGTACCTTCTATAAAACTGCTTTTTCTACAATTTTAACTAATCTAAAGTTTTTTGTTTTTGAAAGAGGACGTGTTTCCATAATTTGAACTTTATCACCTATTGCAGCAATTTGTTGTTCATCATGAGCTTTATATTTTTTAGAATATTTAACACGTTTTTTATAAATTGGGTGGTTTTTGTAAGTTTCAACTAGTACAGTAATTGTTTTTTCCATCTTGTCAGATACAACTTTACCAACTAGTATTTTTCTACTATTTCTTTCCATTATTTTGTTTCTCCTTCAGGCGAGTTTCTTTGTTCTTCTTCAGCACTATTCATTGCAGCAGCAATAGCGTCTTCGTCACCATTTACTCCACCTTCATATTGTGCTTGTAATTCTTCAATCATTTTACGTTGTTTAGCTCTAACTTCTTTTCCAGATTTTTCTGCTTCTTGAACAGCTTTACTGTAATCAGTTTTCACTTTTGTATTAACATTTTCTCCAGCTTTTGCTTTTTCAGATAATACTAATTGAATTCTTGCAATTTCTTTTTTGATAATTTTAATTTGGTGAGTTTGTTCTAAGCTACCAACAGCAGCTTGAAATTTAAGAGCGAATAACTCAGCTTTTTTAGCTTCATTTTTTTCAAGTAATTCACTTGTTGATAATGCTCTTGTTTCGTCCATTAATTTATTAGCCATTACTCTTCACCTCTCTTAACGAATTTGCAACGAACTGGAAGTTTATGCATTGCTAAACGCAAAGCTTCTCTTGCGGTTTCTTCGTTTACTCCAGCAATTTCGAACATAATAGTTCCTTCTTTTACAACAGCTACTCACTTTTCAGGGTTTCCTTTTCCAGATCCCATTCTAACTTCAGCTGGCTTTTTTGACATTGAAATGTGTGGAAAAATTCTCATTCAAACTTTACCATCACGTTTCATAAAACGAGTCATAGCAATACGAGCTGCTTCAATTTGACGGTTATCAATTCAAGCTCCATCAAGAGACATTAATCCATAATCACCAAAATCAATTGTTTTAGCACCTTTTGCTTTTCCTTTAAAACTAACTTTGTGGGGTTTACGATATTTTGTTCTTTTTGGTAACAACATTATTTTCTTCCCCCTTTATTAGGTCTTCTATTAAAGTCTTTTCTAAACTCGTTAGCATATGTTGGTCTTTGACCTCCAATAACTTCACCATGGTTAATTCAAACTTTAACTCCAATTTGTCCATATGTAGTTGGTGCTTCATATAAAGCATAATCAATATCAGCTCTTAGAGTTGACAAAGGAACTGAACCTTCTATATAACCTTCAGTACGAGCCATTTCAACTCCACCTAGACGTCCACTAACAGAAGTTTTAATTCCTTTAACTCCTGCTTTTAATGCTCTTCTTATTGCAGCTTTTTGCACTGTTCTAAAAGAAGCACGATTTGTAATTTGTTCACCAATTCATCTTGCAACTAGTGTAGCGTCAGTATCAGGGTTTTTAATTTCAACAACTTTAACTTCAACTTTAACTTTTCTATCTTTAATAGCTTTTTTAACAGCTAAAACAATACTCTCAATGTTTTTTCCTTCTTGCCCTAACACTATTGCTGGACGAGCTGATGATATAACCAAAATAATTGTTGAGGCAATTCTTTCGATTTTAACTTTTGCAACTGCAGCATCTTTTAATAACTTAACTACAGTTTCACGAATTGCTATATCTTGATTCAATCATTTAACATATTGATCTTTTTCTGCATATCATGTGTCTTCTCATTCTCTAACGATTCCTAAACGTAAAACATTAGGTGATACTTTTTGTCCCATAACTTCTACTCGCCCTTTCTAGTTTCTTTCATCACTTACAATAATTGTAATGTGTGATGTTCTTTTTAAAATTTCATAAGCTCTACCATGAGCTCTTGGTCTAAAACGTTTTAGAGTTGGACCTTCATTAACATAAACAGTTTTAACAAATAATTTGTCAGCATCCATTCCGTTATTGTTTACTGCATTAGCAATTGCTGAATTTAATAATTTTAAAATTGGCTCAGCACTTCTTTTATCAGTATTGTGTAGCATAGCAATTGCTTGTGCTACTGGTTTTGTTCTGATTGTATCTACTACTAATCTAGCTTTTCTAGGAGAGATACGAATCATATTTAAATAAGCTTTTGCTTCCATTTTTTAATTCCTATCCCTTTCCTATTTTTTACCTTTATCATCACCGTGACCACCGAATTTTCTTGTTGGAGCAAATTCACCTAATTTGTGGCCAACCATATCTTCAGTTATATATACAGGGATAAATTCTTTACCATTGTAAACTCCGAAAGTTTTACCGATGAAATCAGGGAAAATAGTTGATCTACGTGATCAAGTTTTTATAACTTCATTTTCTTTTGAAACAGCAACTTTTTTAAATAAATATTCATCTGCAAAAGGCCCTTTTTTTAATGATCTTGACATATACTATTCTCCTTCCCTATTTCTTAGCATTACGCTTTCTTACAATTAATTTCTCACTTGATTTTTTAGTATTACGAGTTTTAACACCAAGTGCTGCTTTACCTCATGGAGTTACAGGATTTTTACGTCCAATTGGAGTACGTCCTTCCCCTCCCCCATGTGGGTGATCGTTGGGGTTCATAACTGAACCACGAACTGTTGGGCGAATTCCTCTTCATCTGTTACGCCCAGCTTTACCTCAGTTAACTAAATTGTATTCTTCGTTTCCAACTTCTCCAACTGTTGCATAACAATCAGCTAAAACTTTTCTTACTTCACCTGATGTTAAACGTAAAGTTACATATTTACCATCATCATCTTTTCCAAGAATTTGTACTGAAGTACCAGCACTTCTAGCCATTTGTCCACCTTTACCAGGTTTTAATTCAACATTGTGAACCAAAGTCCCTTCAGGTATATTTTTTAATGGAGCAGCGTTTCCAACTTTAATATCTGCGTTTTCAGAAGCAACAACATTCATTCCTACTTTCATTCCTTTTGCAAATAAGATATAACGTTTTTCTCCATCTATATAATTAATTAAACAAATAAAAGCATTTCTATTTGGATCATATTCAATTGTAGTAATAGTTCCAATAATTTCTCTTTTGTTACGTTTGAAATCAATAATTCTGTATTTTTGTTTATGCCCCCCACCTTTGTGACGTGTTGTTATAACTCCACGGTTATTACGTCCGGCTTTAGAACTTTTAGCAGCCAACAATGATTTTTCAGGTGTACTTGTTGTTAAAGTAGCCTTATAATCAATAGTTGTCATATTTCTACGACCATTTGTCGTAGGTTTATATTTTTTTAATGCCATAATATCCCTTCCTATAGCTTTTTAATATTGATTTACAATATGCTCACTTATGGGTTTAAGTGTTTTCTATAAATCGTTTAGTAAATCTAGTGATTCACCTTCTTTTAAAGTGATGATCGCTTTTTTATAATTATTTGTTTTTCCAGCAAATTTTCCCATTCTTTTTTCTTTACCATCATAGTTCATAGTTCTCACTGATTCAACTTTAACTTCAAAGATTTGTTCAAATGTTTTTTTAATTTGTACTTTGTTAGCTTTTTTATTAACTAAGAAAGTATATACACCATTAGCATGACCTACAAATGATTTTTCGGTCAACACAGGTTTTTGAATAACTTCTGTTAAATGCATTATGAATATACCTCCTCAACTGCTAATACAGCTTCTTCTGTCATAACTAATTTATGAGCATTTAATATGTCATAAACATTTAATTTAATTGAAGGTATTGTTTTAATACCAGCAATGTTGTTTGATGATTTAATTAATAATTCATCATTTTCTTTAGTTACAACTAATATTTTTTGATCTTCAACTTTTAAATTTTTCATTGTACTAATCATCTCTTTTGTAGATGGTTTAGTAAATTCAAATTTATCAATAATCACAATATTTTGTTCAGCAGCTTTAATTGATAAAGCTGATTTAAAAGCTAACGCTCTAACTTTTTTATTAACTGATTTTTTATAGTTAATATCCGGGGTTGGACCAAAAGTAACTCCCCCACCTCTTCAATGAGGTGCTCTAATTGACCCTTGACGAGCACGACCAGTTCCTTTTTGTCTTCAAGGTTTTTTACCACCACCACGCACTTCTGCACGAGTTTTAGTTTTTTTAGTTCCTTGTCTTAAAGCAGCTTGTTGTGAAATCACAGTGTCAAATATTGCTTGTTGATGAGGTTCTACACCTCAAACAGAATCTGATAATGAAATTGATTTAACTTCTTGCCCTTGGACATTTAATACTTTTAATTCCATGATTATTCTCCTGCCTCTTCAGTTGGAGTTTCAGTAATAACAGTTTCTTGAACTGCATCAGCAACCACAGGTGCTACTTCAACCTCAACTACTTCTTCAACTTTTGCTTCAGCAGCTGGTTTAGTATTTCTTACTAATAACTTAGCTGCTTCAGCAGATTTTAATCCTTTAACATTTTCTTTAATAATTACATAAGCTTTATTTGGACCAGGAATTGATCCTTTTACCATTACTATATTGTTATTAATTGAAATAACTTCTAGATTTTGGATTGTGCGTTTTGCATCACCCATGTGACCAGCCATTTTTTTTGATTTGAATATGCGGTTAATAATTGCTCCCATTGAACCAATACCTCTGTGGTATCCTGATCCATGAGCCATAGGACCTCTTGAGTAATTATGTCTTTTAATTGCTCCAGCAAATCCTTTACCTTTTGATATTCCAGTAACGTCAACGTATTGACCAGTTTGGAAAACATCTGAAGCTGTAATTTGACTTCCAACTTCATATCCTCCCATGTTTCTGATCTCTTTTACGAAGCGCTTAGGAACTGAATTAGCTTTTTTGAATTGTCCTAAGTCAGGTTTGTTTACTAAGTTTTCTCTTTTGTCAAATACTCCTAATTGAGTAGCATTATATCCATTTGACTCAAGAGTTTTAACTTGTAGAATAGTGTTTTGTTGAACTTCAATAACAGTTACTGGTATTAATTTACCATTAGCTGTAAAAACTTGAGTCATTTCAACTTTACGTCCTAAGATTCCTTTCATCTTTATATCTCCTTATATTTGTATTTTGATGAGTCATGTATATTTCGTTAACTTGTCTAAAATATGATTTGTGTTTTGTTTGCTTTTTTAAAGTTTGATTTCGATCTCTACACCACTTGGTAATTGAACTCTTTTTAAAACGTCCATTGTAGTTGGTGTTGGATTTAAAATCTCTAATAATCTTTTGTGGGTTCTCATTTCAAATTGTTCACGTGAATCTTTATATTTGTGAACAGCTCTTAAAATAGTAATCACTTGTTTGTCTGTTGGTAATGGGATTGGTCCTCTGACTTTTGCCCCAGTTCCTTCAGCAGCTTCGATAATTTTTAAAATGCTTTGATCTACAATTGTATGATCATAACCTTTTAATTTAATTCTCATTTTTTGTTCTGCCATCATAACCTCCATTTGTGTTTATCTACAACTCCTATGAGTGTGTTGTAATTGTGCATACAAAACATACATGCTAAAATATTATACACAACCCACCAAATTAAGTCAAATAAAAAGTGTATTTAATCAAAATACACCTTTTCTTTTATAATTTTATGTTTTTATTTTCTAATAACCATTAGTGTGTTCTTTTCCATTAACAATATTAACTCCACCACTAGTTCCCAAGCGATCAGCACCTGCATTAATCATTGCAATAGCATCATCATATGTTCTAACTCCACCAGCTGCTTTAACTTTGCAAGCATTGCCAACAATTTTTTTCATTAACTTTACATCTTCAATAGTAGCTCCACTTGTAGAAAAACCAGTTGAAGTTTTAACAAAATCTAACTCAGCTTCAATAGCTAACTGACATGCTTTAATGATTTGTTCTTTATTTAATAAACAATTTTCCATAATACATTTAACAATATTTTTACCAGCTGCTTGTTTAACTGCTTTCATATCATTTAATACTAATTCATAGTTTTGATCTTTAAGTGCACCAATGTTTAATACCATATCAATTTCACTAGCACCAAATTTAATAGCTTGTTTAGTTTCAAATGCTTTTGTGTTACTATCACAAGCACCCAAAGGAAATCCAATCACATTTGTGATTTCAACTTTACTATTCTTTAACAACTCATTTGCATACTGTGTTCATGTAGTGTTTACACAAATTGTAGCAAACTCATATTTAATAGCTTCTTCGCAAAGTTTTTTAATTTCAGCTTTTGTAGCATCTGCTTTTAATAATGTATGATCAATATATTTGTTTAAATTCATCTTTTATTCCTTTTTATATATTTAAGTATTCTTTCATACTTTTAATTATGTTAATTGTTTTCTCAGAAGATTCTTTTGCATCATGACCAACAACAACAAAATAAATTTTCATTTTAGGTTCAGTTCCACTTGGTCTAACAGCAACTCATGATTTATCTTGTAAATAATACTTTAAAAGGTCTTGACCTGGCATATTATGTAGTCCTTTAATATGATCATCAATTTTAATCACTTTAATTCCTGCAATTTGTTTTAAAGGTTTGATTCTTAGATCGCTCATTATTTTATCAATCTTAGTTTTCTTTTCTTCTGGTTTAAAGTTAAGATTTAAAGTTTGAGTTGTGTAATAACCAAATTCTTCATATATTTGGTGTAAATAATCTACTAATGTTAAATTTTGTTTTTTAAAATATCAAGCCATTTCAGCAATCATAATAGATGCTTGTATTCCGTCTTTATCCAAAGTAGAATCATCAATCACATAACCATAACTTTCTTCATAAGCAAAGACAAAGTGCAATCCATTAATTGGTTCTTTAGCTATTTCTCTCCCCATTCACTTAAAACCAGTTAATGTTTTAATTATCTTAACACCATATTTTTCCTTAGCAACTCGATCTCCAAGATCACTAGTTACAAAGCTTGAGTATAATGTTGGATTAGTTGGTATTTTATTTAATCTTTTTAAATTAGCTAGTTTTCAATCAATTAATAATGGTCCAGTTTCATTCCCATCCATTCTGATAAATTCATTATTAACTTTAACAAACATTCCGAATCTATCAGCATCTGGGTCATTCATAATGATAATATCAGCATTATATTGTTTACCATATTGTAAGGGTATAACTCATGCAGGGTCAAATTCAGGATTGGGATTAATTACATTTGAAAATGTTTCATCTTCAAAAGCATGTTCTTTTACTTCAATCACTTCATATCCGCTTTGTCTTAATATTGATGGTGTATATGCACTACTTGTTCCATTAACTGCGCTAAACACTATTGTTAAATTTTTCTTTGATTCAACATCATCATAAAATTCTAACCTTTTAATCATAGCAGTATAATCATCAATAACTTTTTGATTAACTACTTCAATTAATTCTTCTTTAGTTGAATATGTTCATTTTAAAATGTTTTCGATTTTATTCATCGAATCAGAAATAATTGCAGTCTGTTCATCTTGTAACTGACATCCTAATGGATCATATATTTTATAACCATTATATTCTTTTGGATTATGTGACGCTGTAATCACAACTCCACCAATAGCTTTTAATTGTTTAACTGCATATGAAACAACTGGTGTTGGTTGCATATCGTTGTTTTTAAATAAATATGCTTTGATACTAAAACTGGATAATATATTTGCAACTTCTTGGGCAAATCTTTTTGAATTGTGTCTATTATCATGACCAACTACAACTCCATTTAATAATTGACTTGGATAATTTTTAATTAGTAATTTAGCATAAGCAATTGTTACTTTTTTAATAGTGTAAATGTTAAATCTTCCTGGTCCAGCACCAAGTATCCCTCTAATGCCTGCTGTGCCAAATTCTAGTTCTATTCCTTCAAATGTAGCAAACAATTCTGATTCATCAGCACTTTCTAATTCTTGTTTCACTTCTGGATCAATGTTTTTAGCATTAATTCATTCTTGATATATCTTATTTTCTTTATTAAAAAACATACTTCTCCTGTCTTTTTATATTATATTATTAAATTATTAAAGAAAAGGAAATATTATGGGATATACATTTAACAATTTGATTGAAAAGAAAAAACACAAACAAGAATTATCAACACAAGAAATTAAATGACTAATTGATAGTTTTGTTAAAAATGATATTAAAGATTATCAAATGTCAGCAATGGGAATGGCAATTTGATTTAATGGTATGAGTGATAAAGAAATTGTTGATTTGACAAGAAGTTATGTTGAATCTGGATTTGTATATGATGTTAGTGAAATTAAAGGACTAAAAGCTGATAAGCATTCAACTGGTGGGGTTGGAGATAAAACTAGTTTAGTTCTTTCACCAATATTAGCAAGTTATGGTGTTAATGTTTGTAAAATGTCAGGGCGTGGACTTGGTGTAACTGGTGGGACTATTGATAAATTAGAATCATGTCCAGGTTGAACAAGTGAACTTAATAAAGACGAATTTATTCAAGTAATTAAAAAATCACATATCGGACTTGTTGGTCAATCAGATGATATTGTTCCTGCTGATAAAAAAATGTATGCATTAAGAGATGTGACTGGGACTGTTGATTCAATTCCTTTAATTGCTGCATCAATCATGTCAAAAAAGTTAACAATTGAAGCTGATAGTTTAGTATTAGATGTTAAAGTTGGAACTGGTGCTTTTATGAAAAATATTGCTGAAGCTGAAAAGTTAGCTAAAACAATGATTTCAATTGGTGAAGGTTATGGAAGAAAAGTTTCTGTTATTCTTTCAAATATGGATAAACCCTTAGGTAAAGCTATTGGAAATGCATTAGAAGTTAAAGAAGCTTATGATGCATTATTAGGTAAAGGTCCTGAAGATTTAATTGATGTTGTTACAACAGCTGCTGGGGTTACACTTGTTAATGTTGGCTTATTTACCGATATTAAAGAAGCTATATTAGATGTTAAAAATAAGTTAAAAACTGGTGAAGCTGCTAAATATTTAAAATGTTTTATTGAAGCACAACATGGAGATTTTAGTGTTATTGAAAATTATGATAATCACTTTACTACAAAACATAAAATTGAGATATTAGCATCAAGAGATGGTTATGTTGATAGTCAAGATGCTGAAATAATTGGTTTAATTTCCATGGATCTTGGAGCTGGTAGAAAAACAAAAGAAGACACAATTGATTTTGCTGCAGGCATTTATTTAAATAAAAAAGATGGTGAGCAAGTTAAAAGAGGGGATCTTGTAATGACTTTATATACTAACTTTGATATACAAGATAGCTGAATTAAAAGAGCTGAAAATAGTTTCAAAATAATAGACCAACCCAGTAGCATCTTGAACATTTACCGCATTATGAGATAATTAATTACTATTAATTTTTAAATATGCTGCATTAATGGTTTTATTATTTATAGTAAATTTGTTTAAACCAAATTAGAAATTAACAAGTCTTTTTTATAGTGATGTACAATTCAATGATGCTAAAAAATAAGCAAATCTAAAAAAAGCATTTTTATTAGTAATAACTTAAAAATTCAAGATATTTTGCAAATATCTATCAAAAAGAAAAAAAGCTATAGAATTTAATTTTTCGGATAGAGAAAAAGATATACTGTCAAAATATCAAGTTCAAAATGTTAATAATAATGAAAATTTAAGATTCTCTAGTTTTAAAAAAATATTCAATTAATTTTGAAGAAAGGTTTAGTTAAGAAATGCAGATAACAATAAAAGATGTAATTCAGAAAAGGTTTCGATATTTAAAATTATTATTTTCATTTGAAATAATATTTATGATTGGCATAATAATAATTTTATTCTTAAATATATTTTTATTTAAAGGGTCACTAAGTGAAAATGATAATTGAATGATTAACGCAATTTGTGGCGTTATAATATTTTTTTATGGTTTTAATTTAATAATTTTTATTTTTATATTTGCTATGATTTCATCTTTTTATAAAAGTTCAGATTCAGAAAAAAATACAATTTCTTGGCAATTAATTGGATCAATAATGCTTAATCGAAAAAACTTATAACAATCTTTTTAAAGATCAATTAAAATATAATAAATGATCTATTTTCTTGTCAATCATAATATTATTAGATAATCTTAAGTTATGATTTAAAAATGCTTTTATTTGACTAGGTGCAATCGGAAACCCTTCTTGAGTTGGGATTATAAATTCTGTTTTACTTGATTTCTTAGTTTTTATATTTTTCTACTTTCTATTATATTTTTTATTTTATTTATTAACTGTTTTACCAATAAATATTGTTGTTTTCATTTTTACAATCGGTAAATAAATATTGCTTTAAATTAATTAGATTTACATTATGGCAATTTGGTTTAATGACATGACTGATAAAAAATGCATACCTTAAGAGATGTGAGTTGAACTGTTGATTCAATTCCTTTAATTGCAGCATCAATGATGTCAAAAAGGGGCGTATAACATTGTTATAATCAAAATTCCACAAAAAATTAAAATAGCATAACAAAGTAAATGAATTGCCATTGTTATACAAAACATTAATATATTATATTTAATTTTTTTCATATATTCTCCTTGGATTTTATAACCAAGTTATTAAAAAAATACTACTAAATAGTAGTTAATGGTAAAAACAATATTCTCTGATTTAATAAAATGGTTATTAGTTAGTTGATTTAAAAAGATAGTTAACAATAACTTTGACTATAGTTGTTTGGATCAAACACTACCTCCTTATTTTGAATAATTGTATCAAAATATATTCCTTTATTATTAATTTTTTTTATTAATATTTGTGTTTTTTATTTTTATATAGTGTTAAAATAAAATCATAGCAAATAATACTCTTAAAAACTAAAATTTATAAAAATTATTTTAAGAAATATGGAGGTAATTATGTTATCAATTTTAAGTTTAATTGGATCTTTAGGGTTTATAGTGAGTGGTCCGGCTTCTATTTCACATTCTATAGTTAATAAAACACAATTTAAAAAATACGAATCAGAGATTATTGATTTATTTAAAAAAGATCAGGAAATAATTTATAAAAATATTAATTTATTTTCTTCCATTAATAATAATGATATTAAATCATTTTTGATTGAAGAAAATGAAAGTGTAATTTTTGACTTAAATAAATTAGAAAAAAGAGGATTCAATCAAGAATCTTTGAGTTTTCTTTTTAGAAAAAGCTTTAAAAACACAACCTTAAAGGATTTAGAAAACAAAGGAATGTTTGAAGAAAAACATTACAATGTTAATACAAATAATTTATTTTTGGAAAATAGAATTATTGGACAAAAGGAAATTGCATTTAGTGGTCCCAATCATTGATATGAGTATTTAATTGGATATTGAAAGATTCATTTTAATAATGAAATGTCAATTGAATTATCAAAAGGAAATTTTTTAAGCACTCTCTCAGAATTGTCGGGTGTTTTAGCTGATGGCATGGCGAATATTCCTTATATTGCTACTGGTGCAACTGCTGTTTCTTTATTGGCGGGCATTTTAGCTACTTTAGGTTCATCAATATTTGAAAGCGGAAACAAAGGCAATGGAATATATATTAGATTTGCATTTCTTATTCCTACAGGTTGGGGACCAAGTGATAAAAAATGAAATTAATATATATTGTCAAAGTTAAAAGAAAGGAAAAAAGGAAAAAATGAAAAAAGGGATATCAATTTTAGGTTCTTCTTGAATTTCGTTATTACTGAATTTAACTATAATAGATTTTTTTTGAATGATATTTTTAATTTTTAATTTTGAGCAATTTCATTCAATGTTTTTTATTTCTTTATTTGTATCGATTATTTATTTAGTTGTTCTAAGTGCATATATTATTTTATTTATTTTACATAACCAAAAAAAGATTAAGCTAAAATGGATTAAGTTTCTCTTTCCATCTAAAGTACCTCAAAAAACCAAAAATTTAGGATGGTTAAATTTTTTGAATTGAATATGATCATTTTTATTATTATCCTTAGGGATATTATTCTTCGCTCTTTTCAAAGAAGGAGCAACGGTTTTATTAGGGTTGTCATTTATATACTTCTTTTTTGGTGCTTTGGCTTTCGTTTGCCCAATTTTAGTGTTCTTATTTTATTATTCAAATAATAATTTGCAAAAATACAATGTTTATTTTGCATTATTTGGTCTAGGATTTAGTTCTATTTATGGTTTTTATGAATTGTTAAATCATAGATCATATTCAGAAAACGCAGTTAATAATATTCAAAATAACACCAAAGGTATTTCAGTAATAGGAAGTATTTGAATCGGATTTGTAGCTAATGTTTTAATAGCATCTCCATTTCAAATTGTGGCTGGAATTTTAGAAAATAAAAATTGATTATTTATTTTAGGGATTTGTTCATTGGTTTTATCTTGTCTTTATTTAATTTTATTTATTTTAACTAAAAAAAATATTATCCATAACCATTTCATCAATTTTTTTGTTCCACAACAAAAATCTAGAGTTAAACATGATCTATTTTATTTATTGTTAATTAATATAATTTATTTAGTTAGTTTTTTAATAACTTTTATTCTTTCAGTATTTCTTAAACAAAATTGAAGTTGGGAAAGTAATATGATTTGATTTTACTTTAATGTTGTCATTATCATTATGTCTGTAATCAGCTCGTCATGTATTTTATTAATTTGATATCAATATGATCAATGAATACCTTATATTAAATATATAGCTTTATTCAATCCTTTTTTTGGAATCATTTATGGGATTTATGAAATTTATAATCATAATATAGATAACGATGGTGAAATAAAATTATAAAAAAAATACTAGTAATCTAGTATCCTTTTTGATGTTCTTCACCTTTAATAATAGCTACACCACCACTAGTTCCTAAACGTGTTGCGCCATTTTCACTCATCTGAATTGCATCCTGATAAGTTCTAACCCCACCAGCTGCTTTAACTTGAGCATTATTTCCAACTGTTTCTTTCATTAGTTTTACATCTTCAAAGGTTGCTCCTGAAGTTGAAAAACCAGTTGAAGTTTTAACAAAATCCAGCTTTGCTTGAACAGCTAATTCACACGCTTTGATAATTTGATCTTTGGTTAATAAACAATTTTCCATTATACATTTTACAATTTGTTTTCCAGCAGCGTTTTTAACTGCTTTCATATCATTCAATACAGTTTCATAATAACCATCGATTAAAGCACCGATGTTAACAACGATATCAATTTCTGTTGCTCCATTTTTAATTGCATTTTTGGTTCAAATGCTTTAACTTCGCTTGAACTAGCACCTAATGGAAAACCAATCACATTAGTTATTCCAATATTTGAACCAATCAAAATCTTTTGTGCTAATGGAGTTCAATATTCATTAACGTAAACTGTAGCAAAATCGTATTCGATTGCCTCATGACACAACTTGATAATTTCAGATTCAGTTGCATCAGATTTTAATAAAGTATGATCAATACATTTATTTAATTTCATTTTTTCCTTTAAATTTTCAATAATATTTTTAATTCTTGATAAATTCTTTCAACTTTAGTTTGTGCTAGTTTTTCATTGCTATCAGCCCCAACAAAATAAATTTTTAATTTGGGTTCAGTTCCACTTGGGCAAACTGCAAATCATGAATTATCATCTAGATAAAATTTCAACAAATCTTGTCCAGGCATATTATATAAACCATTAATATAATCTTCAGTATTGATACCTCTAATCCAGCAATTTTTTTAATTCCATTTGTTCTTAATCACTTCATTAATGGTTTAATTTTCGCAGTCTTTTCTTCAAGTTTAAAATTAAGGTTTGCAGTATAGGTAAAGTATTATCCATACTTTAGGTATAACTGATCAAGATAATCTATCAAAGTTAAACTCTTTTCTTTATAATACCAACAAGCTTCAGCAATCATAATTGAAGCTTTTTTAATCATTTTTCTAACGTATTGGGCGCGAATACCATAGGTATTCATTATTCTTAGAATCTTTTTATGACTAATAGTTATGCCTTTTCGTCTAGGGCCTTATCTATTTCTCGATAGCCAAATTGTTTTAAATTTTCATCAAAAACCTTTTTAATTTCTTGTAAACAAATTTTATCCTTTTCATCAAAAACAAAATTTTTGTATTTATCCCAATAAGATCTTTTTAATGCTAAAACATCTAACATTAAAGATAATTTATAATTTTTAAGATTTTCTCTGATAAACATTACTTTGAACCTTCTTGGCTTTCCAAGAAGTCAATGAACTTTTTTTAGAACTTCATACCTCTCTTTATAATTTTTTTCATCTTTTTTTCCGAAACCCTTTTTCTGTTTTACAATTGTTTCATGATTTTTATACTTATGCTTTCAAGTTTTTATAGTACCTGATGGTATTTGAAATTTTTGCGAGGTTGAATTAATTCCGTTTTTTTCGCGTTCTTTAAGAACCTCATTAATAAATTCAATTGTATATTTATTATATTTTTGTCCTTTTTTTCCCATAGTAAAAGAACCCCTTTCTTTTAAAGTATTATACAAGTTTTATTTTGTACTTACTTTTCGGGGTTCAGTCTATTATAGGCGTTAATTTTAGCATTATAATTGTAGTTTTATTTTAACTGATTCTATATCTTTTATTTAAAAATTATTTCAATTGATCCATCTGGACGAACAATAATTCTTTCAATTTCAAGTTTGGGTTGTTTTTGAGCGAAAAATATCATTTTTTATAGCCTCCTTTCAATATCAAAATTAAATTTGAATAACTTTATCAAACTTTAATTTATTTTCTTCTTCTATTGAGTGAGAAATAAATAAAATTGTTTTATCAGAATTTAAAATTATTTCTTCAATTAATCTGCGATTATCGATATCTAAATTAGCAGTTACTTCATCCAAAAATAAAAGGTCTTTGTTTCTAAGTAAAACTCTTGCTAAAGATAATCTTTGCATTTCTCCAGACGAAATATTTTTATTTTCACTATTAATCATCATATTTAAATCACTACCATTTTTTTCAAATCACTTAAACATGTTGGTTTTTTTTAAAGCATTTAAAATATCATTTTCTTCAATAGTGTCATCAAATAGCGTTAAGTTATTTTTAAGAGTATCATTAAAAAACAATGGGTGTTGATTAAGAAAATCAATAAATTGAAATAAAGATCTATCATTTATTTCATTATAATTTATTTTTTTATTATCATTAAAATAAATTTGTCCAGAAAAATCTTTTACTCTTTTCATTAAAATATTAAATATCGTTGATTTACCAGCTCCTGACTCTCCAATGATTAATATCTTTTCATTTTTTTTAATATCAAATGATAGATCATTAATTATTTGTTTGTTTTCAATGCTATACTTTAAATTATTAATTTTTAAATTTTGAAAGTTTATTTTACTTATTTTAGCTTCTTTATTGTTAACATTAAATTTCTTTGCTAATTCAGTATGAGAAAAAAATGAGGTAAGATTTGTAATAATATTAGAAAATTGAATTACAAAAGAATATGATAGTGGTTCAATTGATAAAACCATTAATGGCCCACCTTTTATTATTCATTCATAAGATGAAGATAAAATAATAACAGCCACTATAACAGCAAATTTTACAAAGATAATAAAAGAGTGCATAAATAAAAGCAATTTATTAATTGTTAGTGTTTGTTTTTGTTTGACATTCTCATATTTTAACCCAGTTGTAGTTATTAAAGTTTTTAAAATATTACTTTTGTTACTTGCATAAAATTCTTCATAGCCATTCATCAAATTTTCTGTTCTACTAATAAAATCAGCAGAAGAAAGTGAAGAATTAATAATATTTTTAGTAATTCTTTTTTTCATAAAATAAGGTACAATTATAAATAATAAAGAAAAAAATATTGTAATCAATAATACTATTCAACTAATAAAAGCTAAGGCAATAAATGTGAAAACAATGCTAAAAAATGAATCTAAAAAAATAAGAAATAATGAATAAACTCCACTTTCAATATTTTCCACATCATTGTTAATTCAAGATAAATATTCTCCTTTTTTATTTTCATTAAATTCTTGCAAATTATAAGAAAATATTTTTAAAATAACGATATTTATCAAATCGATTTTAATTTTTTTGCTTAAATCAGTTTTAACAATTGTATTAATGTAGCTACAAAATGCTGATATTAAGAATAGTGTTATAGTAAATAAGGATAAATAACCTGCTTTTGTAAAATCTGAAATAGGTGGTACAGCATTTTTTAACACCATCCCTAATGAATATGTTGATAAGACGACACAAATATTTTGAATAATACTTAAAGTAATATAAATAGCTAAATGACCTTTATGGTTTTTGAAAAGAATTATTTTTTTCATTTTATTCCTCCACATCTAATTTTTTAAATATTATCACAAATTAAAATAAAATGAGTAATAATATAATAATAAGGGTGCATAAATATTATTTTTTTGACTTTTTTATTTAGTGTGTAAATTAAATTAGTGAAGATAAACAATAGTTAAAAATATATAATTGTTTTATGAAGTTAATTTGAGAAGTTGTTCAGGTGAAATTGATGTTTGTCATGACAGTCTTACTTCAAGCTTCTAAAAAATATGTTGAAAAATAAAAGCCAATGATGTCATTTAAAAACTTGAGAAAAACAGACAGTTCGCTCAAGTTTTTTGCATTTGAAATTATATTGTGATTATTTGATTAATTTTACTTTGATTTTCTTTGCTTAAATTATGACTTATCATAACAACAATTTTATCTTTTTGATTTAAAATGATATTTTCAATAATATATTTATTTTCTTTGTCAAGATTAGAAGTAGTTTCATCAATCAATCATATTTGACGATTTAAATATAATGCTCTAGCTAAACCAATTCGTTGTTTTTGACCACCAGAAATTTTATCACTATCCCCACCAATAATTGTGCTGTGATCAAAATTAGCAATAGAATCCAATTGAATTAATTTTAAAATTGCATTAATCCTGTCTATATCATAATGATCGCTCAAAGCTATATTAAAACCAACAGTATCATCAAATAAGTATGTATTTTGTTCAACATAACTGATGTGATTTTTAAAATCATAAAAATTTTTATTATCAATGATTTGATTGTTAACTAAAATGACTCCTTGATTAATATTTTTAAAACCAACAATTGTTTTTATTAGTGTGGTTTTTCCAGCCCCTGATTTTCCGCTCAATAAATATTTTTGGTTAGCTTTAAAATCACATGATAAATTGTTAATAATTGGTTTTTCATTATAACTAATACTAATACCTTGCAAACTAACTTCTTCAACCTTTTTAAATTGATTACCACTAGAAATATTCAACTCATTTTCTAAATTGAATTTTCGATTAATTGAATTAGTTGAAAACAAGTTAGCTGTTGATTCAAAAACTCCAATTAACTCATTATTGAAATTAGTAAAAATTGGAATGACAGCAATAAATTCTGCAGCAGTTATTTGTTTTGAATATAATAAATAAGCATTTAAAATTAAACATATACATCAACTTAAGCGATTATTTAACCCAAAAGGAATTGACCATTTAAATTGTTTACAAATAAATTTAGCGTGGTTTGTTTCAAATTCATCATTAAAATTATCTAATTTTTTTTGAAATATTTTGATTTTAGAATTAGAAAACATTAATTGGAAGCCTTTTAATAAGTTATTTAATTTATGAACATAGCTAGCATTATTAAGTGATATTTTTTCAACTCACCTCATTAACATTGTTCCTGCATAAATTGAAATAAGTAAAGTAATTATGCTAAACCCAAAACTAGCTCCAAATAAAATTGGGGAGATATAAATTAACATCCCTGCTGCTACAAGAATAGTTATTGTATTTTCAATTAATACAAAATAAATAGAATATCGAATTCTTATCATTTTCGCATCATTCATAAAATTAGATTTATATTCATTGAATTTCATATCTTCAAAATCTTGAAATGAATGATTAACTATATAAGTGGTAATTTTACTTTTATAATTTAGCATCATTAATTTTAAACATTTATTTTTTAAATAGTCTTGCAGAATTTTAGAAGATAACCACACAATTCATAAAATTGGATAAATTGCTAAAATTAAAACTGTTTTTATCAAATCAGAGTTTGTTTTACCTAAAAAAGAAATGATAAATGATAAAAATAAATATACTGTACTTTGAAAAATAATAAGTAAAGCAGTAAAAAATACTAATATTTTAAATTTTTTCATAAATTTCCTTTCTAATTGGTATTTAGTTTAATTTCATGGTCCAAATATTGATAATTTTCTTTTAATAAATCGTGGCTAATCATAATAATCATTTTATTTCTTTGAGTTAAAATAATCTTTTCAATTATCTCTTTATTTAATTTATCTAAATTTGAGGTGTTTTCATCAATTATTCAAATGGGTTTATCAGTATACAAAGCTCTTGCTAAACCAATTCGCTGTTTTTCACCCCCAGATAACTTATCATTTTCTCCACCTAAATTGATTTGATCATTTTTAGCAGTAATTTTTAGTTGTGGTAATTTGATTAAATCGAGAATTTGATTAATTTTGTTTACATCATATTCTTCATCTAAAGCAATATTAAAAGCCACTGAATCATCAAAAAGATAGGTATTTTGATCAATATATGCTATTTGGTTTTTTAAATTTGGTAAGTTTTTATCATCTATGGTTTTGCCATTGATTTTAATGTTACCCTCACTTATTTGAGTTAATTGAATTAGGCTTTTAACTAATGTACTTTTGCCTGTTCCACTAGGCCCACTTAATAAATATTTTTGATTAAGTTCAAATTTTTGATTAAAGTTTTTAATAACAACTTTATCACCATATTTTATTTGAACGTTTTCAAATTCAATCGTTTGAACTTGTTCGGATTCAAAGTTGAACTCAAGATTATGATTTTTATCATTATATTTATTAAAAATATTTTTAGTTGAATTAAAAACTGCCAAATTTTGTAAAAAACTTACAATTGAATTAATTAAATTTATCGATAATGAACTTATTGCGATACTTTCACCTAAAGTTATGATATTTTTTATTCAAAGATAAATAGTTATAATTGTTATTAATATTGTTGAAAAATAATTACCTAACTTTAAAAGTGTATTTAAAATATTTTTTTGATATTGATTAGTAAAATCCTTAGTTTCATAATCTGTATTAACTTTATTCATTTTATCTTTGAATAAATTGATTAAATTATTTCCAAAAATAATCTGATACCCATGAAGAATAGAATTTAAATTTTTATTATATAAATGATTATTTTGAGAAAAATTTTCCTGGTTTTTTCTTAGTTTTTTATTTCAAAAATTATAATTTAAAAAAATAAGTAAACTAATAACCACTACAATTAAAACAACTCACAAATAAATAAAATCTTTTTTAGTTAAAATATTATAGATGATAATCCCAATGGCTGTGATCATTTCAATTGATAAACTAAAAAAATTGATTGCTATGGCGTATCGGTTTTCTCTAATGATTTCAGCATCATTAAGAAAAACAGCTTCAAAATCTTGGACTTTATCAGTTCTTAATAATTCAGTAGAATTATTTACTAAATAATGATTTATTCTCATTTTGTAATTAAAAATTAAACGTTTTCATAATCTTTGCTGAAAGTAACCGTTCATCATCGTAAAAAAGTAATAAATTAAAGTAAGAGCTACTATAATGGATAGAATAATTATAATTTGAACAAATGGAGTTTCTTTTTCTAAAGAATTGCCAATAAAAGAAGTTGAATATGATGAAATCACCATCAAAAAACCTTCACAAAAAGCTAAAAAAATAACAAATGATAAAATAACTTTATATTTTTTCATAATAATCTTCCTTTTAAAGTATTATAGACTTTAAAAAAATGAAATGTTGGAAATCTATTATTAAATAGATTTTTTGCAGTTTTAAAACATAAACAGCATACTACATTTTACAAAATCATCAAAATATAATACCCTTCAACAACTGCTACTTATTTTATATTTTTAATTCTATTTTTATAAAAATTAATATCATTTTCAAAGAAAATAAAACTCCTAAAGTTCCGAATGAAAAATCATTAGAATAAACTGATTTATCTTTATTTAAAAAATAAATAAAATTTTTATTCTTTATCTCCATTAATTCAATTTCTTTGATAATTTTAATTAAATAATCAGTATTATTATTTTTGTTTAATATTGTGTTTGCTAATGCAAAACCCGCTAAGCCATTCGATAAAGAACTTGAATTTGAATTTATAATTAAAGAACATTTTAAAATTTGATCAAACTTTGTCTTATTATTTTCAATTATTTTTGAAGGAAAGAAATTAAAATTTAAAACGAAACCTGACATACCTTCAAAAAGTCCCGGTTTTAAATATAAACCGTCTCTAATAAGATAGAGATGGTTGTATTTTACTGTCTTCTGCAAAATAATATCTACATATATTTCAATATATTTAAATACCTGTTCTTTTGGTTCTATTTTATAATATAAATTTAAAAACATCATTTTTAAATAAAATAAATGATTTATTTTAATATTATTTTCGTGATTTTGACTTTGATTGAAAAACACAATTTTATCAAAACTTTCAAATATTCAATTTTTTAAAAAATTTGTGTTTTCTTTTATTTTTAAATAATGAAAGCATAATATGCAACCAAGTAAAAGAATATCTTTTTCAGAAGATACACTTATTATTTTTTTTATGCTGCATTTTTCATATTTTTCTAAAAAATTTATGTTACTAAATAAAAAATTTTTATTTATAGAGAAGTTATTAGTTATTTTTAATATAATGTCGAAAACGTTTTCCTCTTTTTGTATATTGAGATTGCCTGTAATTGCTTTAAATAAGAGAGTGTGTCTTTTATTTAAAGTAGTGAGTTTTATGTTTTTTTCATAAAATTCAATTTTATTTTGAAGTAAGTAAAAAATATCCATATTTTGTAATTCTTCTTCTAAAATCTTATGTACTTTTTTTAATTTTGCTTTAGATTTAATAACCAAATTTAATATTATTTTTTGAATATTTTTTGAAAAATCAAAATCATTGATTATATCTGAAATTATTTTTTTAGAAGAAGATTTATTTTTTAAATATGAACTCTTATTTTTAAACATATTAACGAATATGCAACCCAACGAATACAAATCTCTATTGTTTTTATTCAAGCCAATTTTGTAATTAGAATAATTACCGTATATTGTGAAATGTTTTTTCTTTTCATTTTTAAAATATGCATGGTCAAAATCTATTAGATAAACATTATTTTTACTGTTTAATAAAATATTTTCAAGACTAAAATCTCCATGAAATATTTTATTTTTGCGCATTTCTTGATAAATTAAAAAAATTTGAAGAAAAATTTGAAGAGCAAATTTTTTATAATTATATGTGTCGATATATAAAATTGAATTAAAGTTTTTAAAAAAACAGTTTCTGTGATTTATAACATTACTTAATTTTTTGGCTTCAATGTATTCTTCAACTATAAAGAAATTTTCTCATTCTCAAAAATAATCAATTAATTTAGGAATTGCAGTCAAATTTTTAATTTTTTCTCTTATTTTTATTGAATTTTTGGCGAAGAAAATAGAATCACGATTGTTAGAATCAATATTAGTATATGGTCTGTATTCCTTTACAATAATTTTTTGATTATTAAACTCGCCTAAATATATATTCCCCGTACTTGACTTATGTAAAATTGAAATAATTTTATAAAGTTTATTGATTTTTTTGAATTCGTATTTATTGTATTTTAAAAACAACTCATCAAGCTTTTTATCTTTTTCAAATACTTTGTAATAATTTTCAGAATTTAATAGTATTTTATTTTTTTTATAATAAAAATAAGGATCTCCAAATTCATTTAATAAAATTCTTGGATAAATAGCTCCAAATCTATAATATATTACTTTAGAATCTTTATATCTTTTGTCTGTATAAATGTATGGTCCATTAGCCTTTTTAGAATCTATTAAGATATAAATATTTTCAATGTTATTAATAAAAGATTTTTTTGAATTGAAATAAATAGTTATAAATTTTCCTAATTGCTCTTGCCTACTTTTTTTACTTAATGAATTTAAGAGAATTTCTGAATTTTTTAAAATTTTAAAATTTAATGAATTAATTTTACAATATCGAATTATTGTCTCACATAAATAATTTGAAGATAAAATATCACTAGAAATATGAATTTTTCATCCCATTATTATATTTTTTTATCATCAATACAGCAAGATTTAAAGTAAAATAAATCTTCCGTATAATTTATATTAAATTTATTTAAAATTTTTTCATAAGAATGTGTTTTCATAAATTCCTTTTTTATATTTTATACCATAATATGAATTATATTTTAAAAAGTATTATAATATCTACTAAGAAAGGGGGGATAATATGAATAATGTTCTTGATTTAAATAATTATGAGTTTTTTAACGGTATTGATCCTAATAACTCTTTAATTCAAACTGATATCGAAAGTTTCTGAATTTCTCTTAAATGTACAGTGATATGTAATATACCCAGAGAATCAGAAAAATCAGAATAATTTAGAATTATAAAAATTTTTAAATACTTTATTAATATTAATTATAATCATTACAACTGTAGAACTTATGTAATACTTAAATCATAAGATTTGCAGTTTGTCAATTTAAAAAGGTAGTTTAAATTATTGAATTACTAGAAAGCACTTCATAGTTTTATGGAGTGTTTTTTATTTTTATTCTTTTAAAGTTATAATAGTCTGTATATTAAAAATCTTTATTCCTAATAGATTCAAAGTTTTCAGTTTGAAAATTTTGCAATCATTCATTTTTTCAACTGCTAAAAAAAGTTTCACCTTAATCTCTCTTACTTTATTTTTTAATCTCACTATTTCATGATTTTTGTGCTCTAAAGAGTTTTTCTCGCAGCACAATTCTTTAATCTCATTATTTCGACCTTTCCTATTAGTAATTTTATAAATGTAGTTTTTTCTGTTTATTTTTTAATCTGAACACCATCTTCTAACAGTACAATAACGAAAAAATATTTTAATAGCCAACAATCTAAAAGTTAATTAAATCTTATAGCGATCATTAATAATTTGCATTTTTTCTTCAAAGGATTTAATATTTGATTTTTTACATTTAATATTGTCTATAAAAAAATCTCCTTTAGTTAAAATATTAGCAAGAATATATTTTTATTCTTGAAATACTATACTTAGGAGATTATATTCACACCAAAATTAATGGTTCTACAAATAAATTTATTTTAATTTTAAAACCGATTCTAAAGCTAATTCAACCATTCCCATAAAATTGTTTTGGCGATCATCAGCGCTTGTTTCTTTGTGTGTAATCAAGTTATCAGATACAGTTAGTAAACATGCTGCCATTTTTTTAGTTGTAATAGCATTTGTAAAGAGCGCAAATGATTCCATTTCAACAACATCAAGGTTATGTTTAATAGTGAACTCTAAAGAACTATCTTCTCTATAAAATACATCAGATGAATGAATTCTTCCAGATAATATTTTTTGACCTTTTTCTTCAGCTGTTTCATTGATAGTTTCAAATAAATTTCTTGAAGCTTCAATTACTTCACTATCAATACCTGCAGCAACTTTTGCATATGTGCTTTCACTATAAGCTTCTTTAACATTATAAATAGAATATAAATCAATATCAGCTTTATAACTTCCAGCAGATCCAATTCTTATAATTGCATCAACATCATAAAATTTATATAGTTCATAAGAATATATTCCAATGCTTGGGCAACCCATACCACTTCCCGCAACAGTTATTCTTATTCCTTTATAATATCCTGTATACATAAACATGTTTCTTACATCATTTACTAATCTGACATCTTGTAAAAATTTTTCAGCAATAACCTTAGCTCTTAATGGGTCTCCTGGCATAAGCACAAACTTTGCAATGTCTTCTTTTTTTGCTTTAATATGTGGTGTCATCTTTTCTCCTGTCTTTATATAATAAATTATGAATTAAAAAATAGAGTAATTATAAAAAATAATGAATTTTATTTTAGATCAATAATATATTTCTTAAAAACTAGCTTGATTTCCTACTTAGCAAGTTTTAAATCAAAATTTTAATAATAAAATTATCTTTTTTATTAAAATAAATTTACCTGTTATCCGCCTAATTTTATTGGTCTGTATATTCATTTATTTAAAACCTTAAAATGTTTTATAATTTTTTTGCTTTTTGATCAGCTGCTTTTAAAGCTTTTTTAACTATTTTTTCAAATTTTTCACTATCAAGTATTTTTTGACCTTCAATTGTTGAACCACCAGGAACACAAATCTGATCTATTTTCTTTCTTAAATCTAATTTGGGATCAGATACATTTAAAATACTTCCTATAATAGTTTGTTTAATTATTTCAAAAGATTGTTCTTTTGAAAAACCATTTTCAGTTGCATATTCTGTCATAGCTTTATAAAAAGATATCACATAAGATGGCGAACAACCAGAAATCGCTGTGAAAGTACCAAACTTATTTTCATCAATAATTTCTACTATTCCACAATTTTTAAATAAATTTTTTGCAAATTCTAATTGATCTGCAGAAGCATTGTTTGTAGCCAATGCAGTAACTGATTTTTGAATTGAAGCATTCATATTTGGCATCATTCTTATTATGCTAATTGTTTTACTTTTTTGAAAACTTTTTTGTAAATCTGATATTGAAACTGCATTGGCCATGCAAATAACTGTTATATTTGCCAAATTTAGATTATCGATTTGTTCACAAAGCTCTTTTACATCAATTGGTCTAACCCCAATTACTATACAATTAATTTGAAGTTTTTTAATATCTGATATTTCAGATATAGATTTAAGATTTGAAATTTCATTTAAAGCTTTTTGTTGCACCTCTTTAATTGCATCAAATCCATAAACTTCTATATCTTCTTTGTTATTTTGCAAAACACCCTTAACTAGTGAAGCACCCATATGCCCTAGCCCAATAAATAAAACTTTTTCCATAAAATCCTCTTTCTTCTTTTCTTTTAATTATAATGTCTACAACACAAATAACTTTTGATTCCTTATAAATAAATTATTTTTTAATATTTTTAATTCCTCATTCAGTCATTTGATCTAATATTGGTTGTAAACTTTTTCCAAGATTAGTTAAAGAATATTCTACTTTAGGTGGTACAACTGGGTATACTTTACGCTCAACTAAATTATTTTCTTCTAAGAATCTCAAGTTAGAAGTCAAAACCTTTTGACTGATACCAGCAATTTTCTTTTCTAATTCATTGAACCTTTGAGTTCCTAAAGTTAATTCTCTTATTATTAAAATTACCCATTTTGATTTAATAAAATGTAAAGTGTATTCTAAAGGGCAGAATTTTTCCATGGTTTTACTTTCTTTTTGGTAAGTATATAACAATAAAGTGTGTACTTACATTTTTGTTTACTTTGTATTATTATATACTTGTATGAAGAAAATACAAAATAGAAAGTATTAAAAATGAAAAAAATATTAGTTATAAACGCAAGTGTTTCGCAAGAAAATAATTCAGATTCACTTGAAATGTCAAAATTATTTGTAAGTGAATATAAAAAACTTTATTCTGGTGATCAAATTATATATTTAGACTTGAATGAAACATCAATGGCTCAAAAAACTTTAACAAGGAATAATATTCAAACTTTTTTTAATCAAGAAGATTCTTTTAAGTTTATAGAACAATTAAAAACAATTGATAAAATTATTTTAAATTTTTCTATGATTAACTATAGCATCCCTGCAATATTAAAAAACTTTATTGACCATATTACAGTTGCTAATCTTTCTTTTACTTATAAAGGGTCAAAAGATGGAAAAGCTATTGGTATGTTGTCAAACATTGAAAATGTTCAATTATTAGCAACAAAAGGTGGAACAGATACACCAAACGGAGCTTTTACAGATTATGTTAAAAACATTTGAGAATTTTTAGGTGCCAAAGTGACTGTACCAATTATTAATGAAATGATGGACATGCCACCTTATAATGAACAAACTTCTTTAAAAAATATTGAAAAGGTAAGAGATGACATTTTAAAGGCTGCAAGACTTTTCTAAAACACTAAAGTTGATTTTAAAAAATACCACTACAAATTAGTGGTATTTTTTAAATGCGATCGCCTTTTTCGTTAACTTCATAAAGTCTTTCAGTAATTATTTTGCATTCATCTTTTTGAATGATTGCTAACCCTCTGTGTAAATGTATATATCTGATTTTGCCATTTTTTTTGTAATTCATATTCCCAATTTTTAAAGCACTAATCATGGGTTCCATATTGGCTAATACACCAATTTCACCATCAGTTGTTTTTAAATTGATAATTTCAACTTCTTCATTATCGATGAATTTACCATTAGGAGTATTGACTATTAATTTAATTAACATAATAATTAAACTTTCCCTTTGCTTTTTTCAAACTCAGCAATAACATCTTCTGCAGTTCCTTTATACATAAACATCATTTCTGGTATATGATCAAGTTCACCATCAAGAATCATTTTAAATGATCTTACAGTATCACTAATTTTAACAAAGGTTCCTGGTCTACCAGTAAATTTTTCACCAACAAAGAATGACTGAGATAAGAATTTTTTAACTCTTCTAGCTCGGTTAACAATTAATTTATCTTCTTCACTTAATTCATCCATTCCTAAAATAGCAATGATTGATTGAAGTTCTTCATATTTTTGTAAAGTAGATTGCACTTTTAAAGCAACATTATAATGCTCTTCTCCAATAATTTCTGGGTCTAACATTCTTGATGATGATGTTAATGGATCAACAGCAGGATAAATACCTAAACTAGCAATTGAACGGTCAAGAACAATTTTTGCATCTAAGTGAGTAAATGTTGTAGCAGGAGCTGGGTCAGTTAAGTCATCAGCTGGAACATAAACTGCTTGAACAGAAGTAATTGAACCTTTGTTAGTTGATGTAATTCTTTCTTGCAACATACCCATTTCAGTTGATAAAGTAGGTTGATATCCAACAGCTGAAGGCATACGTCCCAATAAAGCTGAAACTTCACTTCCTGCTTGAGTAAATCTAAAAATGTTATCAATGAATAATAAGACATCCATATTTTTTTTATCTCTAAAGTATTCAGCAATTGTCAAACCAGTTAATGCAACACGCATACGTGCTCCAGGAGGTTCATTCATTTGACCAAAAACTAAACTTGTTTTATCCAAAACACCAGCTTCAATAAACTCATGATAAAGATCATTTCCTTCTCTAGTTCTTTCACCAACCCCAGCAAAAACAGAAACACCTGAGTGAGCTTTGGCAATGTTATTTATTAATTCTTGAATAAGCACAGTCTTACCAACTCCAGCACCACCAAATAAACCTATTTTCCCACCTTTTGCAAATGGAATAATTAAATCAATAACTTTAATACCAGTTTCTAATATTTCAGCATTCGTAACTAATTCTTCATAAGCAGGGGCCGCTCTATGAATTGGCATTCTTGATCCAGTAAATTCGGGCTTTTCATCAATAGCATGGCCAGTAACATTAAACATTCTTCCTAAAACACCTTCACCAACTGGGGCTAAAATTGGACTTTGAGTATTAATTACTTCAATGCCTTTTGCAAGACCTTCAGTTGGACCCATAGCAATTGTTCTAACAACTTCATCACCAATATGCTGCTCTACTTCTAAATAAAGTTCTACACCATTATTATCAACTATTAAAGCATCATAAATACTTGGAATATTATCTTCATTAAATTTAACATCAACAACAGGGCCCAAAACTTGGAAAACATATCCTGAAGTATTTTTTAATGTTGTTTTTTCTATTTTTTTATTTGCCATGTATTTCTCCTAATCTTGTAAAGCACTTGCCCCAGAAACTATTTCAGAAATTTCTTGAGTAATTGATGCTTGTCTTTCTCTGTTATATTTGATACTTAAATTAAATGATAATTCTTTTCCATTATTTGTTGCGTTTTCCATTGAAACTCTTCTACTTGCTTGTTCGCTAACTTGTGATTCAATTACACACCCATAAACCATTGTGCTTAAATATATATTTACCGCACTGTCAAAAACTTCACCAGCAGATGGTTCAAAAGTGTAATTAACTTTTTTGCTGTCTGTTTGAATCACTTTTGATTTTATAATTGGAAAAATTTTTAAAATTCTTGGTTCAAAAGTGACATTATTAATAAATTTTGTATAAACAATACAAACATCATTAAATTCACCAGAAGAATAATAAGCTAATATATCATTACCAATTTCTTTAGCTTGACTATTTGTAAAATCAATATCGACATTTGTGATAGATTTTTTAATTTTCATTTTTCTTGATGAATAAGTTGATATAGCTTTTGTTCCAATAGTGTAAACTTGATCTTCAGGTTTAAAACCATTGATAACCAATTTGTTAACATTATTATTGTAACCACCACACAAACCTAAATTTGAGTTAATAACTACTCATAAGGTTTTTTTAATTTCTATTTCTTCATTTCTTAAGAATTTAGATTCAGTTGAAGAATTAGAAATTATATCACTAAAAACACGATATACATCATCCATATATTCTTGAACATCTAAAACTTTTTTGCCAATTTTTCTTAATTTAGCTGATGCTACTAGTTGCATTGCATTTGTGATTTTACCTGTATTTTTAATACTTAATATGTCGTTTTTTAAAGCGCTAAGATTTGGCATTATTTTTTCATCCCTTTAAATTCTTCATCACTACCAAACATTAAATGATTATAATTTGTTAGTTTTGCTGTAAATTTAATAATTAATGATTGTAATTCTTCTTTAACAGCGTGTTCTAGTTCTTGACTTCACTCTTGTTTTTCATGCAATTGAGATCTAAGTTTAAATGCTTTTTTATCGTTAGAAAAATAAGTAATTATACTGTCTTTAAATTCTCTTATATTCTCTAAGGGAATTCATTTAATTAAATGCTCTTTAATAGCTAATAAAATTATGGCTTGGTCAATTTGATCGATTGGTGAACTTTGTTTTTGAATTAACATTTTAACAATTCGTGTTCCATGGTCTAATGTTGTTCTAGTAGCTTCATCCAAATCAGAACCAAACTTAGCAAAAGCTTCAAGTTCATAATATTGAGCTAACTCTAATTTTAAAGTCCCTGATACTTGTCTCATTGCTTTTATTTGAGCTGAAGAACCAACTCTCGACACAGATGGGCCAATATTAACAGCTGGTCTAACACCTGCCATAAATAAATCACTTGACAAAAATATTTGTCCATCTGTAATTGAAATAACATTAGTTGGAATATATGCTGAAATATCAGATGCTTGAGTTTCAATGATTGGTAGTGCAGTAATTGAACCACCACCAAATTTTTCATTTACTCTTGCAGCTCTTTCTAATAATCTTGAGTGTAAATAAAATACATCTCCAGGATAAGCTTCTCTTCCTGGTGGTCTTCTTAATAAAAGTGACATTTCTCTATAAGCAACAGCATGTTTTGAAAGATCATCATAAACTATAAGAACATCTTGTCCATTTTCCATTCATTCTTCTGCAATAGTAACTCCAGTATAAGGAGCTAAATATTGTAGCGGTGCTGAATCTGAAGCACCAGCATTAACAACAACAGTATAATCCATTGCACCATGTTTTTTAAGTTTTTCGACTATTTGTACAATAGTGGAATCTTTTTGCCCAATAGACACATAAACACATTTAACATCTTTGCCTTTTTGATTGATGATTGCATCAATAGCAACAGTTGTTTTTCCTGTTTGTCTATCCCCAATAATTAATTCACGTTGACCTTTACCAATTGGAATAGAAGCATCAATAGCAAGAATTCCTGTTTCTAAAGGTTGATTTACAGATTTACGAGCCATAACTCCAGTTGCAATTCTCTCAACTGGTTTAGATTTATTTGTTTTAATAATTCCATTATTATCAATTGGTTCCCCTAAAGAATTAATAACTCTTCCAATCATAGCATCACCAACTGGTGTTTGAACCACTTTACCAGTTCTTTTTACAATGTCACCTTCTTTGATTTGCTTGTAATCACCCAGAATAACAGCACCAACAGCACCTTCTTCTAAGTTTAAAACCATTCCATAAACATCATTTGGGAAAATAATAAGTTCACCCATCAAAGCTTTATCAAGTCCGTAGATTAAAGATACACCATCTCCTATTGTAACAACACTGCCTTGTTCAGTTTCAACAATTTCTTTTCCATAGTTTTTGATTTGTTTTTCAATAACTTCAGAAATTTCTTTAATATTAAGTGCCATTAATTTACCTCCATTTCATTCTTCAATACTTTATATTTCATTTCATCTAATTTACCTTTAACAGAACCGTCAAATACTTTGTGATGAACAATAACTTGAATTCCACCAATCAGCTTTTCATCTAATTTATTAATTAATTTCACTTTTTTATTTAATTTTTTTGAAACTTTTTCTTCGATAATTTTAATTTGTGTTTCTATAACTTTTTCTGTTGATCAAATAACCCCAAAAACAATATTGTTATGACTTGATAAGTTGTTTCTTAATTTTTTTAAGATTTGTCTAACACTTGAAAAGGCTTGCAATTTTACAAGAATTTTAAAAGAATTTAAAATATCTTCATCTATATCAAACTGAGCAAAAGTTTCTTCAATAATATTTATCCTTTTAACTTCATCATGCGAAGTTTTAAAAGTAAGTATTTTAAAAAAATCATCTTTATTTTTTAAAACTTCTACCAATGCATTTGATTGTTCAATAAAAAGATTAACTTTATTTTCTTTTATTGCAATTTTAGTTAAAGCTGAAGCTCAATTATCAATTACGCTTTCTTTTAAAACCATAATTAATTGTCTAACCCTTCAATGAATTCATCAATCATTTTTTTGTTGCTATCTTTTGAAATTTCTTTTTTTAAAATTTGTTCCGCTGCATTAAAAGCAACTTCAACAATTGTGTTTCTTAATTCTGATTCAATTTGAGATTTTTTTTGATCAATATCTTTGTTAGCTTGTAATTTAATTATTTCTGCTTGATTATGAGCATTTTGAATAATTTGTGTTTTTTGAACATCAGCATCAATTTTAGATGCTTGAATAATTAAAGAAGATTCTTTTTTAGAGTTTTCTAAAATTTCTTCACTTTTTTTAGCATTAACATTAGCTTCTGTTTGTTTATAAACAGCTTCAGCTAAAAGTTCATTAATTTTTGCTCTTCTTTCTTTTATTACCTTTCTAAAAGGTTTATAAATTAATTTAGAAATAACAGCAACTAAAATTATAGTCGCTATCACATGAGCAATAAAATTAGGAAGATTAGGAAATAAAGAAGTAATTATATCTGGAACTCCTGCAGTCCCTGAATTTGCTATAAACATTATTCTCAAGACCTTCTTTCTATTTGCTTAAACTAAGCAACAAATATTAATAAAATCGCTATAACTAATGCGTAAATAGCACCTGACTCTGCGATACCACAAGCAATAATCATTGTTGAAGTAATTTTTGGAGCCATTTCTGGATTTCTTCCAATAGCCATACAAGCACCTTGCCCAATAGCACCTTGCCCAATACCAGCACCAATTACACCCATAATAGCAACTCCGGCTCCTAAGTATTTTAGACCATCACCAATATTAACTGTTTCAGCTAATATTATTGGTAAAATTTGTGTCATAACAGATACATATGCTGTTAAAACGTTTGTTACATAAAATGAATTTAACATTTTTCTCCTTTAATTTTTTGTTTATTTTGTTTAATTTTTTTAATTTCTGCAATGAGAAATTTTCTTTTTTCCCTATGCGGGTTTTTACTTTTCAATTCTTGTTCTTCTTCACTCATAGCTTCTGCTCAATAAGATAAAGTTAACATTATAAACACCACTGATTGAATAATCGAATCAAATATATCAAAGTAGAAATGAAGGAATGGTGTAATAACACTTGTAAAAATATTTACCCCTGATCATCAATACTTATATTGATATGTTCAATAATCACTATTTGGTGCTACATTCCATATTCCAAATGATGGTCAATGTCCATCAATTCTTTCACCACTTCAACTACTTTGAAAACCTATAAATAGCGCGTAAACTAATCCTAAAATAATTGAACCACCAAGAATATTACCAAAAAGACGAAATGACATTGATAATAAAGGTGTAAACTGTGTAAATAGTTCTAATGGGTTTTTAAACTTTTTAAAAAAAGCTGCTCTTTGATATTTTATACCAAAATAATAGATCATCACAAATGTAACTAAAGCCATTGAAAATGTAATAGTTAATGACGTGGTTGGCGATTCAAAACCTAACAAAGAAATCATCGAACCTATAAATATATAAAAAAATATATATAAAAAGTATGGGGTTATAGACCTATATTTTTTCCCCATTATTGAAACAACTAAATTTTCAGTCGAAGAAACAATCATA
The DNA here is from genome assembly GCF_002930145.1 of Mesoplasma corruscae. Classification (NCBI taxonomy): domain Bacteria; kingdom Bacillati; phylum Mycoplasmatota; class Mollicutes; order Entomoplasmatales; family Entomoplasmataceae; genus Mesoplasma; species Mesoplasma corruscae. Next base: position 229,608 of record NZ_PHNF01000001.1, read on the forward strand.
TCAACTATCATAACATATCCTGAAATTTCATCTGATTTATTTTTACCTTTAACTTTAACATTATATGTAATACAAATAGCACATATAACAATTGTTGTTAAAAATATGGCAGTGAACTGAGAAGTAAATTCTTTTCAACCTTCTAATAGTTCTGACAAAACTACACCTCCTTATTTGTTAAATTATTATTGACTTGCAAATTAATGAAAGGGATGAATATCAAAGAAATAAAACCGATCATAACTCCATTTATGTGAAAAATATAATTCACATTTAAAAAAGCAATAAATAACGGGGTAGCATAAATTCCTACTTTCAATAAAAATAAAAAATAAAATAAAAAGTGATTTTCTGTTCTTACAATAACATTAAATGATTTTTTAGCAATTCATAAAACAAGTAACACAGATGTAAAAGATAACAACAAACCTAATAACCATGAATAACTTAAAACATTTGCTACTCATAGTATAAAAAGAACCATACTACTGCAAACTATATAAGTTAATAGCCCCAATAAAATTTTATTGTTTAAAAATCAATTCTTTTTAAAATTATTTTTTAACTCCATTTAATAAATAGCGACCTTCCTACTACCACGTTATATAATATTTTACTCTTACTATATAAAGAGACAATAAAAAAGGGAAAAATAAAAAAAATCTATTTAAAGATTTTTTGTTGGAATTTTATTTTGTCCCAAATATTCTATCACCAGCATCTCCAAGACCTGGAACTATATAACCTTTTTCATTAAGTTCTTTATCTTTTGATGCTGCATAAATTTCTACATCAGCGTGTTTTTCTAACACTCTGTCAATACCATATTCAACAGCCACTAAGCACACAAACTTAATTTCTTTTACCCCTCAAGATTTAACAATATCTATCGCTTTAATAGCACTTCCACCAGTTGCTAACATTGGATCTACTATAATTACATAACTATCTTGAATATTTTCTGTCTTTTTTGCAAAATATTGATGAATTTCTAAAGTTTCTTCATCTCTGTACAAACCTATATGAGCAACTTTAGCAGTTGGAATTAAAGTTTGAATACCATCTAACATTCCAATTCCAGCTCTAAGTATGGGCACTAGTACAATAGGTTTATCTACAGTATAACCTGTTGTTTCAACCATTGGCGTTTGAATTTGTATAGGTACTAATTTAATATCTCTAAAAATTTCATAAACCATTAGTTGTGCAATTTCGTTTAAATTTTGTCTAAAATCTTTTGATGAAGTTTCAATTTTTCTCATTCTTGTTAATTTATCAATAATTAACGGGTGTTTCAGTTCTGTAAATGCCATTTTTTTCCTCTAACCTTCTTAAATTATTTATAATTATAAATGCTAAAACATTTTTGTGTTTAAAATTTAATATTTAATATTTTTATAAATAGGAAACTTTTCGCATAAATCTGATACTTCTTTTGAAAGTGCTAGTAAATTTGCTTCAGATTGATTTTTTAATGATCTTGAAATAATTGAGGCTACCTTAACAAACTCTGCTTCTTTAAAACCTCTTGTTGTCATGGCTGGTGTTCCTACTCTGACACCGCTTGTGACAAAAGGTGTTTCAGCATCAAATGGAATCATATTTTTATTTGTTACAATCCCTATTTTTTCTAGTATTTTTTCAGCATCTTTTCCTGTAACCCCAAATCCTGATTTAACATCAATTGTAATTAAATGATTGTCAGTTCCATTAGCCACAAGTCTTATTCCTTCCTTTTGTAAAGCTTTAGCAAACGCCTGTGCATTAACAACTATTTGTTTTGCATAATCTTTAAATTCTTGTGAATCAGCTTCATATAATGCTTGAACTTTACCTGCAATTTGATTTTCTAATGGTCCACCTTGAATTCCTGGAAATATAGCTGCATCAATTTTTTTAGCTAAAGATTTTTTACAAAGTATCATTCCACCTCTAGCACCTCTTAAAGTTTTATGAGTTGTTGTTGTAACTACATCAGCATATTCCATTGGGTTAGGGTGAGCTCCACCAGCAACCAAACCAGCTATATGAGCCATATCAACCATTAATAAAGCTTCAACCTCATCAGCTATTTCTTTAAATTTTTTAAAATCAATAATTTTAGAATAAGCACTAGCCCCAGCTACAATAAGTTTTGGTTTGTGTTGTAAAACAATTTTTCTAACTTCATCAAAATCAATTTCTTCAGTGTCTTTATTAACTCCATAATGTTTGAAATCATAATGTTTCCCTGAAAAGTTAATTGGATATCCATGAGTTAAGTGTCCACCAGCGTCTAGACTCATAGCTACAATTTTATCACCATGTTCTAAAAGGGCTCTATATACACCTTCATTAGCTTGACTTCCTGAATGTGGTTGTAAATTTGCATGATCTGCTTTAAATATTTTCTTAGCAAGTTCAATTCCTAAACTTTCAATTTCATCAATAAATTCACAGCCTCCATAATACCTTTTTCCTGGATAACCTTCAGCATATTTATTAGTTAAAATACTTCCTGATAAAGTTAAAACAGCTTCACTAACATAATTTTCACTAGCAATTAGCTCGATATGATTTTGTTGTCTTTTTAACTCATTATTCAAAGATTTTAATATATTTTCATTAATTTTTTTCATTTAATATATCCACTCTTTCTTGATGTCTCCCACCTTCAAATTTAGAATTTAAAAATGTGTCAACAATTAAAATTGCTTTGTCAATTGCTATTAACCTTGCTCCTGTTGCTAAAATATTAGCATCATTATGTAACCTTATTAATTCTGCTGTTTGAACTTCATAAACTAAACCAGCTCTTGCACCCTTAACCTTATTAGCTGCGATACTAATACCAATGCCAGTTCCGCATAAAGCAATCCCGTAACTATTTGCATCTTTAACAACTGCCTGAGCTAACTTAACTCCATTATCAGCATAATTACATGATTGACCATCGTTATTACCTAAATCCTTAACCTTATATCCTTGTGATTCTAAATGTTTTTTAATTGCTAATTTCATTTCAACTGCTGTATGATCATTTGAAATATAAATATTTTTCATAAAAACCTCGTTTCTTTTTATTTAATTTTATATCATTTTTTATTTATAAGTATCATAATAATTTATAGATAGGATAATGTATGAAAAGTATTGCAATTAATAACAAAGAGTTTTATGCGTTGGTCAAAGAAGGATACACAGTTGTTGATGTTAGAACCCAAGGTGAAGATACAATAACAGGGCTTTATTTTAATAGTGCTATAAACATACCATACCCCAAAGTAATAAATAGTGCTTCAAAAACTTTTCCAGACAAGAATTCAAAATTGATTTTTATTTGTAACTATGGACAACGAAGTAGTTTAACTGCAAAAGAGTATCAAAAAATGGGTTATTCAAATGTTTTTGTTCTTTCCAGTGGGCTTTATAATTTAAAATAAAAAAGCATGATTTAATCATGCCTTATTTTTTATAAATGGGGCGCCGAACGGGAATTGAACCCGCGAATGTCAGGACCACAACCTGATGTGTTAACCACTTCACCACCGGCGCCATAAAAGATACTTTCTTATTATACTTAATCAATATATAATTTGCAAATAAAAAAGTACTAATTGTTTTTGATATAAATACTATATATTTCATTTTTAGTTAAATTAGCTTGATTAGAAACTACTTGACAAGCATCTTTTAGTTTATTTCCTTGTTGAAGTAAAAGATTAACATTGAATAATATTTGTTCAACTGACATTGTTGTTTCAACTATTTTTTTATTATTTAAAACAATAACAAATTCCCCTTTTTCAACGAAACTTTCAGATTGAATAAACTCATTTATTTCAACAACAGTACCACGAATAAATTCTTCGTTTATTTTTGTCAACTCTCTAGCTATTAAAATTTGACTATCACTTTCAACCAACTGCGACAGTGCATTTATTGTGTCTTTTATTCTATGAACAGATTCATAAAAACTAATTATTGTTTCAGTGTAATGTTCTAATATTTTTTTTAATTCATTAAGCTTTGAAGTTTTAGATTTATTAACTATAAAACCATAGAAGTAATTGGTATTATTTACAAAACCACTTGCTACAATTGCGTGCATGTAAGCAGGGCCAACATTAACACTTGTAATATTGCAAATGTCTTTCGCTAATAATTCTTGTACAACTAAAGCTCCTGGATCACTTATTGTTGGACAACCAGCATCACTAATAATGGCTATACTTTTACCTATTCTTAAAATATCTTCGATGCTTTTTATTCTTTCTTTTTCATTAAACTTGTGCAAAGATATCAAAGGTTTAGAAATTTTGTGTTTTTTTAAAAATGTGCTACTAGTTCTAGTATCTTCACAAAAAATATACGAAACATGTTTTAAAGTGTCTAACGCTCTTAAGCTAATATCATCAAGATTACCAATAGGTGTTCCTATTAAATAAACTGTTGGCTTATCATTTTTAAAAGTTTTTTGAATATTCATAACTCTCCTTATAAACAAAATTACCCTTATGGGTAATCTAATTATTTAATATCTAAAATTTTAACTGAGTATGGCTTATCAACAGATTTAACATCTACTATGTCACCAACTTTTTTATTTCAAATAGCTTTTGCAATGGGAGATTCATTAGAAATGTAACCTTTGAAAGGATCTGCTTCTGTAGAACCCACTATTTTTACGCCTAATTTTTCTTTTGTGTTTAGCATTTGCAGTTCAACTTTTGAGCCTAACTGAACATTATCAGTTTCAACATCTTCAATGATAATTGCTTTATCTATCATGTTTTCTAGTTCTTTAATTCTTGCTTCAACTTCAGCTTGTCTTTTTCTAGCTGCATCATAATCAGCATTTTCGCTTAAATCACCTTGATTTCTTGCTTCAACTAATTCTTCAATAACTTTTGGTCTAACTTCATCTAATAAGTATTTTAATTCAATTTTTGCTTCTTCAATACCTTGGTGAGTTAATAAAATTTCTTTTGCCATTTTTTGTCTCCTGTTTTTAACTTTTTAATTATATAATTATTTTCACTAAAAAGTATTACTTGTAATCATCTAAATATTTTTTAAGATTAATAAATGCTTTTTTATTTTTTAATAAATTTATTAACTCTTCATCTTTGGTTTGTTTTATTTCATTAATTGTATTGTACTTTTTAAATAAAATTTGAATTCTCTTTTCTCCCAATCCTTCAATGTTCATTAAGTCATTTTTTAAAAGTGATACAGCTTGTTTTTTTCTATATCCTGATTTAGCATACTCATCTACTCTTATTTGCATCGCACTTAATCAATTAAATAATTTCAAATGAACTTTTATTTCTTTTTCTTGTTCATTTACATCAATAAGTTTTTCGGTTCTGTGTTTTTCATTTTTAACTAATCCTATAACACTAATAAACTCAAGACCAAGGGTTTTTAATATCTCTTTTGCTGCATGAATTTGAATAATCCCACCATCCATAATAATTAAGTCAGGTAAATCTCTTTTCTCCAATAAAGCCTTTTGAAATCTTCTGTAAAGCATATGCTTTAAACGGTCATAATCAGATGTGAATTTTGCATCAATGTTGTATTTTCTAAATTCATTTCTAACTGGGTGTCCATTGATATAAACAACACAACTTCCTGTTATAAATTCATTTGCTATATTTGAAATATCAAACATTTCAATTCTTCTTAACTCTTTTTCAATATTAGATACATTGGCTAGTTGCAACAATATTTCTTGCTCATTTCCAATATTAATTGTTTTTGATATTTGAGATCTTCTAATTATGTCTTTTGCATTTTCAAATGAAATATCAAACATCTTTAGTTCATCTTTTGTAATAGGGTGAGTAGCTATTTTCTTAAAATCATCTGATAAATTAATTAATTGTATTTCATTTGAAAGAATTAACTTATCAGGAATAATATTTTTTTTGTATATTTGATTTAAAAAATGTTGCATTAAATCATTGACATCTTGTTCTAAATAAGTTTGAATATGTTCATCTTTTAAAATAAGTTGACCTGATCTGTAAAATAAAGTAGATATAGCAATTTTTTCGTCATCTATTAAAAAACTTATAACGTCAATATTTAAATCATTTTGAAATTCAACATTTTGTTTGGTTGTCATAAAACTTAATGTTGCTATTTGTTCTTTTATTCTTTGAGCTTCTTCAAACTGAAGATTTTCAGAAGCTTTATTCATAAAAGCAGTTAAATTATTTTTAACTTCCCCAATATTGCCTTTAAAAAACATATCTACTTTTTTAATTTGCTCTTTATAAAAAAGCTCATCTACTTCTTTAAAGCAAGCTCCGCTACACTGATTTAAAAAATAATGAAAACATGGTTTACCTAAATTACCTTTACATCTTCTTAAAGGAAATAATCTTTGTAATGTTATTAAACTATCTTTTGCTTTAGAACCAATAGGCAATGGACCAAAACTTCTTAAAGCTTTTTTATCCACTTTTCTAATATATTTATACATTGGATCTTTTTCATTAGTTATTGTTATATAGGGATAAGACTTATCATCATTTAATAGAACATTATACTTTGGTCTATACTTTTTAATTAAATTTTCTTCTAAAACTAAAGATTCTTTTTCATTAGAAACAACAAAATACTTTATATCAACAATTTCTCTCACAAGTTTTGTTGTTTTTAAATTATGAACTCTATCAAAGTATGAAGAAACTCTTTTTTTTAAATTTTTTGCTTTACCAACATATATAACATTATTATGTTCATTATAATACAAATAACATCCGGACTGATTAGGAAGTGTACTAATTATAGATTTAATATTCATAATCCTCCTTAATGTTTTAATATTATATATCTTTATAAAATAAAAAGTGCTGAAGCACTTTAAATTACTTTCTAAAAACTTCTCTTGGTTTAGCCCCATTTTTTGGTCCTATAATCCCACTTTCTTCTAGTTGGCTCATTATGTTAACAGCTCTAGCATCACCAATACCAAATCTTCCTTTTAATTCAGAAGTTGTTAGAGTTTCTTTATTAAGAGCAAATTCTTTAGCTAAACCAAATAATTCATCCTTAGTCGACATATTAGAAAGGTTTTCACCATCAAATTTATCATCATATTCTGCTTGTTGTTGAGCTATTGTAAAATCAACAATTTCCTCAATTTCTTCATCAGACATAAATGCACCTTGTGCTCTCATTAAATCTCCACCACCAGGTGGCATAAATAACATGTCACCACGACCTAGCAAGTTTTCGGCTCCAATTGCATCAAGAATTGTTCTTGAGTCAGTTCCAGTTGTTACTGCAAAAGCGATTCTTGTGGGTATATTTGTTTTGATAGTTCCTGTGATAACATCAACTGATGGTCTTTGAGTTGCAACTATTAAGTGAATACCAGCCGCTCTAGCCATTTGTGTAATTCTCATAATTGATTCTTCAACAGCTTTTCTATCACCTGTCATCATTAAGTCAGCAAGTTCATCAATAATAACTACATGATATGGCATTTTTTTTGAGATGCTTACCTTTTTGTTGTATCCATCTATGTTTCTAACTCCAAGACTCATGAAAGATTCATATCTTCTTTCCATTTCTAAAACAACCATTTTTAGAGCATTAGCAGCTTGTTTCATGTCAGAAATTACTGGACTTAGCATATGAGGTATTCTTGAGTAAATTGACAATTCAACTTTTTTAGGGTCAATCATAATAAACTTTACTTCATTTGGCTTTGCTCTTAACAAAATTGAACATATTAAAGTATTTATCATAACTGATTTACCAGAACCAGTTGATCCAGCTACTAATAAATGTGGCATTTTATTTAATTGAGCTGTTAAAGGCTGACCTAAAACATTTTTACCAAGCACAAAAAGTAGTTTGTCGTCTTTATTAGATTCAGGAATAGATTCTATTATTTCACGCATTGAAACCATTTCTGAAAATGAATTTGCAATTTCAATACCAATTAAAGTTTTTCCAGGTATTGGTGCTTCTAAACGCATGTTATGTGTAGCAAGTGCTAGTTTTAAATCATTTTCCAAACTTGTAACGCTGTTAACTTTAGTTCCAGGTTTAGTTTGAATTTCAAATTTCATAACACTTGGACCAATAATTGTGTTTACAACTTTTGCATTGACATTGAATTGAATAAAAGTTTCATCAATTGCTAAAGCCTTAAGGGCAGCATCTTCTTTATTAGCTCTATCTTTGTCATAATCTTTTTCAATTTGAACCAAAACATCAATTGGTGGTAACTTGTAATTTTTTTTGGTTTCTATTTTCATTTCTTCGATTATTGGTGGTAATAATGTTGTCTCTTTTGCTGTTTGTGTTTCTAAAATAACTAAATTTTCTTCTATCGTTGGGTTTGAAACGTTTTCTTCTTGAGTAATAATTTGAGGTTCAACTTCATTAAAAATAAGTTTATTATTGATTTCGTCAATATCATCTTTAAAAAAGTCAATAGTTATATCTTGTGCAACTAGTGATTTTTCTTCATAAATTGAATTTAAAAAAGTTTCATCACCTTCATCATTATTTACCAAATGTTCTTTAATACTATTTTGTTCTTTTACATCCTCTTTAATTTTTTGAAGTGATTCTTTTTCTTCTAATGCAGATTCTATAGTTATAGTTTTAAACTCATCAACATTGCTAGTAGTCAAATTAGCAGTTGGTTCATTAATTGCAAAATCAGATGGTTTTTGCAAAGCTGTTTTTCTAGCTAATTCTTGTTCAGTTCTTTGTCTTCTTGAAACAAACTTATATTGAGGTTGGATAAGTTGTGAAATTTCTTCAGTTTCTAAATCAACTGATGAATCTTCAATTTCGTTTATTTCTTCTAAATCCTCTAATTTTTTGTCTTCATTTTTAAAATATGAAGGCATTTGAATTGTTAGGTCTGAAGTCTTAATATCTTCTTCTAAGTCTATATTTTGCCCAAAAACATTAATGCTTTCTCATTTACTTATTGACTTTAAAGGTTGAATGCCAGCTTCTTTTGTTAATTCATTCTGAACTTTTGAAGCTTCTAATTTTTTAGCTTCTTTTAATCTTTGTTTTAAATTTGGATTTCTTTTAGCATTTAAAGAAAGAATTCTAAGTGATCTTCCTTTCCTTTTATTTTTTGCTTTGAATAAATAAAATGGATCGCCAGTTAAAACTCAACAAGCATGAATATAACTAACAAAAAACCATAATGAAAAAGCACCAACAATTGAGGTATAAGCTGTAACACCAGTTAAGAAAGCACCAATTATTCCTCCACCACTTTCAAAATTAAAATAACCTCTTATTTCTGGTTTAAACAATAAATGTAAGGCATTATGAAAATTACCAGGATAAAATATAGAGTTAATAAATCATTTTTCAGAATAATTAATAAACATTAAAGAAAAAATGTCTTTTTGCCACAAGCCACTAAAATCTTGATTTTGCGATAACTGAAATGAATAAAGAATGAGTGTTATCAATCAACATAGAATAACAAAACTTAAAAACAACATAAAAATAAATCTTTTTTTAAATTTAAATCTTATTCCTGTAAAAATACATATATCTACAAAAAACAACAATAAATAAACAAAATATTTAAATCAACCAAATAAAAAATTAAAAATAATGTCATCAAAAAACTGGCCTATAACAGTTAATCTTGTGAAACTTATAACTGAGAAAAAAAGAACAGTAAATCCTGTAACAACCCAAGAAATAGAATCATTTCTTCTTTTTGTTTTTGTTGTTATGAAAGCCGATGTTCTATCTTCATTTCAATTATGATTAGCTAAAATTTCTTCTTCTTTTAAAGTTTTGGGCATAAGTTCCTTTTCAATTTCCTATATTATACCAAAATTGATATTTTTCACAAATAAAAACTAGCATAAAGACTAGTTTGCAATTATTTTTTCTTTAAATTGTTTATTTCTCTATTGTTTAAATAGACAAAATGTTTTTTAGATACTTCTGTTCATTTTGGTAAATCAATATTATAATCATGGTGTTCTGACCATGGATTGTATATTAATTCATTTAGATTATCTTCACTTTCAACAGATATTCTTGAAGAAATAAGTGTTCTTGTGTAAGGGTGTTTCGGATCATTAAAGATTTCTTCTTTGGGACCTAATTCCAAAAGCTTACCATTAAAAATGATTGCTACAGTATCAGCTCATAACTCAACCACGTTTAAATCCGTTTCAGCAATTATAAAAGTCGAATTAAATTTTGATTTTATTGTTCTCAATAGTTTAATTGCTTTAACTTTAGAAAAATTATCAAGGTGTGAAAATGATTCGTCCAAACTAATGATTTTGTTTGGTACAATTGCTGAAATTGCTATAATTAACAACTGTTTTTCTGAAATAGATAATTCAGTAAGGAAAACTTTTAAATAATCATTTCCTAAACCTACAGCTTTTAAAATTGACTCAATAATGAGCAATTTGATTTTTTTTCCTGATAGTTTTTTTGAATTAAAATGAGAATCTAAAGAATCATCTTGACTTATCATGTAATCTTTATAATCTTTAATAATAATTTCATTTTTTAAAATAGATTTATTAAGATCAATATACTCGCTTAATAATTCCCCAACAGTTATTCTTTCAGAAAGCAACTTTGTTGAGTCTTGATTAATAACATTAATCATTTTTTTCAATTCTTTTAATTCAGAATAGCTTGGTGTTTGATATTTTGGATTTTTACTAATAATTTCTTGTATATTTGAAAAATTTAGTAATTGTTTTATGATAACAAGATTGTAAAGTTCATTTTCATCAATAGAAGAATCAATTTTTTCATCTAACCAAGCTTCTCATTTTTTTCTTTCACCGCCACGAGATAATGAGGCTGATAAAAGAATTTGATTCTCATCAATTTCAATAATAGTTTCATTAATTTTAATCATATTTTTTTCAACTTTTTTCAAAACTGATGTTAAGTCCTTATAGAATTTTGATATTGAAGTATACTCTCTAGCCTGAACTAAATTTCTAATTTCTTCAATAAAAGATATTTTTTTCAAAATATCTATTAAATTTGAAAGGATCAAGTAAACTTTTTTTTCACATTTGATAATAGTTTCTAACATTTTTTGTAGTAATCCTTCTTCACCAATGTTATCATTTTTTAATTCTTGTAAAAATTTTTTTTGTTTATTATAACCCGAAATGTTTTGGTATATTAATTCAATACCATCATCTAATAAGTTTTCCATATTAGTAAGTTTAATATCTTTTTTATCTGATATAACATCATAATCTTTAATGTTTTCACCTTCTGAAATTTTAAAGTTTTTTTTGTCTGGATAACTTAATGATTGTTTAGACTTAACATCAAAGTACTTGTTCTCAACAAATTTAAAATATGATTCTTCTAATTCATCACTGTATGACTTTAAGGATTTTTCAATATCATTAAGAACTTTTTTAAAATCTTTTTGAATTTCTAAAACTTTTTTATTTCAAATGTATAAATTGGGTTTTTCACCTAAGGCTAATGTTTCTTGAAAGTAAACTGAACCAGATTGAATTGTAGCATTACCTAAAATAGAATTGACTAAGTTAGATTTACCTGAATGCATTTCACCTAATATTGCGAATGTTTCACCTTCATTTATTTCAAATGAAATATTTTTGATTTGGTTTGATTCTTTTAGAGAAGTAGTAATTAAATTTCTAACTTTCAAAATTGGTAATTCGTTAACTAATTTTGGCATTATTGATTACCTCTTCTTGCTTTAATTTTAAATTCTTCTTTTATAAAATGTGATTTTGTTATTTTAGAAAACTTGTTAGGAACTAAAACATAGTTTTTCTCAGCATAATTTTTTCTTAATAATTTTTCATTAAAATTATTAAATAAATTGTCTGAAATATTATCAAGATTTTCTTTTTGAAATATTTCTTTTACATTTAATTTTAATGCAATCGATTCTGGGTGTATTGCATTATTAATAATTTCTTTAGTATTTCCATACTCAACAATTTCACCATCATGAATAACAGCTATTCTATCAGCTATTTTTGAAGGAATTTCAAACGACTGTGTAAATAAAATCACAGTCAAATTCAGTTCTTCTTTAAGTTCTATAATTAATTTTAATAGCTGATTTTTAATGTTTGATCCAAGTAAATTTGCTGTTTCATCTCAAACTAAAACTTTTGGAGAAGATGAAACTGATTTTGCAATTACAACTAATTGATTAATAGTGTCAGAGCATTCTGATGGCAACATATTAAATATTTCTTCAGCATTGACAAGACCTAATCTATGTAATAACTCCAAAGCTTTTGAGTGAGCTTCAGATTTTGAAAGTCTTTTTGTTGAAGAAATAATATCAGAAATTTGATGTCCTATCTTAACATTTGGTTTTAAAGATTGGTTTATGCTTTCAAAAATTGTGCTTATAACCTCTTCGTTAATAAATTTTAAATCTTTTTGCAACTCAGACCTATTTTTAGAAGGTTTATGTTTTTGAAAGTTTCATTGCGCTAGAACTTTATTAATTTCTTCTTTTGAAACTTTTTTTTCAACTAGTATTTTTGAAACTAAATTAATTAAGTTGTTTTCAAAATCTGTTAAAAATTCTTTTTTCCCCAAATATTCTAATCCGTCTTCTATTAAACTTTTTTCAACCATTTTAATAGAATCTTTATTTATTTGAATATCTTGCATTAATAAAGAAAGGTTTTCAATAGAACCATCACTTAACTTTTTGAAATTTGAAAGTTCATAATTAGCTCTTCTAATAATTTCTAATTGATCATCTATTAGCTTCATTTTTAATAAAATCACTTCATTTTGATCTAATTTTAAAATTTGGTTGTAGTACTTCATTTTTTTTAAAGAAGCTTTCCTTGTCTCAACGTTTAAAAATTCTTCATTATTTAACAAAAACTTAATATCACTTTTTAACGATTTCATAAATGCATAATTTGTTTTTGCTACACTAATTTGAATTTGTGAAATTGCTAATTTAATATTTTTAATTTCATTTTTATGATATTCTATAACTTTATAATGTACTATTTCTTCTTTTTGGTCTATTGTACTTGCAAGAATTAAAAATGAATTATCAATTGCACTTTCATGTTTTTGAATTCTTTTTAATAGCTTATTGATCAGAGGCATTGATGGAGATGTGTTGTTATTAATTGACTCATTCTTGTCCTTTAAATAAGTTGATGAGTGTAACTGAGTTTTTTCATATTGAGACATTCTGACTGTTTTATCTAAAATAGATTTAAACATTACGGTTTGTCTATGTGCTTCTTCTTCTTGTATTTTTGATATTTCTTGTCTCAATTTGTAAATTTTAATAACCGCTTTATCAATTATTGTTTTATTTGTAAGAGTAATGATATTTTTTGTTACATTAGATAAGTTACTTTTTTGATAACTCACTAAATCAATTGGAGATAATATGTGGTCTTTGCCTTCATCAATAGTTGCTTTTGTTGGATAGTACATAATAGTCCCGTTTGAAACATAAGAGTTTTGATTTAGTGAATTACTTAAAACTTTTGTCAATACAGTTTTACCTGTATTTGACTTTCCAACAATAGCTAATATTTCATTTGCATAAACATCGAATGAAATATTTTTAATTACATTTAATGTTTTACCTCTTGTATTGGTTTTTACGATAACATCATTAAATGAAATTATAGTTTCTTGTTTGTTTTTCATCTTTGTAATTTCCTATCTATTTATTTTTTTAAATGGTCATAAAAATGTTGTTTAAAAACATCAATTATTTATAATGATACCTTATAATTGCATTGAAATCAAGATGTAAAATATCATTAAATGTGAGTTTTTATTACAAAAAGTAAAAAAAGTAAAAAAAGGCAAGTAAATTGTACTAAACCTTATTTTTTTTATTTTTAAATACAAAATTTACACCATTGAATTCGTTAATTATGCAAAGCACAATTGGTTGTTTACCAGACTCTTGTTTTATCGAAGTTCTAACCTTAGTTACAATTTCTTTTTTAATTTCATTTAAGTCATATTTCTTAGGGTTTTCATTAAATAAACTTTGCCCTTGTTGTATTGATAACTCAATATCTTTTTGAATAATTTTGAATATTGGGTTATCTTCTTGAATATAAACAACACCACGCATCTGAGTATCAATCATTGAAACTAATTCTTTGTTTCTTGAGTCTATTGTAGCACCAAGTATAATAACACCATCTGTAGCTAATTGTCTTCTTTCATTTAACACTATTGTTCCAACATCACCAATACCTATTTCATCAACATATGTATTACCAAAATCAATATTTTTCTTCTCTATAGTTAAAACTTTTCTTGTTAAATCAAGAACTTGACCGTTATTGATAACAGTAATGTTCTCGGGTAAAACACCAGCTTCAACTGCAGCGCTTTCTGCTTTTAAACCATCTTTAAATAACGATTTAACTGGTATAAAATATTTTGGCCTAACAATACTTGTTAAAACTTTCACATCCTCATAAGAAGCATGCATTGTTCAAATATTTCTATCACTTAAAGCTATAAGCCTTGCATCTGTTCTTGCTAGTTCATCTAGAATTTGAGCATGTTTTTTTTCTATTCCAGGGGCTGGTGGAGTTGCTAATATCATTAAATCTTTTGATGTCAATTCAACTACATCATCATTTCCAGTAGCTACTTTAGTTAATTTAGAATAAAGTACATCCACAGTTCCAGAAATTATCAAAACGCCATTGTCTGATTTCATATATTCTTCAATAGATATAATATCTTCTGGAAGGATATTAAGATTTTTACTAATTAAATTTGATTTTAATACTTGTGCCATCAAACGCCCATAAACAGCAATCTTTCTATTATTTTCTTTAGCAACTTTACATATTTCACCAAGTTTAAAAATATCTTCTTCAAAAATACCAATAGCTATTCTTGTTTTCTTTTCTTTAAAAGGGATTGAAATAAAATCTTGAATTTTATGATTTGGAGCTGTGAAACCACTTCTTGAAGCATATTCACTATCTGCTATTAAAGCTAAAACTCCTTTTTTACCAATATCTGATAAATGGTTAAAATCTGTTGAAAAGTAAGATTGTTCTTGGCCATCAATTATATAATCTCCAACATATACAACAACACCTTGTTCGGTGTGAAAAGCATAACCAAAAGATTGTGGAGATGCAGACGTTGTTCTAAAAACTTCTACTTTTACATTTCCAGCTTGCAATACGTCTTTATCTTTTACAACTTTATAATTTTGATCTTTATTATTTTTAATCCTCATTCTAGAAATTTTAATTGTTGATATTAATTTTGTTATTTCATTACAATAAACTGGTACATCCATGTGCTTTAAAATATATGGAACAGCCCCCATATTATAACTTGCAGAGTTTGTTAAAAAAATTCCTTTAACTCTTTTTTTGTTATCTATAATGTAATCTATTTTAGGAATAACTATATCTACTCCTAAAATACCTTTATCAGGGTATTTTACACCTGCATCTAATATAAATAATTCTTCACCAATTTCTAAAACAAAAAGGTTTTTACCTCTTTCATCTTGTCCACCAATTGCCATAAATCTTATTTTTGACATTAATTTTCTCCTATTCAATTTTTTATTTAATCGCGATAAACGTTAGATTAATCAGTATTTATTTAAACTAATTTTAACACAAAAAAAATGAGCTTTGCTCATTGATTAAAATTAAAGTTCTTTAAGAGGCTTCACATCACTAAATGAAATCTCTAAATTAGTATATCTGCCAAACATTTCAATAAGAATAACTGCTACGCCCTTTTCATAATCCATATCTTTAACTTCACCTTCTTCACCAGTATTGATGCCAGATATTACTCTAACCATTTGACCAACTACAAAATTAGCTGTAAATAAAGGTTTTTTAGTAACAGGTATCGCTATTCCTGAATTTTTTTCAGGAATAGCAGATACGTTTCCATTTTCTTCACCAACTGCTTCTTCTTTTGGTATTAGCATTTTTAATACTTCTTCAGCAGTTAAAGGGAATGGTTTAGCACCACGGCCTGATGAACCAATAAAACCAGTTACTCCAGGTGTATTTCTAACTATAAATCAAGTTTCTTCATTCATAATCATATTAATAAAAATATAACCAGGAAATAAATTTTTTTCTTTTTCTTTTCCTGCTTTTGTTAAAACAATTCCTTTAGATATTCTAATGTCAAAGACTTGGTCATCATGTTTTTCAGATTTAATTTTATTTGTTAAATCTTGAAGAACTTTATCTTCATGCCCTGTTTGTGAATTAATAACAAATCATTGACCTTTTGAAGTTAGTATATCTTTTTCTAATTGTAAAATTTCTTCTTTATTCATTTTCTCTCCTTGTTAATAAATTTTAATTCATTGAAATAATTGTTGTATACCCAGCCCTATTAGAAAGAATAGGACTGCAAAAATGACCATAAATAATAAAACTATTATATATTTTTTCTTTAAGTTATCTCAACCAGATCATTTAATTTTATGTACTTCTTTAACAATTTTTATTGGGTATTCTTTAAAAGCTTTACCACGATTTTTAGATTCCTTTTGTTTTTTGACTTTTAATGCCTTTTTAGTTTCTTTAGAAACTTTTATTTTTTCTCTTTTTTCAAGTTTATCTTTTTTCATTATCTTGTTTCCTTGTGAAGTGTATGTTGATTACATGAGTTACAAAATTTTTTGATTTCTAGTCTTTGTTTTTGAGTTAATGTGCTTTTGTTGACAAAATAATTTCTTGCTAAGCATACTTCACAAACTAATATAATTTTTCTAGATGATGATTTCACAATTGCCCCCAATAAAATTCTAATTAAAAAGGAGGAAACCCTCCTTTTAACTATTTATTTTATTATATCAATAAAATTATTAAATTAGTTTAATTTGGTTCGAAACTCAAAACATAATTATTGAACCAGCCACGTTTGCATTAAAAGAATCAATATTTTTGTTTGATGGAATATAAAAATTTACATCACTATTTTTAGTTAACAATTCACTAACACCACTATGTTCATTGCCAATTATAATAGCTGATTTATTAGCAAAACTAACATTTCTAATATCTTGTGAATTTTGATTTAAATTAGTGCTATAAACTCAAAAACCTTGTTTTTGAAGTTCTTTTACAACATTAGACAAATTAGATACTTTTGATATATTTACATCATATACAGTCCCAGCAGAAGTTTTAACAACAGTTGAAGTGACAAATACTTGTTTACGATCTAAAATAATAATATTTTGAATATTTAATAAACTTGCAGTTCTTATTAAAGCACCAAAGTTATACGGATCTTGAATTTGATCAAAAATTAAAACTATATTTTTGCTTGTTTCTAAAAGTTTTGCTTTCATTTCGCAAAATGGTTGATAGTTGTATTCTTTTACTTCTGCTACAATATTTTGATGATTAACTTCATATTGAAACATTCTATCAAGCTTGCTTTTAGTTACAATATTTATATTCAAATCAAGTGTTTCAAAAATGCTATCCATGTTTGTTGTTCAAATATTTTTAATTAAGTTAGGGTGTTTTTTAATGAACTCGTATATAGAATGTTTACCATAAATTAAATTTTTATTTTCCATTATAATAACCCTTCTTTAATTAAAATTGCTCTAATTTGGTCTGCTTCAACAAATTCTTTGTTTAATATGTGTTCTTTTTGCTTCAAATATAACTTCTTGATTTGATCATCAACATTTAGATTAAATTCAAAACTAAATCCCAATACTTGTAAAATAATTTTTAATGCATTAAATTGTAGTATTTTAATTTTAAAATTATCCTCTTTATTTATATTTGAAATTAAAAAGTTAATCAACATTAAAACTTGAGGAGTATTCAAATCATCATTCATATATTTATCAAACTTGTTTAAAATATCTTCATCTACTTGTTCTTCTACTTTAGCTTCGTTAATTATTACCCATTGTTTTAATTTTTTTATGCAATTATTAATTTTATCTTCAAACTTAACACCTTGTTTTAAAAGATCATCAGATATATTGATAGGTTGTTTATAGTGAGTTGTTTGAAATAGCCATCTTAAAACATTCGCGCCATAAGTTTGTATAAAATCTTTTAAATGAGTAGTGTTATTTAATGACTTACTCATTTTTACATTATCTACTGTCAAATGACCATTATGCATTCAAATATAAGATAATTCTTTGTTATTTTTTGCTAAAAATTGTATTCTTTCATTTTCATGATGTGGAAATTGCAAATCAATTCCACCAATATGAATATCAATAGTCTCATGATTAAAATAATTATCAATTAAAGTTACACATTCAGTGTGTCAACCTGGTCTTCCTTTTTGTTTATGAAAATCTCAATTCAACCCTACGTTTGTTGTTTTTCATAAACTAAAATCCGCTTTTAAATTTTTATCTTCAAAAAAATCTTCCGCTGTTTTTGATATTAAATCATCAACTTTAATATTTGATAATCTACCATACTCTGACTTAAATTTATTAATATTAAAATATATACCACTTTTAGTTTCATAAGCTGATTGGTTTACAATTAAAATATCAATAAATGATTGCATAAGTTTTATTTCATCACTTATGCACACTAACTGATTTGGCATTCTAACTTTTAATTCTTTTAAACTTTTAAGGTATGCTTTTTTAAAAAAGTTAGTTAACTCTATTTCTGGTTTATTTGTTTCTAAAGATTTACTAATTATTTTGTCATCTATGTCTGTAATATTTTGTAAAAAATTTACTTTTACTTTCTTAAATTCTAAAAACTTTATTAAAGTATCAGTTAACAAAATAGGTCTCGCATTACCTATATGTATATAGTCGTAAATGGTTGGACCACAACTGTAAATGTTAACTTGAGGATTTTTAATGGTTTTATATTTTCTTGATAATGTATCAAATATTTTCATATACTACCTACTTATTCTTTATCAAGGGTCTTAAAACAAAATAAACAGTTGATAATAAACTAGTATTAAATATAATTTTAAGAGGCATTTGAGCTACTCTTAAAGCAACCATGTTGATATAACCATTTTCGCTTTCTTTAGCTAATAATTCAGCATCCCCTCATGAAGCAGTTAGTATTGACACCAAAATTTCTGTTACTAAACAAATAAGTATTATAGGCATTATAACGTTTATATATTTTTTCTTATTTGTAAACATAAGAATAGCAAAAGTTATATAAATTAAAATTAATATTATGCCCATTAATATCATAAAAACTCTAGGGACCATTTTTCTTGACATACTTATACCAAAAATACTTACTTTTTCAATATATCCAAGTGGTGTGATTTCCCCTTCATTTAGCGGATTTGAAACAGGTAATTTATCTAATGTTAGAGACAAAAATAAAGTTGAAACAATTACAAATACAGTAATTATTATTAATGTAATATATTGCTTATTATCTTTTAATTTAAAGCTAAAAGAACAAATTCCTGCTCAAAAACCAAAACCTATAGCAACAAAAAAATATGCTGGGTGAATAAACGAAGGAATAAATAACATTGTTAACAATTCAGTTACCAAACCTACTATTAGACCCACTATAGGTCCAAATATCATTCCAGTTATTTTGATCATGATGCCTTCAAAAGCTACTCTTATTGGTGGGAATACAGTAATTGGCACAGTCATAGATATAACAACAGTTACAGCAACTGAACATCCAATCATAATACCCATGTAAGCAATGTTACGAGTATTAAATTGTTCATTTATAATGAAAACACCTTGTGTTATAAGATGTTTTTTTTGAATTCATTTAAATAATATATATAGTACAAAAATAGTAAATGTTAAAGCAGACGAAAGATACGCAAGGTGAGAACCCTCCATAATTCATTCTAGAGTTTTTTGCATATGTTCTCACCTCCTCTTTTAGTTTCTAATTAATTTTTAATTTGTAACTTTTTTTTCTTGAATTGCAAAGTCTGTAATTGCCATTTCATTATATTTGTTTTCTCAAAGCGGAACATTTTTGCTCACATTTTTTCTGTCAGATGCATTTAAAGCTTTTCCGTCAGTTCCATATCCAAGCATACTTGATTTGTTAAATTGATATCCAGCTAATCTTCAACCAAGATATAATTTTTCTTTATCTTTTAAACCATCTGTAGTATCATTTGTTATTGTTGATAATATTGGTGCATATGAGGCATATAAACCATCAACTGTTAGGTTGATTTCATAATCTTTTCCCAAATATTGTTCTTTTCCATCTTTATCTTTTTTAATATTAATATCATCATTATAAATAATTTTCAACTTTATAGGATCAAGTTTTACTAATTGATAACCATAAGTTTTAGAAGAAAAAGTTTTTGTAACTTTGTCATTTGCATCTTTTATTGAAACTAACTTATATTCAAATACAGGATTAGGTAATGTATTTAATAATATGCCAGCTTCTGGTGTTGTTTTTGATCAATCTGCATTATCTTCGATTTGTTGTAAAGTTATGTTAGTATTTTTAATTTCTTCTTGTGTAGTTGAAATTAAAGTTTGAGCAAAAGGATCTAATGATGTTACTGGGCCACCAGCTATGTATTGTTTATAGTTTTCACTATATTTTGCTTCTTCAGAATAATTAGACTTAGTTTTGTTAATTCATGAAGTTTCATATTCAGTTATTTTAGAAGTTTTTAATTCTTTAGTTATTTCTGCTTCATCAGATTTTACTTCAGAATCAGCAAGTCCTATATTTCCATTTACAAATTGTTGTTCATTTTCAAATTCTATACTTCTAATGCCTTGATTTTTAGAAGCATTGTACATTTTATCAATTAATTGAATATCTTCAGAAGTTACAATTGGTATATTTGAACTTTTTTCATTTGAATCAGATGATACATATTTTGAATATTCAACCAAACCAAGAATTGAAGCAATTCCACTTTTTGATTCTTTGTAATTTGCATAATATTGTTTAATGTCTTCTTCATTGTTTGAATTGAAACCAGCTGTTCTTGATTGCCCATCCACATAAATTTTATTTTTTTCATAATTAGAACTAAAAACATATTGTTGATTTGTTAGAGATTTATTATTGTTAATAATAGTATTTTTTGCATTGTAAAAAATTACATTTAACAAATCTTGAACAATTGCATTACCTTGCCCCAGTGAACCATTCAAACTTGATTTTACTTCAGATAATTGCTTATCTTTAATTTGTTGTTCAGTAAGTTTTTCATTATCTCACCCATCAGAATTATTTATATATGAATTGGTTGTAGTGTCTCAAATATATCGTATTTGCTTGTTAAGTTCATCATGACTAGCCAATTTTATAGTGTAATTATTTGTAATTAGCTTTGTTGAGCATGCAGTTAAAGAAGTTGCAGAAGTTGCAGTTAAAGACATCGCTGTTAACGTTGTTAAAAGTTTTTTCATTTTATAAATTCCTTATTGAAGTTTTCTATGCATATAATTTTAATTTAAATAGATTATAACAAAAAAAACATGTATTCACACGCTTTGACTTAACCTTTATCTAAAAATTTACCATGTCTTTTATCAAAAGAAACTTTAACAACACCAGTAGCTCCATTACGGTGTTTAGCTATAATTACATCAGTTGGAGATATAGCTGATGGTTCATTGTTTGGAACATGATTGTTATTTTCATCTTTTGTGTAAGTATAATAATCTTCACGATATAAAAACATAATCAAATCAGCATCTTGTTCAATAGCACCAGAATCTCTTAAATCTGACATTATAGGTTTTTTGTCTTCTCTTTTTTCAACTGATCTTGACAGCTGAGATAAACAAACAATAGGGATTTCAAGTTCACGTGATATTCTTTTTAAATGACGTGAAATGTTTGAAATTTCATTTTGTCTATCAATATTTAAATTGTTTGAACCAATCAATTGAAGATAATCAATTACGCAAAATTTGATATCATGATCTCTTTTCAATTTATATAACTTAGATTGAATTTGTTGAACAGTAATACCTGGTGTGTCATCAATGTAGATTGGAAGTTTTGATATATTCTCTTTTGAATACATTAAAGTTTTTCATTCTTGATCAGATATGTTTTTACCAGTTCTTAATTTTTTAGAGTCTAAGTGAGAAACCATAGTTAACAATCTTTGTGTAAGTTGTTCGGCTGGCATTTCTAAAGAAAATATTGCAACTCCTTGATTTTCTTTAGCTGCTCTGTAAGCTAAATGAAGTGAAAATGCTGTTTTACCCATACTTGGTCTAGCTGCTAAAATTATTAAATCTCCTTTTTGTCAACCCGAAGTAATATCATCTAATTCAAAAAGACCTGTTGGAACACCAGTTAAAGTATCATTTCTTTTTTGAAGGTCTTTTATTTTTTCAATTAATGAATCTGCTGACTCTTTAAAGTGTTTAACATCACTTTTATTCTGATTTAAATCTATAGAAATTAATTCTCTTTGAATTTTATTCATTGCATCTTCAACGTCAAGTTGTCCATTATTTCTTTCATTTTGAATAATTTTAAGAGTCGCATCAAACTTCCTGGAAGCAGATGCAAAAAAAACTGTTTCAATATAATTTTCAATACCTTCATCTGTAAAAAATTCTAAAGCAATACTTTGAATCTTGGTAGCCCCACCAACTTGCTCTAATTTGCCTTCTTTATCTAAAAGGGCTACAACTGAATTAATCGTTATTTCTTTACTTTCTTTATTCAGAATTGTCAGCATTTCAAATATTGTCTTGTGTGAAGGGTCTAAAAAATCATTAAAAACCAATCCATTAAAAATATCTGGTAGTGCATTTGGAGAGTTTAAAGCGATAGCTAATATACTTTTTTCAATTGTGTATAAATTTTCTACACTAATGTCTCTTTTCATTTAATTATGCCTCTTTGATTTCTACTTGAAGTTTGGCTTCAAGTTTATATGGTAATTTAACGCTTAAATAATGCATCCCTACTTTATTTAAATTAGTAAAATTAACAATCTTTTTTTTGTCAATTTCTATTTTGTACTTATTTTTTAACTGATCTGTTATATCTTGATTAGATATAGAACCAAATGCTTTATTATTTTTTATTTGCAATTTAAACTGTAAAACTGTTTCTTCAATTTTCTTTTTCATCAAAAGTGTCTCAGCTTTTGCTAATTCATTTTCTTCAGACTCAATTTGTTTTTTTAAATTTAAACTACTTAAATTACCACTAGTAGCTAATTTAACAAAACCTTTTGGTATTAAAAAGTTTTTAGCATAACCATCACTGACTTCTTTAACTTCATCTTTTTTGCCTTGACCTTTAACATCTTTTAAAAAAATAACTTTCATAAGAACCTCGCTTTTATTATTTAAATTATAATATAATTTGTTTCATTTATTTTGCAAATAAAAAAAATCACAAAAGTGATTTGAAATATTATTCAATAACAAAAGGTAATAAAGCCATTTGGCGTGCTCTTTTAATTGCAACAGCCAATTGTCTTTGACTTTTAGGTGATGTACCAGTAACTCTTCTTGGTAAGATTTGACCTGTTGGTGAAATAAATTTTTTTAATAAGTCTATATCTTTATAATCAATATAGTTAATTTTATTTTTTTCAAAGAAATTAACTTTTTTTCTTTTTTTAACAAATTTTTTATTTGTAATAGCCATAATTTTTGCCTTTCTTAAATTATTAATCTCATAATATTGACTCATCATCACTTAAAATAACTTCATCTTGAACAATACTTGAACTTGAAGTAGCTAATACAGGTGATTCTAAATTAATATTTGATGTATTTACAGAAGTTTGACCTACTGTGTTTTCATTTTTGTTTTTTGAAGATTCTAAAAAGTTTACACGATCAGCAGTTATAGTTGTAATAGTTTCGTATTTTCCATCTTTTTGACTTGTACGAACACTTATTCTTCCAGATACTGAAACCAAGCTACCTTTTGAAAGGAATTTAACCATATTTTCTGCTGTTCTTTCAAATGCAAAACAAGGAATAAAATTTGTTATTTCTTTTTGTTGTGAATATTCACTCACAGCAACTGTAAAAGAAACAAATTTACCTTGACCATTACTGGTTGATCTTAATTCTAAATCTTTGGTTATTCTTCCCACTAAATTAACTTGATTCATAACTGCTCCTTTTATTTATTTCTTTTTAATTGATGCACTAACTTTTCTCATGTACTCTACTAATTCTTTTTTAGTCATATCACGTAAGTTAATGTCTTGCAATTTTTTAGCTAAATTATTTTCAACAGCTATTTCTCTTAATTTATTAGAGTATTTTTGAAGTTCAGATCTTTCTTCATCTATATTGTGAGAACCATCAGTTTTTGCTCTTTCTTCTGCAGAAAGTTTTGGCGCTTCAACTTTAGATTCAGTTATTTCTTCATCATGATGAATAATAACTTCTTTTTCTAAGTGTTCTTTATATTTATCTTGCATTTTAGAAACAAAGTCATGAGCTTCTTCATGAGAAACTACAGCTTCTTCTTTTGCAGATTGCACAACTGCATTTGATGATTCTGGTTTTTGATAAGGTCTTCTTTCACCAGAAAAGTCTGAGCCTTCTCTTTTAACGAAAGGCTTTTTGAAATCTCTTCTAGGTTTTCTTTCTTCTTCATATTTTGACATATCAGTTTTTGATAAAATAACTGATTGCTCATATTTTTTTTCTGTTTCAATACTTATAACTAATTTTCTAATAACATTTTTTTCAATGTTTGAAACTCTTTCAAATTCTTTGATTGCTTCTGCTGTTGCTTCAACAATCACAACAAAGTAGTTTCCTTTTTTCTTGTGATTTATTTTATAAGCAAATTCAACTAATCCTAAATCATTTTGTTCAATGATTTTTCCATCTTTTTGTAAAATATCAATCATTTTAGTTGATAGAGCTTTGATGTCTTGTGTATCTTGATCTAAGATAAACATTACCTCATATTTTCTTAACATAAATTTTTATGTCCTCCTTTTGGTCTTTGGGCACTGGGCCAAGGAGTTAATCCGTGAAATATTAACTCGCTTAAAATATTATATAAGAAACGCTATGTAAAATCAACTTAACAATCATGTAAACAATAAAATGAGCAAATTTTATTTAAAAGTGTATAATAAAATGATTATGAGAAAAAATATAAAAAATGAAACATTATTACTAATAGCGACAGAATTGTTTAGTGCTATTTGTGGGATTATTGGTGTTATATTAGGAATATTAAGCTTATTAAGTTTAGATGATTTTGTTTGAGGTAAACCTAATGAACGTCTTTCTTTTATTTTTACAGTTTTAACTGTATGTTTTGATTTTGCAAGTACGACTACAGCAATCATTGCATTTAAATTTGGTGGTCTTATTATTAAAAGAAAAGAAAGCGAAGGCAAAGAAATCTGTTTAGCTGAAAAATTTGCAAACAAACTAGATCTTTATAGCTTCTTTTTTGGATTATTTGGTTTACTTTTAAGTATTTTGAGTTTACTATTTTTGTTTGAATTTATGAAATCTGATGTTGGTTCTGAAATAGCAACAGTTATTTCAGTTATCTGTGATTCGGTTAGTGCACTAATTGTATTATGAGTTTTTAAAATAATGATTAAATTAAATGGTAAATAATATGTTTGAAAATAAAAATACTTATTATGGAGACTTAGCATCTTTTATTTATAATTTATCAAAACCCCCAGGAACTAGCATTGATGGTGATATTGAATTTTACACAAATGAATTAATACAATATGAAGGACGAGTTCTTGAAGCTGGTGTAGGTAATGGTAGAATGGCAATACCTTTATTGCGCAAAGGTGTAGATGTATTTGGTATTGACAATTCATTAGAAATGATTGAATTATATAAAACTAATTTACTAAAGTACAATCTTGAAGCTAATGTTGAATTAGCAGACCTAAATAATTTAAAATTAACTCAGAAATTTGAAAGCATAATATTACCAAACGGAAGTTTTTGTTTACTAAAAAGAGAATATAGCAAAAACATACTAATGAGCTTTTTAAATCTTTTACAAAATAATGGTAAATTATACATAGATTTAATTTACCCAAATTCTTTTAAAGCAGGCATTGATCATGAATATAATTTTAAAATAGAAAATGATAAATTTATAAAAATTAAAAATAGTTCTATTAGTATAAATTGAATTGAACAATCAACTTTCTCTGTTTTAAAATATGACTTAATGATTGATAATAAAAGTGTGCAACAAGAAATACAAAATTTTAAATTATATTGATATGGGGTTGATGAGTTTGAAAAATTATTGTTATCTATTGGTTTTAAAAATATAAAACAAATAATTAATTACAACAATAAAAAAATGTTAAATTTAAAAACACTTACATTCATTGCTGAAAAGTAAATGTTTTTTTATATATTTATTGTTGTAATTTTTTTACCAGCAATTCATTCTTTAATGTATTGAGAATTAATCTTTGTAGATTTTTTAATGTCATTTATATTATCTTCAGAAAATTTAGAAAGCACTCAGTCAACAATAAGCCAATTTTCTAGTGGTGGGTCAATACCTATTCTATATCTTAAAAAATCTTGTGTACTCATTTTATTTATAATTGATTTAATACCGTTATGTCCAGCTGATGAACCACCAAATTTCAATTGGTTTTTATTAATTGTAAAATCTTTTTCATCATGCATTATTAAAATATCTTCAATACCAACTTTATAAAAATCAAACATTTTTCTAACAATATCTCCCGAATTATTCATAAATGTTTGAGGTTTAATAAACATTACTTTTTCTCCATTAAATTTTGAGGTGTAAATATGTGCATCTTTATCTAATTGAACTTTGTCATAACCAAATTCTTCAAGTAAAATATCTAAAGCTATTCACCCAGCATTATGTCTTGTTTTTTCGTATTGTTTACCAGGATTACCTAAAGCAAAAATTAATTTCATATAAATCCTTAACTATTTATACTTAGCTTTTATACTTAAAGCTTTTTTGTAAATTTCTTCTTTTTTACGATTATAAACTTCAGTTAACGATTCTTGATCAACTGATGCTTTAATCATTTCTGCTAATAATGGTGCAACTGAAATAATTTTTAGACCATTAAAACGTTTTTCTTCAGCAATTTGAATAGTATTTGTAACAACAACTTGTTTTACAATGCCTTCACAAATAGCAGCATCCATTCTTTCTTTTGCTGGACCATTAAATAGACCATGTGAAGCAAAAATGTACACCTCTTTAGCGCCTTGATCTTTTAATGCTCTAGCAGCATTAATAATAGTTCCCCCAGTGTCAATCATATCATCAATAATAAAACAATTTTTACCTTCAATATCTCCAAGTACAAATTCTATTTCAGCTTTATTGGGTTCTGGTCTTTTTTTGCCAATAACAGAAATACCACTAGTTACACCAGCTGTGTATGACTCAACCTTGTGAGTTCTAGTCATTCCTCCATAGTCAGGGGATACTAAAATACAATCATCTGGATTTCAGTTATTTTTATCAACATATTCAACTATTTCATTAGCTAATATTTGAGCTGTATAAAAATTATCCATAGGTACATCAAAAAATCCCATTGTTTGTGGTGAGTGAATATCAATTGACATTACTCTATCAGCTCCAGCTTTTGAAATTAAATCAGCCACTAATTTAGAAGTAATTGGTTGCCTTCCTTTAGCTTTACGATCTTGTCTAGCATAACCATAATATGGTATAACCACATTTATTTCTTCAGCACTTCCTCTTTTAAAACCATCAAGTGCTATTAAAAGTTCCATTAAACTTTCATTGACTGGCATTGATGTTGACTGTATTACATAAATTGCTTTACCTCTTACAGAATCAATTGATTCAGTTAATATTTCCCCATCTGCGAATCTTTTTGTAATGATTTCATTTTTCTTTACCTTTAAAATATCACAGATTTCATTAGCTAAATCTGTTCCTTGTGTTAATCCAAAAATGTGTATATTGTTATTGTATATCATAAATTCCTTATCTTTAGATTAATAATAACAAATTAAAATATTACTTTGCAATTCATTTTGAATAAATATAAAAACCACGAATTATTTTACGTGGTTTTGTTTTTAATGAATTTTTATTTTCTAAGTTTTTTAAGTTCTTCTTCTTGTTTAACAACAATTTCATTTACTTTTCTTAAAGCGTTATCAAAAAATAAAATTAAGTTTGATTGAAGAACTGACATGTTTGCCATGTAGTCTCTTCTTTTTTCACCAGAATATTGTTCATTTTGTAATTGATTCATTTGACGATGATATTCATTCATACCAGCTTCCAAACTTCTCAAAATATTTCTTAAAGGTATTTTGTTAAAATCTAACTCAGTGAAAGTATCTTCAGGAATTCCTTTTGAAAAATCTTCATAATCTTTAGTATCTATTTCTTGAGGATCAACTGCAAAAAATACACTATATACTTCAATAATCTTTTGAATGTTTTCAGGTCTTATCGGTGTTGAAGATAAATTAACTTTACCAATTTCAATTTCGGTTATAGTTTGTGTTTGAACCATACCTAAACAATTACCAAAAATTGCATAAACATCTTCTTGTGATAACTCTTTATTTTGTAGGTCAACTATCTTAGTTGCTGAGTTTTCTTTTGGAAAACCCAATCCTAAAAGTTTATTTGGTTCATTCATATCAGGTCTTAATAATACAAATACAGTATCACCATCTATTAACTTTTCTTGTTTAACATCTACTAAGTCTTTAGCATAGTAAAAAGATCATGTATTTAATTTCATTAATTGTTACCTCTGTTTTCTTATTAGTATTATACACTATCAAAACATTAAATAAAAAATCAAACTTTAAGTTTGATTTTAAAATTATTTTAAGAATTCATAAAATGTTTTAATTAGAACTGCATTTCCACGTCCATTTTCATAAGCAGTACCTGCTATATCAAAATGAATAAATGGTTTATCTTCACTAAATTCATGTAAGAATGCAGCTGCAGTTGCACTTCCTTCTCCACCTTTAACAGCGTTTGAAAGATCTCCAAGAACCGCTCCCGCTTTCACTCTTTCTAAATGTTCTTCATACATTGGCATTCTTCATAATCTTTCTCTAGTTTCGAATGAAACAGCTTCTAAACCTTTTCATAATTCATCATTATGAGTAAATGCACCAGTAGCTGACGAACCAAGTGAAAATGCCATAGCACCAGTTAAAGTTGAAATTTCAATAATTTGATCAGCTTTTTTTTCTCTAATAGCATAAGTAATACCATCAGCTAACACTAATCTTCCTTCAGCATCAGTGTTATTGATTTCAACAGTTAATCCGTTCATTGAAGTTAATACTGATTCTGGTAAAGTAGCTTTATAACCAATTCTATTATCAGTGAACATTGCAACAGCTACAACATTTGCTTTTGCTTTAGCTTTTGCAAGACCAATTACAGTTGAAAGAACTGTAGCAGCTCCTGACATATCAAATTTCATACCTTCCATTGAAGAAGAAGGTTTTAAGTTATATCCTCCTGAGTCAAATGTTATACCTTTACCAACTAAAGCAGTTTTAGGTTTTTTAACATCACCACAATATTCAGCCACAACTATTCTTGGTTCATACATTGAACCTGCATTAACACCTAAAAATAATCCCATGCCAAATTTTTCAGCTTCTGTTCTACCAAGAACTGTTATTTTCAAGTCTTTAATTGATTTTGTATCAGCAACAATTTTTTCAGCATAATATTCACTAGTTCCAAAGTTAGGTGGTGTATCTTGTAAATCTCTTGCATAGTTAACTTGTTCAACTTTAACTGCTGCATGTTTTTCTAATTCTTTAACATCATGTTTAGTATTTATATCAAATTCAACTTCTTTTGATTTTTCTTTTTTAGTTTCTTTTAATCCTTTATATGAAAGTTTTGTATGCGAGATATACCCTAAAGTTTCATATACTGTATTAAAAACTAAAGCTAATTTTTCAACTGAAAAAATTTCTAAAAATGAATCAAGATCTACACTAATGTTTTTTGTATATAATCCTAATGCTTCTGCTAAACCTTTTTTAATTTGTCTAACTCTACATCCTTTATCCTTAATAACTAAGTAAATTGTTTTGTCTTCACTAATTAACGTAGCAGCACCTGCAGTATCTTTAATGAAAGTATTTTTTTTGTTGTCTTTAACAGCAACAATTTTTATGTCATATTGTTTTTTATTGATTGAAATCATGTTTCTCCTTTGGTCTATTAGTTAAACCTTACATGCCTACCAAATTGGTGAAAGTAATAGACATATAAGGCTTAACTAATAATTTTTTTATAAATAAATATTAGTTATGATACAAGCAGCAATAGCTACCAAGAAAAATATTATTCCTAAAACTGTCATCCAGTTAGATAATGTTTTATCTAAACCACGTTCTTTTGAATTTGAAAATAATTCATCATTTCCACCATTTAAAGCACTAAGTCCTGATTGAGAATTTTTAGATTGAAATATTCCAATAGTGATAATAACTATCGATACAACCATAATAACTATTTCAAAACTTAGTATTAAAATTTTTGCTGATTCAATACTCATATTATAACTCCTTTTGTTTTATATAATGATACTACATTTTTATTTTTTTAATAGTTCAAATAACGTTTTAACCATTACACCTTGTGCTTTTTGTTCTATATCAGCACTTCCAGCAACGTCTAAGTGTAAATAAGGTTTTGATTCTGTAAATTCATTTAAGAATGCTGCTGCATATGAAGAATCTTCTCCATATACTTTTGCACAACTAGTTAAATCAGCATACCCTCTAGCATCTTTTTGTAACTGTTTTAAATGTCTTGGTAATATTGGTAATCTTCACACAACTTCATTTGTTTTTAAAGATGCTTTATTAACATCTTCAATTAATTTTTCATTGTGTGAAAATATTCCAGTCGTTCTACCCAAAGCATAAGCAACAGCTCCAGTTAATGTTGCAACATCAATAAGTTGATCTACTTTTAATTCTTTAGCTGCATATGTTAATCCATCAGCTAAAACTAATCTTCCTTCAGCATCAGTATCCTCAATAACAACTGTTTTTCCATTCATAGCAGTTATTACTGAATCAGGGAATGTAGCAGTATAACCAATTCTGTTGTCAGTAAATAAACCAACAGCTACTACATTAGCTTTAGCTTTTGATTTTGCCAACGCCATCACAGTTGAAATAACTATAGCAGCACCTGACATATCAAATTTCATACCCTTCATGTGTTGAGCTGGTTTTAAATTGTATCCACCTGAATCAAAAGTAATTCCTTTACCAACTAAACCAGTTTTAGGCAAATTAGCGTCAGAACAGTATTCAACAATCACTACTTGCGATTCTATTAATGAACCAGCGTTAACAGCTAGTAAAAGATTCATATTTAATTTTTTTGATTCTGCTTTACCTAAAATTGTTACCTTAACTCCAGCTATTTTTTCAGCATCTTTTTTAATTTTATTTGCATAATAAACACTTGTTCCAATATTTGGGGGGGTTTCTTGTAAGTCTCTTGCATAATTAACAGCTTCTGCTTTTGCTTTTTCATTCACTTCAAATGAACTGATTTTTTCTTTTGAAATTATATTAAATTCAAATTGTTTAATTTTTTCTTTTTTATAATTTTCCATAGCATAACCACTGAATGACAATGCTGAATATAAGTCAGAAAATGATTTTTCTAAGTCAGATTTAAAAATGGGTTTTAATGTATCAAAATCTACATTTAAATTAATTTGATATTTTTCAATAGTTGCAAAAAGATTTTTAACTAATTGTTCATAAGCATTTTCTTTTGAATCTAATACTATAAATATTTCATTTGTTGCAGATAATAAATTGATAGCACCAACTTCGTCATTTAATAAATTTAATTTATTTTCTTTTGTT
Source organism: Mesoplasma corruscae (assembly GCF_002930145.1). Taxonomy (NCBI): domain Bacteria; kingdom Bacillati; phylum Mycoplasmatota; class Mollicutes; order Entomoplasmatales; family Entomoplasmataceae; genus Mesoplasma; species Mesoplasma corruscae. Next base: position 261,448 of record NZ_PHNF01000001.1, read on the forward strand.
GTAAACTTTACAGTAGTCTTATAATTTGTTGAATTTAATTTAATCATTTTCTCTCCTTAGTTTATTAATTTATATAATACCTTTTTTTGTTTTAAAAATCTAATTTCTAACAGCAAATAACTCATTTATTGAAATATTTAACCCTTTAATAATTTTTTCAATTATATTCACTGTTATATTTCTTGTTCCACGTTCTATATCTGATAAATAATTTTTAGAAACATTACATCTAAAAGCAAGTTCTTCTTGACTAATGTTTTGAGAAATTCTTATTTTTTTAATATTTATTGCGATTATTTCTAAAAGTGTTAATTCTTTCATAATTATAACTCCTCACTTAATTTATGTATTATTTTAAATAAATTACTTATTCCTGATTTAGTTATTATAAAACCCTTTTCAATCATTTTATTAGTTAACTCAGAATAGCTTGCATCTGGGTTTTCAATTCTAAGTTCCATTAAAGCTTGGGCTTTTATAGATAACTGGCTTGATGCTATTTTTGATTGAATTTTGCTTATTTGATCAACTTGCTTCAATCCAACTACTAAAGCTTTTTTATTGTTATAAACATCTACATTATTTGTTCTATTAATATTATTGTGAAACTCTCTAGAAATTCTTGCATTTTCAAATTCCATTACGCATTGATAAGCATCAATTAATTTTAAAAAATCTGAAACTAATAATGATTTTTTAATATAACTAATATATAATTTTTCACTTCTTTTTAAAACTTTAAATTCAAAATTAAAATCTTTTAACAACACAACTCAATATTTTGCAGAAGCTAAATCTTTAAATTGTAGTTCCAAATGATAATTGGTTGTATTTGGAGAATTTACCGAGCCAATAGCCACAAACACACCAGCTATGTAAGCTCTTTTCAAATTTTTAACTAAATCTTTACTTAATTTTTTAAAATCAAAAATAAACTCTACTATTTTAATTTGATTTTTGTCAACCACATTTAATGATTGTAAAAAAACACTAATTTGTCCTTCTAAGATTATGTAATAAGTTGTAACTTTATTAGAGTTTTTTGCCTGGGAAATACCTATATTAATTAATCCTGAAAAGTTTTGCTTGCACAACTTAAAAATAGATCTTGCTATTTTATTTGAGTTAGACGTTAACCTTAATTTTTCTTTATTATTGGAAAATATTAAATCACCATTATATTTAATAAACCCAGCTAAAAAACACTTACTTAAATTTTCATCAAATTCATGAGCTAATACTTCTGATTTCACTTCTAATGCAAAAGACATGATATTACCCCCCTTTTATTTTAATCTAAATAGTGAAATACTCTTTTTCATATAAATATCCATTTTTTCTAAAATATCTTGGTAATAAATACTGACAAACTAATATACCACCTAAACCAATCATCATTGTTAAAAAAATTAATATTAAAGATATTGTTTTTGAACCATTTCAAAATAAGTGGTCATCTGGTCTTTGCAGTTCCAAACAAAATCTAACTAAATTTCATAAAAATACAAAACTGAATGATGTAATTCCTGATTTTGTTGAACTGTATTCGAATAAGTTATTTGCTTTTGATATTCTTAAAGACTCTTTATATTTATTTGAGCTTTTATTTTCAGATAAATATAATGTTTTATTATTGTCTTCACTTCTATAATATGCTTGATTTCAAACTATATTTTTATTTGAGTACCCAAACTTATTTCTAGTTATTTTATACTTTGTTGGGTATTCTTTTCAAGGTTTAACACTTATTCATTTACCTATATTAGGAATTATAAAAACTATAATAAATCAACATATTAAAAGAGCTAATGATTCTCAAAAAAATATTGGGTTCATTTGTAAGAGATCTCCAGGATTATAACTAACACCATCAACACTTCCACTTGAAGAAGCTACCATTGTTGTATTATTGGTAATTCATTTTGGAAGTCACATTCCACTTGAATCTATATTTGCTCAGTTACTATCCCAACTTTTTGCTAAAACTTTTAACGGTTTTCCCATAACTTCATGGTTGAAGAAATTTCCTCATCTACCAATAACTTGCCCAAGTAATACATTAGGTAATATTGCATCAGCATAAACTAAAACCGATACTTTTGATCTTTTAGAAAAATAGTAAAACAATGGTACACCAGATAACATAGCTCCAATAAAACCACCATGTATTGCCATCCCACCATTTCAAAAGTAAAATAATTGAATAAATGATTCACTACCTCTTCCATATTTACCAAAAAAACTTGCCATAAAAAGTGCTGAAGGCATAACGATTATTACACCTATAGATAAGTGATTTATATCTAAACCTTTTTTTAAAAAGTTTTTAACTGAAAATGCAGCAGCTACTATTATACCTAACGTCATGGTAATAGAGTAAGGTCTTAACTTTCCATCAAAATATTCAGAAGTAACACCTTTATACTCAGGTGTTATTGTTCCAATACTAGATTCTTTTCAATCAACTTGTTGTGTTAATGTAAAAAAAACAATAAATGATACAAATAAAACAATAGACAAAATTCACAAAATTAAAGATATTATTCACCTTTTTTCTTTTTTTGGTTTTACATTCATCAATATTTTTGATTTTAAATTAAACTGAACAGAACCATCCATTCATTCCAAGTATTTGCTTTTAATTCTTTTTTCTTCTTTTTTCATAATAAATCTCTTTTCAATTCATTACATTTCTTGAATGTAATTAACAGCCATTTGACCTGCAAGAGCCCCATCTCCAGCAGCAATAGCAATTTGCCTTAAAGCAACATCTCTAACATCACCAGCAATAAATACACCTTTAATGTTTGAGTGCATTTTTTTATCAGCTTTAAAATATTCACCATTTTTATGCAATTGTAAGTTGTCTACAAACTGAGTAATTGGACTAGCCCCAATATATGGAAATAAACCAGTTATTTCAATTTTTTCTAGTTCATTTGTTTTAGTGTTCAAAATTTCTAAACCTTCGACTTTATTTTCACCAATAACATTTGTAGCTATTGTATTAAATCTTACTTCTACATTTTTTAAATTAGTTAACTTCTCTAAAGTTTTTTGATCAACTCTAAAAAAATCTTTTCTAACTAGTACATATAATTTTTTTACTAATCTAGATAAATATATGCCTTCTTCAACTGCAGAATATCCACCCCCAACAATTGCTACAGGTTTTCCTTTGTGAAAGTTACCATCACAAACAGCACAATAACTTACACCTTTTCCATAAAGTTTATCTTCACCATCAATGCCTAATTTGTTTTCTAATGTTCCTGTTGCTATAACTATTGCTTTAGCACAATAAACATTTTGATTGATAGTGTTAACTATAAAAGTATTTTCATTTTTTTCTACTTTTATGACTTCATCAAATTCAAATATTGCTCCCAAATCCATTGCTTGTGAAAACATTTGAGAAGATAAATCAGCTCCGTTGATAGATAAGAATCCTGGATAGTTTTCAATTAAATCAGTTTTCACCATTTTTCCACCTGGTGCTTCTTTTTCTATTATAGTTGTATGCAAACCTGCTCTACTACCATAAATAGCTGCAGTTAGTCCAGCTGGACCTGCACCTATTATTAAAATATCAGTCATTTTAATATTAGTATGATTTTTCATATAGTCATCCTACTTCCCTTCATTTTTTTGGACTTATAAATTGATTTATGCAAATTATAAAAATACCTATTGTTAAAATTAATGATAACACTATAAAGTCTGCTATTGGATGGTTTGAGATTATATATTCAGTAGGTCTTCTGGATGTTTCTAAAACTATTCTTATTAATCCATAACCAAATATATAACACCCAGTTAATACACCAGACATTATGACTTTAAAATTTTCAGGATTATTAGCTTTTGTAATTTCCTTTGAATAAGGGTTTATATTAAAAATTCTTATTTGAATATTATATTTATCTTTAAACATTTTTTTAGATAACTTTTTCTTATCGATGTTATATTGTTTTTTTCATTCTTCGTTTTTGTTAAATAACTGTACATTTTGCTCATAATCTGGAGTTTTTCAAAAAAACGCTTTTCTTCAAACATTTTTTAAACTTAAAGTTAACTCACCTTCTTTTGTTTTTTTGTATTTTATTGTTGAAAGTGTTGGTCATTCTACAATTTCTTTTTGGGGTAATGATTTATAATTTTTATTCCAGTGAATTGGAAAAGCCTTAGGTTGAGTTACTCAAGGGTTATTTTTATAGTTTATTACTTTGTGAATATTTTTTACACCAAAAGTTAAAATCAACCATAAAGTTATATTTAAAATTCCTTCAATTAAAAAAATTGGTGCTTTAAATTGAATTTTCTCTTGCACAACTTCTGATAATAATGTATTTGATGCATTTACATAATCTGTTAGAAAAGCAGTATTCTCTTTGTATTTAGAAACTCAATCTAGTGGAAGGTATTCTCCATTAATTGTTTTGAATTCTCCAAAATTAGGAAAATAAAATAATCTGTTTCTTATAAAACTAGGTAACCATTTAATTTGATCATAATCAACATCTCATCCCATAATTTCATGATTATATAAATTACCTCATCTACCAATTGCTTGACCAATTAAGATATTAACTACTATAATATCAAAATAAACTCATGTAGAAATTCTTGTTTCTTTGCTTCTATAACTAAATCAAATTAAACCAGAGACTACCCCAAAAAAAAGACAACCAAAAAAAGAAGTTCCAGGTTCTCAAAAAAATACTATTTTAAATACATTACTTCATTGTTGGTAATTTGGTAAAAATATTTTACCAAATATACTAGCTCCAAGAACAGCTGCTGGTACGACTATAATCAAACCTATTTCAAAATCCCTTGTTGGTATTCCTTTAACTTTTAATTGATACATGCAAATTGCTATTACAGTAAATACAGCTAAAACCATAAACACTGGGTATGCACTAATAATGCCAAAAAGAAGACTTGAGTCTCCTATTTCTTTATTCATACCTTGCAAGTACTTTATATAGTCATCAATAGTCATACCTTGTTTGAACATTTCAAACCTCTTCTTTTGTTTATTTGTTTCTTTCAGCTAGTAATTTTATAATATCAAAATCTGGTTCAGCATCTTGAACTTTTAATTGACCAACAGCAGATTCAATAATGTTAGCTAAATTTCGACCAGCACTAACAGGTACACTTAAGTAAGGGATTGTGATTCCTAAAAACTCTTTTTTATATCAATCACTACCTAATCTATCAGTTGTATCTGCTTCTTTGTTATCAAATTTAAACAACTCAATTCCCATATGAATTTTTGTTTCATCCATTATTAACTGATGCCCTTGGATTTTAGATACATCAATAATTCCAATTCCCCTAACTTCAATAAGGTTTTTTAGCATTGGGTGAGACTTACCAAATAATTCACTATTTTTGTTAGTTAATATGATTCTGTCATCCCCTACAAATAAATGATTTTTTTTCATTAATTCAAGAGAGACTTCTGATTTACCGATTCCTGATTGGCCAAATATTAAAACGCCTTTACCAAAAATATTCATTAAAGTTGAATGAGTTTCAATTGATGGCGCAAAAAAGATATCATATACATCTAATATTTTTTGAGTAACCTCACTTGTCGAAGGATTATTAGTTTGAAGTAAAGGAAAATTGTATTTTTTGGCAACTTCAACTAGTCTTATATCTTTAAATTTTTTAGTTATTATAATTACAGGCGACCCCATTTGTAAAAGCAATTCGTATTTACTAAATGCTTCTTGGTCATTAAACTGTTTCATGTATTCACTTTCTTTCGAAGACAATAAAATAGCTCTTTTGTGTTTTTTATCTTCGTTTAATGTTATAAAACCAGTTAACTCTAAACCCGCTCTATTTAAACCATAAACTGTAATCTCTCTGTCTAAATGATCTTTACCACTTAACACTTGCATTTTAATTCTTTCTAATAAGTCTTTAATAAAAAAATGTGACATCGCTATCCTCTTAGTTTCTTTTTATAATTTTACTATAATGTTAGAAAATATAAAATAAAAATCTTATTCGATCATTAACAACCTTAAAGATACCATTTTACTTACGTAAATCTAATTGGTTTTTTTAGCAGAATATTCTTTAATTTTTTAATTTATAAATAGAATTAACCCACATTTCTTTTTTTGAAATTGTTTTATGATTATTTATAATTTTTAACTGAGATTTTTGTAACTTTATAGCCTAATTTTAATGAAAGTTTTTAGAATTGAATTAAAAGTTTTTTCATTTTGATATTTTTCTAAAACTATTTGTTTAATTTAGAATCAATTAATTTGGCATAAAAATAACAACCTTTTTAACAAAATTTTGTAATTTCTTTAAGGTTGTATATTCTTTAAAAAAACTTATTAAATTTTATATATGGATTTATTTTTTTCATTTTTATTAATTAAATTTTGTAGCAAAATATTTTAGTATTTTTATCTAATTTAATTTTGTAAGTTCTTATTTAATGAAAACTGATCTACTTAATTTGTTACCAATATTATAAATTCCATAAATTGTTCCAAAAAAGAAACTAAGTAAAATTACATATTTAATTAAATAAACTTTTTCTATTTTGTAAATTGAAATATATATACAAGTTGCAGTACTAATTAAAGATACTAGCGAAATCACCAACCAAAATATCATGACTATTCTGTTAATTTGTGACAAATTATTTATAAAAAACAAACTGAATAACAAACTTAAACTATTAATTATATTAAACACACATCCAATGTAAATTAAGTGTGTTAATTTTATATTTTATTTTTTTTGATTTATTGTAGATTAAATGATTTTTTAAAAATGTTTTTAATTAGCATATTTTTTGTTTTAAAAGACAGCAAACGAAATATACTATTTCTAAAATGATAAATAAAATTCCTATAGATATTAAAACAATATTATTATAAGTAAATGCACTTCATACAAAAATTGTAGACAAATAATTAAATGAAGAATATAGATAACTGAATTGAACTTAAAAATGAAATTACATTTAGGTTACTTTTAAAATTTTTTTCTATCAAGGCTAAATCTTAATTTTCATGCTGTTTTTCATGTTGATCATTATAATTAAATGTTTCATAAACACTATAAAAAGTTCCAAAAACAAAACTAAAAAAAGAAAGGTATTTAATATATTTTCATAATTTAGAATCGAACTGATAATAAAATGCAAGAGTTAATATACTAAAAATAAGTCCTATAAGTCCTATAAAGAATCATAAAAACCCTAAAAATAAAAGAATTCAATTTTGTTGTAAAGAAGAGTCATTAGGAAATACTTTAAAAAAGAATAATAATGTTATTAGCCCTATGCCAAGCCAAAAAACATTGAAAAATAAACTTATTACATTTAAATAAAACATATCTTTATATTCTGTAGGTTTACGATTTGGGTAAATATATTTAATATGTTTTCACTTAATAATTTTCTTTTTGAATAAATAAAAACCTAATAAATAAATAAAACCTAAGATAGCAAATATAGAAAATATAATAGGGTCAGCTAATTTAAATTTTTCATTACCTCAAATACTTAAAATAACCATAAATGGAAATAGGGTTGTTATACTTATAATTAGTGTTATTCATGCTGCACCAAGTTTTGTTATACCAGTTCTTTTCATAAAATTCCTTTTTATAGTTTATAAAATAAGTATACTCTTTATTTCTAAAATAAAGCTAAAATAAAAAAATCTTTTTAAAGAAACTTTTTGGATTTTTTCATTAAGGTTGTTTTTTTTAATTAAGATCTAACTTTGATTTTTTGATTTTTTAAAAATCAGGGCCTAGAAATTTTATTTGCTTCACTTTTTAATAAGATATAAGAAATATTCAAAGTTGAAAACGAAAGAATCGAATATACAATAGTTTGCGAAGGTATAATTATTAGTTTTTTTGGAAATGTTAATAAAACATATTCTCAACCATTTACTGAAGCCAAAGATATTGGAGTAATTACAAGCGATGATATCATTAACCCAACACATAAATATAAAACTAATCTTAATTTTCATAATTTATTTGTTTGAGGTAAAAATACTAATCCTCCCAAGAAACCTAATAAAACTTTTGATAACATATAACCAAAATGAAATGGTGATCCAATAAATAATAAACTACCAGTTAAATCAGAGCAAAAACCAGAAACTATTCCAAAAAATGGTCCGAATAAAACTCCACAAGTAAATATTATGAAATTCCCCAACATCATTTGTATTCCTAAAATTCTAATTCCGTACCCAATAAAATTGGTTAAGACTATACTTAAGGCTACAAACATTCCTATAATTATAATATTTTTAATGCTTACCCTTCTTAAGAAAAACCTTTGTCAATAAGTTGTTGTAATAATAAGTAATAAAACAGTTATTAAAAAGCATACATTAGATATTATATAAAACATATTAGATCCCCTTTTTTTTAATTACTTTTGTTTAATTATAAACTCATATACCAAAGGAACAAAGTACAAACTTCCACAGATAAGTAAATTTTCTTTTGATGTTAATATAAAGTTTTCAATATTCTTTATTTTTAAATTATGATTAATTTTATTAATATCTCAACTTTTAAAATATTCAAAGTTGGTTATATAAACTTTCTCAAAATTGTTTTTAAGTGTATTTAAAATTGTTATATAATCTTTAGTTTCAATACTTGCATACACAACTGTTCATTCTTTTGTGTTTACACTATTTATTAATTGATTTATACCATCAACATTATGCGCTCCATCTAAAATTATTTTGATATCTTTAAATTCAATTTGGGTAAATCTACCAATTGGTGGTTGAACATTGTTTAAATCATAGTTAATTTTAAAATGCTGTAAAACTTTATTAGCTAAACCCTTATTTGCTTTTTGATAATTGATTTTATCTTCATATGAATCAGCTCAAATTATTGCGTTCTTATTTACTAAACTTTTTATTATAATATCTTTATATTTTAAATTATCCATTGAAATAATCAAGGGCACATTTTTATAAGCTATATTTACTTTTTGGAAAATAATTTCTTCTATTGATGTTCCAAGCACTTCAATGTGATCATAACTAATAGAACTTACAACAACCAATAATTGATTACTCATTAGTTTAGTTGAATCTTTCACTCCACCAATACCAGCTTCCATGACAATAATATCAACATTATTGTCAGCAAAATACAATATTGCTATTAAAGTTCATATTTCAAAAAAAGTTAATTTATATTCAACAACATATTTTTTTGTAATCTTAATATAGTGTCTCAAATCCTCATCTGAAATAAACTTGTTATTAATTTGGATTCGCTCATTGTGGTAAATAAAAGCTGGAGATGTGAATAGACCCACTTTGTTATATTTTTCTAGTAAACCTTTTGATATAAAAAATGAAGTGCTTCCTTTTCCATTAGTTCCAACAACAGATATTGTTGGTAAATTTTGTTGTGGGTTATTTAATAAGTTTAATACCTTATCTAGATTATATATTTTTTGAAATCTTTGATTAATATCAATTATATCTTTACTTACTTGTATCATTATATAAATACCTTTTTAAATATTCACCAGTATAAGAACCTGGGGCATCAGCAACTTGTTCTGGAGTTCCTTGAGCAACAATAAGACCACCGTTAACTCCACCACCAGGACCAAGATCAATAACGTGATCAACAGTTTTGATAAAATCTAAATTGTGTTCAATTGAAATAACTGAATTACCTAAATCTACTAATCTATTTAAAACAGCTAATAATCGCTTAACATCATCAACATGTAACCCTGTTGTAGGTTCGTCTAATAAAAACATAGTTTGACCTGTTTGTTTTTTTAATAAATATGTTGATAATTTAATTCTTTGTGCTTCTCCACCAGATAAAGTAGTTGCTGATTGACCTAACTTAATATAATCTAAACCAACTTCTAAAATAGTATCTAATTTTTGTTTTATTGAAGGTATATTTTCAAAGAAAAGTGCAGCAGTAGCAACTGTCATACCTAGTACGTCTGAAATTGTTTTTTCTTTGTATTTAACTTGAAGTGTTTCGTCGTTATATCTCTTACCCTCACAAACTTCACATGTTACTTCAACACTTGGCATAAATTGCATTGATATAGTAATAACACCATCACCATAACAATGTTCACATCTTCCACCAGGGACATTGAATGAAAATCTACCTTTTTTGTATCCTCTAATTTTTGCTTCTGGTAAGTTAGTAAATAAGTCTCTAATATCGTCAAAAACACCAGTGTAAGTGGCCGGGTTAGATCTTGGTGTTTTTCCAATTGGTTCTTGAGATATAAATATAACTTTATCAATATTCTCTAAACCTTTAATTTTTCCAAAATCACCAGCCGCAATGTGTTCTCTTGAAAGATTTTTTCGAATACCTTTGTAAATTATGTCTTCTAATAAAGTTGATTTACCAGAACCGCTAACTCCAGTTATACAAACAAATTTATTTAAAGGTATAGTTACATTTATATTTTTTAAATTGTTTTCTTTAGCACCTAGTATTTCCAGTTTTCTTTGAGTACCAATACGGCGTTTTTTAGGAACATCAACTTTTTTTTGACCAGATAAATATTGTCCTGTAATACTGTTAGATTTTAAAATATCTTTATAAGTACCACTAAATGATATTTCTCCACCATGTTCTCCAGCTCTGGGTCCAACATCAACAATTCAATCAGCAACTTTCATTGTATCTTCATCGTGTTCAACAACAATTAAAGTGTTACCTAAATCTCTTAAATGTTTTAGAGTGTTAATTAATTTATCGTTATCTCTTTGATGTAAACCAATTGATGGTTCATCTAAAACATATAATATTCCTGTTAATTGACTCCCAATTTGTTTTGCCAGTCTAATTCTTTGTGCTTCTCCACCAGATAAAGTAGTTGCTGTTCTAGCTAAATCCAGATAGCCTAAACCAACTTCATTTAAAAAACTAATTCTGTTAGTTATTTCGGTTAACACTAAATTAGCAATTTTTGCTTGATTTTCAGATAGTTGAACATTAAGTATAAACTCTAACTCATCAGAAATACTCATACTTGTAAACTCAAAAATATTTTTGTTATTTACTTTTATACTTAAAGCAGTTGGATTTAATCTTGACCCACTACAAGTTTCACAAATTGTTGATGACATGAACTTTGTATATCATTTTCGAATCTCTTCTGATTTAGTTTCAAAATATCTTCTTTGGATTAAATCTGCTACACCTTCAATTTGCTCATATGAATCATATCTTCTTCCACTACTACTAATTAATTTGAGCTCTACAGCCTCGTCACTACCTTTTAAAATAGCTTTTTTTTGTTTTGGTGTAAGGTTTTCAATTGGTAAGTTTAAATCAATATAGTAATAATCACACAAAGTTCTAAATCTTTGTCATTCTAAATTATCTGTTCCTAAAAAATTTTTAAAATATACTACCCCTGCTTGCATAATAGATAAACTTTCATCAGGAATAATAAGTTGTGGATCAGCTTTTAATCTCACTCCTAAACCATCACAATCTTCACAAGCACCTAAAGGTGCATTGAAAGAAAATAACCTTGGCTCTAGCTCGGGTATATTAAAACCACAAACACTACAAGAGTATGATGTTGAGTAAGTTTTATCTTCCTTATCTTTTGTTTCAGGGTATTTTATTTTTACTAATTTATCTGAATATTGAATTGCAATTTCAATAGCTGAGTAAATTCTTGAATATATTTCTTCATCATTTTTAAAAATTAAACGATCAACTACCAAGTCAATATCATGTCTTGTATTTTTTTCCAAAACTATTTCTTCGTCAAGCATTCGAATTTCGCCATCAACAATAATTCTAATAAAACCTTCATTTGAAAGTTTTAAAAATAAATCTTTTTGACTACCTTTTTTACTTCTAACAATTGGTGCTAAAATATAAACTTGTTCATCTTCAACAGTTTGAGATTTAATATTGTTAATTATTTCCTTAATACTTATAGCATTAATTTCTCCATGACCATTAACACAAAAAGGTGTTCCCACTCTTGCATAAAGCAGTCTTAAGTAATCATATATTTCAGTAACTGTTCCAACAGTTGATCTTGGGTTATGAGATGTTGTTTTTTGATCAATTGATATTGCTGGTGATAATCCATCAATTGAATCAACATCAGGTTTTTCATTACCTCCCAAAAATTGCCTTGCATAAGCTGACAAAGACTCTATATATCTTCTTCTACCTTCTGCATAAATTGTAGAAAATGCTAAAGATGATTTACCACTACCTGATAAACCTGTAAATACTATTAATTTATTTTTTGGAATCTCTAAATCAACATTTTTTAGATTGTTTTCTCTAGCTCCTTTAATTATTATTTTATCTTGCATTATTTTACCTCGTTTTTTTGCGCTTCAAGTTCAATAATTGTATCTCTTAAAATCGCTGCTTTTTCAAAATCTAAATCTTTAGCTGCTTGTAACATGTCAACTCTTATAGAATCAATAGTTGCTTGATAAACACCTTTTTTATTTTTAGATTTTTTGATCATTGATAATTGTTTTTTAGTCGAATCACTCATTAATGAATCTGTAATTTTTTTAGTGATAGTTTTGGGTGTGATATTATGTTTAATATTATAAGCTTCTTGAATAGTTCTTCTTCTATTGGTTTCATCAATAGCTTCTTGCATAGCTGTTGATGTCGAGTCAGCATAGAATATAACTTTACCATTAACATTTCTAGCAGCACGCCCAGCAGTTTGAATTAAAGACTTAGTATTTCTTAAAAAACCTTGTTTATCTGCATCTAAAACGCAAACTAAACTTACCTCTGGTAAGTCAAGCCCTTCTCTTAATAAATTAACCCCGACAACAACATCATAAACACCTCTTCTTAAATCATTTAAAATTTCAGATCTTTGCAGTGTCTTAAGTTCTGAGTGTAAATAGGCTACTTTTATATTTCTATTTTGCAAATAACTAGTTAAATCTTCACTCATTCTTATTGTTAGTGTTGTAATAAAAACTTTTTCATTATTTTTTTTACGTTCATGTATTTGTTCAATAATATCTTCAATTTGATTTTCTGTTTTTTTGATTTCAATTACTGGATCTAATAAACCTGTTGGTCTGATTATTTGTTCAACAACTTTGTTATCTACTTTTTCTAATTCATATTCTCCAGGTGTGGCTGATGTGTAAATAACTTGTTTTAATTTTGACTGGAATTCTTCAAAATTTAAAGGTCTATTGTCTAAAGCTGATGGTAGTCTAAAACCATATTCAACCAAAGTTGTTTTTCTAGACCTATCAGTATTATACATTCCTCTTGTTTGAGGAATCATTATATGTGATTCATCAATAATTGTTAAAAAATCACCTTTGAAATAATCCAAAAGAGAATATGGTGTTTGCCCTGATTTTCTAAAATCTAAATGCGCTGAATAGTTTTCAATTCCTGAAACAAAACCAAACTCTTCTAAACTTTCTAAATCAAATCTAGTTCTTTGATCTATTCTCTCTGCTTCTAATAATTTTCCTTCATCTTTAAATTCCTGAATTCTTTCAGTTAATTCTGCTCTTATGTTTAAACAAGCTTGCTTAAGTTTATCTTCTGGTGTTACATATGCTTGAGCTGGGTAAACTGTTACAGTACTTATTTTTTCGATTAAACTTCCAGTTGTAACATTTAACATATCAATCATTTCTATTTCATCTTTAAACAATGACAATCGATACATAGCATTCATAGTTCAACCAGGAACAATTTTGATAATATCTCCTTTCGCACTAAAAGTACCAGGTAAATTTTCAATATCATTTCTTGTATAACCTGTTTTAATTAAATAAAGTAAAAGAGTTTTTTTTGAAATTTTTTGCCCAATTTTTAACTCAAAAAAGCTAGAAGCATACTCAATTGGATTTTGTGATGGATAAATACAAGCAACAGATGCAACAACAATTGTGTCGTTTCTTATTGATAAAGCATTCATTGCACTCATCCTTAACATATCTAATTCCATATTAACTCTTGCATCTTTGTTTATATATAAGTCAGTTGAGGGTTTATAGGCTTCAGGTTGAAAGTAATCAAAGTTAGAAACAAAGTACTCAACTCTATTGTTTGGGAAAAATTCTTTTAATTCATAATAAAGTTGCATAGCAAGTGTTTTATTATGCGCAAGAATTAAAGTAGGCTTATTTATTTGTGAAATAACATTAGCCATTGTAAAAGTTTTACCAGTTCCAGTAGCTCCAAGTAGAACTTGATGTTTTTTATTGTCATTTATTCCTTTAATTAAATCACTAATGGCTTTTGGTTGATCACCAGATGGTTGAAAGTCACTTTTTAATTCAAATTTATTATCTTTAATGTATTTCATGCAACCTTCTTTCTTTGTAAAAATACAAAACCACTAGGATTGAGCCTAGTGTTCTTTCTTATCCAATTTTAGCTTTTGATATAACACCACCATCGTTATTGTCATCAATAATTGATTTTTTGTTATTAATATCTTTTTTTATTTCTTGTATTTGTTTATTCAAAGTTAATGCAATTTCTTTAAAAGTATTTAACTTTTGTGCTTCTTGCTCGTTTGAAACTGTTTTTAATTTTTTTTCATATAATTCTAAAATTTCTTGTTCAGAAATATTTGCAATATCTTTAATTTCTAAAGTTGCTAAAATTTGTTGCATTTCTTGTTCAGAAATATCAACTGTACGATTTCTAGAATTTTCTTGTCTTCTTTGGAGTTCAATGACTAAACCTAATAAAATATCTCTTTGCATATTTAATTTTTGAAAGTGTTTTTCATCACTTGCTTTAGGAATTAGAATGTTGAATCTATTATTTATATCTTCTTTATTTAATTGTTGAATGCTCAAACCAACTTCTTCTAATATCTCATCAATTATGGCATCTGTAATTTCAATTTTTTTAACTTCTTCTTTAACCTCTGGTGCTTTTAAAACAATTGATGATAATGTATTAACTACATCAAAAGCAATATCAACTTTTGTTTTATTAAATAATACTGTTGATTGCTCAATATAAATTGATAATGGGTTATTTTGAGCATATTGTTGTAAATATACTCCGGCTTTAAGTTTAGAAGCAACATCAATATGATTTGTTCAGTATTTGTCAAAAAACTGTAAAATGTTTCTTCTTTCCATTTCTAAAACTACATCATTTGGAATATCTATAACTCTTGCTTTATAGAATTCTAGCATTGCATCAGCAATTTCTTTTGCTAGTTGGAATTTTTCTTTATTATAAAAATCTGGAATTAAAAAACGTCTATGTGCAACTAACTTACCATCAATTTCATTCATTAATTTTTCAGCATTAATTGCTTTTTCTCCATGAATAACTTCTGAATTTAATTCAATCAATTCATAAGCTACTGTTAATTGCAATTTGTTAATTACAACTTTTAAATCTTCAGCTTCTAAAATATCATCTCTTTGTGCATACATAACTTCACGTTGTTGAGCTAAAATATTATCATAATCTAAAACATTTTTACGCTGATCAAAGTTCAAACCTTCAAGTTTTTTTTGTGCATTTGTAACAGCTCTAGTAAATATTTTTGATTTAATGTGATCATCACCTAAACTTAAAAAACTTTTTCTAGCTCTTGGCGAAGCAAATCTAATCATTAAATCATCTTCCATTGAAATATAAAATCTCGACATACCAGGATCACCTTGTCTCCCACTACGACCTCTTAATTGGTTATCAATACGTCTAGCTTCGTTTCTTTCAACTCCAAAAACACACAAACCACCTAAAGCTCTAACTTCATCATTTAACTTTATATCAGTTCCACGACCAGCCATGTTTGTTGCTAATGTAATTGCTTTTAATTCACCAGCAATAGACACAATTTCTGCTTCTCTATCATGGTTTTTAGCATTAATCATCTCATATTTTAAACCAGCTTTTTCTAAGTATCTTGAAATTTGCTCTGATGATTCAACACTAGTAGTACCTATCAAAATAGGATTACCCTTTTCATTAATTTCTTTAATATCAATTATTAGTTTTTTTAGTGCTGCATTTTTAGTACCAAATGTATAATCAGATTCATCATTTCTAATAATTGGTTTGTTTGTAGGGCACGTAACAACTCTAGTATTGTAAATTTTTAAAAACTCTTCTTCTTCAGTTTTAGCAGTTCCTGTCATTCCTGACAGTTTTGCATATAAACGATAAAAGTTTTGGTATGTGATTGTTGCAAGAATTGAAGTCTCATCTTCAATTTCAACAAGTTCTTTTGCCTGAATAGCTTGTTGTAATCCATCAGAATATGATCTACCTTTTAAAATACGTCCTGTAAATTGATCAATTAATTCAACTTCACCAGTTACAACTGTATATTCTACACCTTCTTTAAATGTGTAATTAGCTTTCAATGCATTTAAAATTAAGTGGAAAATTTCAGTGTTTTCTAAAGCAAATAGATTTTCTAAAGTGAAAAAATCCTTAGCTTTTTTCATCCCTGATTCAGTTAGATAAACTTGTTTGGTTTCCAAATCAATATCAATGTCTTCATTTTCTTTAATTTCTTTTGCAAATTTATCTGCCATTTTATACAAATTAGCTCTTGATGATGTTCCACCAGAAATAATCAATGGCGTTCTAGCCTCATCAATAAGAACAGAATCAGCCTCATCAATAATTGCAAAATTCAATTTTCTTTGAACTTTATCAGAAGCTTCAATAACCATATTATCTCTTAAATAATCAAAACCAATTTCTGCATTTGTTGTGTATGTTATATCAGCTGCGTATGCTTCTCTTTTTTGATTTTTAGACATTCTTGAGCCATTAAATCCAACACTTACACCCAGTAAATCAAAAACTTGACCATTAATTTCAGAGTCACGTCTTGAAAGATATTCATTAACTGTAACTATATGAACACCTTTTCCAGTTAGTGAATTTAAATATGCTGGAAATAACCCAGTTAAAGTTTTACCTTCACCAGTTCTCATTTCAGCAATGTCTCCATAATGAAGGATTATTGCTCCAAGCAATTGAACTTTATATGCATTCAATTTTAATACTCTATTAGCTGCTTCTCTTGCAACTGCATAAGCTTCAATTAATAAATCATCAACATCTTCACCATTTCCAATTCTTTCCTTAAATTCTTGAGTTTTTAAAGCAAAATCTGCAATATCCATTTTTTTCATTTCTGGTTCTAGAGCTATAATTTTATCTGCCAATTTACCATAATTTTTCAATAAACGTTTATCTGATGCCATTGTGATTCTCCTTTAAAAAATTTAAAATAAGTTTTGTTTAAAACTATTTAATATTATAATCAATGTAAGTGACTAAGTAAAGGGGAAATCTTATTTTGCAAAGTATAAACAAAAAAAACGTTATTTCAAACACTTTAGTTATTAAAAAATCTACTTTTACTTCTTTTATTTACGAAATTCATAATAAACAAGAATTAGAAAAATTTCTTACTGATTTTTCAGATGCAAAAGCAACACATAATTGTTATGCATATAAATTTATTGATCAACAAGAATATGGTGGTATGAATGATGATGGTGAACCAAAAAATACAGCTGGTAAACCAATTTTTAATGTAATTGAAAAATCACAAATTAATAATGTTTGTATTCTTGTTGTAAGAAAATATGGTGGTTTAAAATTGGGTGCAGGGCCTTTAACTAGAGCTTATGTGAAAGCTGCAAGTGAGGTTGCTAAGAAATTTAAAATGATGTAATTATTTAAAAAATATATTTATCATGTCTAACTTTTTTATTTTTTATTTTGCTATACTTAAAAAGTAAGGAATTTGAAAAAATGAATACTATAAATGAAAAACGCACGATATTAATTATCGACGGTTATCATTTACTACATAAGGGATACTATGGTTCTCTTAAAAGAAAAAAAGTTGCTTTAAATAGAGATGGAATTCAAATTAACGCCATTTATACTTTTATTGCAAAAATTATTGAGATAGTAAATAAGAATAACTATTATACAGTGATTGTGACCATGGATATGGATCAGGGTTGTTGACGTCGAGAATTATATCCAGAATATAAAGCTAAAAGAAAAGATACACCAGAATCATTAATTCCTCAAAAAGATATTATAAGAGAGTTTTTGACTGCAGCTAATATACCTTGATATGAGATGCCAAGATATGAAGCAGATGATTTAATTGGAACTATTAATAAAATAGCAACTAAATTAGATTATGATGTTCATATTCTTTCAAACGATAAAGATATCTTTCAATTAATTGGTGATCAAACACAGGTTATAACAAACATTTCTAAAAATGATGAGCATATTTTTGTTGATGAATCATTAGTTTTGGAAAAGTTTGGATGTAAACCAAGTCAGGTTTCATATATTAAAGCTTTGATGGGAGATCCATCAGATAACATTAAGGGTGTTAGACACTTGCATTACAATCAAGCAATTCAGTTATTAGAAAAATATCAAACCATTGATGAAATTTTTAAGCATATCGATGAGATAAAACCATTAATATCAAAAAGATTAATTGATAATAAAGAACATATTCTTCTTAATGCTAAAATAACTAAAATTCAAGATAGACTACCAGTTGGTAGAGTTGATTTAAAACCACTAAGAATTAATTGATATGGATTTAATAAATTTCTGAAAAAGCACAAAATGTGAGCATATGTGACTCAAGTAAATAAAATTATTGAAAATAATAAAAATAGCAAAAGTAAATAACTTTAAGTTATTTTTTTATTTGATTAAGTTTTTTTGTTAGAATTAAAAATGTTAAATAAACTTGAAAGGAAAATTTATGAGTTTAATAGTATTAGAAAATGTTACACATCAAAATGGTGGTAAAAAATTATATGAAAATACTGGGTTAAGAATTAACCATGGTGAACATGTAGCTCTTCTTGGACCTAATGGTGCTGGTAAAACTACACTATTAAATATCATTTCTCAAAAAATTGTTCCTGATCATGGTAAAGTTGAATGACATCCAAAAGCTAAAATTGGTTATTTAGACCAACATCAAGAAGTGGATATGGCTGTAACTGGTGAAGAATATTTAAAAGAATCTTTCAAAGAACTTTATGATATGGAAGCTAAAATACATAAAATATACGAAGATATGGCTGTTGAATATAATGAAGATGACTTAGTTAAAGCTTTAGCTATGCAAGAAGAGTTAAACTTAAAAGAGTTTGATTTAATTGAAAAGAAAATTGGTAACTTAGTTAGTGGATTAGGTATTGAATCAGAAAATACAAAAAGACCTTTAGGGACTTTATCTGGTGGTCAAAGAGGTAAAATACTTTTAGCCAAACTACTTTTAAAAAATGATGATTTTATTTTACTTGATGAGCCAACAAACTTCTTAGATGTTGAACAAGTACAATGATTAATTGGTTTTTTGCAAAATTATGAAAACGCTTTTTTAGTTGTTTCACATGATAGAGATTTTATTAATCAAATTGTTGATGTTATTTATTCAATTGAAAACTTACAAATAGTAAGATATGTTGGTAATTATGATAAGTTTTTAGAACTTTCTGCTTTAAGAGCTGAACAATATGATAAAGCAAGAGAATCTCAACAAGGTCAAATCGGAAAATTAAAAGAATATATTAATAAAAATAGCGCTCGTGCTTCCACAGCTAAAAGTGCACAATCAAGAGTTAAACAACTAGAAAAAATGGATGTGATAGTAGCTAGACAGGATTTAGTTAAGCCAACAATGGTGTTCAAATATAAAAGACCTAATTCTTCAGTTATTATTAAATCAGATAAATTAGAAATTGGTTATGATTTCGCTTTAACTGCACCATTAACTTTTGAATTACGCGAAGGTGAAAAATGTATTGTTAAAGGTTATAACGGTATTGGTAAAACAACTTTTTTAAAAAGTGCTGCTGGAGAAATTCAACCTTTTAGTGGTGACATTAAAATGGGTAACGGGGTAGCTGTGAACTTCTTTCATCAAGTTGATGATTTTGAAGAAGAACAAACCCCAGTTACTTACTTATTAGCAAAACACCCTAAACTAACACCATCAGAAGTTAGAGCAAAATTAGGTATGTTTGGTATTAAAGGTGATCTGATGGTTAATAAAACTAAGTTGTTGTCTGGTGGAGAACAAACTAAAGTTAGGTTAGCTTCATTAAGTCTTGAACCATGTAGTTTACTTATTTTAGATGAACCAACTAATCATATTGACGTTTTAGCAAAAGAAGCTCTTTTAGAAGCTATTAAGGCTTTTGAGGGGACTGTTTTAATTACAACTCATGATATTAATTTTGAAACACAATGAGCTGATAAAGTTTTAGACTTTGAACAAATGCAAGTAGAATAAAAAACACCTTTATAGGTGTTTTTTAACATTTGATTAACTACTTATTTCAAAATAATTTTTTAGCATTATCAGCTGTTATTTCTGCTATATTATCTTTACTAAGTTTTTTAATGTTTGCAATTGAATCCACAACTAATCCAATGTATTTAGGTGCATTTGTTTTTTTAGCATAAGGTTTTGGTGTTTCATATGGGGCATCTGACTCAACAACTAAAAAATTCATTGGTATATCTTTAACAACTTTTTGTAATTGGTTGTCTTTTGTCACATGACCATTTATTGCTATAAAAATTCCTTTTTCCATAAACATTTCAGCAACTTCTAAAGTAGAGTGGAATGAGTGAACTACAGCTTTGAAATATTTCTCTTCTTTAAGAACTTTCAAAACATCTTTATAAGCTTCAAATGAACCTTCTTTGTCTTTAATATGCAAAGATAAAGCTAACTTCATTTTTTTAGCAATTTTAATGTGCGCTCTTAAAAATTTAATTTGTTGTTCTTTATACTTTTGACCTTCTCTAAAATAATCCAAACCAGTTTCACCAATTCCAACAACTTTGTCTGCATGAGCTAAAGTGTTTAATGTTTCTAATGCTTCGTCTGTAAATAAATGAGCTTGTGTTGGATGGATCCCAACCAGTGCAAAAACATTTTTATTTTTTTGCGCTTGTACTAAAGCTACTTTTGATGATTTAATATCATATCCAACATTATTTATGAAATCAACTCCATTAATTTTAGCTTCTTTTGCCATTTCGGCACTTGATATTTCATTTTCAATGTATATATTATCGTTTAAATGACAATGTGTATCGTATATTCCTGCCATATTTTCTCTTTTCTATCCACAGCTAAATTTGCGCGCTTTAACAAATATTGTTTTTGTGTTATCAATTTTAATAAAATCTAGACTATATTCTCTTTCTAAAATACCAACATCTTCTAAATGTCATATTTTTTCTCAAGCTTTGAATATATCATCTGGCATTTCCATACCAAAATCTTTTGATTTATCACCTAAAACGAAAGGTATATATCCAGATTGATTAATAATTAATTCTTGGTCATTAACATCTTCTACACAAATTAAAATTTCAACTTGCTTTGTGTAATCACCTTTGTAATCTCTATATACAATAAAATATTGTTTTAAGTTTGTTGAATTTAATAACTGTTTTATGATTTCTTCATTACCAGGCTGTTGATCAATAATTAATGACTTAATAATTTTTAAATAAATTTTGTCCATAATTTTTCTTCCTTTATATAAATTATAAAACTTTAAAAGTTAATTAATGTTATTTATTCAAATCAAAAAGTTTAATTGCATTATTTGTTGTAGCTTTAATAACTTCTTTTTTTCGTAAATTTTTTAACTCAGCTATTTTTTCAACTGTTAAATTTATAAATTTTGGTTCATTTAAATTACCACGATGTGGGTGTGGTGTTAAATATGGTGCATCTGTTTCAACTAACATTTTATCTAAAGGTATATGCACAACTGCTTCTTGAAGTGTTCTAGCATTCTTAAATGTAACAGCTCCACCAATATTAAGATAACAACCTAACGCTAAAAATTTTTCAGCTATTTCTTTATTTGCTGAAAAACAGTGAATAATGATTTTTGCTACTTGATATTTTTTTAATATATCTATAACGTCTAAATAAGCATCATATACATCTACTTCATCTCTAATGTGTATTTGTAATACTTTATTGTGTTTATTAGCTAATTCTATATGTTTGATAAAAAACTCTTTTTGTAATTGTTTGTCTTCTTTAGTATAAAAATAATCTAAACCAGTTTCACCAATGCATACAACTTCTGTGTTTTCACATAGTTTATCTAATTTATCAAAAACACTCAACTTGTGTTTAGTAACATCATTTGGGTGAATTGCAATTGCTGAATATATTATGTCTTTATATTTTTTTGCTAACTCCACGGATTTATAACTTGATATTAAATCAAAACTAGCGCATAAAAAACCACCAACATTTTCTTGTTGAGCTTCTTTTACCAATCTATCAATCATTTCTTCTTTGTATTTTCAATCATCATTAAAATGAGTATGAGCATCAAATATTTTTTTGTTATCCATCTTTTTCCTTTATTAAATTATTTTAACAAATTAATGACTTATAATATATTTATAAACTTATTAAAGGAGATTATATATAGATGAGTAAAATTTTAGTTATAAACGGTTCAGTTACACCAAGTCAAAACTCAGTGTCACAAGAACTTGGAAGAAGATTTTTAGAAGAATATAAAAAAAATAATGATAATGATGAAATCATTCATTTGGATTTGCACAAAGAAGTAGTTGGTAATAACACTTTGTCACAAGAAAATTTTGCAACATATTGAAGTGAAACAGAAGGAATGAAATTTATTAATCAATTAAAAGAAGTTGATAAATTAATTATTATAGCGCCAATGTATAATTTTAATATTTCAGGGTTATTAAAAAACTATATTGATCATGTTGCACTGGCTAACCAAACTTTTTCATATAAGTATTCAAAAAAAGGGGATGCAATTGGGTTGTTAGACCACTTAAAAGTACAAATTCTTTCTTCACAAGGTGCACCTAAAGGTTGATATCCTTGAGGTGATCATGTTGCATACTTACAAGGAACATGAAATTTTATGGGTGGTAAAGTAGCTGATCCAATATTATTGGCTGGAGTTAAAACCGAACCACTTTCAGCACTAACGCCATCAAAAATGGTTGATTCTATTCAAGAAGAAATTATTAAAAAAGCTGCTAAGTTTTAATAATCAAAAATCACTTACTATAAACTGGAAAAATAAAATCTACACTTCTCAAAAAGAAATGTAGATTTTTTATGATTAAACATTTAACAGAAAAACAATAGACAAAAATTTATTATTTTTTAATATTCAAAGTTCCGTCTTTGGAGTCTCTTTTAAATAATAGTTCTATTATTTCAGGTTTTCAAGCAACAAATTCTTTCTTACTAATTAAATTAAGAACTTGTTCTTTACTGGCTCATTTAACTTCTGCAACTTCTTCTGGTTGCAAGGTAAGTGTTTTTAAATCAACATCAAAATTTTCTTTAATATAAATATCAATAAATCCATCACTTCAAGTGAAACTCATTTTTGGAACTTGATTTTCAAAACTTATAATCAAACCTAATTCTTCTTTGACTTCTCTTTGAGCTGCTTGTCAACTATTATCTCCCGTTGTGGCAGAACCAGAAACACTAATATCTCATTTATCAAATCATTTGAAAATGGACGGGTAAGATGGGGATTTGTTAATTCTTTGAATTAGCATTTCATTTCTAGAATTAAAAATTGCTATTTTAACAACCAGTCTGTAATAACCATTAGGTACTTTTTCACCCCTAATCATTGTTTTACCAGTTTTAATTTTATTGCAATCATATAAATCTAGAATTTCCATAAAAACCTCTTTATTGATAATTTTACAATAAAAAAAGAGTTATTAAACTCTTGAAATAATTTTACTTTTAAAATTGTTTAACTTTTTCTGGGTTTTTTTTGCATATAGGGCAAGTTAACACATTAAACAATTTATTAGCTCTAAATTTTTTATACTCATAAGAAAAATTATTTAATTCTGGAATAACTTTATCAGCACTTTTAAAGTATTTATAATAATTAGTTCAATTAGTTTCTTTGTGACAATTCATACAATATACACCTTGTAAGTTGTATTTAATTACTATTGCATTTATTTGTGCAGTATATCATTCAAAGTTATAGACTTCTTGACTTATATCCATGTATTTATCAAATGAATTTAATAAATTTTTCTTTACGTCATCAGCCATTGCTGAGTTTGAACTATTACGTTTATAAATTACTGGTAATATTATAGCTGTTAATAGCACTACAAAAAAGTTTAGTGCAGCAAAGCAAATGTTCAATTTTTCAAATAATGACATATTAATTTCCTCCATTTAAAATATATTTATAATTTTATAATAAAAAAGAAACAAAATTCTTTTTTATTTAATTAATTTGATTGTGTCCAAACAAATCATTAACTCTTCATTGGTTCGCATTACAATAACTGGTATTTTAGAATTTTTTGTTGATATAACTTTTGATTCATCATAATCAACTTCATTAGCTTTGCTATCTAATTCAATATCTAATAAAGGTAACCTTTTAAGAATTTCTTCTCTAGTTGTTTCTGAATTTTCTCCAATTCCTGCTGTAAAAACTATTGCGTCAATATCATGACCAATTAAATTTGCAAATCTGATTATATAATCAGCTGCTACTTGTGAATATTTATTTAATGATCTAATAAAGTTTGGCTTATTTTGTTTGTAACCGTTTGTAATATCACGCATATCACTTGTTTCACCAGACATACCCAGTAAACCTGATTGTTTATTTAAAATAGAGGTTGCTTCTTTAACTGTAATTTTTAATTCATTACAAATGTATTCAATAATTGAAGGATCAATATCACCACTACGAGTTCCCATCATTACACCAGCTAGTGGTGTAAGGCCCATTGTAGTATCAAATGACTTACCTTCTTTAATACAAGCGATAGAAGCTCCATTACCTAAATGGCAAATAATTGCATTAACTTTATTTAAATCTTTATTTAAGTTATTTGCTAATTGTTGAGTTATATACTGATAACTTATTCCATGAAAACCATATTTTCTAACCCCATGTTTTTCATATCATTCATATGGTACAGCATATAAATACTGCTCCTGATTTAAAGTTTGATGATAAGCAGTATCAAAACATGCTACAAGATTTGCATTTGGCATAACTTTTTTAACTGCTTCAATAGCAGTAATAGCACCTGGATTGTGTAATGGGGCTAATTTAACTGCGTCTTTTATTGTATTAAACACTTCTGTTGAGATAACTGAGGATTCAGAAATAGTCCCACCGTGAACAATTCTAAAACCAACAGCTTTAATTGCTTCAGCACTTTTAATGATTTTCATTTCAACTAATTTCTTTAAAATGAAATCTACTGCAACTTCATGATTTGGTAAATCTACTTCAAATTTATATTTGGTTCCTTCATATTTAAATGAAACAATTCCATCAATAGTTATTCTTTCAGCTAAACCATCTAAAATATCTTTTGGTTGTTTTTCAGAAGTATCAAATAATCTAAATTTAATTGAACTACTTCCTGCATTTACTACTAATATCATCTTAAACCTCCAATGCTTGGTAAATTGTTATTATTGCTGTGTTTATGATATCAACAAGCGTTGCACCACGACTAAGATCATTAACTGGTTGATTAAACCCTAATATAAAAGGGCCAATAGCTTCAAATCCACCCATTCTTTGAGCTATTTTGTATCCTATATTTCCAGAATTAATATCTGGGAACACAAACACATCAGGTGTTTTTTTTATTAAAGAACAATTTTTAAATTTTTTGTCTCTGATTTCTTTGTCTCATGCTGCATCAAATTGCATCTCACCAGCAAAAATAAATTCTTGTTTTTCAGATTCTAATTTTGCAACAGCCGCTTTTACTCTTTCAACATCTTCACCAGCTCCAGAACCATTTGTTGAATAACTTAGCATTGCAACTTCAACATCATTAACACCAAATGATTTTGCAAAATTAGCAGTCATTTTGGCTATATCAGCTAATTGTTCACTGGTTGGTTTTATATT
Organism: Mesoplasma corruscae; assembly: GCF_002930145.1. Lineage (NCBI taxonomy): Bacteria > Bacillati > Mycoplasmatota > Mollicutes > Entomoplasmatales > Entomoplasmataceae > Mesoplasma > Mesoplasma corruscae. Next base: position 287,466 of record NZ_PHNF01000001.1, read on the forward strand.
TAAAGCACAATCTGTAAAGAAATAATTTTCTTCACCACGGTTCATTATAAACGCACTTGCAGCTAATGCTACATTTGGTTTTGTTTTAATGATTTGTAATGCTGGTCTAATTGTGTCAGCTGTTGTAAAAGTAATTCCACAAAGCATACAGTCAGCTTCTTTTGATTTAACTAGCATAGCACCAATATATGCTGGTAAGTTCATTAACTTAGTAGCTTGTTCTAAATTAGTTTTATCTTTTCTTAATTCAATGAACTTATCAATAAATGGTTTTTTATCTAATTCATTCATACAAATTACTTTGATATCAGTTTCAAGATTTTTTGAAACTGCATTTTTATTGTTAAAAATAATAGTTACATTTGCAATTTTGTTTTTTACAAGATAGTTTGCAACTTCTTGGATTTTTGGTTCTTCACCTTCTGGTAACACTATTGTTTTTTTGATTTTAGAATCAATTAATTTTTTTTCTATTTGTTTTACTGAATACATATTAAAAGTTTAATGGTTTTCCAGACTCTAATGCTTCTGCAGCTTCACCAATAGCTTCACTCATTGTCGGGTGAGGATGAATAGCTTTTGCTAATTCAGTAATTGTTCCTTCACATTCAATTAATGTAGTAAATTCTGAAATCATGTCAGTTGCTCTGTTACCAATAATATGAGCACCTAAAAGTGTTTTAAATTCTGGTTCACAAATAATTTTTACAAAACCTGTTGTGTCTTCATCAGCTAGAGCTTTACCAATTGCTGCAAATGGGAATTTAAATGTTTCATATTTAACACCTTCTGCTTTTAATTGTTGTTCAGTTTTACCAATTGCTGCAATTTCAGGGTGTGAATAAATACAACTTGGAACTTTTGCATAATCTATTTTTAAATCATGTGTTCCTGGTTTGTTTGATTTAAATGCAATTCTATTTGCTGCAATAACACCCATATGTGATGCTACGTGAGCTAACATAATTTGACTAGTTACGTCACCAATAGCATAAACATTTTCTAGGTTTGTTTCACCATACTCATTTGTAACAATTGATTTTCTTGGACTTAATTCTAATCCAATTTCTTCAAACCCTTTAGTTACAGTTTTACGCCCAATTGATTCTAAACAGTAATCTGATTTAATTGTTTGGTCTTTTCCATCAACTTCAAAAGTAACTTCTTTACCTTTAATAGATTTAACTTTTGCATTAGTGTGAATAGTCATACCATTTTTTGTAGTTAATTCTTTTGTGATTAAAGAAATAATATCTTGATCTAATAGTGGAAGGATAGTTGGTGCTCCTTCAAGAACAGTAACTTTTGAACCAAGTGAAGCAAACAATGCTCCAAATTCAATACCAATAACTCCACCGCCAATAACTGTTAATGATTTTGGTATTTTAGGAATATTTAATATTTTAGTTGAATCAATCAAGAAACCAGATTTTCTTCCTTCTTCAAAACCAGGTAATGGTAATTCATTTGGAACTGATCCAGATGCAATAATTAAATTTTGAGCATAATATTTATCACCATTAACTTCAATAATATTTTTATTAATTGCTCTAGCTTCACCAATAATTTGGTCAACTTTGTTTTTAGTTAATAACATTTTAACTCCACCAGTTAATTTTGAAACAACTCCATCTTTTCTTTGAAGAGCTTTTGTTCAATTGACTGTAGGTTTTTTATTTTCACCCATTTCAATACCAAGGTTTGCAGCTTTATGAACTATGTCTTCGAAAACTTTTGCTGTTCTTAACAATGACTTTGTGGGAATACATCCAACATTTAAACAAACACCACCATAGTATTGCTTTTCAATAATTAATGTTTTAAATCCTGCTTGTGCAGTTTTAATAGCAGAAACATATCCACCAATTCCAGCTCCAATAACAATAACGTCATACTTTTCTTTAACACCAGTCATATCAACTGGTGCTGCTTGAGCAATGGATTGTGTTGGGGTTGGGGTTGGTTTTGATGCTTGTGGTGAAGGTCCTCTTGAAGGTATTACATCATTTGAAACCGGAGTTGATCCAACAACACTTGCATTTTCTTCAATAGGTTCATTTTTAGCAGCTTCTGGTTTGGTTTCTTCAACTGGAGTTGAATCACCTTTTCCATCATCAATTTCAACTACAACTTCTCCAACTTTGATTTCTTGTCCTTCAGTTATGTTAAGTTTTGCAATTTTTCCAGCAACTGGTGCTGGAATTTCTGAGTTAACTTTATCAGTTTCAACAAAGAATAAAGCATCACCTTCTTTAATTTCTTGTCCTAATTTAACAAGAACTTCGGCAACTTTACCCTCTGTTAATCCTTCTCCGATATCGGCGAATTTTACTTTATACATTCTATAATCTCCTTACATTAATAATAGAGCTGGATTTTTTAAGTAGTTTTCTAATTTCATTAAAAATCTACCTGCATCTCCACCATCTATAATTCTATGGTCACATGTCATTGAGAATGGCATTATTCAACCTGATTTTATTTCATCTTTAACAAAGATTGGTGTTTTTGTCATTGTTCCAACACCTAATATAGCTGATTCGGGTGAGTTAATAATTGGAGTTGCATAATCTAAGCCAACAGCTCCAAAGTTTGAAACTGTAAAAGTTGCATCTTTCATCTCACTCATTGCTAATTTACCTTCTCTTGCTTTAGAAGCTAGATCAGATATTTGAACAGCTATTTCAAACATAGTTAATTGATCTGCTCCTTTAATTACAGGAACCATTAACCCTTTTGGAGTATCAACAGCAACACCTATGTTAACATTGTGTAATTGTAAAATTGCATTATTTTCAACATCAGCTCTCACATTAACATTTGGCATTTCTTTTAAAATTTTTGCAGCTGCTTTAATAATAAAAGCTAAGTAAGTTAATTTGATCCCATTTGCTTCACAAGAATCTTTTAGCATTGCGCGCATGTTGTATGTTGATGAAATGTCTATATTTTTCATTCCAGTAAATGCTGCATTTTCTGTTTTAGATTTAACCATTGCTTTAACTGTTGCTTTTCTTATTCCATTCATAGGAACTGAATCTCATGATAAAGGTGCATCAATAGCTACAGATTTTGTTAAAGCAGGTTGAATATTATTTGAAGTTCCAGTGTTTGCGTTTGTTGGAATGCTTGTTGAAACATTATCTAAATCTTTAACTAAAATTCTCCCATGTGGACCAGTCCCAGTTAAAGTACTTAGGTCTATATTTTTAGCTGCAGCCATTTTTCTAGCTAATGGCGTAGCTTTAAAATTGTTTGTACTCATTTTTTAATGTACCTCTCTAATTAAAATTTGTAGTCTAGTACGTTTTGCATAGCTACCAATATTTTTTGTGGGTTTACTTGATGAAAACCTTCACCTCTGTCATAAGGAATAATAACATCATATCCTGTACATCTAGATAATGGTGCTTTTAAATATTCAAAGCATTTTTCATTAACTGTAGTTATAATTTCAGTTGAAACTGAAAATGATCTAACAGCTTCATGAACTACTAATAATCTACCTGTTTTTTTAACTGATTCGATTACCATTTTTTTATCTCATGGTTGAATTGATCTTAAATCAATCAATTCAATTGTTGCGTTCGGATGTGAAACTTTTAATAATTCAACAGCTTTCATACAATCGACAGTTTGTGAACCATAAGTTACAACAGTTAAATCGTTTCCTTCAAAAATTTTAAAACCTTCACCAATTGGCACAGTAAAATATCCTTCAGGAACTTCTTGTTTAAATGCTCTGTATAGTTTTGTTGGTTCTAAAACAATAACCGGGTCTGGTGATTCAATTGCTGCTAAAATTAATCCTTTTGTATCATATGGGGTTGATGGTAAAACAGTTTTAATTCCTGGTATATGTGCATAAATTACTTCTAATGCTTCAGAGTGATGTTCTAATGCTCTAATTCCCCCACCCATTGGCATTCTAATAACCAAAGGTGCAGTTCATTTACCACGACTTCTATTTCTCATACGTGAAATATTTGTAATAATGTTTTGCAGTGATGGTAAACCTAATCCTTGAAATTGTAATTCAATAACTGGTTTCATTCCATTCATAGCCATCCCTAACCCAACACCAGCAAACATTGCTTCTGATATTGGTGCATTGAAACTTCTTTCAATACCATATTTTTGTTGTAGTCCTTGAGTAGCTCTAAAAACTCCACCTTCAAGTCCAACGTCTTCTCCAAAAACAATAACATTTGGATCACGATCCATTGCTACATCAAGAGCTTCTGTTACAGCTTTAATACTATTGATAATTGCCATTAGTGGTGTCCTCCATCTTTTGATTCTGGGTATTTTGCAAAAAATTCTTTTGCTTCATTCATTTGTTCTTTTAAATCTTCAGTTAATTCAGAATATTGATAATTAAATATATCTTCAATTCCGTAGTTTTTATTTTCTTCTACTCAAGCAAACTCTGCAGCAATATGAGCTGATTGTTCTTCATCTAATTTGACTTGTTTTTCTTCACTTCATAATTTTTTATCAATTAAATATTGTTTCATTCTAATTAATGGGTCATAAAGTTTAGCATTCTCAAATTCAGGTTTTGGTCTATAAACATCTGGTGAGTCCGATGAAGAGTGAGCGCCTAATCTATATGTATCATATTCTATAAACACTGGTCCATTTCCTGATCTTGCGAATTCAACAGCTTCTTTAGCAACAGCTCATGAAGCTAAAAAATCATTACCATCAACTTTTATTGAAGGAATACCAGTTGCAATTCCTTTTACAGCTAAGTTTATAGATTTTGTTTGTTCATAAGTTGGTGTTGAAATCGCTCATTTGTTATTTTCAGTTATAAAGACAACGGGAACTTCATGAATTTTTGCAAAGTTCATTGATTCATAAGTTTCACCTTCACTCATTCCACCATCCCCAGTAGTTGTTAAAGCAACACCATCACGTTTTTGGTATTTTTCTGCAAAGGCTAATCCAGTTGCTTGTGAAAATTGAGAACCAATAATAATGTTTGGTGGTAAAGAATTAACCCCATCTGGTGCTTTAGCACCCATTTCATTTCCAGTTCAGTAAAGCATGATGTTTCTAATTGGTTGCCCCATAGTTAATCATGCTGCATTGTTTCTATATCCAGAAACAAAAAAATCTTTTTTGGGATCTAAAACCATTGTATACGCAACTTCACAAGCTTCTTGACCTGTTGAAGAAAGAAAAGATAATAATCTTCCTTGTCTCTGCATTTTATTTTGATAATCATCTTGTCGTCTTGATAAATTCATAATTGAATAAGCTTTAATAAGCTCTTCATCAGAAATTTTTGGCATTAAAGTTGGATTTATAACTTTACCATCTTTATCAATAACTCTAACAACCTCATCTTTTAAAGGATCGAATTTTCCGATATATTTTGTTTTCATTTATTTTATACTCTTTCTAGTTTATTTTTTATTAGAGGATTAAACCTAAAATATCTTCTATTTCAAATGCTTCCCCAAAAATTTGTTTCAAATCAAAATTATTTAATACATCTTTGATTTGTTGGTAATCATATGAAATGTTTGTTAAATGTTTTTCAAGTTCTTCAGTTCCTTCATAACCTAAAAAATCACCATATATTTTTATTTTTGAAATATTACCTTTATCAATATTTAGCTTTATTTCAAGCAATCCTTTTGTTTCTAAATATGCTTTTTTTGATAATTCAAAATCTTCATTTTTTCCAAATGTTCATTCTCTTAACTTGTATTTATTTTCTCATAAATTAGTAACTATATCTTGTTGGTTTGAATTCAAATTAATCCACTTAACTTCTTCATTAACTGTATAACTTTTTATAACACCTTCAATAAATGCTTCTATACTTACATCTTTGTTAATATCAGTTAATAATCTTTTAATATTTGCTACTCTTGCTGGTTTTGATTTAACTTTTTGGTGTTTTATTTTTTCAGGATCAACATTTAAATATTTAAGAATTTTAGGTAATTCAACATCAAACAATAAGGTCCCATGTTGTAAAACCTTTTCTTTACTTTTTAATTGTGCATTTCCAGAAATTTTATAACCATCAATTTCAATATCATTTCTCCCAGAAAAATTAGCATTTAAATTTTCTGATTGTAAATATTTGATAATTGGTTTTAAAACATCAGCAAAACTCGTTTCAGTATTTTTGTCGTTATTAACAATCAATGAATAACATACATTACCCATATCATGAAAAACGGTTCCTCCACCTGTATTTCTTCTTATAATGTGAACATTATCTTTCATAGCTTCATTAATATTAATTTCAGCATATGTATTTTGATTTCTACCAACAACAATAGTGTTAGCATTTTGCCAAATATATAATATTGGGTCATTAGTTTTAAAATGATATGTTAAATATTCTTCAAGCGCTAAATTGTATGATGGGTCATTAGTTTTAGAAATAATTAAATTAATCATTATTTCTTTTTAAAGTAGTTTAAACCTAAAACCTCTAATCCCGCTAATGTAACGAAATTGTATGGTTTATTAAAGTGAGGTAAAAAGAACATATCAATCAATGGAAGTTCATCAATTGTTAAATCTTTTTGAATACCTAAAGATAACATATGAATTAATTCAGTATGATTATTTTCACCAGCTACTTGTGCTCCAATAATTTTTCTAGTTTTTTTGTCTCAAACAATTTTAATTCAAGCTTGCTTGTAAGTTGCCATGAATTCTGGTCTATCAGAATCACTAAAACTTACAGTTTCATAATCTAATCCAAGTTTTTTAGCTGAAGTTTCACTAACCCCAGTTGAAGCCATTTTAAATCCAAAAACTTCAATACCATTAGCCCCAGTAAAACCAGGTGAAGGAAGTTTATTTCCATTAACAATATTAGCAGCAGCTAAAATCCCAGTTCTAACAGCTGTTGTTGCTAATTGGATAGGTACTTCAGCATTCAAAGCTTTGTTATATACTGTTGAGCAGTCTCCAATGGCATAGATGTCAGGATTTGATGATTGGCAAAACTCATTTGTAATAACAGCTTTTCTGTCACTTAAATCCACAACACCTTCTAATGGTTTTGTTTGTGCAACCACACCAACTGAAAAAACTACGTAATCAGTTTTGATTTCTTCTTTTGAAGTAACAACTGAAGTAACTTTACCATTTGAATCACCTTTAAATTCTTTAACACCTTGATTAAGTGCAAGTTGAACTCCAGCATTTTTCATTCTTTCTTCAACGTGTGAAGTAAATTCAGCATCATAATAAACTGGCATAATTCTGTCTGCAAAGTCAACTAATGTGACTGTTTTACCATGCGATACAAATGCATCAACTAACTCAACACCAATATAACCAGCGCCAACAACAGTTACATGTTTAATTGATGGGTCAATATTAGCTTTTTGGATCGCTTGAGCATGTGCATAATTTTTACAAATTTGAACGCCTTTTAAATCCAACCCTGGGATAGGTGGCAACAGTGGCCATGTTCCTGTAGCAACAATAACTTTGTCATAGTTATCATTATAAACTTCACCAGTTTCTAAGTTTTTAACTGTAACAGTTTTTGCTTTTTTATCAATAGACAATCACTCATGTTTCATTCTCACTGTGATTCCCTCTGATTTCAGAATTTCTGGGTTTGCATAGAATAATCCTTGAGGATCTTGGAATTCACCTTTAACTCATAATGCAATACCACAACCTAAAAATGAAATAACATCGTTTTTATCGTATGTTGTTACTTCTATTTCAGGGTTTAATCTTTTTAATGTTCTAACAGCTGTTGTACCAGCATGGTTAGTACCTAAAACTATAACTTTCATTTAAAGTCTCCTTTGATTTATTTATTTGGGTGGAATATTTTTTAAAAATTTACTGTCATTGTAGAAAATATTCTTATATAAATTATACTCCACATTATTTTTGTATAAACTAAAAAAAGTAAATTAAAAAATTATTTTTAGTTTATTTATTTGTATAATAAAACCCTTATAAAAAATAATTCAATTTTTAAATGAAAATATATTGTTTTATGAAAACTTTATTTTAATGCAATATTAAAATAAATAATAAAAATAACCTTAAAATGTTAAATTTTAAGGTTATTTAATTCTATTGAACAATATTTGCTTTGATTCAATTTTTTCGAATTTCATTTCTAAAATATTATCAAAGTTTATTATTTCAATTTGTTTTTTCGAAATACCCATATCATTAAACATTTTATCTGTGTTTTCAACCAATATAGGTTTTAATAACAAAATAACTGCCACTATAGCTTTTTGAAGAGTTATAAGAACTTCTTCAAGTTCTTCAAATCTCTCTTCTTTAGCTAAAGTTCAAGGAGTTTGTTCTTCAATATACTTATTTAAAGTTTTACCTAAATCTAAAACAACTCTTGTAGCTTCACTAATTTTATACTCATCCATTAATTTTTTATAATTATTAATTGTTGATATAACTTCTTTTTCAACAACACTATTCATTTTAATGACACTATGATTTAGTTTACCTTCAAAGTATTTAGTAATCATTTGATTTGTTCTTGATATTAAATTACCAACATTATTTGCTAAATGAGCATTATATGATTCAACGAATAAATCTTCAGTAAAGTTACCATCTTTTTCAGTTGGCAATTCATAAGCTATATAAAATCTAAATCCATCAGCGCCATATTTTTGAATTATTTTAATTGGGTCAACTACATTACCAATTGACTTACTCATTTTAGTTCCGCCACTAAGTATTCAACCATGCCCTAATAAATGGTTTGGTTGTCTTAAGTTTAGACCTTTTAAAATGGCTGGTCAATATATTGAGTGAAATCTAATAATTTCTTTTCCAGCTAAATGTAAAATTTCTGTGTCCTTATCGCCTCAATATTTATTAAAATTGCTATCATTTTCTTGTAAGTATCCAAGTGCAGTTATATAGTTAGTTAATGCATCAATTCAAACATAAACAATGTGTTTTGGATTTTCATTAATTGGTATACCTCAACTAAATGAAGTTCTTGTTACTGATAGATCTTTTAACTCTGGTTTGACAAATGAATTTATCATTTCATTTCTTCTATACGCTGGAATTAAAAAATCACTAGCTAAAACATCATTTTCTATAAAATTTTGAAATTTAGACAATTGTAAAAAATAAGTGTCTTCTTGAACAACTACAACAGCATTATTTGATATTTTACATCTATTATCTTTTGTGATTTGGTCAGAGTTTAAAAACTCTTCACAACTAACACAATAAAAACCTTCATATTTACCTTCATAAATATATCCTTCTTCTAATAATTTTGTAAATATCTTTTTAACAGTTTCTTCATGATAAACATCTGTTGTTCTAATAAATTTATCATAATCAATATACAAAAGATTTCACAAAGTTTTAAAACTTTCTACTTTATCTTTCAAATATTCCATTGGCGTTAAATTTTCTTCTTCAGCTTTTTGCTCAATTTTTTGCCCGTGTTCGTCACTTCCTGTTAGAAAGTAAGTTTCATAACCATCAAGTTTTTTATATCTTTTTAAAATGTCAGCTAATGTTGTTGTATATGCATGACCAATGTGTAAATTTCCTGAAGGGTAATAAATTGGGGTTGTTATGTAAAATTTTTTGGGCATATATGACACCTTTCTCTATTATTAAAATTATTTTATCATTTTTTAGGTTTTGATTTTGATATAATTTATTTATAAAAGGCAGAGGTAGCGAAAGCTTGAGAGAAACTCTTAAAACCTGATCTAGTTAAAACTAGCGTAGGGAGTCCTAAATTGATTTTTTCTGTTTTTTTATGTGGGGGTTTTTTACATGGAAAAACATTTTTTTATAAATGTTAAAAGGCTTAGAACAAAAGACATCGCCATAATGGGAACGATGTTATCAATATATGTTATCTTAAATGCAACCACAGCATTTTCTTTTTCTATTTTCTTTTTATCATTTAACTTAAAACTTATTCCAATATTTATACTAGCAGCTTATACTGATTGATTAAGAACTTTAATTATTGGTTTAATTGGGGGGTTAATTGGTTATTTTTTGCCAACTAACGCAGACGCGGGAATACCTTTAGCTTATATTTTTGATTATTACTTTCCATTATTGTTTGTTAGTTTTTGTAGCGTATTATTACCAAGAAATTATAAAAAAATAATTAATTATTCAAATTTTTATAATTCATTTATTGGCCATTTTTGAGGTGTTATAAAAACTTTTTTTATTTGATTGTGGCAACAAAAAATTTTTGTTTTAGTTTTAGCAATTTATGTAATAATGAGTTATTGTTCAAAAATAATAGGTGGAGTTTTATTTTGGTCTGCTGGCAAACCAGAAGGCGATAACGTTTGAATTTGATCTATGATTTATAATATACCAAACTCTATAAATAACTTTATTTTTTTCGTTTTATTTATTCCAATTACTTGTTACACAATAGAACCTATAAGAAAGCAAATATATTAAACAAAAAAATAAAAATTTTTTATTTAAATATAGCATTGAATTTTTTTGAACAATATTGATATAATTTATTTATAAAAGGCAGAGGTAGCGAAAGCTTGAGAAAAACTCTTAGAACCTGATCTAGTTAAAACTAGCGTAGGGAGTCCTAAATTGATTTTTTCTGTTTTTTTATGTGGGGGTTTTTACATGGAAAGACATTTTTTTTATAAAGTCAAAAAGCTTAGAGTAAAAGATATAACAACAATGGGTATAATGTTGGCTTTATATTTAGTTTTAAATGTAATGATAGGTTATTCTTTTGGTGGTTTATATTTTACAATTAATATACAATTCATTCCTATCTTTATTATGGCTATTTACACTGATTGGTTAAGAACATTAATTGTTGCAATGATTGGGTCTATAATTGCTTTTTTCTTACCAGCAAATTTAGATGCTGGTAATATTCCAGCTTACTTATTTGATTATGCAATTCCTTTATGAACAATAGCATTTTGTAGCTTATTTATGCCTAGAGAAATTAAAAACATTGTTAAATATTCAAGTTTTTATGATAAACGTATTGGTAAAATTTGAGGTTCAATAAAGTATAGTTTTATTTGAATTTGAAGACAAAAGGGATTTGTTATTGGCATTTTTGTTTTTGTAGTATTGTTTTTTATTTCAAAATCAATTGGTGGAGTATTATTTTGAAGAGGTGATAAACCAATTAATTTTCAACTATTTATTTGAGCAGGAGGTGTGAATCTACCTAACTCTATTATTGATTCAATTTTATTAGGTATTCTTATTCCATTAGTTTGTAATATATTACAACCAATCAAAAAACAAATATATTAAAAGGAATCTTCTTGCTTCCTTATTGTATTTTATCAAACACTTCGTTTACACTTTCAATATACAATTGATACGATTTTTTGGGAACATATTCAGTTTTTGAAGTGTTTTTTAAATTTGTAATTTTTTTATTTTTGTATATATCACGTAAGTCTTTCCACATATGTAACTCTTTTATTTTCTTTACTTTTATTTCAAAATCATTAGCTTCATTTGAAAGTTTGTTTCAAATGTAATTGAATTTAGAACCATTTTTGGTTCTTTTTATGACTTGCGATTCTGATGTTTTTGGGTGTTTAAATACCACTACCAAATCGTAAGAGTATTCTATACCACCACTAATCTTTTCATTTAATTTTTTCATTGTTATTGCTGTTGTTGAATCTTCTAGTTTTCAAAATTCTGGTTTTTCCAGCATTTCTTTAAATGCATTGAAAATGAAAAGCTTTATTTTTTCAGGTTCAAAATTCTGGTTTGGTTTTCTTTTCTTTGATTGCGACAACCAAATTTGAAAATCTAAATCAAATACACCATCGTTGTGTAAAACTAATTTCCTTTTTCCACTTCCTGTTAAATATATAAAACAGTTGACATTGAATTCTTGTTCGATTTGTTTTTTAACACGCTCACTAAACCAAGTCGTAATTTGTTTTTTTTGTTGACTATATTTACTTTTTGGTAACCATTCTAACATTGTTTGTATCTCCAATTTTAATATTTTTATTAATCACCCATTAAACTTATTTATATTTTAATTGCTTAAAACTTTTTATAATGTTGTATATTGGTTATGAAAAGCATTACTTTGTTTTAAAATATCTTAGTAAAATTTTTTTTTATTCTTTTTATTATGTAATTTTAGATAAAAATATTAATTACTTATCTGTTTTCATTTCAAGACCTAATTTTATTATTTAATTAAACGCTTTAATCTTAACTTGTATTAAGTTAAGATTAAAAAATTGTTTCCTTATTTTTTATATTTTGATAAATCTATATGGCAATACCCATTTGGGTTTTTGTCTAAATATTTTTGGTGGTATTCTTCAGCATTAAAAAAGTTTTTCAATAACTCATTTTCAACAACAATTTTTTGGGGATCATTGTTTTGTTTATCAGATATATAGTTTTTTGAATAATCTAATATAGTTTTATCTTTTGAGTAAATTCCAGTTCTATACTGAGTTCCTTTATCATTTCCTTGTTGATTTAATAAATAAGGATTTATAATCGAAAAATACAAATCAAGAATTTCTTTTAAACTTATTTGATTTTCATCAAATTCTATTTTAATAGTTTCAGTATGATTTGTTTTGCCCGTACACACTTGCTCATAAGTTGGATTATCAATATCTCCTTGAGCATAGCCAACAGTTGTTTTTAATATTCCATTTTGATAATCAAAGAATGCTTGAACACCTCAAAAACATCCTCCAGCTAAATATATTGTTTTCATTTAATATCTCCTATTTAGTTTTATGTTTATTAATCATATCAACAAACATTTCATTTATTCCACTTAAGTTATCTTTATTTAAATTCATTTCATCTTCATATGCATCAATCATTTTACAAACCTTTGCTACAAGCACTTCACCTTTATTTGTTAAATAGATTTCATTTTCATTTGCTCTTGAAGAAGTTTTGATTACTATAAATCCCTCTTTAATAAGTGTTTTTATGTTTCTATGTAATGTTGGTGTAGTGGTATCTGTTAAATAAGCTAACTCTGTTTGACTTATTCCTTCTACATTTTTAATAAACATTAAATGAAAATATGCTAATGGATATAATGATGGATATTCATGTGTTATTATTTTAGTTATTTGTCTTTTAATAATCATTATAAGTAGTTCACCCTTAAGTAAAACACTTAAATTATTTAAATTATATTTCTTTTTCATTGCATCCCTTTCGTTAAAATAGTAATATATAACTAACTTGTTTCATTTGAAATTAGTTATATTATTTGAAATATTTATTATCTTGTTAGATTTATTAATTTTACTAAAAAGTTAAGGAGATTATATGGAATTAAACAACAAAAAAATAAATGGTGTTAGTTATCACTTATTAGAAGCTATAAAAAATAGAAAAGGTTTTTCTATAGGGGTTTTATTACTCACTATTTTTACTGTTTTATTAATGGTTTGAAATATTAAATGCGTAGAATTGATTACTTCTTTATTGGTTTCTAAAAGTGTTATAGATTCTATGAAAGATATAGATCCAAAAAATATACAAACACTTATACAATTATTAAAATTACCAGAAGACATAAATCCTGATCAAATTATGAAGATATTAGCTAGTTGTTCAACAACACCAGAATTTTATCAAGCCATTATTCAAGAATTTTTTTATAAATTTATAAGTTATGATGGGTCACAAATTTATATTAATATTTGAGGGGTTAAGTTTGGTTTGTTTGTTTTAGCTTATTCAATGATAACGGATATAATTATTATAATTATTATGTCTTATATAAAATATATCTTTTCTGGGAATGTAGCTTTAGCTTACGAAAATAAATTAAGACGCCAACTAATTAGTAAATTAATTGATCAAGATGTTCAATTTTTTGATTTGAATCAATCAGGACAAATTATTTCAACAGTTATAAAAGATAGTGGGGTTTTGAATAACTATATTAAAGAAGCTCCAGTGATTATTCTTTTAGCAATTTCAACAACAATTTCTTCTGCAATTTTAATGTTAACTATTAGTTGAAAACTTGCGTTATGTGTATTTGGACTATTAATACTTTTTGTAATTATTATTTTTATTAGTATTAAAATTTCCAACAAGGCAACTAGAAAAATAAATGCTATAACTGAACAACAAAATAATGATATGAGTGAAAAAATATATAGTATTAAGTTAATTAAATCATCAGGCACTTTTGAAAAAGAAAGAAAACACTTTGATGACCTTATTCAAAAAACAAACAAAAAAGAGAAAAAGAAATTTTTTGTTGGCGAGTTACCCTCAGCTTTAATTATTGGTGGTGTTGGAAGTTTTTCAATGGCTTCTATTGTATTTGGTGTCTTCTTATTTATTAATGATACACAATCATTAATAAGTATCATTTCTTCTTTCACAACAGGTGTTATCACTATGACAATCCCAATTATGCAATTAAGACCTATTATTAACGAAATACCAAGAACCAAAATAGCTGCTTGTAATATATCAAAACTATTAGAAAGTGAAATTAGAATAGATAAATTTAAAACTCAAAGAATAAACGAAAAAGTGGAATCAATTAAGTTTGATAATATTAGTTTTATTTATCCAAATACTGAAAAAATTATATTAAAAGATTTTAGTGTTAAGTTAGTTAAAGGTAAGAAATATGCTTTTGTTGGGCCTACTGGCTCTGGTAAATCCACAATAGCTAAATTACTTTTAAGATTTTATGAAATTCAAAATGGTGAGATATTAATTAACAATAATATTAATCTAAGAGATTTAAATCTTAAATCTTGATTAGATAAAATAGGTTATGTTGATCAAGAACCACAAATACTAAGTGGAAGCATTTATGATAATGTAGCTTATGGTTTAGAAAATAAAACTATAATTGAAATAGAAGAAGCATGTAAAAAATCAAAACTACATGATTTAATTATGACTTGACCTGATGGATATAAGACAATTTTAGCTGAACGTGGCGCTCAACTGTCTGGTGGTCAAAAACAAAGATTAGTTATCGCTAGACTTATTTTAAAAGATCCTGAAATATTAATTCTTGATGAAGCCACTTCTGCACTAGATAATATTGTAGAATCTGAAATTCAAAAAGAACTTGAAGTATTAATGGAGGGAAGAACCACTATTTCTATTGCACATAGATTATCAACTATTAAAAACTTTGATAAGATATTTGTTTTAGAACCTGGTGTTGGAATTGTACAAACAGGAAATTTTGAAGAGTTAACAAAAAAAGAAGGACTATTTAAGGCTCTTTATAAATTATCAAAATAATGTATAGTTATTTATTAATAGGCAACTAAAAAATAAAAAAGGCTATTACAAGCCTTTTATAAATTTAAATTAATCTTTTTCTATTTTTTTGTTGTTCACAAATCAATTTACAAATAAAAAATCTAATGAATGCATAACTAATTGAGCTTTTATTGAGTTTATATCTCACAATAACGATTCATCACTATCAAACTTAATGAAATCAAGGAATAAATTTTGAAAATCACAAGTTTTATTAATAATTCCTAAAAGATTAGTTTTTTTAGTAAGTTGTTCAGCAATTCCTTTAATTAATGAATTGTTTCCAGATATCGTTATTAAAATAACACAATCATTTTTGGTAATCGTGTTTATGTATGTTTCAATAGACACTGGGTCTGATTCTGAAATTATATTTAAACCTTTTCAACGCATTCTTTGCACAAAATTTTTTGATATATTATATGAAAGATTAAACGCAAAAATAAATATTCTTTTTGAAGTTGTAAAGCAATCATTAAAAATTTTAATATCTTTATGTGAAAGATAATTAAATTGTTTTTCAAAAGATTCATTATGTATTTCTACATACTTTTTATAAAAGACCTTTGAATTGTTATTTATTTTTTCTGAAACATTTACAAAATTTCCATCAATAATAATAGATTTAGAAATATCTGAAAGTCTTAACTTTAATTCTCTGTAACCTTTTAAATTAAGTTTTTCTGCAAACCTTGTTATTTTTGTTGGGCTGGTGTTACACTCTTTAGCAATTTGTGTTGTTGTAATATTATCTATATTATTAAAATTCTGTAAAATAAATAACGCTATCTTTTTAGTTTCTGTGCTTTGGTTTTCGTTTGTTGAAAGAATTTCAATTTCTTTTAATAGCTTGCTATACATTTTTTCCTTTACATAATAAAAAGTGATTTCTTATTTAATTTATTATATATTTTTTTAAAGCATTTATTTCATTGATGGAAAAATTTAGGTTTGTAGAGCAAAAATTTAAAATTTCATTATTGTCTTTTATTTCTACATTTGTTTCATTTTCTGAAAGATAGTAATTGATTCCGTTTAAAAAACTCATATATATTGTTTCACAATTTAAAGAATATTTAATTGCATATAATATCATCGGAGATATTCTATCATCTGTTTTTAATTTTGATAATGTGTTTCTTGCTACTCTATGTAGATCATCATCAACTTTTTTATTCATAAATCTTTTGATAATACTTATTGCATATGATTTAAGTTCTTTAGCATCTGCATGAAATTTGTGTTCTAAAATTGAAATGCATTCGTCTAAATACTTTTCAGTAAAAAGTAATACCTCTGAATTTTGTAAAGCGTTATATATAGTTGAAATGGATTTAAATTTATCATTTTTATATATATATCAAGCAAGTGAACAATGCAAAGAATTTAACATATATAGTTTTTTTGAAACTTCAAAATCAATGTTTTTTGAAGTTTTTAATCCAGATAATTTAGGCACATCGCCAGGTCATTGATTAGCGTCATAAATTCAAGAATAATATTCTTCTACATTTAAACTTTTAGCATTTTTTAGTTTGCTTATAGGAATAATTCTATCAACAACACAATCAACAAAGAAGAATTTTTTTTGAGTTTCTTTTTCAAAAACTTTGTCTTTAAAAAAGCTTGATACTTTATTACCATTTTCACAACACATAACAATAATTTTTTTTGTTAATTTTTCTGCTAATTTTTCAAATCATGGTTTCAATTTTATTAAATTTTCTTTGCCAATAGATATTGTGATTAAATCGATGTTATTAAGTAAATTTGTGTTTTGCGGTTCAAAAATTTCATTTAAAGTTAACGCATTTTCAATTATATAATTTTTATTTACATTTTTTAGTTTATTTAAATATGTGAGACTAACCATTTTTGTTTTTTTCAAATCGTCTATAACTTGTTGGTTAACATCTAGAAAAGTGAAATTAATGTTTTTATTGTTATCTTTTAAAACTGGCAATATAAAACCTTTTCCAATGTTCCCAGCTCCTATGTGTACTATATTCATAATTCTTCTGCAATGATTAGTTTATTTAATTTTTCTTCAGTTGGCTTTAACAATAAATCTTCGTAAAATGTTTCATTCATAGCGTTTATTGCTAAGTTACTTAGTAAATCAATTTGGTCTTGATTTTTTATAGCAATACCAACAACTATTTGTACAAGTGAATCATCTCAAAAAATAGGTTTTTTAAGGTGATGAATTACAAGCCATGTTTCTGATATATTTTTACTTTCTTCATATGTCCCATGGGGTATAGCTATCTTATAACCTATATTAAAAGATGCCATTTTTTCTCTTGTATATATAGAATTCAAATATTTTTCACTAACACCTTTTTCTTTAAGATCGTTTATAATAGCTTTTAAGGCTTCTTTTTTATTCTTATAAGAACAATTCATTTTAACTGATTGCATATTACATCACCTGCCCACCAGTTATATTAATAGACTGACCAGTGCAATAACTTGCTTTATCTGATGTGTAAAAATATAACATGTTAAATACATCTTGAAAAGTACAACCCCTTTTTAAAGGGACTTTGTCAATATAGTGTTGTTTAACTTCAGATTCAAGAATATTTAGTTTAATAGCATATGATGGAATTAAAGATTCAAACATTTGTGAATCTAAAAGATTACCAAGCATTAAACAATTAACTCTTATGCCGTGTTCTGCTAAATCCAAAGCCATACTTTGTGTCAAACCGACACCGCCAAACTTAGCAGCTGAATATCCACAATTATACTTAGATCCTATTCTTCCAGATTTAGAATTGATTTGAATTATTGAACCTTGTGTTTTATTTTTAATCATTATTTTTGCAGCAGCTTGGGCTGTTAAAAAATACCCCACAAGATTTATATCTAAGCTTTTAATAAAGTCATTTTTTTTAAATTCAGTGATTTTGTTAGAAATTGCAAAACCAGCGTTATAAACTAAAATATCAATTTTTTCAATTTTTTCAAATGCTTTGTTTACTGATTCTTCAGAAGTTAAATCTGTTTCAATATACAATATATCACTAAATTCATTTTTTAAACTTTTAATAGTGTCTTTGTCATTATCAAGAACAATGACTTTATATTTTATTTCTTTAAATTTTAATGATAAAAACTTTCCTAAGCTTTTAGCACCACCTGCAATTACTACATTTTTTTCTATCATATTAAAATTAACCTCTTTTTTCTATTTGTACTGTTAAATTTTTATATAACTCATCATAAACACCAGGACCCATGAATTTTTGTATTGGGTAGATATATGAATTAGGAGCTTTTTGTTCAGCAAAAGTTTTAAAATTTTGCATAGTAACAACTACATCATAACTATCATTTAATTCTTTAACAGCAATATTTGTAACTTTAATCTCCAAATTATTTTGTTTAACTCATTTACTAACTATTCCTGCAGCCATTGCGCTTGAACCCATTCCTGCTTCGCAAGCAAAAACAATAGTTTTAACGTTTATTCATTGAAAATCTTTTTTATAAGTATTTTCTTGTTCTTTTTTATTTTCGTTAAATGAAATTCCTTCATCTGTTAATTGAAAATTCATTGATTCATCTCCACCTTTATTTTTGTCTGTAATCAATAATAATGCAGATATACCAAAAGCTATTAATACTCCAACCAAAACAGATAATAAGTTAATTAATAATGCATGCAAACCTGGTGATAGTGCTACCAAAGATATAATTGAACCAGGGCTTGGTGTTGCAATAGTTCCACCACCCAGATATGAAGTTATAAATTGTGAGCCAACAACACCCAACATTGTTGCAATCAACATTTTTGGTTTTGCTAAAATAAAAACAAAGTAAACCTCATGAATCCCTCCAATTGCATGTATCAATGAAGAACCTGCTGCATTATATCTATTTTCACCTTTAGTAAAACAAATATACGCTAAAAGCATTCCTAAACCTGGACCTGGATTTGGATCAAATAAAAAGAATATACTTCTAGGATTTTTTAACCCTTCAGCTGTTTGTTGGGCTATTTCATTGTAACCAATAGGCCCCATAACACCGTGATTCAAAGCATTATTTAAAAAACTTACTTTTACAGGTTCGGTGAAAATTCCCATTAACGGAGCTAACCATTTGTTACTTCCAAATAATGATATAATTTGAATCATTGTTCATGTTATACCTCACATTATTCAACCTCAGCCAAAAAATGTTACAAGTGCTAACAATATGCCAAAAAAACCTATACCAAAGTTTTTAACTAACATTTCATAACTTTTATTTATTTTTTCTAAATAAAAAGATTCCATTTTTTTAAGAAATCACCCAGACAAAGGACCAACAACCATTGCACCTATAAATTGATTAGGTGAACCAGGATGTGAACCATCAGCTAAAGTTATATGATTAGCATAAATTCAATCTGTCCCAATTATTGTTCCTAAAATTACAAAAGTAGCTAACATCCCTCCTCTTATTCCATAAATCATTCTTGCACCATTGAATGCAATTAAAATTGGAATTAAATATTTTAAACCAGGGTCAACTAAACGCCCCAACATTGGAGCATTAAATCATCCTAAAGGTTTGTTGTTATCATAGTCATATAAAAACATTGCGGTTCATAAACCTCATGCTAAAAGTACACCAATTGATGGCATAATCATTCCAGCCATAAAACTACCAACTTTTTGAACTTTTAATTTAAAATTTTTTCCTTTTAAACTTTTTTCAACTTTTAAAAATTTATTTTCTTCTAAACTCAGTTTTTCTTTCATAAAACCTCCTAAATTTATTATAAATAAAATTTTCACATTTTTGTAAATTTTTACATAAATATGTTTTTGTTATTTATATAATAGTTTTTGAAAATAAAAAAAGTTGCATAACAACTTTACGAATTAAAATTGGAACTGCAAAACTTATGAGAAAATTATCTCATAAGAGTTGTGGTTTTTTTGCGTAAAAAAGTAATTCCTTGACCGATCAAAGCCCAAAGGAATTACCATGAATAATTATAAACAAATTACTTTAAAAGAAAGAACATTAATAGAGTATTTATTCAATGTTCAAAAACAAAGTATTTCTTTTATAGCAAAAGAACTAAATAGAAATAGATCTACAATTTTATAGAGAAATACACAGAAACAAAGACGCTGTAATTTTCAAAGCTAAGGATGCACAGTTTACAAGAGAGAACAATAATATATTATCTCGTGAAATAGAAACATCAAGTATAAAAACTTTTTATTGTTCTTATACTCAAACTTTAACTCAAAGAGCTTTGGTATAGATGTTTGCGTATTTAAGTCAAAAGAATCCGGCATTACTGCGCCTTCTACTCAAACGGTTTATAACTTGAATCAAAAACAAAGATTAGTTATTGCCAGGCTTATTTTAAAAACCCTGAAATTTTAATTCTTGATGAATCTACTTCTTCACTAGATAATATTCTAGAATCTAAAATTCAAAAAGAACTTGAAGTATAAATGGAAGGTAGAACAACCATTTCTATTGCTCATAGATTACAACTATTAAAAGTTTGGATGAGATTTTTGTATTAGAACCTGGCGTTGGTATTGTTCAAACAGGAAATTTTGAAGAGTTAACAAAAAAAAGAAGTACTATTTAAAACCCTTTATAAATTATCTAAGTAATCATAAATAAAAAATATTTTTTCATGTACTAATATTTGTATTTTAGAAATTATTTTCAAATTCGATTAATTCTTCGGCTTTATTATAAAGTTCAATCTCGTTATCGATATTTATTCTTTTTACTAATCAACCATTCAATGTACATCTTTGTACAAAATCATCTATTCTATTTATTCCGTTAATTTCATGTAAGGTAACAACAACTCCAAATTTAATTCCTTCCCCATTTTTAACGCCTATTCTTTCTTTTGTTTTAATACTCATTCCTCACATTAGGTTTGGGTATGTTTTTTTGGGAATTTTTCTCTGTTTTGGTAGTTCACATATGTGTTTCACATTATCTCATTTTCCAAACCATTTTCTTGCGTATTCTTCTGTCAAATAATTTACGTCATCTGTTTCAAGGCTTTGCTTGTTATCATTTATTGAATTAATATTTCCATCAGGTTTTAATCTTCCAAAATAAATATCTAATTCAGTACTTGTATAGTCAACACCTTGCTTTCTTGAACAATTAGGAAAGTAGCAAAGTGTGGCTTTTGAAACATAAGGGTATTTTCCATTTTCTGTAGGCACTGGAAACCTATAATTGAAAGTATCATATTTTTCAGAAACACCTTCAATTAAAAATTTTATTTCTCCATTTTCACTATTTATTATATCTTGTATTTTTACAGGTACTATTCCGTGCCCTTTAAATTTTTTTTCATCTAATGATTTTTTGCTGTCTCAACCTATGGCCGAATCTATTAACAGCGCTTTTGCAACTTCGCGATTTAAACCTAAAACATTGATTAAATAAGATAATTTTCTTGAAATTCAAGGCGCAGCAAATGATGTACCAGAAACAAAGGCCCTACCATTTGGCTGACAAACCACCATGTAATCGCCATCTTCGTTGTTACCTCCAAAAAAACTTACATCTGGTTTTGTAAAAAACGATAGAACTATTCCTTCTCTTGAGTAGTTCGCTTTGTCTTTATTTTTTGTAACAGAGTTTACAACAATAGAGTTGATCGAGTCAGCTGGTGATCCAATTTTTTTTGATTTTTCTTTTTCTTTTAAATTTGTTCCCGAAACTACAAATATTACATCGTATTTAAATTGAATTTCGTCTAAAACACTAGCTTCTAATGAAATGAAATTATCGTTTATTTCATTAGAAGAACCTAAAGATAAGTTTCAAACCTTTATTTCGAGATTATCTTTTATTATTTTGATTATTTTGTTTATTACAACAGAAGAACTAAATTCACCATGAGTTGAAACACCAAAGTGTTTTACTTTGAATCTTCCACAACCATCATCCAAATGTTTGTTAAAAGATGGACCATCCACTATTATTGAACTTACAGAAGTTCCATGCACAAAATCTAACTCACTTATAGGTATTTCCTCATCTAAATGGTTTTCGAATTCTACTCATTGACTAAAATACACATTTGTATCAAACAAAGTGTCTATAACACCTATTGTGGGTTCATTTTTAGGTAACGGTATAACTATTTGCTCCTGGTTTTCATTCAAATATTGTTTTAGAGGGGGGATTTTCATTATGTCTTCGACATTCATCGAAATTAAGAATGGCGCTTTATCAAAAACTTTATCTATATCGTTATTTAGAAATTGAATAGTATTTTCGCCTATAAATTTATAATTTTGCTTTTTAATACCTATTTTAGTTAAAACTTCTTCTAAGTTTTCTTCTAAGTTGAAAAAAGTTATCGTTTTTTTGTTTGTATCTTTCTTTTTTAATTTAGGCAGCGATAATCTTTCTACATAAAAAGAATCAAAAAGAACTTCTTTAAATTTAGTTTTTGTTAAGTTTGGAAAATTTTTGAAATTTATTTCAGCAATTTTTGGTTTGATGAATTCTTGAAAGTTTTGTTGATCAAATTTTTGTGAAATAACTATATTAATTGTTTCCTCTAACCATTTTACTGATTTTTGAATTATTTCCGGAGAAACGAGATGTGTAATTATGTGTTTTTTGTTATTTTGAGAATATTTTGCGCCTACCATGGAATTATAAGATGGATTTTGATTAACGACAAACAAACCTTTTATTCTGTTGGATTTTGCAATAAGTTGTTTATAATGAACACTAATTAAACAATTTTTAATTAACTTGTTTTCTTTCCAAAAAAGTTGTATTTCTTCTAATTCTTTTTTTAATTTTGTTATGTTTGAAAGTTGTATTGTTGCATTAGCAGGTAAGTTAATTCCATTTGGTTTACTTCTATTAGATTTTTGTTCAAATCTTCCTTTTAAAAACAAAATTTTATTTTTACTTTGTTCCTTCATAACTTTGCATTCCTTTTAATTCCCTACTAACTTGACTTTTTGATATTCCTGTTAAAATTTCTATCTCTCTTACTGTGTAACCTTTTTCTTTTAAATTATTTATGTTCATGTATTTATTGTCAGTGTTTTTTAATAAGGTTCTTAAATATTCAAATTCATCATCTTTATCACTAAACGCCAAAGAAACTTTTATTAAGTTTTTTAAGTCTCCAGGCAAAGGTATAGAATGCATGTTTTTTATAATTTTTTTAAACAACACCATATTTCTTCCTTTATTTTTGAACTTTTTTAAAAAATCATTTAAAATTATTTCAGCTATCAAAATTAAATCATCAGTAGAATATTTATTAAAATCTATAACCGAATCAAACCTTCTGATTAGCGCTTTATCAAAATTATCAAATAAGTTTGTTGTAGCTATAAAAGGTATCGTTTCATTCATGGCATCTAATTCTTTAAGAAATGTTGAGGTAACTCTCCCCATTTCTCTTATGTCATTTGAATTTATTCTATCAAGTGCTATTGCATCCATCTCATCCAATAAAATAATTACATTTTCAGACTTTAGTGAGTTAATTTGTTTGAAAACACTACTTATGTTTTTGTTTGTTTGTCCCAATTTGCTATCTATCAAGTTGTTTATTTCTATAACATATAGTTTTTTGTTCAAAATTCTTGCAATCTGTTTGGCTGTCTCTGTTTTGCCAGTTCCGGGTAAACCCTGAAATAGAAATTTGTTCACCCCTACATTATTGTTTATTGCATTTATTATGCCTTTGATATCATATGCTATTGACTCAGGAAGTGGCAACGGTTGGTTTTTGTCATTAATAAAATTAGTGGCTTTTAATAAATCTGAAGAATAGTCAAGTTCCTGAGGCGTGAATGTATCAACTTCAAACAACAACCCCATTATATATTCTGAAATTTCACTATCACCATTGCTATCAAAAAATTTTGCTATTTCATGTGCTTCATTTTTAAATTCATAATCCTTAGATTCACAATGATATTTAATTAAATTCAATATATTTCTTTTTCTCATGCTTATCACCTTTTCTTCATTAAAATAATAACATATTGGGACAAAAAAAACCTTTTTGGGACAAAAAAGTTTTTTTCTCTATTCTTTATTTTTAAGTTGTGGAAATAATAATACATCTTTTATTGATTCACTATTAGTTAATAACATAACTAATCTATCAATTCCAATACCAATACCAGCAGTTGGTGGCATTGCATATTCTAAAGCTTCAATAAAATCTATATCCATTTCAGTAGCTTCATCATTTCCTGCATCAGCTTCTTTAATTTGATCATTAAATCTTTCATATTGGTCAATAGGGTCATTTAATTCACTAAATGCATTTGCGTATTCTCTACCAATAATAAATAGTTCAAAACGATCGGTGAATCTTTTATCATCTTTATTTGTTTTAGACAAAGGTGATATTTCTTTTGGGTGACCGTAAATAAATGTTGGTTCAATAATTGTGCTTTCAACAAATTCTTCGAAAAATAAGTTAATAATGTGTCCAACAGTTTGTTGATGTTTTTCAACATGTATGTTATTTTTTTTAGCTAACTCTAAAGCTTGGTCAATTGACATTTCTTTTCAAAAGTCAACACCAATTAAATTTTTAATCGCATCAACCATGTGTAATCTTTTAAATGGTTTTGATAAGTCTAATTGATGTTCACCATATTTAATAATTTGCGACTCATTAACTACTTCATTAGTTTTTCTAAATAACTCTTCAGTTAAATCCATTAAAAAATAAAAGTCTTTATAAGCTACATATAATTCAATGGAAGTAAATTCAGGATTATGTCTTGTGCTAATTCCTTCATTTCTAAATATTCTACCAATTTCATAAACTCCGTCAAACCCACCAACAATTAATCTTTTTAAATGTAGTTCTGTAGCTATTCTTAAGTAAACATCAGTATCTAGGGCATTGTAATGTGTTTCAAACGGTTTTGCAGCAGCACCACCCTTTATATTGTGCAATATAGGTGTTTCTACTTCCATATATCCTTTAGCATCTAAAACATTTTGAATAGTTCTAATAATTTTTGTTCTACAAATAAAAATTTTTTTTGTTTCGGGGTTAACAATTAAATCAACATATCTTCTTCTGTATTTTTCTTCTATATCTTGAATACCAGCATGTTTATCTGGCAACACTTTTAATGATTTAGAAAGTAGTGTATATCCTTTAGCTCTTAGTGATAACTCTCCATGATTTGTTTTCATTAAAATACCTTTAAAACCAACAATATCACCTAAATCTAATTCTCTAAATAAGCCAAACTCTTCTTCACCAATCTCATCTAATCTCACATACACTTGTAAAGAATCATTTTGATCATCAATATTAACAAAAGCTGCTTTGTTCCCAGCTTCTCTATATAATCTAATTCTTCCAGCAATTGAGATTTCTTTTTGGTTTAAAGATTCTAATTCTTCTTTTGTATACTTATTAAAATTAGATACTATTTCATTTAATGAATGAGACCTTTCATATTTTGTAACTTCAAAAGGGTTTTGACTTAATTCTTGAAGTTTTAATAATTTAGCACGACGTATTGTTTCTTGCTCTGTAAATTTTCTTTCTGACATATTATGCTCCTTTGTAAAGTTTTATTATATCTATAATATCATTAAACGCTTCAATTTGATTGGCTTGGTCTTTTAAACTGCTAATATTTTTAGTTTTATCTAGGGCATCTAAGTATCAAGTCAAGTGTTTTCTAAATTCCTTAATAGCAAATTCTTCATTACCTCTTCATTGGATTAAAAGTTTCGCGTGATTTAAAACTGTGGCTTCTCATTCTTGTAAAGTAGGTTTAGCTAATTCTTCACCAGTTTCTAAATAATGATTTATTTGTTTAAATATTCATGGATTACCTTGACTAGCTCTAGCAATCATTACTGCATCACAACCAGTTAAATCTAACATAGCTTTAGCACTAGGACCATCAACAACATCCCCATTACCAATAACAGGAATAGAGACCGCTTGTTTTACCTCTTTGATTTTTTCTCAATCAGCATGGCCAGTATAAAACTCATCTCTTGTTCTACCATGAACAGCAATTGCACTAGCCCCCGCTTTTTCAATTAACTTTGCTACTTCAACAGCATTAACACTATTTTTGTCTCAACCTAGTCTAATTTTTGCTGTTACAGGTTTTTTAGTGTTATTTACAACTGCTTGAACAATATCAAAAATAAGGTCTGGGGTTTTTAATAAACTTGAGCCACTAGCAGATTTAATAGCAACTTTTGGGGCAGGGCAACCAATATTAAGATCAATAATATCACAATCAACATTTTCATCAATTCATTTTGTTGCTGTAATAAATGAATTTACATCATTTCCAAAAATCTGCATGCTCATTGGGTGCTCTTCTTTATTAACTTCTAACATTTCATAGGTTCTTTTGTTGTTGTGTGTCATTCCTTCAATAGAAACCATTTCAGCACAAACAAGACTTGCTCCATGTTGTTTTGCTATTAATCTAAAAACAGGATTAGATATACCAGCCATTGGAGCTTGTACAAGTTTACCTTTTATTTCTATATTTTTAATTTTCATAATTATCCAAAGACCTGCCCTTCTACATAAAAATCTCTATTAATGTCTGTAAATTTTATTGAAATTATTTTATTTAAGTGCTTGAAATTATCTTCAATATGATTAACCATTTTTTCTCTTAATTCTATTTTTCTACAAATTCAGTTTATTTCTATATATACTTTTTCTTTATCACTTTCTGGTGATAGTATTGTTGATGGAATGTAGACATAAGAAATAGCGTTTGGTTTAGCCTGAATCAATAAAGCTAATTCATTTGTTTTTTTTGAATACTTAATTATTTCTTTTTCTGT
Source organism: Mesoplasma corruscae (assembly GCF_002930145.1). Classification (NCBI taxonomy): domain Bacteria; kingdom Bacillati; phylum Mycoplasmatota; class Mollicutes; order Entomoplasmatales; family Entomoplasmataceae; genus Mesoplasma; species Mesoplasma corruscae. Next base: position 314,583 of record NZ_PHNF01000001.1, read on the forward strand.
TAGTCCATAAAATTTTAATATTGGCATAAGAACTCTTTTCTAATTAGTAATATTTTAACAAATAAAAAAATAAAGGAATTAACCTTTTATTTTTATTATTTGATTGAATCTAAAATTGTATTATTCAAAATTTCTATTTTATTTGTTTTAGATGATCATTTGAAAGAACTGTTTGTTTGTTTTTCTGGTATTTTAGAAAACTCTGAATCTAAATCTCCTGTTACAAAAAACTCAGCATCATTTCCAAATTGCTTGATTAATTTTTCTGTAATAGGTTTAGGGTTCATCGATTTGTGGCCTCCTGAAAATTTATCCCACTTAGATGTTGCCATAGTTGTAGAAAATATTGTATATTTTGAGTGACCTATAAGTTCTGCTACTTTTAATGTAGCTGAATTATCAGAGCTGTGATGTGCTGCTATTAGAAGTGCTGTTTGTTTTTCTTCAACTTTTTTCATGAATTTATCATCTCTAAGTATTCCTTGATTTTGTAAATCTCCCAAAACCAAAACTGTGTTACCATCAGCTGTGAACCTAATAACTTGACTAGTGTCATTTGGGTCTTCTCAAGGTCTTTCTTTCAAAGGCTTTAAAGTTTTATTTGAAGAATAAGAAGAAAGATTTTCAAAAGTTCCACCTAAAAAATTGTATTTTTTTGAAAATTTTGTATCAACTTTCCCATTTCAATTTGGAGCATTTTTTATAATTGTTGTTGTAAGGTTATCATATTCTAAAGGAGCTACAACTTTTGTTTTATCTTGTTCATAAGATTTTAAAATTTCAAAAACCAAATCATAATGATCTGAGTGTTTATGTGAAATGAAAATTCCATCAAGATATTGGATCCCAGCTTTATTTCTCATAAAATCAATAGCTCATTTTGAAGATGTTGTTTTCGCTTTTGTTCATTTTTTTTTAGGACTGACTTGATAATTATTTATAAAAAATTGTTCTGATTTTCTATTAGAATGACTATTTTCTATTTCAGCAAACTTTAATTCGTTTTCACTAGTTGAATCAACACCAGAACCTGCGTCAATCAAAACTGCATGAAAATCTTTTTCTACAATTGTAAAATTAGCATTCCCAACTGACATGACATAATAATTTATATTAGTTAGTTCTTTTGTTTTTGATGGTAAAAATATATAAAAAAGAATTGAACCAATTACTAAACAAAGTATTAAAATTAACGAAAGTATTATTGCTTTAACTCTTTTCATCATTACCCTTTAGAACTTGATGATCCTCTTTTAGAAAGACCATTGATTATAAATTTATTAAATACTACAAACACAACTAACATTGGTAAAATTGCTATAAAAGATGCTGCCATTTTAAGATTTATAGGGTTAAAACCAATTTGTAATTCTGGCTCAAGACCTGAAGTTTGCATCATTTTCCAAAGCATAATAGGTATTGTTTTTCACTCTGAGTTATCTCGCATTATAGTTACTGGCCATAGAACTGAGTTTCATGATTCAATAAAAGATATTATGAAAGCGGTAATAATAGTTGCACTAATAGCTGGTAAAGCAATTTTTAGAAAATATTGAAAACTAGAAAGACCATCAATTTTTGCCGCTCTTTTTAAATCACTATTTAATGAATAAAAAGCATTACTCATTAAGTAAATTGTAAAAACATTACCAATAAAAGGAATAATTAATGCCATTAAAGTATTTGTTCAGTTTAATTGAACCATAAGAATATATCTTCCAAGTAACATAGCTTCTCCAGGGACCATCATAATTGAAAACATTATCATCATGAATAAAGGGTTGATTTTTGTTCTTCAATTATAAATTGCAAATCCCCCAATAATAGAAGCTATCAATTGAGTCAATGTTGATAATATTGCTATAAAAAAGGAGTTTAAAAAAAATCTTTGAAAAGATATTGAGTCAGAAGAAACAGAACCAATAAAATTAAACATGTTTTTGTATGTTTCTAGACTTCAACTTTTAGGCCATAGCAATTCTCACAAAGTTGTTGTCTTCGTAGGATCAACTTCATCATAACTTTTAAAAGACGTAATTAACATTCAATAAAAAGGAAATATCGTAATAACAAACATAACTAAAAGTATAGTTCAATTCAAAAGTCCGGGTGCAATATTTTTATATCAAACATCACCAGACATCCTTAATGTATTTCTTTGTAATTTTTTAACTTTTTTTAAGTAAAAAAAGTTTTTAAAGTTTATTCATTTTAAAGAAAACTTAATGAAAAAAAACAAACTTATTTTCATAATAAACGCATTAAATCAATTATTAGACAAAATAATTTTTTCTTCTTTTTTTTCTATTTGACTTTCGTAATTAGAAATTTGAAAATTGTATTTTTCTCTTGATAAATTTTGGCTAGCCATATTTTCCTTTCTATCTGTATTTTTTATTTAAAAATTTAGATAATTTTTTATTAAATATTGTCATAAGCAAGGTTAATACCATAAGAACTATTGAAGCAGCTCCAGCTTTTCCATAAGAAGGTATACCACCTCCACTTGGATTAACTTTGTCAAATATATAATAAACAGCTGTTTGTGCTGAAGATTGTCTTGCTTCGGCATAGTTGTTAAATAAACCTAAAGGCATAAACTTAAACCCACCAATTATACTTGTGGTAATCATGTAAATTATTACTGGGAGTATTTGAGGTAATGATATTTTTCAAAATTGTTGTCATTTCGGTGTGCCATCTAATGAAGCTGCTTGATACAATCTTTTATCAACTCTTAAAAAAGCTGATGTGAACATTATTATTTTAAAAGGCAACATTCTTCATACACCAAATATAACAAGTAATATCATGGTATATTTTGGTTCTCTTCAATTTACATTAAAATCTTTTATAAAAATTTTCATAAATGTGTTTATAACTGGGTCACCGCCATTTAAAAATAACGTTGAGAAAACCATAGCCACAGCTAAAGATGATGTAACATAAGGTAAAAATAATGTTGATTGGAAAAAACCATATGCTTTTTTACTTAAAAGATTAGAAAGCGCTTTTGCAGTAAATAAAGCTATAAATAACGATATAGGCACTGAAATAACAACGTATATAAATGTATTTCTCAATGAATATACAAATTCTCTAGTTTGATCTTCAAAAAGTATAAATTTTATTTGTTGGAAGCTAAAAACAAAATTTCCAACAGATCCTCCATCACTAAAACCATATCTAAAAACTATAAATATTGAAAAATAAGAAAATATTAGAACAAATATTAAACCTGGTGTTATTCATAATAACTGATTTAAAAAGTCAAATTTACTTTTTTCCATATTTTTTGGTTTTGGTGCTAAAAACTTAGGTCTAAAGTCACTGTTTTTTTTATCCTGAATACCTTTAGGGTTATCTTTTAATTCATTGAACTCTTTAGTTTTTGTTTTTTTAGATCAATCATTATTTTGCATATTCAACCTCTATTTTATTTTGATTTTCATCAAAAACATAAATATTATTAGGGTCAGTATACAATTTTATAGTTTTGTTTTTTGCAACAATTTCTCAATCTTTTGGGTCTATAACTATCATTAGTTCTAAGTTATTTGTTTTTATTTTAACGTGATTTTGTTTACCTAATTGTTCAACTAAAACTACATGTCCTTCTGCTAAAAAAATTAAATTTTTATCTTTTTTTGTTAATATTTTTTCTGGTCTTATACCTAATTTGAAATTTTTAGATTCTGGTAGGTTTTTAAAGGTTAAAAACTCATTAGATGGTAATTTGAAACCACTTTTTGTTTTAGAAGTTTTTATAAAATTTATATTTGGTGTTCCTATAAAATTAGCAACAAACTCATTTGATGGGTGATTATATATATCTAATGGAGAACCTGATTGTTGCAAAACACCCTTATTCATAACATATATTGAATCAGATATACTCATAGCTTCTTCTTGGTCATGAGTAACAAATATAGTCGTAATTCCAACACTTTTTTGAAATCTTTTAATTCACTCTCTTGTTGTTAATCTTAATTTAGCATCTAAATTTGACAATGGTTCATCTAACAAAAGAATATTTGGTTTTTTTACAATAGCTCTTGCTATTGCTACACGCTGCTGTTGACCACCTGACAATTCACCTGGTTTTTTATTTAGCTGATTTTGTATTTCAACTTGTTTTGCTGTTTCAAAAACTAACTCTTTAATTTTTCTTTTTCTTGTATAAATTTGTTTTTTAATTTTGTTTTTTTGATCTTTTGTGTCTTCTAGAGAAGAGTTAACTAATAATTCTTGATCTAATGTTGAAAAATTTCTTAATAATATATCATTAACACGCATTTTTATATCAATTTTAATATTTTCTTCTAAATTGAAAGTTGCTTTATATTTTATTGAAAAATTAAATAAATTATTAAAATACCCAATTGTTTTAACAAATTTATTATTAGCATATTTTAATAAAATTTCTTTTTTAAATTTATCTAAGCTATTTTTAATTAAAGAATAAATAATTTCATTTTCAACTTTTAATTTTTTTGCTTCATTATTAATAAAATTAATTATTTCGCAGTTGACTTTAGATACGACATTGTTTTTAATAAAGTTAGATTCTATTTTAGTTTTTAAAGCAAGCAATAATTTTTCAATAATTGTATTAACTTCATTTAATTCATTATTAACGAAACTAAATGTTACTTCATCTTTTGTAATTTTGTATTTTTCGTACTCAGAAGATATTGAATTAGAAAAAATTACAATATTTAATTCTTTTTTTTGTTGCTTAGAAATTTCTTTCTTAGTCTTTTTCATTGTTTTTTTTAATTCATTTGTGTATTTAGAAAACGCTATATTTTTATCTTGAATGTTTTGTTTTAAATTTTTTATAAAAATAGAAAATCTAATGTCATATATTGATTCAAAAGACTTTAACTTTAAATGCAATTCATTCTCTACTTTATTAATAATTTTTTCAAAAGAAATTTTTATTTTATCATACAAATAAGTTTTAAGTTGATTAAATGCATCATTTTTTTTGTTTTCAGATCCTTGTGCTTTATTTATTACTGATACACAATACTCACTTATAGATTGTTTATGACTTCTTAGAAATTTAACCTTTAAATTTGATTTTAAATCTTCAAATTCATTGTTAAATTTATTAATTAATGAATCAATTTCTTTTTGTTGTTTTATTATTATTGAATATCCTTTTGATTCATCAATTGCTTTAATTCTTAATTTGTTTATTTTATTTTCATAACTTAATTCTTTTTTAAATTTTTTTGAATGATAAAGAGGATAAGCTATATTTTTAAATACACTCATGTGTGTATACAATGCATAACTTTGGAAAACTAAACCTATATTTCTTTTTTGGCTAGATTTGTGAGTTACATCAATCCCGTCAAAAAATATTTGACCAGAAGTTGTGTTAATTAATCCTGCTATGGCATTTAAAGCTGTTGTTTTACCACACCCAGAAGGTCCTAAAAGAGAAACAAGTTCACCTTTTTTTATTTCGATGTTTAAATTGTCAACAGCTAAAAAATTACCATAATCAATATTTATATTTTTTAGTTTAATGCTCATTTTAATCTCACTACTTAATTCTATTTATTTTTAATTTTTATTTTTTTTAATATGTCACCACCATCATGTGTCAGTATGTGATATGCCAATTTTGTAACATCAAGATTTGATGCACTTTCATAATTTAATAAGTCAGCAAATTTTGCTCCTTTTTTATACATTATAGAACTACCTTGGGTCTCAATTGTGGCTTGTTTAATAGCGTCTCTAAATTCGCTACCTATTGGTGATGGTGAAGATGCAACTAATATAGGTTTAGATTCATCATTTGTTTTTGATGAGTTAGATATTCCAGCTATTTTTGATAAGTAATCCTCTACAAAACCTGTATTGATAGAACTTATTGTAGCTCTTGTGTTAGTTTTTGAAGAATCTGATGCATCAGCCAATGGTGTAAATAAATCTTCAAATTTTGCATCTTGATTGTTTCTTATTTCTTTACTTAAGGTGTCAAGTTTATTAACTCTTTCATCTTCTGATTTATTTTCAAAAGTATAAGTTGTAACACCATCAGCTATATTTCTTGAAATTTTATTTCTTAAATATGATAAATTATTGATTTCTTCTAAAGTTGGTATTTTATTTTCAAAACCTTCAAATTTATATTTTGTTTCATCTTTATCAATATTTTCAATCATATCTTTTTTTAATGTTTCAAATGCAAATGCTTCTGCATTATTATAAGTTCCATTAATATATTCTTTAAAGATTTTTAATCCATCTTTTGTTGCAGGCATATAATTTGTTTTAAGCGCAAATTGTGCTGATTGCTTTGGTTGCATTATATATTGTAAGAAAGCAGTAACGCTTTTTTCTTTTTTATCCGCATTTTCACCATTTGATTTAAAGCCTGCTATACCAGGACCTTGTGACATGAAAGTGTCATTTTTATTTCCAATTGATGATGTTGTTATCAAATCTGCATTTGATGTTGCATAAGCAGAGTTTGATTTAGTTTTACCATTAGCATCTTTTGTTTCATATCTTAGTGTTGCAGATGTATAGTTATAAGCACCCGCAGATGATCCAGACCCAACAAGTGTTGTCCCATTTACAAAAGATTTACTTGTGTAAACTGCACCACCAGTTGTTGAATATTTACTCATAAAAACACCTTTTCATGCATCAAGCTTTTGACCATCTAATTTGTCATCAACCAAATTTTTAAGATCATCTAATAAAGCAGTTGTTTTTAAAAATGACTTTGAATTTTTATCTATTTGAAAATCTGTCCCAGTAACTTTATTTTTTGCATTAACATTTGTTTGAGAATTATAAAGGAAATTATTTTTGCTATCAGTAATATCTAAAGATCCGTTTTTTTCTGGGTTTTCTGCTGCTCAATCCATAAAAAATTTATTTTCTATAGAATCAATAGAAAATGCATAATGGGAATTAGAGTTATTTAAATCTGTTAATTTTTGAATTTCAGTTTGGTCTTGTGTAGCTAATATACTTTTTCCAAATGCTGTTTCGTTATAATCTATAGCACCATTAGTTTGATATATTGCTTTAATCACTTTTGCTATTGTCATGATGTTTTTTGAATCTTTAAAAATATTTTTTATTTCTTGAATATTAGTTACACCGCTAAGTATTGACTCAAAACTATTTCTATCTGATTCTGGTAATGTATTGTATGTATTATTAGCTATTTCTTTATTAAAATAACTTCCTTCATTTGCTTTTGGTCTACTTCCAAGAGAAAGTTTTCTTTCTGTATTATTGTATTCGTTAAGAATGTTTCTTATAGTTCCTTTATTTGTTTCTTGTCCTTCAATCAGTGTTTCTTGTAAATCAGCTAAAAGTCTAACATTAATTATTGAATAATCTACTGATTTTCCAAAGGGAAGTACTATTTGTTTACTTTGATATTCACCTTCTTTTAAATATGTTTCAGTAATTAAAGAGTCATTGAATTTTGAATACTCATCTTCACTACCATAAGAACTCTTCATATCTCTAACTTTGTCTTTTGCATTAGAGTATGTAAATTGTGAAACAGCATCACCATAAAATACATATAAGTCTGGTAAATTACCTTTTGCAGCTATGTTTTTTGAAATGTTTCCAGATTTTTCTCACCTAGCTTCAATTTTAGCCATTTCACCAGAATTAATTTGTTCAGCATAGGTTTCATTAAATTCATCAATTAGGTCTGAATAACCTTGTTGTTTATCTTTTGATGTAGTGCCTATTGTTTCTTGTGGCATTAAAAATATTGCATTTTTTTCTGGTTTAACACCCCCACAAGATACAGCAGTTAATGAAGCAGGAACAGTTAACGTTGTTGCAGTAAAGATTGATAATAATTTTTTCATTTTTCTCCTTAGGTTTTATTTATGAAATTTAAAATTATTTAGCAACTAATATAAAAAAGATAAAAAATCAACGCAATACAAACCAGCTGACCTTTCTATCTTTTTTAATTATAGTTTTAGATTGGTCTAAAGCAGGTCGATAACCCATTATGTTATCTTGTATAATTTTTATATTAAGTTGTTATTTTTATTTTATATATTTAATTTACAAAAAGGGGGGTTTTATAAATTAAAAAAATGGGAGACCCATTTTTTTGTTATGATCAATCAATTGATTGAGGATCTGCTGGGTTTGAGTTTTTTTCTAAACTGTCAATCAATCCATTTTTAATATGAATAACTGTGTTAGCAATTTTAGCTATGTTAGGGTTGTGAGTAACTACAACGATTGTTGTTTTTTGTTCACGGTTAACTTTAACTAAGATTTCAAGAACTTTACGTCCCATTTCTTCATCTAACGCACCTGTTGGTTCATCAGCAAATAAAATTTCGGGGTTTTTAGCTAATGCTCTAGCAATAGAAACCCTTTGCTGTTGTCCACCAGACATTTGGTGAGGATATTTATTAATTTGTTCTTTCATGCCAATTGTTTCAAAAATTTCTTCAATTGTCATACCTTTTTTCTTTTTGTTTGCTAAGTTTTGCCCAACTTCAGCGTTTTCTTTAGAAGTAAGGTTAGTTAAAAGGTTGTATTGTTGAAAAATAAATCCTACATTTTTTCTTCTAAATTTAGTTAGATGCGAATCTTTTAATAACGAAAGGTTTGAACCTAATACAAATACATCTCCTTCAGTTGTCTTATCTAAGCCTGATATAACATTTAAGAAAGTTGTTTTTCCAGAACCAGAAGGCCCAAGAATAACAATAAAATCACCTTTATCAAGTTGAATATCAATACCTTTTAAAATTGGAGTTTCTAAATCGCCAGTTTGGTATGATTTTCTGACGTTTTTTAATTCGATTATGTGCTTTTCAGTATTTGGTTTATGATCTTTTGTAGAAACTATTTCACCATCAGATAAAATTCTTTTTGAATACTTGTTAGTTAACTGATATTGGAATTTTTGTTTTTGTTTTAAACCTTTAACACCTTTATCAAAACCAGGTGTATTATCAATAGAAGTGTATTTTCTATCTTTTGATTTAAATTCTTCAAAAGTTTCACTTTCATTATCATAATTTATTTTTTCAATTGAAGTAATAATATCGGGATTGTTTTCCACCTCAGCATCCACAAAAGGAGAAATTGTTGTTTCTTCTTTAACGGGTTTAACTTCTTCTTTTTGAGATTCTTTTTGAGCTTTAAGCGCTTCTTTTTGAGCTTTTTTGATTTGTTTTCTTGTCAAAGGCTTTTCTTCAATAACACTTGGTTCTTCACCATCAAATTGCTCTAGTGTGTCTGTAATAAGAACTTCTTCTTTTTGAGATTCTTTTTGAGCTTTAAGCGCTTCTTTTTGAGTTTTTTTGATTTGTTTTCTGGTCAAAGGCTTTTCTTCATTAACACTTGGTTCTTCACCATCAAATTGATCTAGTGTGTCTGTAATAAGAACTTCTTCTTTTTTATTAGCTTTTTTTGTTTTTTTAGCTAATTTAGCATCTTCTTTAGCTTTTTGTTTAGCAATAGCTTGCTCATTAGCTTCAATTTCACCCTTAGACTTTTCACCGCGAGCATGTGCTTTATTTCTTTCTAAAACATCTTTATATTGATTAAGAACTTCTTCTTTAGAAGGCAGTTTTTTGTTTACGTCTTTACTCATAATTTTCTCTTTTCTTTCAAGTCATATTAATCACTTTAGTTAAAACAATATCAATAAAATTATATCATAGCATTTTTGTATTAAATCAATTTGTTTAATTCTGTGTACTTTATAGTGTAGTCTTTATTGCAAAAGTCACAATTAATGTAAACATTTTCTTTGTTATTAATTAATTCTAATAATTCTTCTTTTCCTAAGAGTTTAGCTAGGTTTAAAATTTTTTCATAATTGCAATTACACTCAAAAATTATTTGACTTGTTGAAAGAATTTGAGCATCATCTAAAATATCTTTTATAACTTCATAATAATTTGTTGATTTAACTAAAACATCAGTTAAATATTTTGTATTACCAATTTTATTTTCTAACATTTCAATATTTTCTTGAGTGTGTTTAGGTAATAATTGAATTAAAATACCTACTGCTTTATCGATTTTAAAACTATTATTAAAAGTAACATCTGTGGCTATCAAAGAAGTTATTTGACTACTTTTTTTCAAAAACTGCATAAAAATGGAATCCATATTTGAACCTTTTGTTTTAATTGATGAAATATATGGTGCTTTTAAACCCATATCTCTTGAGTAATAAATTTCTCCAGTTTTGCCTAGCATTAAATCCAAGGGATTTATATCCTCAGTAGTTTCACACATTTCAAAGTGTTTTACTTTACTTGTTGATCTTATTTTGTTATCTTCAAACTCTGTAATCATTCTTTTAATAACACCCTCATCAGTAGAATATGCTGTTGATATTTTGTTATTATCTTTATTATCTATAGCAACCAGTGTATTATTAATGGTAAATTTTGCTAAACAAATATTTACTATTGGTGAAGATTGTTGTAAATCACAAATTTTATTAATTGATTCTGAAATATCTACTATTGATATTTTTGCGTTGTGTTTGTTGCTTATCGCTCTAATTTGTAAATCCATGTTTGCCCTTTTTTTATTATTTTTAATGTAATATTATAATAACTTAAAAATACTTAAATGAAAGCAAGAAGGGGTTATTATGTTAGATATTAATTTTGTAGAAAACAACTTAGATTATGTTAAAAAACAGTTAAATAAAAGAGGTTTAGACTTTTCTTTAGAAATTGATTTTATTGTTAAATTAAACATTGAAAGAAAAAATGTTTTAAAAGATGTTGAAATTAAAAAATCATTAAAAAATAGTTTATCTAAAGAAATTGGTTTATTAATGAAGAACAATGAACTTGATAAAGTAGAAAAAAATAAAAATCAAGTTAATGAATTAAACAGTGATATTGAAGTTTTGGACAAAAAACTTTTTTCTATAATTAATAAACTAAACGAAAAATTACTTTATATTCCAAACATCCCAAACGAACATATGCCAATTGGTCTAAGTGATGAGGATAATCCAATTATTAAAGTTTGAAATTCAGATAATTTAGTTAAGCACAAAAAGCCACATTGAGAAATTGCTAGTCAATTAAATTTAGTGGATTTTGAGTCAGGACCTAAACTAAGTGGTAGTCGTTTTGTTGTTTACAAAGAACAAGGTTCTAAACTTGTTAGAGCATTAACAAATATTTTATTAGATAAGCATATATCAGTTGGTTATAAAGAAATTACAGTTCCTTTGATTGTGAATGCTGCTGCTATGCAAGGAACTGGTCAATTACCAAAATTTGAAGAAGATGCATATAAAGTTGGTGAGCAATATTTAATTCCCACTGGTGAAGTTCCACTAACTAACTTACACGCTAATGAAATTTTAGATTACAAAAAGTTACCAATAAAATATACAACCTTTTCTCAATGTTTTAGAAAAGAAGCTGGTAGTGCTGGCAAAGATACAAAGGGGTTAATTCGTTTACACCAATTTAATAAAGTTGAGTTAGTTAAAATAACAGACCAAGAGTCAAGTTTTAATGAACTAGAATTAATGCTGGTAGATGCTGAAAGTATTTTACAATTATTTAACCTTCCTTATAGGATTGTTGAATTATGCACTGGGGATGTTGGCTTTAGTAGTACAAAAACTTTTGATATTGAAGTTTGATTTCCAGAACAAAATAAATATAGAGAAATTTCAAGTGTTTCAAATTGTATAGATTTTCAATCTAGAAATATGGCAACAAGATATAAAACAAAAGATGGTAAAACCAAATTAGTTCATACACTTAATGGTAGTGGCGTAGCTATTGATAGATTAGTTGGTGCTATTTTAGAAAACTATTGAGATGGTGAAAAATTAATACTTCCTGAAATTTTAAAAGCTTGATTTGACAACCAAGAGTATATTAAATAATTAGGTCAGTGATTTATGAAAAGTATAAACCAAACAATAGTTGCACCAACAACTAGTTTAACTAATCAAGCCATTGCATTAATTAGAATTAGTGGGGATGAAGCGTTTGATATAATTAACAAATTAATAAAATATCCAATAGATAAAACAAAAAATGTTTTATTTAAAAAGTTATATGATGAAAAAGAATTAGTTGATGAAGTTATTATCACTTCTTTTGTTGCGCCTAATTCTTTTACGGGAGAAGATGTTATTGAAATTGCTTGTCATGGAGGTATTTTAAATACACAAAGGATTATTAAATTAATTATCAAAAAGGGTGCAAGAATGGCAAATAAAGGGGAATTTAGTCAAAGAGCTTTTTTAAATAACAAAATAGATTTAATTCAAGCAGAAGGCATTAATGATTTAATCTTTGCTAAAAATGAAATGGCACTTAAAATTGGTGTTAACAATATGGGGGGCATTTATAATAATGGGATTTTAGAAATTAAAAACCAACTATTAGATGTTATTTCAAGAATACAAGTTTCTATTGATTATCCAGATTATGATGATGTTGAGGGAAGTTCCATAGATGAATTAACGCTTTCTTTAGAAAAAATAAATGTATATGTAGATAAATTATTAAAAAGATCAAAATTAGCTAATTCAATTACAAATGGAATTAAAACAGCTATTGTTGGTAAGACAAATGTTGGTAAATCTTCATTATTAAATGCCTTAATTCAAGAAGAAAGAGCTATTGTCACAGACATTGAAGGAACAACAAGAGATATTGTCACCGGCCAAATAAATTTTCAAAATTTAACACTTGATCTTGTGGACACTGCGGGTATAAGAAAAACAAACGACATTGTTGAAAAAATAGGTATTGAAAAATCTTTAAATGTTATTGATAATTCTGATTTTATTTTGTTAGTTGTAAATGCTGAAAACATATATGACCAAGACAATAAGGATTTAATTTCAAAAATAGGTGATAAAAAACATTTAATTGTTGTTAATAAAAAAGATTTAATTTCAAATAAAGATATTATCGAAATTTCAAAAAAATTTAATAATGTTATTTTTACAAATGCATCAAATTATGATGTTGATGATTTAATAAATTGCATTGAAAAAATGTTTTTAAATGAAGAATTATTAAAAAATGAAAATTTAGTTTTAATAAATATTGAACAAATAAATTTGGTTGAACAAATAAAAGATAAATTGCTTAAGTCCTTAAACTCTATTCTTGAAGGTATGCCAATAGACATAGTTAATGTTGATTTAAATGTTGCTTGAAATTTATTAAATGAACTTGTTGGTGAACAATATGATGAGGAAATAATTGACAATATTTTCAAGAAATATTGTTTGGGTAAATAAAAAAATTGATATAATTTTATTAAATGAAAACAAAATAAAAGAAGAGGTTTAAATGAAAATGAACAAAATAAAGTTTTTAATAATTTTATTTCTTGCAATAGCTCCAATTTCTTGTATATTATTAGATGTCATTATGAATACAATCTATGGAATTCAATTAAAACAAGGATTAGAACCCCAAAAAGTTGGTTTTATTCAAACAGTTTGTGAACAAACAATTTACTTTTCTGTTTGGTCTGCTTTAGTTACGTCTTCTTGAGGATTTATTAAATTAATTAATTACATAAAAACTGATAAAAAAATAGTTTGAGTTGAATCTAAAAATACTGAAACAATGGTTTTAACTTACAGTTTTGTTTCAATGATAATATTTACAGGAGCAATGTTTATAGCAAGAGATACTGTTGTTGGTTTTACAAATTGATATAACACTATTAAGTCTGTTGTAGAACATTGAATTTGTCCATTTATTATAATGATCTATTATTTTTATTTTAGAGAACAACGTCCTGATTTAAGTTTGAGAAATTACATGATAAATCACGCTTGAAAAAATAACATTTTAGAGCTATTTTATGGTGCTTATTTAATAATAAGGGTGATTTACATTAAAAAATATATGGATTATAATGCATCACTAAGACCTTTTCCATATGAACAAATGGATCCTTATAAAACAAGTTTTTTTCAAATGTATGGTTTAATGCTTGCTGCTATTTTTGCAACTTATCTATTTAGCGGTTTATTTGAATATTTAAGTTTTAAAAATTCATTAATAGTAAATAAAAGAGCTTTAAAAAATTTTGAAAAAAATTAATTTTAACAATTTTAATTGTTATTTTTTTGTCTGTTTTTTTGAAAAAAATTATTTAGTATTTTGGAATAGGTTTCTTTTTGAAATTCATTTTCAATTTTAATTAAATTTATTGACTTTTCGTTAATTGACAATTTAGATTTATAACCAAACTTTTCGTTTTCTAGTAAATAATAAACTTTATTTATTTTGGCCTGTTTAATAGCTTGATAACACATCTCACAAGGCTCTAAAGTTGTATAAAGATTATATTTTTTAAGGTTCGTTGTTTTAAGTAATTTAAAAGCTTTATTTATTGCATTAATTTCTGCATGCCCTGACACTTTTAATTCTTTCTCTTTGTTATTTACCCCTTCACTTATTATTGTGTTATTTTCAAATATACAAGAATAAACTGGTACATCATTAGTTAGTAAACATATTTGAGTTTTTAATATTGAATCTTTAAACATATTAATCCTTTCAAAATAAAAACCATGATACAAGACACATTCTCTTATAGCTGCTACCTTCCGGTCCTGACTCATTCAAGCGTTATCTTTATCATGGCATATTTAATTATATAACATTTATATTAAATGTTGTTTGTTTTAATTTTCCTATTTTTTTGTTGTTTTCTTCTTCTATTTATTTCTTGACTAGAATTATTTGCTTTCTTTTTATTATAAAAAAAGAATCCTAGTGTTTGACAAATTTGGAATGTTGATGAGAATATTCAATAAATTGCAACACCAGATGCTACAGAAATAATAATTATAATAAATGTTAAAGCAAAAACACCTTGAATTAAATATTGTTTTTTTCTAGATTTTTTTTGTGCTACTGTCAATGTTGAAGAAGGTTGTTTTATTGATTGTAAAATTAATGGTAGCAACATTGAAAAAATTTGTAAAGGTAAATATATTGCAATTATTAAAATATAAATATACTCACCTTGTTTAATTTGTGATCAAGGTTTATCAATAAGAGATATTAAACCAACTGATGCAACTTTTAAAGATCTTGTAGATCTAACAATCGCATATGTGGCAAATAAAAATGGCATCGTTACAACAGCACCAGCCATTGCACTAAAAGGGGAAAAACCCTCTTTTTTATAAATAGCATTTATTTCTCTTTGTTGTTTTTGTTTAGCTTCTGGGGATTTGTCACCCTTATATTTTGCTGTAATATCTGCTGTTTTAAGTTGTACTCTTTGTTGCAAATCTTGATTAACTTGAGATTTTCAAGTAAATATAAGTGTAAAAGATTTAATTATTATAACAGTGAATAACATTGCAAATATAACAGCAATTCCATAACGTGTTTCATTTAATTCTGGGTTAAGCGAACTAGACATCATATAAATTAAAGAATTAAGCAATAATGCAATAGGGTATACAAAGAAACCATAAAATGGTGATTTAGTTTTTGAGAAAGCTTCTCCTCAACTTCCTATTACGTTGTATGCATATTGTTGCCCGTCCATATTACCAGTAATTATGTTTCACCAGTTTTGTGACGTGTGTTCGCCAAAAATTGATGTTACTATTTCAAAAGAAATACCAGCAGAAAAAACTTTTCTACCTGTTAAATCTGTAACGTCTTGAATTGCATATGGTGACTGATACATTTGCACACAACCTCAAAGCATTGATACAATTATAAATAAAAATGTTAATATTTTAACTCATCTCCATATTAATTTAATTCATCTTTTTCTATAATCAGGGTCTTTCATTTTTTCAGAAAAAGTTCTTTTTGTATTTAATGTTTGATTTTTACTCAAATAAGATAAAACTCTTGCATCTTTTGCAAAAAGCATAAACTGTTCATTATTATACATGATAGAACCCCCTGTATGATTTCTATTTAACTGATTTTATAAGATTTGTAAGATCTTTAGAAACTTCTTCAAAAGTTTTATAAAGTAAGTTTTTTCTAGCTATTATAATTATATCAAAAGGAGCATTAAAATCGTTTTTAATTATATCAAACACTATTGATCTAATTTTTCTTTTTATTTTATTTCTAAGCACTGCGTTACCTATTTTAGTTCCAACGCTTATTCCATACCTAAAATTTAATTCTTTATTTTTAGAATAATAAATTACAAATGTAGAATTTTTAAATGATTTATTTTTACCAATAATGGTTTGAAATTCATGATTTTTTTTTATTATTTTTTTGTTTTTCATATTTATTAAATAAAAAATAAAGCGGAAATTAAGCTGTTAATTTCGCTCTACCTTTTGCTCTACGTGCTTTTATAATTTTTCTACCGTTTTTTGTTGCCATTCTTGCTCTAAAACCATGTACACGTGAGTGTTTGATTTTTGATGGCTGTCAAGTTCTTTTCATATTCACAAACCCCCTTCTGCTCTTTTTCTTGGATAACTTAAATAATTATAATATGAAGTTTTACAAAAATGTTACTTTTGTTTGTATTTTTTTATTTATTAGTGTACCTATTTTTTATAAATTAATATTTTTTTATTTATTGTGGAAAAGTGGAAAAAACCCTTTTGCAAATGGTTTTAAGCATTTGTATAATCATTTTATATGTGGGTTTATTTAAGTAAGGTTGTTTTTTATTTTTTTGTTGATAACTATTATTTTTTTTGTGATGGAATTGAGTGTTGTTTGACAAAAAGTATTGTCAGAGTTGTATTTAGATAAGACTGTTGATCAAGAAATTAAAAATGAATTTTTGCCATTTACTAACCTTTACAAAAAAAATTCAAAAGAATTTATAATTGAGGCAAAATCTACTTTAGCTTTATCTTTTTTAAATCAAATAAGTGGTCAAATAAAAACTTTTTTATCCTCATATATAAACGGTGATTTTGAATTGTTGTTTTTTTCTACAAAGAATTTGCCAAAAATTGATCACGAAGCACAAAATGATTTAAATTTTATTAAAAGTGGTCAATTATTTGAAAATTTTGTTATTGGTAAAAGCAATCGACAAGCTTTTATTGCTGCTAAATATTTTTCTGAAAGTGTAGATAATTCTGTTTTTAACCCATTGTTCATTTATGGAGATTCTGGTTTGGGTAAAACACACTTATTAGAATCAATAACTAATTTTATTAAAGACAAATCTACAAATAATAAAGTTTTATATTTAAAAGCTGATGAGTTTACCTCTCAGGTTGTAAGTATTTTAAATAGTGGAGATGCAGATATTGAAAAATTTAAAAATGACATTTTAAAAAATGATGTTTTTATTATTGATGATGTTCACTTCTTAACAAAAAGAGATAAAACTAATGAGTTTTTGTTTTATATAATTAATAATTTTTTAGAAAACGGGAAAAAGTTAGCTTTTTCTAGTGATAAGAACCCTGAATCTTTAAATGGTTTTGAAAGAAGGATGATAACTAGATTTAATTCTGGTTTGTCGGTTTGTGTTGAAACTTTAGATCCACAAACTGCTGAAGATATTTTAAAACTTAGAATTGGTGAGTTCAAATTAAAAAGAAGTGTTGAGCCTGCTGCTATTAAATTTTTAGCTAATAATTTTGGTGGAGATGCAAGGAAGTTGAAAAGTTTAGTTAACAGACTAGAATTATTAGTTATGAGTAATCCTGTTGATAGTACAATAACATTGGACGAGGTTGTTGTTTTTTTTAAAGACATTCCTTCATCGAATTTGGGTAAATTAAATGTTAAAAGAATAAAAGAGATTATTGGTGATAAGTTTGGTGTGAGTGTTAAAGCAATTGATGGAAAAGCTAGAACGACTGCTATTAAAGATGCAAGACATGTAGCTATGTTTTTTGTTAAAATTCTCTTAAATCACACTTCTACTCAAATTGGTTCAGAATTTGGTGGTAGAGATCATAGCACAGTGTTAAGCGCTATATCAAAGATTGAAAAAAACATTTACGAAGACAAAAAGTTTAAAAAATTAATTGATAGTTGAAAAAATGAAATAATGAATTAGTGTGGGTTTTATTGGAAATGTTTTTGTATACTATTTTACTAAATTGACTTCTTATTTAAGTTTTTAAAACTTTTCCACAAAACAACAGCATAATAAAAATATATAGAAATAAGTAATTAAGTAAATAGAAATAATACATTTGCTTTTAAAATCATTTATGTGAGATAATAATATAAGTTTTAGATTGGGAGATATTTATGAATATTAAAATTAACAGACAAGCTTTTTTAGATGGTATTAACAGTGCTAGTAAAATTATTGATCCAAAAAGCTTGTCTCCAGCAACAACGGGTGTTTTAATAGAAGTTGGAATAGATAAACTAACAATCATTTCGACAAACAATTCAACAAGCTTTAAAGTTGAATTACATGAACAAAATTCAGATCTTGAAATTACAACCCCTGGAACAATATTAGTTAAGCCAAAATTTATAATTGATACTTTGAAAAAACTTGAAAATCAATTTATTAAATTGAATGTTTTTGAAGAAAGTGAATTAGAAATAATTACAGAAAAGTCATCTTTAAAAATTGGTTTACTAGATCCAGAAGACTTCCCATTACTTGGTTTTGTTGAAAACGGACTTGAAATAACACTTTCACCATTAGAGTTTAAAAGTACAATTAATCAATTAATTAATTCAATAAACCCCTATAAGGAAAGAACTGTATTAACTGGTTTAAATTTAAAGACAAAAGAAGATTCAATTGTTTTTTCTGCAACAGATTTATTTAAAATATCTTTAAAGAAAATACCAATCAATACTCAGGGTGAAAAAATAAATATAATAATTCCCCACAAAACATTAACAGAATTAATAAAATTGATTGAGAATGTAAAAAAATTAAAAATTGTTGTTTTTGATAACTACACAACTTTTGTTTTTGATAACAAAACTTTTCAATCAATTTTAGTTGATGGTAATTACCCTGATGTTGAGTCTGCTTTCCCATCTGTTTTTGGAACATTAATAAAAGTCAAAACAAAAAAATTATTAAAGTTGCTAAACAGATTTGAGTTACCTTTTGAATCATCAGACCCCACAATAAACTTAAACATTAAAAAAAATGAGATAACACTTAAAACAACAGTTGATTCAGTTAAATATGAAGAAACCTTTAACGACTTTAAGTTTGGTGGTGAAGAAATTGAAGAAGTTAAATTTAATACAAGATTTATTTTAGAAGCAATTAAAACATTTGATTGTGAAGATTTAGAAATTAAATTTTCATTACCTTCAAGAATGGCTGTTATTTCTTCAGAAGAAGAACCAAATTTAAAACAAATCATTTTACCAAGAGCATAAAAGACCTTTCAAAATGGAAGGTCTTTTATTTATTATATTTTATTGCACCTTCAATTGCTGAATAGCCTTTTTTCTTAGAAATTGTTACAGGGAAATTAAAAAAATCTTCAAAGAAATCTTTAACACCAATAATTCCAGCTAAATCACCAGAAACAAATAAACCATTTTTAATAACACTACTTCTAATAATTGGAGATGACGATTCAAGAACGTTTGTTATAAGTGTTTTATAATTTGTAAATAATCTGATAAATAGTTTTTTAATTTCAGCACTAGCACAAACAATAACTCTACGATCATTTGTTATTAAGTCTCTACCAAAAATGCTTAATTCTAATTCATCTCTTAATTTAATAATCGTTCCAATTGATCACTTAATCTTTTCAACTGTTTCATCATTAATAACTAATTGATATTGTTCCTTTATAAATTGAATTATCATATCATCAAGTTCTTTTTCCCCAGCAATTGTTACCCCACTTTTTTCAATTTTACCATTTATGATTAATGCAACTTTTGAACATGAGTATCCAATGTCTAATATTAAAACCCCATACTCATCATTTACATTAGCATTTGAACCTATTGCTGATAAGAGTGTTTTTGATACAAACTCAACAGATGAAGCCCCACCCTCAACTTTTAAAATGTTATATATAAAATTTCTAATAAATTCTAAATCAGAACTTGGAGAAGAGACAATAACCTCAGCATTTTTAAAAACATTAAAAAAATCCTCAACAAGAATTTTTAAATAAGCTTTAAAAATTTCAAAATCTTGAACTGCATAATTTTTTAGCAATCGAACAACAACTAACGGATCATCTAATCTACCAATTGCATTTTCGACATCTTTACCAACTAAAACAATTTCTTTTGTTAAATTATTTCAACAAACAACAGATGAGTTGTCATAAACTTTACCACTAATTGATGAAATAATTCTTGTGTAATTTTCTTCTAAAACTATACCAACTTTTTTATTTTTCATACTTATCACTCTATTCTATTCACTATATTATAATATATAATTAATTTTAAATTAATAATAGGTGGGTTAAACATGTTGAATCAAATAGTTGTTGTTGAGGGTAAAACTGATTCTCAAAAACTTAAAAAAATATTCGGAAATAAACTTCAAACACTTGAGACAAATGGATTAGCATTAAATCAAAAAACATTAGATTCAATTAAAAAACTAAGTGAAAACAACGAAATTATTATTTTTACTGACCCTGATGGGCCAGGTAAAAAAATAAGAGAAACTATAATTAAAGAAGTAAATAAAAACATTTATAATGCTTTTATAAACAAAAAAAGTTTTACTTTTCAAGACAAAAAAATTGGAGTTGCTGAAGCTAACGAAGAAGAGATTAAGAAAGCTCTTAACAACATTATTAAATATAATGTAAATAATGAATCGATTTCTTGAATAGAGTATAAACAAAATGATATTTATTTAAAATCAAATAGAAATAAGATATCTAAAAAACTAGAAATTAATTTAGAGTTATCTTCAAAATCTCTGTTTAAATGACTTAATTGAATGAACTTAGATGTTAATAGCATTAAAAAGATATTGGAGGAATAAAATGAAAGTGGTAGCTAAAAAAAAGTTTGGGCAAAATTTTATAAGTGATAAAAATCTTATAACAAAAATAATTAGTATTTTAGGAGAAGATAAAAATCAACTTATAATTGAAATTGGTCCAGGAACTGGGGCGCTTACAAAAAAACTTGTTGAAAAATTTAAAAAAGTACTAGTTATTGAAATAGATACAGACATGGAATTAATTTTAAAATCAGAAATACAATCACCCAATTTACAAATATTAATTCAAGATGTTTTAAAAGTTGATTTCAAAACGTTAATTAATGATGCCAAAAAAAACTTTAGTAAAATATCAATAATTTCCAATATGCCATATTACATAACAAGTGAAATTTTATTTAAAACACTACAAAACTCTAATAATTTAAATAAGGCTGTTTTTATGATGCAAAAAGAAGTAGCACAAAGAGTTTGTGCAAACCAAGGTGAAAATAATTACAACAACCTTTCTGTGGCTTGTAGTTTTTTTGCTGAAAAAAAATATGAGTTTACAGTAAAAAAACAAATGTTTTCACCTGTTCCAAAAGTTGATTCATCAATAATCTCATTAACTTTCAATAGTAATAAATCACACTTAGTTAAAGATCAAGAGTATTTTTTAGTTTTTGTCAGAAAAATATTTAACAATAAAAGAAAAACTATTTTAAATAATCTTTCAAATATAACTAATGATAAAGAACTATCAAAAATAATTTTGAAAGAAGCAAAAATTAATGAAAATCTTAGACCCGAAGTAATAAGTTTGGATCAATTTATCGACATTTTTAACATTTTTACTAAAAACAAATTATAAAAATAGTCAAAAACAACATAACAAGTTATTTTAAAAGCATTTTAAGGGCTTTTTTAAGTTTTTTAACTATCTTAAAGAAAACCACCCCTAAAGCAGGTTAAAACACTTAAAAACAATGATTTTAAAGCCATTTTATATTATAATATAATAAGAAAATAGGAGATATTAAAATGGCAGAACAAAATTATGGTGCTGAATCGATTAAGGTACTTAAGGGTTTAGAAGCTGTTAGAAAACGCCCTGGTATGTATATTGGGTCAACTTCTAAATCAGGTTTACACCACTTAGTATGAGAAATTTTAGATAACTCAATTGATGAGGCTATGGCTGGTTTTGCAGACAAGATAACCCTAACATTAACAAAAGATGGTGAAGTTATTGTAGAAGACAATGGTCGTGGTATCCCTGTTGGTGTTCAACAAGATTCTGGTAAATCTGCACTAGAATTAGTTTTTACTCAATTACATGCTGGAGGAAAATTTGATTCTGATTCTTATAAAATTTCTGGAGGTCTTCATGGGGTTGGTGCTTCAGTTG
Source organism: Mesoplasma corruscae (assembly GCF_002930145.1). Taxonomy (NCBI): domain Bacteria; kingdom Bacillati; phylum Mycoplasmatota; class Mollicutes; order Entomoplasmatales; family Entomoplasmataceae; genus Mesoplasma; species Mesoplasma corruscae. The sequence continues at coordinate 336,856 of NZ_PHNF01000001.1, forward strand.
TTAATGCGCTTTCTTTATATGTTGATGTTGAAGTAAAAAGAGAAGGTAAAATTCATAAACAAATTTTTAGTGCTGGTGGGACTATTCAAACTGAAATTGAAATTATAGGCGAAACAGTTCAAACTGGAACAAAAGTAAGATTTAAACCTGATCCAGAAATTTTTACTGAAGTTATTGATTATGATTATGAAACAGTTAGAAATAAAGTAAAACAGCTTTCATATTTAAATAAAGGTCTTGTTATTCAATTTAATGATGAAAGAATTGATAGATCAATTGAATATCACTTTCCAAATGGGATATTGGATTATGTAAAAGAAAAAAATGAAACAAAACAAAAAATTAACCCATCAGTATATTACATTGATGGAAAATATGGAGATATTGAAGTCGAAGTTGCGCTTCAATACAATGCTGAATATCAAGAAAGTTTAATTACTTTTGTCAATAACATTAATACTCACGAAGGTGGAACACACGAAGATGGTTTAAGGCAAGCTCTTGTTAGGGTTTTGAATAGGTATGCTGAAAAAGTTGCCATTGGTAATAAGCAAGCCGCTAAATATTCATGAGATGATATTAAAGAAGGTATGGTTTGTATAGTTTCGATTAGACATACCGATCCACAATATGAGGGGCAAACAAAAACAAAACTTGCAAACCCTGATGCCAAAAAAGCTGTTGATGTTGTTGTTGGTGACTCTTTTGAAGAATTCTTATTAAAATCACCAGAAGATGCTAAAGCTATTTTGGATAAAAATGCAAATGCTCAAAAAGCAAGAATTGCTGCTCAAAGAGCCAGAGAAGAAACAAGAAGAAAATCAGCATTAGATACTTTTTCGCTTCCAGGTAAATTAGCAGATTGTGAAAGCAAAGACCCATCAATTGCTGAATTATACCTTGTCGAAGGAGATTCAGCTGGGGGTAGTGCTAAAACTGGAAGAAATCGTAAATTTCAAGCAATATTACCTTTAAGAGGAAAAGTTTTAAACGTTGAGCGTGTTGCTGAAGTTAGAGCTTTTGCAAATGCTGAAATCAAATCAATTGTTACCGCAATTGGAACTGGGATTAAAGAAGAATTAGATCTTTCAAAAATTAGATATGGAAAAATTGTTATTATGACTGATGCTGATGTTGATGGTGCTCACATTAGAACATTGCTACTAACATTTTTCTATAGATACATGAAACAATTAGTGGATAATGGAAATATTTACATTGCCCAACCACCACTATTTAAAATTGAAGCAGGCAAAAAAGTTGAGTATGCTTACTCAGATGCTGAGTTAGAAAACTTCAAACAAAATGAGTTTAAAGATTCAAGATATACAATTCAAAGATATAAAGGTCTTGGAGAAATGGACCCAATTCAATTGTGAGAAACAACAATGGACCCCGAAAAAAGAACAATGTTACAAATAACACATGAAGACGCAGCTATAGCCAACGAAGTGTTCTCTGATTTAATGGGAGAAGATCCAGAGTTAAGAAGAAACTACATTCAAGAAAACGCAGAATTTGTAGAAAATATAGATTTTTAATAGGGTAGGTAGAGAATATGAATGAAGATAAAAAATTAGAACATAATCATGGGACAATAAAACATATTGATATTGCGGCTGAAGTTAGAAAAGATTTCTTAGAATACTCAATGTCTGTAATTGTTAGTCGTGCTCTTCCAGATTTAAAAGATGGTTTAAAACCAGTTCACAGACGTATTATATATGCTATGAATGATCTTGGAATTACTTCCGACAAACCTCATAAAAAATCTGCGCGTATTGTTGGGGAAGTTATTGGTAAGTATCACCCTCATGGTGATACAGCTGTTTATGAGTCAATGGTTAGAATGGCTCAAGACTTTTCTTACAGATATCCTTTAGTAGATGGACATGGTAACTTTGGTTCAATCGACGGTGATGGAGCTGCTGCTATGCGTTATACAGAAGCAAGGTTATCAAAAGTTGCTAATTATTTAATAAAAGATATTGACATGAACACTGTGCCTTTTGCAGATAACTATGATGCTAGTGAAATTGAGCCATCATATTTAACTGGTTATTTTCCAAATCTTTTAGCTAATGGAGCAATGGGTATTGCTGTTGGTATGGCTACAAGCATCCCACCACATAATTTAAGGGAAGTAATTTCTGCTATTTCTGCTTATATTAGTAATAAAGAAATAACGATTGATGAAATATTAGATAATCACATATTAGGTCCTGATTTTCCTACTGGGGCATTAATGACTAACGGAATTAGAATGCGTGAAGGTTATAAAACAGGCCGTGGTGCTGTTATTATTCGTGCAAAAATAGCACTTGAAGAATCAGACAGACATGCAAGATTTATTATTACTGAAATACCTTATCAAACAAATAAATCAAAATTAATTGAAAGAATTGCTGAATTAGTTAAAACTAAACAATTAGATGGAATATCAGATATTAGAGATGAATCTAACTATGAAGGAATTAGAGTTGTTATTGAATTAAAAAGAGATTCAAACCCAGATGTTGTATTATCAAAATTATATAAATTTACTAATCTGCAAACATCTTATTCATTAAATTTACTTTCATTACACAACAATATCCCAATGCTGTTGGATTTGAAAACAATTATTAAAAATTATGTTGAATTTCAAATTAATGTTATTATTAAAAGATCTGTTTTTGAAAAAGAAAAAATCGAAAAACGCCATCACATTCTTGACGCTTTAAATAGAGCTTTGGATAATATTGATGAAATTGTTAAAATACTTAGAAGTTCGCCTGAATCAAGTGAAGCTAAAAGTAAATTAACTGAAAAATTTGGTTTTGATGAAGAACAAAACAAAGCTATTTTAGAAATGCGTTTACAACGTTTAGTTGGTCTTGAAAGAAGCAAAATTCAAACCGAAATGCAACAAATTAAAGAAAGAATTAATTATCTAGAAAAATTAATTTCAAATAATGATGAACAAAACGATGTTCTTAAAAATCAGTTAAATGAAATATCTCTAAAATTCGGTGATGACAGAAGATCTGAAATCATTGATGAAGGGTTGATGGATATTGAAGATGAAGAGTTAATTCCGGATGTCAAAACTATGATTCTTTTAAGTCAAGAAGGTTATATAAGAAGAGTTGATCCTGAAGAATTTAGAATTCAAAAACGTGGTGGGCGTGGTGTTAGTGTTAATTCAAATAATGATGATCCAATTGTAATTTCTGAAATGGGCAAAATGAGAGATTGAGTTTTGTTTTTTACTAATTCAGGTAAAGTATTTAGAACTAAAGCTTACAATATTAGACAGTACTCAAGAACAGCAAGAGGATTACCAATCATCAACTTCTTGAATGGGTTGACTAATGAAGATAAAATAACTGCAATATTACCATTAAGGAATGTTAAAGAAAAAATGAAGTACTTAACATTTATAACTGAAAAAGGAATGATTAAAAAAACCGATATTAAATTATTTGATAGCATAAACAAAAACGGAAAAATTGCAATTAACTTAAAAGAACAAGATCAACTAGTAACTGTTTTTGCAACAACTGGTGAAGATACAGTTTTTGTTGCAAACAAATCAGGAAAAGTTATAAGAATCCAAGAAAAAATAGTTAGACCTTTATCAAGAACAGCTTCTGGTGTTAAAGTAATTAAACTTGATAAAGAAGATGTTGTTGTTGGAGCGGTAAGTTCATTTGGTGTTGAAAACATAACAACAATTTCTGCAAAAGGAAGCTTTAAAAAAACAAAAATCGAAGAGTACAGAATTTCTGGGCGTAACGGTAAAGGTGTTAAGGTTATGAATATAAATATAAAAACTGGTGAATTTAAATCAATCATTGCCGCAAGAGAAACAGATTTAATTTGTATTATTTCAACAGATGGTAATTTAATTAAAACTAAAGTTTCTGATATACCTGTGTTGGGTAGATCAGCTAGTGGGGTTAGAGGAATCAAACTATCTGAAAAAAATAAAATTAAATCAGTTCTTCTTCAATACCGTAAACACGGTGAAGAAAACATTGATTTTGAAGAAGATTAATAAGTAAATAAAAAACGCAGAAATGCGTTTTTTATTTAAAACGTCCGAAAAATAAAATAAATTCTTTTAACCTTTTAAAATGATAAAATAAATAAAGGAAAGTGAGATCATCAGAATGAATAATAACACAACAATTTATCGTAAGTATAGACCAAGTAATTTTAATTCTGTTGCAGGTCACAAAAATGTAGTAGAAATATTAAAAAAACAACTTCAAACAAATAAAATTGCTCAATCATTTCTATTTGCAGGACAAAGAGGTACTGGTAAAACATCTATAGCAAGAATACTAGCTAAAAGTGTTAATTGTGAAAATCTAATTGAAGGTCTTTCATGTGAAACCTGTAAAAATTGTGTGTCTTCTAATGAACAAAAAAACCCAGACATTATAGAAATGGATGCAGCTTCAAATAACGGGGTTGATGAAATTAGAGATATAAAAAACAACGTATCAACATTGCCTTTAATTGGTAAATATAAGGTATACATTATTGACGAAGTTCACATGCTCACGAAAGCAGCTTTTAATGCTCTTTTAAAAACCCTTGAAGAACCACCAAAACATGCAATATTTATTTTAGCTACAACTGAGTATTCAAGAATACCTGCGACTATTATTTCAAGATGTCAAATATTTAATTTTAAAAAAATAGATAAAAGTGCAATTAAAGCTAGAGTAAAATTTATTATTGAGAATGAAGGATTTAAAGTTGAAGAAGAAGTTCTAACAGAAATAGCAATTCTTTGTGATGGTTCGCTAAGGGATGCTTCTAATATAATTGAACAATTAATAAATATATCAAACATACAAATTTCAATGAATGATTTAAAGTCAATTTTTTATGTTGCACCAAAACAAGAAAAAATAGAATTAATTCTAAATATAATTCAAAATAATCCTCAAAATATTATTAAGTATTTTGAAGATGCTGATAATCAAGGTATGGATTTTGATGTCTTAACATTAAGTTTAATTGAAATATTAAAAGAAATTATAGAGTTTAAATTTTTAAAATTAGAAAGTTACTTATCAGTTTTAGATCAAGAAGATTTAAACAATTTTAATGAAGTTGAAATAAAAGAATTATTCAAAATAGCAGACAACCTAAGTGAAGTTTATGCAAAAACAAAGGGTACAAACATCAATTTCAATTATCTTTTAATTAGTATTTTAAAACTTCTTGATAAAAGCATAGGTTTTACAATAAAAGATGAAATAGTAAATAAAAACACCGCTAATCATAAAATAAATTCTCTAGTTTTTAAACCAAGTGAAGCTGAAGAAACAATACAAACCACTAAACCTTTAACTTATTCTGCTTCAAAAGATTTTATGAGCGAATTTAATGAAAAAGCAAAGGAAGAAATAAAACAAGAAGAAATTAAAAACGTTGAACATAATCTTTTTTCAAATCAGAATCAAACAAATAAAACTCTTGAATTTACATTTAATAAATCAGAAGAGATTATGGAAACAAACAAACAAGAAAAAATATCAGAAGAAATTATTGTTGATCAAAAAGAAGTATTATTTGAAACAGTTGATTCAATTATTTTTGATCTAAAACAAAAAATATTTGAAAATGAAAACAAAAAATCATTTCTAGTTTCAATAATAGAAGTAATAAATTTATTATTAAAAGCAAACAAAGATACAAGAGAGGAAAACCAAATAATTTTAGACAATATATTTAATGTTGATAATGAAGGAAAATTTGTTAATAAAGAATTAGCTAATGAATTATCGCCGCTTATAGGCTTTAAAATAATAGCTAGCTCAGAAAACCAAATATTATTAAGACACGATAATTTTAAAAATGTTAAATATCTTTGCTACTCACTTTTAGAAGAATCCTTTTTAAAAAAAATTAAAACTATTTTTAAGGGAAGAATCATCATTCCTATATCAGAAACATTATGAAATGATATTAAAATTGAATATAAACAATTAAAAGAAAATAACACTTTACCCAAATATATTCCCAGAAGTTTTAACGAATATTATGAAGAAAAAAGAAAATCACTTTTATCAAGTAGTGTTGATGAAAAGACTTTAAAAGCTGCTTCTGAATTATTTAATATAGAAGATATGGAAGTGGAATAAATAAATGAAAAATAATTTAATAGAAAAAATTGTTTATGAAATTTCAAAAAATACAAGTTTAACCCAAAAAACAACACAGAGATTATTGAATAATTTAATTAAAGACCAAGATATTTTTAATAACTTTATCAAAAACTTAGATACTTTAAAAACACAAGTTTCAATGTGTTGTATTTGCAACTATTACAAAATAGATAAAAAATGCATTATATGTTCTGATGAATCAAGAGACCAAAATATAATTTGTGTAGTATCTAATCAATTAAATGTTGATAATATTGAAAAAAATAATCAATATAAGGGTTTGTACCATGTTCTTGATTCAGAAATAAATTTAAATAAAAATGTTTCTCCAAATGATATAGATTTTGAAAGTTTATTTAAAAGACTTTCAAAATCAAAGGAATTGATATTAGCCTTAAATGCTACTTTTGAAGGTGAATTAACCGCTAATTACATTTATCATGAAACAAAAAAACTGAATATTAATGTAACTAGGATTGCTAAAGGGATTCCAATGGGGGGTTCATTAGACTACATGGATGAATCAACGTTGATTGATGCATTTAAAAATAGAAAGAAATACGAGGTTTAATATGTTTATAACTTTAGAAGGAATGGATGGTAGTGGCAAAACAACTGTTATTCAAAGATTAAAAAAAGACTTAGAAGCACAAGGATATTCTGTTGTTTTAACTAGAGAACCTGGCGGCCTTGAAATTTGTGAAAAAATTAGATCAATACTACTTGATAAAGATGACAATAAAATAGAGTCTTGAACCGAAGCTCTTTTATTTATAGCTGCTAGAAAAGAACACCTTGAAAAGTTAATTAAACCCGAACTTGAAAAAGGTAATATTGTTATTTCAGACAGATTTTTAGATTCAACATCTGCTTATCAAGGAGGGGCTAGAAATTTAGGGGTTGAAAGAATTCAATCTCTCCAAGAAGAAATACTCGGTAATTGTTTGCCAAATCTAACTTTATATTTTAAACTTTCTTTTGAAGAAGCTGAGAAAAGAATTTCAAAAAGACTAGAAGATAAAAATAGATTAGACGAAGAAACACAGTTATTTAAAGAAAAAGTTAAAGAAGCATTTGAAAAAATTGTTATTCAAAACCCTGAAAGAGTTAAAGTTGTTGATGCCTCGCTTGATGAAAATGGTGTCTATGAAAGTTCAATCAAAATAATAAGAGAAGAATTAAGTAAATGAAAAAAATAGAGATTAAAAACAACTTAGCAAAATTAATAAAAGAAAACAGAATGTTTCATTCTATAATTTTGTCAGGAAAAAATTATGCTGAAGTTATAACAGTCTCTAATGATCTGGCAAGAATGTTTTTTTGTGAAAAAACAAACATTGATAATGATAAGTGCAATGCTTGCAAAAGATTTTTATCAAATAATATAATTGATTATTTAAAAATAGGTGATGGTAATTTACCAATTACAAAAGTGCAAGTACAAGAAATTATTTCAAGATTTTCGCTTACTTCAGTTGAAAAATTTAATAAAAAAGTTTATGTTATTGATTGTGCTGAAAACCTTAAAAATGATGCTGCTAACTCTTTACTTAAATTTTTAGAAGAACCACCAATAAACACATTTTCAATATTGCTAACAAAAAATAAAACAGATATTTTGCCAACAATAAGATCTAGATGTAATCTCATAAATGTAGAAAACGAAAAGATAATAGATTGTAAAAACAATATATTAGTAGATATGCTTTATAAAAATAAAGAAGATATACTATTATCTAATATTGATATTAAAAAAATTGAAAAAAGCGAACTAATTAAACTATCAGAAGACGCTTATGAAATAATAAAAGAAAAATTTCCTTTAAACACAAATTTATTTGAAGTTTGATTAGAGTTTATTTTGGACTTAAAATTTTCTATTTCAAAAAATATAAGCATAGATAATTGATTAATAAATGTTACAGAGGTGATCTAAGTGAAGGTTTTAAATAATTTATTAGATTACAAAAACAGAAAAATTTTTCAAGATACTGAAATGTTTAATTTTACTCTTGATAGTGTTTTAATATCAAGATTTATAAAACTAAATAATAAAAGAAAGAAAATAGCAGACTTTGGAACTAACAACGCTGTTATTCCTTTAATAATAAGTAAATATACTGATGCTAAAATTTATGGAGTAGAGATTCAAAGTGTTGCTGCAAAGATTGCAGAAGAAAATATAACAATTAATAGTTTAGAAAATCAAATTAAAATAATTAATAAAGATATTAAGGTTTTTGCAAAAGAAAACGCAAATCAATTTGATATGGTTATTTGCAACCCTCCATTTTTTAAAAAACATGAAGAATCAAAAACTAAAAAAATTAGTCAGGAAGTTGTTAATGCTCGTCATGAAACACTAATAACACTTGAAGAAATTATTCAAAGTGCTAAACTCATTTTAAAAAATGGTGGATCTTTAACACTGGTTCACAGGCCAGAAAGAACTGGTGAAATAATTAATTTGTTATATAAATACTCATTTTTTCCAAAAAGAATGCAATTTGTTTATTCTAAAAAGAATGGAGTGGCTAAAACAATGTTAATTGATGCTATTTTAGAGGGTAATGAAGGTATGGAGATACTTGAACCAATAATTTCACACAATGATGATGAGTCTTATACCAACCAGTTACTAAAGCTGTTTAAGGATTAATATGAAATTAGATAAAAATAAAAAATATATTATTGGTGTTTCTGGTGGCCCTGATAGCATGTATCTTTTAGAATTTTTAAAAAAAGAACAAATAAAAAATGTAATAGTTTGTCACGTTAATTATCATTATCGTAAAGAATCAAATTATGATCAAAAAATTGTAGAAGACTACTGTGCTATAAATGATTTAAAGTTAAAAGTTTTAAACGTAGATCAAGATTACAAAAAGTTAAATAGCAATTTTGAATCTTGAGCAAGAGAAGTAAGGTATAACTTTTTTTTAAAAATAGCAAAAGAAAATAATTTTGAAAATTTGTTGTTGGGTCACAATTTAAATGATTCAATAGAAACATTTATAATGCAAAAACAAAGAAACAATCTTGTTTCATTTTTTGGAATAAAAAAAATATCAAAAAATAAAATTCTTGATGTATATAGACCTTTATTAAATATAAAAAAAAGTGAAATACTAAAATTTTTGAATGAAAATAAAATCAAGTATGCTTTAGATGATACAAATAATGATGAAAAATTCAAAAGAAACAAAATTAGAAAATCTTTAAATGAAAACGATTTTGAATTAATTGTAAATGAAATTAATTTTAAAAATTTAGAACTAAATAAAATTATGAATAAAGTTGATTCATTTATTAAAAGTAATATTGACAAAGAAAGTCTCAACTTAAATCAAAATTTACAAACAAGCGAATTAGATTTTATTCAAAGATGTATTTTTGAGTGATTAAAAAGAATAAAAAAAGATTTTTTAATATACAATAGATCAAACAAAACTTTAAATGAAATTGCTAAAAAAATAAAATTATCAAATAAAGCTTTTTGAGAAATACAAATAGAAAATTTTATTATTTTTAAAGACTATAATAAATTAAAAATAATAAACAAAAATTTAAAAACAAAAAAAACAGTTAAAATAAATAGTGAAGAAGATTTTAAAAAAATATTTTTTTTTATAAACTATAAAGAAATTGTAGGTGTGATAAAAAGAGATGGTTTGTTGTTTCCATATGTTGTTACAAACGATTATAATTACTATAAGACAAGAACTAAAGTTGGAAATAAAAAAACAAATAGATTTTTTATTGATAAAAAAATTAATAATTACAACAGAATAGCAAAAGCAGTTGTTTTTAGTACAAAAGATTACAAAATCTTAAATAAAATTAAGTAGTTATATGTTATAAAAATGTTATTATATATTTAACGAAAACCGAAAGGAAGTTCTAATGACTAACAAAAAATCAAAATCAACACTGTGAGCATGAATTATAATTATCGCAGCAATATTAATAATATCTGCAATAGTGGCTGTTTCAAGTGAAGGAACAACAGAAAAAATAAATTGAGCGCAATTAGAAAAATGAATCATAGCTTCTGCTCCAACGCCTAACCCTAAAGATAACCCAGTTTGAGCAAATGTTATTGTTTATAATAATGCATACAATACTTCAATTGTTACTGGTCTTCATCAAATAACAGGAGAAGATGGTGTTGCTAGATATGTTAAATTTAAAGCATATATACAAACAAGTAACATTTCATTAGAAATAGAAACTGATGCCGGAACAACTGTTACTGTTGGTAAAATATGAGAGGCTTTGCAATACACAGGACAAACTTGAGTAGCATTGTTATCTTCATTATTGCCAATGTTATTAATGATAGTTGTTTATGGTAGTTTAATTTACTTTATGATGAAAAGCTCTGCTGGAGCAGGTTCTGCATCGGGTGGTATATTTGGTATGGGAAAAAACAGAGCTCGTGCTGAAAAATCATTAGTTAAATTTTCAGATGTTGCTGGAATAGAAGAAGAAAAATCCGAGTTAATTGAATTAGTTGATTACTTAAAAAATCCAACAAAATATGAAGAAGCTGGAGCAAGAGCCCCAAAAGGTGTTCTTATGGAAGGTCCACCAGGAACTGGTAAAACACTTTTAGCTAAAGCTGTTGCTGGTGAAGCTGGAGTTTCCTTCTTTTCAATAGCTGGTTCAGAATTTGAAGAAATGTTTGTTGGAGTTGGAGCAAGTCGTGTTCGTGAAATGTTTAGTGATGCAAAAAAAACCGCACCTGCCATTATTTTTATTGATGAAATTGATGCTGTTGGTAGAAAAAGAAATGGAAATATCGGTGGTGCTGGAAGTGAACAAACTCTTAACCAACTATTAGTTGAAATGGATGGTTTTGGAACTAACTCAGGTATTATTGTTATGGCTGCAACAAACCGTGCAGACGTATTAGATCCAGCATTATTAAGGCCAGGTCGTTTTGATAGAGTTATTCAAGTTACTTTACCAGATATTAAAGAACGTAAATCTATTTTAGAATTGCATGCAAAAGGCAAAAAAATTGACAAAACAGTTGATTGATATAGAGTTGCTGAAAGAACTCCTGGGTTTTCTGGGGCACAACTTGAAAACGTTTTAAATGAAGCAGCAATATTAATGGTTAGAGAAAACAAAAACATTATTAGTATTGTTGAAATTGATGAAGCCATTGATCGTGTAGTTGGTGGACCGGCTAAAAAATCAAGAGCCATGACAAAACTTGATAAAGATATTGTTTCTTATCACGAATCTGGGCATGCATTAATTGGTTTAAAATTAGATAGTGCATCTAAGGTGCAAAAGGTAACTATCATTCCACGTGGTAATGCTGGTGGGTATACAATTATGACACCAAAAGATGAAACAGTATTTTCATCTAAAAAAGATTTATTAGCAAATATTGCTGGGTATCTTGGTGGTCGCGCTGCTGAAGAAATTAAGTTTGGTAAAGACAATGTAACAACAGGTGCTCATGATGATTTAGATAAAGCTACAAACATTGCAAGAAGAATGGTTGTTCAATTTGGTATGTCTTCATTGGGTATGACTAAATTCTTAACAATGGCTGAAGAGTCATATGGTAAGATTGAAGGAACATATTCAGATGAAACTGCGGCTAGAATTGATGCTGAAATTTCTAAAATTTTAGAAGAGTCATACATAATATCTTTAAAAGTTATCAAAGAAAACATGGATACTTTAGAATTACTTGCTGAATCATTAAGAGTTCTTGAAACAATAACTGCAGAACAAATTGATTACATTCACAAAAATAAAAAATTACCTCCAGAAGTTGTTGAGCAAAAAGCAAAACTTACTCCTGAAGAACCTGTTTTGGAAATTAAAGCTGAAGAATCTAAAGAAGATGCTGAATAAAAACAAAAATATCTTAACCACACGGTTAGATATTTTTTTATTTTTATTTAATAAAAAGTGTAAAATATAAATACAAATTAGAAAGGTATTAATGCTATGGAAAATAAATATGACATTATTGTTGTTGGTGGTGGGCATGCAGGTGTTGAAGCAGCATTAGCTTGCGCACGACTAAATAAAAAAACAGCTTTAATCAATCTTTACGAAAATAAAATAGCAGCAATGCCATGTAATCCAAGTGTTGGTGGACCTGCAAAAGGAATAGTAGTTCGAGAAATTGATGCTCTTGGTGGTGAGATGGCTAAAGCAGCAGATGCAACAGCCCTTCAAACTAAGTTACTTAATTCATCAAGAGGACCTGGTGTTTGAGCAATAAGAGTGCAATCTGATAAAGATGAATATTCTAAATATATGTTAAAAATTATTAAGAACCAAGAAAATCTTGATTTAATATCTGAAGTTGTTATTGATTTAAAAATTGAAGATAACACCGTAAAAGGGGTTTATTTAACAAATAGAAAATTAATTGAAGCTGAAGTTGTTATTTTAACAACAGGAACATATTTAAAATCAGAAATATTAAAAGGGGAAGATAAATATTCTTCTGGACCAAATGATGAAATTACTACTAATGGCATTTCAGAAACTTTGAAAGCTCATGATATTGAGTTGTTTAGATTTAAAACAGGAACACCTGCAAGAGTTTATAAAAATTCTGTAGATGTATCAAAAGCACAAAAAGAACCGGGGACATCAAAAGAACTAGCATTTAGCTTTTCAACTAAAAATTTTACAAAAATCGAAGACCAAGAATTATGTTATTTAATTCATTCAACTAAAGAAACAAAAAAAATAATAGAAGACAATCTTCACAGGTCAGCTATGTATTCGGGTGCTATAGAATCTATTGGTCCAAGATATTGCCCGAGTTTTGAAGATAAGATAGTAAGGTTTTCAACTAAAGAAACCCATCAAATTTTTATTGAACCAGAATCAAAATTGGGTGATGCTTGATATATTCAAGGATTTTCAACATCAATGCCAATTGATGTTCAATTATTAATGATTAGATCTTTACCTGGTTTTGAAAAAGCTGAAGTTAAAAGCTGAGCTTATGCTATCGAGTATGATTGCATAAACCCTATGCAACTAAAACCATCATTAGAACTAAAAAACATTTCAAATCTTTTCACCGCTGGGCAAATAAATGGAACAAGTGGGTATGAAGAAGCGGCAGGGCAAGGATTAATGGCTGGTATTAATGCAGTTAGAAAAATTAATAAAAGCGATCCTTTGATTTTAAGAAGAGATCAAGCCTACATTGGGGTTATGATAGATGATTTAATTAATAAGGGTGTTTGAGAACCATACAGATTATTAACCAGTAGAGCTGAGCATAGATTATTATTAAGAAATGATAATGCTGAAAACAGACTTAAAAAAATTGGGCATGATATTGGGTTAATCAATGATGATGAATATAATAATTTTTTGATATTTGAAAAACAAATAAAAGCTGCAATTGATGACTTAACAGCAACGAGATTTACACCCAAATCAGATTTATCAATTAGACTTGGAGAGTTAAATCAAGCAAATATTAATCATGGATATAGTGGATTAGAACTAGTTAAAATACCAACAGTTAACGTAAAAGAATTAGTGCCATATTTTGATTCACTTAAAAAATTAAGTGAATTACAACTTCAATCGCTTGTTATAGAAACAAGATTTGAAGGATATATTAACACAGAAAAAAAAGTCGTTGAAAGATTAATAAAGCTAGAAAAAAAGCAAATTCCTGATGATGTTAAGTATGAATTAGTTGAAAATCTAGCAACAGAGGCTAGGCAAAAATTAATAAAAGTAAAACCCATAAATATAGGTCAAGCATCAAGAATTACTGGTGTTAACCCTTCAGATATACAAATGTTGCTATTTTACTTAAAAAATAACTATTCAAACTAACACATTTATAAGTTTATATTTTATAATATAATACAAAAGGAGACACATATGTCATTCGTAAAAAGTAATCAAAAACACAAGAACTCATGAAGTTTATTCTTTCAATTAATAGTTATAATTTTAATTATCATAGTTTTTAAAGTAACTAATCAACTTACCTTAGGAAATCAAGAATGATTAGAAAAAATCAATCAACTAATCATAGGAACTAATGAAAAATGATTTAATGGTTTTAACATATTGCAATCAATTGTAGGACCAATTGGTTTTAAATCTTTTATACAATTCAAATCAGTATTTGGTACTGAGGTTGCATTACCAGTATTGTTTGATATGATTTTAAATTGAGCAACAGTTTTGTTTTTAATTTTGTACATTCAATTAATATTTTTCTCAATTAGAAGGGAAAATAGATTTAACAGAATCATTAGTGAAAAAGATGAGGATTTTGAATTAATTGAAGTTAAACAAAAAGTTGAAAAACCAGTTATTGTTCAAGAAGTTAAACAAGAACCTTTAGTTGAAGAAAAACCAGTTAAACTAAAGACAAAAAAACAAAAAGTTGAAAAACCAGTTATTGTTCAAGAAGTTAAACAAGAAGATACACTTATAGCTAATCCAAGACAACAAAAAGTTGAAAAAAAAGTTTTTGCTAAACCAGCAAAAATAAAGTCTGAAAAATTAACAAAAGAAGCTAATGTTAAACCAATTTCAAATTCATCAGCTAAAACATCTTTTGAAACAGTTCAAGTTACAAAAAAACATTATGAACAAGTTTCAAAAGCAGATATTTTAAAAAAACTATATGAAGTTTTCCCTAATGAGAAAAAATCATATATGAAAAATACTATTGAAGTAATTTTTAAAATTATTGGAGATAAAATAAACTTAAGAGAAGAAGTTATTATTAACAATTTCGGAAAGTTTATTTCTCAACATAAAGATGCAAGACAAGGAATTAATCCTTTAACAGGACAACAGCTTGATATAGAAGCGTCAAACACAATTAAGTTTAAAGCAGCAAAACACCTTAAAGATGAAATGACAAAACAAACTTGAACAGGTTTATATTTTGTAAATAAACAAGTTGAAATGGATAAAACTATAGTTGATGAAAAAGTTAATGATTTTACAATTGAAGAAAAAACAAAATCAACATCTAAACCTAAAGTTGAAAAAAATCAACAATCAGCAGAAGAGTTACTAAAAAAATATGAAAAAAATTTAAAAGAAAAAAAACCTAGTCAATTAAATTCAAAAATGTCAACACAAGAAAGAGCTAAATTAGATGGATCTGATTCAATTGAAGAAACCAGATCTGAATTACAAAAACATGCAAATTCAATTAGAAAAATTGCAACTGAAAAAAACTTAAAAAAAAGTTTAAGTGATATTAACTTGCGCGACATGACTAAAAAAGAAATAATTGTTTATATGCACAAAGTTAAACAAGAACTTTCAAAATAATTTTTAGATAAATCTTGAATAAATAAAAAGCCCCAATAAGGCTTTTTATTTTATGGTAATTATTATAGAGAAGAGAAAAAAATGTTTAAAAAAGTTGACAAAAATTCTAAATGTTATGAATTTTGAAGTTTATTCTTATTAATAATAGGAATTTGCGTAGGGAGTGGTATTTACCTTAAAAATAAAGAATTAATAGAACAGACAAAAAACCCATTAATATCAGTTATTTTATGACTAGTAATAGGTTTTATTTGTGTTATATCATTTGTAACATTTATAGAAATTGCTAGATCTACTATAGATGGTGGAAACGGAACAACAAGTAATTGATCTAGAATTTTTATAAGTAGAAAAGTTGCATCTTTGTATTCAATATTTTATATATTTATATATATGCCTTCATATCAAGCAATATTTGTAGCAGCAACGATAACATATTTTTTAGAAATGGTGGGAGCTAAATTACTGCCATATCAATTATTATTAATATTTTTGATAATTGGTGTAAGTCTATATATCATGGGTGTTATATTAAATTTGAAAGCAAGTAAGTTTTCAAAATCACTTCAACTTTGAAGCTTACTAATAAGATACATACCACTTATAGTAGCTTTTTTTGCTGGTTTTATTCTAGCGATTTTTAGCAAAAATAATTGAAATTTAAATTCTACTGGTGATGCAACAACATGAAATATGTTTGCTGGTTTTGGAGCAATTTTATTCTCATTTGATGGATATACATTTGCAGCTAATAAACAAAAAAATATTAAAAATAAAGAGGTAGTTGGAAAAGCAATAATCATGGGTTTAATTTTTATTTCAATTTTTTACTTTTTAATGGCAATATCACTTTTTATGGGTGGTGATGGAAGTATACAATCTGTTTTAATTAGAGTAATTTCATTGGGAGAACCAAAAAAAGATAGCGTAGCAACAAAAGTTGCTACAGTTATTACTTTAGGGATAATGACAACAATTTATTTATTAAATGTTAATATGTTTACTCATTTTGGAATAACAAGCATGGTATCTGATCATAATATGAAATTAGTTTATATGCCAAATGTTAAAAATAAAATTAAATTCGCAGCTATATTTCAATCAACTGTTTCATATTTGTTCTTTGCAGCACTTGTAATCTGCGCTGTTTTGGTCAGTAATGGGGATTACCAAGGAATAACAAGCAAAACTGCAAATAATTCTCTAGCTATGACTTATATTGGACAAATGGCTTCAGTTGCTGTAGTTCTTCAATTTTGGCTTTTAACATCTTTAATAGTTGCTGCGATGGTAAATAGATTTACTAAAAAAATTGATTTAGAAAAACAAAAAGGATTTTGACCATGTTCTATAATAAGTTTAATTGCTTTTACAATTGTTGATATTTTTGGATTACTTGTTTTTCTTGTTCCGGATTTAATAAAATCTCGAGAGCTTAAGACTAATTGAGTTGAGTCTGGTGGTCTAGTATTCACAATGATATTTATAACTTCAATCTTATTTGTTGTTATAATGTGATTAGTGCAAGAAAAAATTTTCAAAATCAAACCTTTTAAAAATAGTTTTGAAGACTTGGTTGACAAAAACATGAAAGTTAACAACTGAGAAAATTAGGAGCAAATATGTTTAAAAAAAGTAATATACCAAATTTTTTAACTATGTTAAGAATTTTTTTAGGATTAGTTGTAATTATTTTATTAGCAATTTTAATAATCTTCAAAAAAGATGTAAAAAGTGGTGGCTCATTCAACATTAACCCCCTTTTACTAGCTGCTGGAATTGTGTTTATAGCAGCCAGTGTCACTGATTTTTTAGACGGATACATAGCAAGAAAATATAGTTATGTTTCTGACTTTGGAAAATTTTTTGACCCAATTGCAGATAAAGTACTAATTAATGCAACATTAATTTTATTTATTCCTTTAGGGTTAATCCCTTTTTGAATAACATTAATTTTAATATTAAGAGATACTGTTGTTGATTTTATAAGAATGATTTTGAGTTCTAAACAAATAACATTATCTGCAGGCATATTAGGTAAATTAAAAACTGTATTTCAGATGGTTGGCTTATCAATATTGTTTTTTCTAGCATACTTTGTAAATTTTCAAGGTATTGAAACAAATGAGATTGAAACAAAAGATATAATAATTAAACAAGTTATTTTAATTCCGATGTATATAGCAACTGCATTTAGTTTAATTAGTGGAGTTACTTACTTTATAAAAGCAAAACCACAACTTTTTTAAGATAAATTGTTTATTAAATCAAAGGAGACTAATGCCAATAAATTGATCAGTTTTTAAATCGATACTTAATATTGATATTAATAGTAGCCAACAAGAACAATTGCTTAATTTTTATGAAATACTAAAACAAGAAAATAAAAAACATAATTTAACAAGAGTTATTAATTTTGAAGAAGTATTTTATAAACATTTTTTAGATTGTTTAGTGTTTACCCAAAATATTAAATTGAATGACCAAAAAATTATAGATATTGGTTCTGGAGCTGGCTTTCCTGGAATAGTATTAAAAATAATTTTCCCAAATACAAAAATAACACTATTAGATTCAAATAATAAAAAAATCAGTTTTTTAAATAAAGTTATTAATGATTTAAAGTTAGTGAATATATGAGCAGTTCACGAAAGAGCAGAAGCATTATCACGAATTGAAAATGAAGAATACGATATTGTTATTTCTAGAGCTGTAGCATATCTTGATGTAATTCTTGAGTTAAGTGTTAGATTTGCTAAAAAAAATGGCAAAATAATACTTCTAAAGGGGCCAAGAGGTGAACAAGAACTTGCTTCTCAAGTTAAATTAGCACCAAAATTAAATTTAAAATTAGATGATGTTTCACATTTTTATCACAGTGAAATAGGTAAAAGAATTAATGTGTTTTTTACAAAAGTGAAAGAAACTCCTGAAATATACCCAAGAGAATATGCAAAAATAGTAAAAGAAAGCACAAAAAACAATGCATAAGGATTTAGAAATTGGTGATTATGTCATTTTAAAAAAATCTCACCCAAGTAAAACAACAAAGTGAAAGTTAATTAAAATTGGAGCCAATTATAAATTTCAAAGCTTTGAAATATATAATCTTTTTATAGAGTTGGATAGGCCAACTATGGATAAAACAATTAAATATATAGAAAAGAAGGAGAATTAAAATGAGTTTAAAAGTTGGTATAGTAGGTTTACCAAATGTAGGTAAATCAACATTATTTAATGCAATCACAAATTCAAGAGTTGAAGCAGCTAATTATCCTTTTGCAACAATTGAACCAAATGTAGGTGTTGTTGAAGTGCCTGATTTAAGACTTGAAAACATTTATAAAATATTTTCATCAAAGAAAAAAATATCAACAACCATTGAATTTGTTGATATAGCTGGTTTAATTGCTGGGGCTTCTAAAGGGGAAGGTTTAGGAAATGCATTTCTAGCAAACATTAGAGAAACTGATGCGATTTGTGAAGTAGTTAGATGTTTTGATAATAAGGATATTACTCATGTTGAAGGAAATGTTGATCCAATTAGAGATATTGAAATTATTAATTTAGAATTAATGCTTTCTGATGAAGCTTCTATTAAAAAAAGAATTGAAAGAATTACACCCAAAGTAAGGGGTGGGGATAAAGTTTTGAATGCCGAATTAGAATTATTAAAAAAAGCTGAAGATTGTCTTCAAAGTAATAAACTTTTAAATACATTAGAACTTAACGAAGAAGAAAGAAAAATATTTTCACATTTTCAGTTTTTGACAGCAAAAACTTTTATATATTTATGTAATGTAAATGATAATGAGTTGTCATTTGATAATGAGTATGTTCTTAAAGTGAAAGAATTTGCAAAACAAACTAATTCGTCAGTTGTTAAAATTTGTGCGAAGATTGAAGAAGATCTTTCAGATGCATCTGAAGAAGAAAAAAAAGAATTCCTATCTGATTTAGGTGTTGAGTTCTCAGGTTTAGAACAACTTATTAAAGCCGCATATGATGCTCTTGGCTTGCAAACTTATTTTACAGCTGGACCTCAAGAAGCAAGAAGTTGGCAATTTAAAAAAGGGTGAACAGCACCTCAATGTGCTGGGGTAATTCACACAGATTTCGAAAAAGGTTTTATTAAAGCTGACATATATAATGTTGAAGATTTAATGGTATGTGGAGATGAAAAAAAAGTCAAAGAATCTGGAAAAATGCGATTAGAAGGAAAAAGTTATATCATGCAAGATGGTGATGTATGCTTCTTTAAATTTAATGTCTAATTACAAAACCTTTAAAAATCTTTTATATCAAGGACATGATATAAAATATACATTGAGTTACAAAGACCAAAAACACATTATTTTAAAAGTTGTTGCTGGTGAAATAAAAGTGAGTGCGCCCCACTTTGCTGAACTATGAGAAATAGAAAGAATACTTTACAAAAACATTACAAAAATATTATCTGTTCAAAGTAACCACATTGTTACTTCTGTTTATGATTTAAATGCATCACAACCATGGATTAAAATTATGGGAGAAAAATACCACATTGAAATAAATGAAGAAATTACTAGAGCAAAAATAGTTGATAAAACAATTAAAATTAAAAATTATTATGACCAAGAAGTTCAAATTAAAAAAATTTATAGCTTGATAGGAAAAGAGTTTAAAAATTGATTTATAAGTAGAACAATAGATTGAAGTGTTAAAATGAATATTCCATTTAAAAATGTATCTGTTAAACTTATGAAAGCTAAGTGAGGTTATTGTTTACCAAAAGAATCAAAAATTTCTTATAATACAAAGTTATTACATTTTGATGATGAACATATAAGTTATGTAATTATTCACGAACTTGCACATATTCTTCACGCAAATCACTCAAAAGAGTTTTGAAACTTTGTAGAACAATATTCACCTAAATATCGTGAGATTCAAAAAACATTAAATTCTACTGGTGTTTAACACAAAGCATTTTTAAAATGTTATTATATTTCTTAAGTGATTAGGAGGTTATTATGAAAAGTTTATTTATTAAAACTGTTCATTTACCGATATCACAAATAATTTTTTTCATTCTTTCATAGTCACCATTGTTTGGTGACTATTTTTTTTGAAAAAATATAAAAGGAGAAAAACAATGGAAACTATTTTAGATAAAGATAAAGTTGCTTTAGCACTTGATGTTCATGAAAAACCAAGATCAAA
The DNA here is from genome assembly GCF_002930145.1 of Mesoplasma corruscae. Taxonomy (NCBI): domain Bacteria; kingdom Bacillati; phylum Mycoplasmatota; class Mollicutes; order Entomoplasmatales; family Entomoplasmataceae; genus Mesoplasma; species Mesoplasma corruscae. The sequence goes on from NZ_PHNF01000001.1 coordinate 357,537, forward strand.
ACTGCAATGAACAATTTTGTCATTACAACACGTATTTGCTATGTTTGGTTCAAATGTATTAGTTCCTATGATAATAAATAGTACAATTTGTCCATCGGGTAATTTTCAATTAATGAATCCATCAATGGCTTTGTTTGCATCAGGGTTAGGTACTTTAATATATATAGCTTTAACAAAAGCAAAAGTACCAGTTTACTTAGGTAGCTCTTTTGCTTATATGATTGCTGTTGGTACATCATATAAAAATTATGGTAACTCAGTATTTTTTGCTATAATGTTTGTGGGTTTAATATATATATTGTTTGGCATAACAATTTATTTCTTAGGAAGTGGATTTGTTAAAAAAATATTTCCCCCAATTGTTGTTGGGCCACTAATTGTAATAATAGGATTGAGTGCGGCTCCAGCATCACTAGTGAATTCAGGAATTACTGGTAAAGATTGGTCTGAGGTTGGAAATGTTAATTATCCTCAATGAATTGCGTTTTTAATAGCTTTTATAACGTTTATAGCTATTGTTATAATAACAATTAAAGCAAAAGGGATATCAAAAATAATTCCAGTAATAATCGGTATTGCTGTAGGTTTTTTGACAGCTATCATTATTCACATTTCCAAACCAAGTTGAGGTCTAATAGACACATCCAAAATAACTGATGTTTCAAAATGAGAATGATACCCTTCATTTCAACCATTTTGAAAAGATATTACAGTTAAAAAAATAGGTCTTTCTATTATAGCAATTGCACCATTAGCTATTGTTGGTATGTCTGAACACATTGGTGATCATATAAGCATTGGAATGATAACAAATAAAGATTTTGTTAAAGATCCTGGTTTGCACCGCACACTTATAGCTGATGGAGTTTCAATCATTATTGACGGATTTATTGGTGGACCACCTAATACAACTTATGGAGAAAACACAGCGGTTGTAGGTATAACAAGAATTGCATCAGTTTGAGTTACTGGATTTGCAGCTGTTATAGCAATAATTTTAGCATTTATAGCACCTGTTAATCAAACAATATCAATGATTCCAGCACCTGTGATGGGGGGTATTGGAATGGTTATGTTTGGATTTATAAGTATAAATGGAATTAGAATACTAGCAACAAGTGATGTAGATTTTTTGAATATGAAAAACATTTTTGTAACTTCAACTATTCTTGTTCTTGGAATAGTACTAAGTATTATTGGAGATTCTATATTTGGTTTGCCTGGGATTGGCATTGCTGCATTTGCTGGAATATTATTAAATTTACTATTACCAGAAAAAATGCATCAAGGCATGCTTTATTTTTCAATCTTTAATAGAAAAAAAACAAAAAAAAGTAAATAAAAAAACATATAATCTACTCCCTCTTTTTCAGAAGTGTAGATTATATTTTTTAACATTTTATTTGAAACATTTATTTGTTTTTATACTAAATGGCATCTTTTTGAAGGCTAAGTGCTATTATTTACATATACAGGAAAACAAAACTTTGCTAAATTTAAAATAAATGTTTGACTGTAGAAAGGAAAACATTATGAAAAAAATATTAGCAATTAGTTCAACTATTTTAATAACTTTAACTATTGCTGTTACTCCATTATCTTGAGCTTTTCCAGCAGTTCTTGCACTAATTACTACCGCTACAACAATTATTGCTTGAATAGATGCAAGTAAGTAAGGTTTATTATGATTTCAAATAAAGATTTAATAGAATTAGCAATTATGTTGGTAGCGATATACATTTTAGCATTATTAGTTATATTTCCTTTGATGCACTGAGCAATTAGCATAGAATTAAAAGTTAAGTATAAATTGGTTGGAACTTTCATTAGTTCTAAATTTGATTTAGATAATTTTCCAATAATTTTAAAAGGAGACAAGGAAAAATTAATAACCTTTTATTTTTGAACGATTTTATTATCAATTATAGCATATGTTGGTTTTTTATTTTTTATACCAAGTGATTCTAGCGTCTTTAAATTCTATATTATAGCTATGTCAATTTCTCTTTTATTGCCTCTAATTTTTATAAGTTTTTTTATTTATCGAGTTAATAAGAAGTTAAAATTATTGAAGCTATATTCAAAAAAATACATTATTGAATATTTTAAAAATGAAATTAAAAAGCATGAAACAACATCTGAATACAAAAACTTTACTTTATATTATGAAGCAAATGAAAAATTTTCATTTCACAATTGACGAATTCAATTCCAACAAAGAAGATTTCAAAAAAAACTAAAAGCTTCTAAGTTAAAAAATGATTACTATAAACAATTCAAATTGTTTTTAAAATACCTAAGAATTAATGCCTATTTTATTAGTCAAACAAAACAAATAGATTTAATAAAAATTAAAACTGATAATCAAGAAATAAGTATAAAAGATTTAAAATCACTTTTAGTTGAAAATTTTATTGCTATGCTCGAAAATTCCTAAAAAAAATAAAATCTGTTATCACTCTGACAACAGATTTTATTTTTTTGCTTTAACATTATTGCGTTTTTTTGAATTTTTAAATTCTTTTTTTTCAACGCTATCTTCTTTTACAACAGAAACATATTCTTTTCAAGTTCCATCTGGTTGCTCGTATTCTCTATAACCACACTTAGTTACAGTAAAATTTGAGCACCCACGACCCCTATTAAATTTAGATTTAATAAACACAAGACTGCCTTCACCACATCTTGGGCAAGGTATATCACTTGTTTTAGAATTTTGAATAACTTGTTTTACTGATTCTGATAATTCTTTGTATAAATCACTTAATCAATGTTTATAATCGAATTTTCCTTCAGCAATTTCATCAAGTTTTTCTTCCATATTAGCAGTATAATTTAAGTTAAAAAATTCTGGGTATTTATCATATAAAAATCTTTCAGCTTCATATCCTTTTTCGGTAACTTCAAATGGTTTTCCTCTATGTGGTATGGCATATTCTCTTTCTTTTAACTTTGTTAAAGTTGGAGAATATGTTGAAGGTCTTCCAATTCCAAGTTCTTTAAGTTCTTTTATTAAACTTGCTTGATTAAACATTCTGGGAGGAGAAGTTTTAGCTTCTTCCATAATTATTAAGTCTTTTGATATGTCTATTGAAAAGTTTGAATTCATTTCAAAAGCAGGTTTATCAATATCAATTTCTTGGATTTCATCACCATTTTCGTCTAATTCAATATTTTCATCAGTATCGTTAGCTTTTAAACCATTATAACCTTGATCTAAAGTTTCTTTTCAAGATTGTTTAAATTCATACCCATTATTTCAAAAACTTCAGTTATGATAATAACCACTTGGTCCTTTCATTAATGATTTGATGGTATTTCACCAAATTAAGTTGTAAAGTCTTGCTGCATTCTTATCATCAACTATTGTCTCGATGTTATCGGGTCTTTGATCTAAATTTGTTGGTCTTATTGCCTCATGAGCTTCTTGTGCATTTGCTTGTGTTTTAACTGGAACTGCATCTTTAAATAAGCCATTTTTAAAATTTTTATTAATAAAGTCTTTTGCTTCAGCAGTAAATTCTGTTGAAAACTTATTTGAGTCAGTTCTTATATAAGTTATAAGACCTGCTTCATATAGTTTTTGTGAAGCAACAGTGATTTGAGAAGCACTCATTCTTAACTTACTAAATCCATCTTGAAGTAAACTAGCTGTTGAAAAAGGTTTAAAACTTCTAACTTCAAAAGGTTTTGATTTATATGACTCGCATTTAAATTTTGAGCTTAAATTTTTTAAAATGTTGTTGGCTTGTTCTTCAGAAACAAAATAAGTTTTTTCTGTATTGACAATTAAGTTGTTATCATCTCGGTGTAATGTTAAATTAATGTTTCTTTTTGAATCAATAACAAATATTTTTTTATAAATTATTTCTTTAAAGGTTTTAATAATTTTATCTCTTTGAACTAAAATATTAAGTGCAGGAGTTTGAACACGACCAGCGCTTAATAACCCAGTACCTTTTTGTAAGGAATTTGAAACCAAATACCCAATAATTTTGTCCAACATTTGTCTAGAAAGTTGCGCGTTAACTAAATTTTGATCAATATCTCTCATTTCACGGAATGCTTTAACGACAGCTGCTTCGGTGATTTCATTAAATGTTGCTCTTTTAATTACTTTTTTATCTTTGATAAATAAGTTAGAAAGATGTCATGCAATTGCTTCACCTTCTCTATCAGGATCAGATGCCAATATTATTTCGTCTGCATTTTTACCAGCTTTAACAATTTCAGCAACGTTTTTCTTTTTTAATTTGTCAACAGTAAATTTGGGAGTTACTGTTTCAAAGTCAATACCAAGTGCTCAAGGACCAGAATCAGATATTTTGTTGATGTGCCCCCCACTAGCCATGACTTCATAATTATTTTCAGGAAAGTTATCTTCTAAAAAATGCTTTATTTTATCTATTTTTGATGGTGATTCTAATAAGACTAATATATTTGACATTAACTTACCCCCTTCATCCAATATATTAAACACTATTTTTTGAAAGAAAAACAAAATTTTATAAAATTATTTTTTGCACAATAAAACATATGAAGTATTTAAATAATATTTATTTAAAAAAATAATCAAGTAAATAATAATAACTAAAAATTAAATATTTTCAAAAATAAAAGTATAAAATTATTACCAATTAGTGAGGAAAAAAACATGACTGAAAAAATTAGATTGAGATATGCTCCATCACCTACAGGTTACTTACATATAGGCAATACAAGAACAGCTTTAATGAATTACTTATTTGCTAAACATTTTAATGGTGACTTTATAGTTCGAATTGAAGACACAGATCTTGAAAGAAATGTTGAAGGTGCTATTGAATCACAATTTGCAAACTTAGAATGATTAGGAATTGATATAGATGAATCATTTTTTAAACCAGGTAATGAATCATATGGAAAATATAAACAATCTGAAAAATTTAAAAGATATGAAGATTTTGCAAATAAACTTGTAACTCAAAAAAAAGCATACTTTTGTTTTTGTACTCCTGAAGAATTAGAACAAGATTATAAACAACAAGAAGCAAAAGGAATAGTTGCTACAAAATATTCTGGAAAATGCAAGTTACTTTTACAAGAAGAAATTGATAAAAAGATTTCTAACAATCAAGAATATTCAATAAGATTTGCTGTCATTGACGATCAAATTCATTTCGAAGACTTTGTTAAAGGGAATATTAGTTTTGATTCAAGTGAACTAGGAGATTTTGTGATTTTAAAATCCAACAAAATAGCTACATATAATTTCGCTGTAGTGGTTGATGATCATGATATGGATATAACACACGTATTAAGAGGTGAAGAACATATTTCCAATACACCAAGACAAATACTTATTTATAAAGCTTTTGATTGAAAAATGCCTGTATTTGGTCACATGTCATTAATAATTGATAGCTCAGGTAAAAAGTTATCAAAAAGAAGTGGGAATGCTTTATTTTTCATTGAACAGTATAAAAAACAAGGTTATTTACCAGAAGCTATGCTTAATTACATTTCTTTATTAGGATGATCACCAAGTGGTGAAAAAGAAATTTTTAGTAAAGATGAGCTAATAAAAATATTTGATGATAAAAGATTTAGTAAATCGCCTTCAACTTTTGATATGACAAAAATGAAATGAATCAATTCACAGTATATGAAAAAAATGAGTGATGAAAAATATTTAGATTTTGTTTTCAATTTTATAAATAAAGAAATATATGGTATTGAAAGTAAAAGCAAAGATTGAATAAATAAAATGTTGTTATTGTTTAAAAATGAAATAGAATTTGGAGAACAAATTAACGACCATTTAGATTTATTTTTTGTTGATAAGCAAATTTCATTAGAACTAAAATCAAAATTTAATGAAATATTAAATGCACCATTAGTACTTAATGCTTTTGAACAAGGAATAGTAAATATAAAAGAATGAACAATTGAAAAAATTAAAGATGTTATTAAAGTAGTTTCTAATACTACTCAAACAAAAGGCAAAGAATTGTTTATGTCAGCTAGAATTGGATGTACATCATCAGAGCACGGCCCAAGCCTTGCTGAAGTGATATATTTATTAGGAAAAGAAAAAGTTTTAAATAATATTAAAAAAGTAAAGTAGGTAAAATGCAAAAAGTTTTTAGAGATAGTGTACATGGAGATATATTTTTTGAAAAAGATATGTTTGTCGAAATATTAAATACACCTGAAATGCAAAGACTTAGAAGAATTTTTCAACTAGGTGGTTCACAATTTGCCTTTTCAAGTGCTACACACACAAGATTTATGCATTGTATAGGTGTTTATGAAGTTGTAAACCAATTTATAAATCTTTCTGAATTCAATTCTATAGATGAAAAAGAAAAAGACTTGATTAAGTTAGCTGGTTTAATGCATGATATTGGTCATGGTCCCTTTTCTCACACATTTGAAAAAGTTTCAAATAAAAGTCACGAAGAATATAGCGCAGAAATAATTTCAAATAAGAAAGGAAACATACGACCAATATTAGAAAAATACCAAATAAATCCTGATGAGGTTATTTCCATTATTAAAGGTAAACACCCTAAAAAACAATTAAATTTATTAATAAGTAGTCAACTAGACGCAGACAGAATTGATTATTTAAAGCGTGACTCTTATAATTGTGGAGTGAACTATGCTTCTTTAGATACTAGTTTTTTAATTCGCAATGCAAAACTTATAGATGATAAAATTGTCTATCCCATTAAAACTGTTTATGCAATTGAATCTTATTTATTGGGAAGATATCACATGTACAAACAAGTTTATGAACACAAAGCATCAATAGCTTTTGACACACATTTCAGAATCTTATTTTTAAGGTTAAAAGATTTATATGATCTAAATTTTAAATTTAAAGAAAAAAGAATTAGTAAATACTTTTATTCAATGTTTGATCGTGGAGAAATACCAGTAGATCTATATTTAGAATTAGACGATATGACAACAATTGATATTATTAAAAATCTTGTTAAAGAGAATGATGAAATTCTTTCAGACTTATCAAATAGAATCTTAAATAGACAATTTTTTAATTTTAAAGTTGCTGATGAATTTAAAGCAAAAGAAATAAAAAATAAACTTAAAGCAAAAGGTTTGGATTTAAAATACTACTTTATAGAATTTAAACCTAAAAAAACTTTAATATATAAAGACGGAATAATTGATGGTAAAGATCAAAGTATTTACATTCAAGATTCAAATGGTAAAATAAAATCTTTTAATGAATTTAGCTTATTAGCAAATACAATAAAAGAAATAGAGCATGAAAAAATTGCAAAAAAATACATGTTTCCAAAAGAAATGGTTTAGAATATACACTTAGGAGGTTCAAAATGACAAATAAACAAAATATTGATTTAGCATACGATTTTCTAAAAAAAGCAAAAGGTCCATGTAAATTATTGGAAGTTTGAGAAGGAATTAAAACTCAAGTTATTAACAACAAATCTGATGAAAATGAAACTATTGCTGATTTATATAGCGAAATGATTTTAGATAGTAGATTTGCTTTAAGTAAAACACAAGGTTGAACTGTTGCTGATGGTAAAAAAGTTGAAAACATTAAAACAGAATTAAAAATAACCCCTAAAAAACCAAAAGATAAATCAGAAGAAGAGTCTATTGATGATGAAGACGAGGACTTAGAAGTCTATGATGAACTTTTTGTTGAAGAAGAGGAAGAAGAAACTATTCAAGTTTTTTATAACGAAGACGAAGATTAATATATAATTAAAAAGTTGTTTACTTTTATGTTTTAACAACTTTTTATTTTGAAAGGACATTATGGCAAAATATATTTTTATTACAGGTGGAGTTGTTTCTGGTCTTGGAAAAGGAATTACAGCATCTTCTTTAGGAACTATTTTAAAAGCAAGTGGAGTTAAAGTTTATATGCAAAAATTTGACCCATATTTAAATGTTGATCCTGGAACAATGAGTCCATACCAACATGGAGAGGTTTTTGTGACTGAAGATGGTGGAGAAACTGATTTAGATTTAGGTCACTATGAAAGATTTATTGATGTAAATTTATCTAAGTTTTCATCAAACTCAGCTGGTAGAATATATAAAGATGCTCTTAATGCTGAAAGAAGAGGGGATTGAGGTGGTCAAACAATACAAGTTGTACCTCACATCACTAATTCAATTAAAAACAAAGTGTATCAAGCAGCTAAAACAAGTGGAGCTGATGTGGTTATAACTGAAATCGGTGGAACTGTTGGTGATATTGAATCACAACCATTCATTGAGGCTATTAGACAAATAAGAATGGAAGAAGGCAAAGAAAATGTAATTTTTATTCATGTTGCTTTACTAGTTTATTTACAAACATCAAAAGAATATAAAACAAAACCAATTCAAATGTCAGTAAAAGAGTTATTGTCACTAGGTATTCAACCAGACATTGTTGTTCAAAGAACTGATAAACCTTCATCAGATGATATAAAAAACAAAATTTCATTATTTTGTAATATACCATCATCGCATGTAATTGATGCGATTGACAGAAGTTCTATATATGAAGTTCCAATTGACATGTTTGATCAAAATCTTCATGAAATAGTAATAAAACAATTAAATTTAAAAACAGTAAAAACAAATCTTCAACCATGAGTTAATTTTGTTGAAAAAATAAAAAAATCTTCTGAAGAATTTGAAGTTACTTTTGTTGGTAAGTACATTGAATTACAAGATGCTTATCTTTCTGTTATTGAATCTCTAAAAATTGCTGGTTATGAATATAATAGGAAACTGAAAATTAATTGAATTCAAGCTGATAAAATGAATCAAGAAAACTATGAAGAAATTTTAAAATCTTCAAAAGGCATTTTAGTACCCGGAGGATTTGGAGATAGAGGGATTGAAGGGATGATTCTTGCTGCTAAGTATGCAAGAGAAAATAACATTCCATATTTAGGTATATGCTTAGGCATGCAAATTGCTACAATATCTTATGCAAGAGATGTTGCTGGATTAAAATCAGCACACTCAACTGAATTTGATCAACACACAAAACAGCCTGTTTTTGATTTTATAAAAGGTATTGATATAGAAAATCTTGGGGGAACTTTAAGATTAGGTGTTTATGAAACTGAAGTTAAAAAAAATACTTTATTGGAAAAACTTTATGAAAAATTAAATTTTTTAGAACGTCATCGTCACAGATACGAATTTAATAATGAGTTTAAAACTAAACTTGAAGATGCTGGTTTAGTGTTTTCTGGAATTTACAAAGAACTTAATTTAGTGGAAGTTATTGAATTACCAAATCATAAATTTTATATAGGTTGTCAGTTCCATCCTGAATTTACTTCAAGACCCAATAAACCAAACCCATTGTTTAAAGGTTTTGTAGAAGCAATTGTAAAAGAATAAAAAAATCTCGCTTGAGATTTTTTTATTTTATTCAAAATCTTTTATAATTGTGTTCTCCATTACTGCGAACATCTTCAAAAACTCCACCATTTTTAATAATAACTTTTTCTGATGCTATATTTGTATCCAAGCAAGTAATTAAAACTTTATCAATTTTTTCTTTTTTGCAAATTTGTAATACTTGATAAAGGGTTTTGCTTGCGACACCTTTATTCCTATGTTTTGGAGAAACATAATAACCAATATGTCCACCATAATTTAAAAGATAGTCATTAAGAGAAAATCGCAAATTTATTAAACCTAATAAAATATCTGTTTTATCAACTATTAAATATTGTCTAAAAGGTACTCAATTATTTTTACCAATACCTTTATTTACAAAATCAATTCAGTCAGTAGTATTTTTAAAATCTAATAAATCAGCTGAACCATGTATCCCATCGGATGATTCGCCAGAATCAATAAAATCATTTTTTAATTTTTCTAATTGATTTAAGTATTTAATTTGTGGTTTTACTATCTTTAATTTCATACTTTTTCCTTTATTTAGTAATTATATTAATAGTATAATTTATTTATTACAAAGCAGGAGGTAATATGTCAAATATAATTGAAATAAAAGATTTAGAAAAAAAATTTAAAGAAAAAATTGTATTTAAAAATTTAAACCTTAATATTAAAAAAGGCGAAAAAGTAGCTATTATGGGTTCTAATGGATGTGGTAAAACAACTTTAGTCGAAATGATTGCACAGTTTGATAAACCAACTAACGGAGAGATAAAAATAAATATACAGGGAAATTTTAAAAATGAAATAGGCATTCAGCTCCAAACTGGTGAATGACCACCTGGAGTCACTCCATATGATATGCTAATTTTTTATAGAAGTGTTTATCCAAAATTTACATCAGAGTGAGAAAGAGAAATTTCTACTGTTTTTGATATTCAAGAGTTTATAAAAACACCTTTAAAAAAGTTATCAGGCGGTCAGAGACAAAGGTTTAATGCAATGATTTCTGTTATGAATAATCCGCAAATAGTTATACTTGATGAATTGACTACTGGATTAGATATGGAATTACAAAATAAAATAATAGATTTTTTTAGTAAAAAAATAAATGAATTTGGACAAACACTATTATTAGTTTCCCACCATCCTGAAGAAGCAGAAATTTTGTGTAACAGAATAATAATTATAGATGAGCAAAAAGTATTTTTTGATGAAAAAATAAAAGATGTTGTAAAAAAGTATGGTTCCTTAAGATCTGTAATGAATTTATTTTTTAAAGGAGAATTGAAGAATGAAATTAAATAATTTTAATTTTAAAAACCAAAGTAGTATTTTTAAAAACTTAAATCTACTTGTTTTTAAATCTTTTGTAAAAGACTCAAGGAATTATGTATTCATGATAATTATGCCAATATTTTTAACAACAATATTTTTTTATGTTTTTGATAAAAGAGGGGCAACAGTTTTTAGTTATGCATTATTGCCTTGTTTAACAATCATAACATCTTTGACACCTTCAATAGTTGAATGAAAAAATTCAGTGTTTTTAAAAAGAATAGATATTACTGGAGTAAAAAAAAGTATGTTTATTGCTTCAGTTTGATTTGTATACTTGTTGGCTGGTATAGTTTGTTATCTGATAATTTTAGTATATGGATTAATATTAGCTTCAGTTTCTTTAAAAGGAAAAGATTTTATAGAATTTCAGCATATGTTTTCAACTATAAAATATGGATATTTGGTTTTTTCAATATTTTTAGTTTGTATAACTTCAATTGCAATTGCAACTTTTCTTGGCGGATTAGCTAATGCTCCAGGAGCAATACAGGGTATTGTCATGATAGTTTATTTTATTACAATGTTTTTATCTGGTGTGATGTTACCCCCGCAATTAATATATTCAAGTAAAGTTTTAGTTATTGCTACATATCTTATTCCTCATAAATATTGCGTATTTTTATATTTGCATGCAATGAATCCTGGGGGTTGAAAAGATATAGTGGAAATCATGCCTACTCAAAATCCAATGTCATTTCAAGGTGCATATAATAGTTTTACACAATCTTGACAACCAATAATAGGATCAATATTAGCATTAATATTATTATTTATAACTACAATTAAAACATTTAAATGAACTGCAAAAAGATAATTATTTTTTAAAAAACTTTTAAAAGTTGTATAATCATAATGAATAAAAGAAAAAGAGGATAAAATGACAAGAATTTATAGTAAAAGATTAGTTAATGCTACTGCTATGGTTAAAGCAGCACATGAAAATAAATATGCAATTGGGCACTTCAACATCAATAATTTAGAATGAACTAAAGCTATTTTAGAAGCCGCTCAAGCTTCAAAAACACCAGTAATATTAGGGACAAGTGAAGGTGCTATTAAATATATGGGTGGTCCAATTACAGTTGTAGGAATGGTTAATGGACTGTTAGAAGAATTAAATATATCAGTTCCAGTTGCTTTACACTTAGACCATGGTCAATCAATTGAAATGGCTAAAAAATGTATTTTAGCTGGTTATTCATCAATTATGTTTGATGGATCTCATTTACCTTATGAAGAAAATCTTGCTAAAACAAAAGAAATTTTAGTTTTTGCTAATGAACACGAAGTTTCAGTTGAAGCAGAAATTGGTTCAATTGGTGGGGAAGAGGATGGAGTTGTTGGTAATGGTGAACTTGGTGATCCAATACAAGCAGCAGAAATTTCTAAAACAGGAATTGCAATGTTAGCAGCCGGAATTGGGAATATTCATGGTAAATACCCAGAATGATGAACAGGGCTATCATTTGATACCTTAAAAGACCTACAAGCAGCATGTAGCATGCCTATGGTGTTACATGGTGGAAGTGGAATTCCTCAAGATCAAGTTATTAAAGCTATTTCATTAGGAATCTCAAAAATCAATGTTAATACTGAATTGCAATTAGCTTTTAGAGATGCTACAAGAAAATATATTGAAGCTGGAAAAGATCTTGATGATGCATCAAAAGGATTTGACCCAAGAAAATTATTAAATCCAGGTTATCAAGCGTTAAAAGAAACTTTTAATGAATTAACTGGTTGATTTGGGTGCCAAGGTAAAGCTTAATAAAAGTTTTAATGCAGCAAAAAATGCTGTATTTTCATTTCTTTTTAAATAATTGTTATATACTTATAAATGTACTGAAATTATCTAAAATGATAACATAGTGTGAAAGGAGATACATTATGCCAAAAAAGGATATTCAACCAAAATACTTTGAAGAAGCAAAATTTACTTGTACAACTTGTTCAAATGAATTTATTTGTGGAACAACTAGAAAAGAAGAGGTAAGGGTTGACGTTTGTTCAAACTGTCACCCATTCTATTCAGGAGCTACAAACTTTGCTAACACAACAGGGCGTGTTGAACAATTTAAATCTAAATTTGCAAGAAAAGACGAAATTAACACATCTGTTCAAGAAGCATCTAAAAAGCAAAAACAAGAAAATAAATCAAAAGACAAAAAATAGAAAAAGTCAGCAATGGCTTTTTTGTTTTATAACACTTTAAAATAATACCCTTTTGTTTTAAAATTAAAAATAGTTATAAGTCATTTAGAAAGGGGTATTTATGTCATACAAAGTTAAGGATTTTGCCCCTATTTTAAAAATTGATAGTATAAAAAAAGTTAACTTTTCTAATATAAGTGGGGAAACTACAAATATTTACTTATCTGAATCAGAAGATAAAGCTTTAAAAAAAATATTATTAGGAAAAATTAAAAATAAGTCAGGCAGATTTAGAATTGATGAAATTGATGTTATTAATAAAAGCTTTGTTAAACGCAAAGTTGAATTCATAACACCTGACAAATGAGTTAATCGTTTTGTACCGATTAGAGCGATATTAGTTTTTTCTTTGTTTTTTGATCTTAATTTCTTAAAAAAAGCCAGAATAAATCATACCGATAAAAAGTATGAATATTTATCTTTAGTAGATTCTAAAAATGATGTAAGTGATTTAAAAGTAAGAAATGAAGTAAATAAAGCAATTGAAAAATATTTAAAATCTGTTGCTGATAACCATAAAAAATTAAACAAAAATTTGTTAAATCAAATTTCAAATATAAATGAAAAAAAATCAGAAGCTATTTTTGAAGAATTTCCACCACAAATAAAAGTTATAGCAAAAGCTATTTATGATAATGAATTTGAAATACTATTTAGTAAAAAGTTATTAAAGTTTAATCAAGTTTTGTTTGATAAAATAAACTCTATAAATGACATAAGAGACGCATGTCCTTGTGAATATAATGCGAAAAGATCTAAAAATAAACTTTTAAGAAAAAAATCTCACCTTTTTAAATTTGCTCAAACAAAGTACATAGTAACTAAACAAGCAAAGTTTATAGCAATAAACATAAACGATATTAGATTAAAAACTATAAAAGCAACTTTTCAAAAAAGAGAATTAAAAAAACAATTAAAATTTGAATTAAGTAAGTTCTACAAAACATTTAATGTTTCAAAAGAAATGAGTCAAAAGGTATCATTTGAAATGAATAACTGACAAAAAATTATAGAAGATTTATTTTTTGAAAACTCAAAAGTGGAAAATATTTTTATTTTGGATTTTGTTAAAGAAGAAACAAAAAGATTAAGAGAATACGTTGTAAATAAAATACATAATGATTATCATAAATTAATATTTACTGTTGAAATAGAATATGGTAATAAAAACGAATTTGCTGCACTTAAAAAACATTATAAAAAAAAGGTTAAATCTATTTTTATACAATCAATAAATATAATTAATAAAACAACTAAAAGATTAGACCTTAATTTTGAATGATGATTGAAAAGTAGTTTTAAAATTTCTTCTTTAAACATAATTTATGCAAAAATTTTAAAAGCAATTAATATGGGTAAAAAAAATATTATATTTTCTGACTTTCTTCACTTACTAACAAATAACGATTTCAAAACTTTAATGAAGTCAATTGAAAAAATAAATGAGTTTTATCCAGATGTATCAATAACTATTCTACATTCTAAATTAAAAACATTGCAAGATCTTCACCCCAAAACTTTAATATATGCAACAATTAAAAACGAGATGAAAAGAACTAATGTTTTAGATTTATTAAATGAAAAGTATCAAGAAATATTTGATGGTGAACTATTTTCATCAAACAAATTAGAATTTACAAAAAGTAATGATCAACTTATTAAAATTGAAAATAGGTTATGAAATATAAAAGTATCAAGTAAAATTAAAAATGGATATTTATTAATAAACCCATTTGAAGTAGAAACAGATTTTATAGAAGATAAATCACTTCCTTTAAACATAAAAATAATTAAAAATTCAAGATTTAATGACAAAAATATTTATTGTGGAATTACCACAAATAAAGCAAGGATATTTTTTTACGAAAATAAAAAAAGTTATGAAAAAGACCAAAAATTGACGATTTATTTAAAAAACCAATCAGTGATTTCAATTATAAACAAGGAGGAAGATAATGCATAAGTTATTAATAAATAAAATAAAAAAATATAAATCTATAATAATTGCTAAACATGTTAAGCCAGATTGAGATGCGCAAGGTAGTTCAATGGGATTAGCCTATTTAATTCAACAGAACTTTCCAAAAAAACAAGTATATATTCCTGGTGATAGATTAGATGATAATAAGGATTTTTTAGCTAAAGAACTTACAGATGAAATAATTAAAGTATCTTTAGTTATAACTGTTGATACAGCAGTTAAAGAGAGAATTGACTTTAATAAGTTTGACTTAGCAAAAGAAACATTTAAAATTGATCATCACATTAATATTGACTCATATGCTGATTTTGAAATAGTTGATGAGAATGCAATCGCTTGTACTCAAGTTATAACTTTGTGAGCTAATAAAATGAAACTTAAATGATGTGCAGAAGCTGCTAATAATCTTTACAAAGGACTTTTAACAGATAGTGGTAGATTTTTATTTCCTAATACTAAAGCTTCAACTTTTGAAGCTGCAAGAATACTATTAGAAAACGGTACTAACTTAAAAAAAATTCACGATAGTTTATATGTTTCTGACTTAAAGAAAAAACAGTACTTAAATTATGCTTTCTCAAAACTTGAAGTTACAAAAGAAGGTGTTGGTAGTATTATAATAACTAAAGAAGATCAAAAACCTTGAAATTATAATTATGAAGATTATAAATCTGCTTTAGGAACAATGAGTGGTTTAAGCGAAATTAAAATTTGAGCATTAATTATTGAACTAGATGATGAAATAAAAGTCTCATTAAGAAGTAGAGATTTTGAAATTGATAAAGTAGCAAACAAATACAATGGCGGTGGTCATAAACTTGCTAGTGGATGTAAACTAAATAAAATAGAAGATTACAAAAAACTTGTAAGCGATCTTAAAAAAGTTATTAAAGAAGGAAATAAGTAATGATACCCAAAAATGAATTTAATATACCTAAAAATAATTTAGGTTGAATAGAACTAATAACTGGATGTATGTTTGCTGGTAAGACAGAAGAGTTTATAAAAAGGTTAAATAGGCATGCATATGCAAAAAAGAATATTATAACTTTTAAACCAATAATTGATGATAGATATTCAAAAGAAAATGTTGCTTCTCATTCTGGAACTAAACTAATATCTAGTCCTGTTAAAGATACAAATGAATTAAAAAAAGTTTTTGCTAAACAAAATGCCATTAATCCTATTGATGTTGTTGGTATTGATGAAGTTCAATTCTTTGACGAAGCAATAGTTGATTATATTAATGAATTAGCAGATAGCGGAATAATTGTTATAGTTACTGGACTAGACAAAGATTTTAAATGTGTTCCTTTCAAAAATGTTGATAGATTACTACCATTAGCTGAAATGGTTGATAAGTTGACAGCGATTTGTGTAAAGTGTGGAAACTTTGCAAACCGAACACAAAGAATTATAGATGGAAAACCAGCTAAATGGTCGTCTCCTTTAATATTAGTTGATGGGAACGACAGCTATGAAGCTAGATGTAGAAATTGTTATATTTTAAACAAGGAGAAATAAAATGAACCCTAAGACATTAGAAGCATTGGAAGCAATGCAAAAAAGAGTTCATCAAATAGATGAGAGTTTACAATCTTCTGAAGTTATTTCGGATGTTAAAAAATTTACACCCTTAAATAAAGAAAGAGCATCTTTAATTGAAGTTGTTGATGAGTATATTAAATACAATGAAGTAATAAAGAATATTGAAGAAGCTAAACAAATAATTAGTGAAGAAAAAGATCCAGAAATGCTAGAGTTAGCAAAAATGGAATTAAGTGAAAACGAAAAAATTGAAAGAAAAATAGTTGCAATAATTGAAGAAATGCTGCTTCCTAAAAACCCGAATGATGACAAAAATGTAATTATTGAAATTAGAGGAGCAGCTGGTGGAGATGAAGCTAATATCTTTGCTGGTGACTTAATGAGAATGTATAGAATTTATTCTGAAAAACAAAATTGAAAAATAAATATATTAGAGTCATCTTCTTCTGAAGCTGGTGGTTTTTCACAAATTTCATTTATGGTTAAAGGTGAAAAAGTTTATTCTAAACTTAAATTTGAGTCAGGTGCGCATCGAGTACAAAGAATACCAAAAACAGACACTAAAGGAAGAATACAGACATCAACTGCTACAGTTGCTGTTTTACCTGAAATTGATGAAGTAGAAATTGAAATTAAAAACTCAGATCTTAGAATTGATACTTATAGATCATCTGGAGCAGGTGGGCAAAGTGTTAATACAACAGATTCAGCTGTTAGAGTAACTCATATTCCAACAGGAATTGTAGCAGCTTCACAAGATGAAAGAAGTCAATATGCAAATAAAGATTTAGCAATGGCTATGCTTCGAGCAAGAGTTTATGAGGCTGAACTTGAAAAACAACAAGCCCAAGCTGATGCAACTAGAAAAAGCGCTGTTGGAACTGGGGCTAGAAGTGAAAAAATTAGAACTTATAATTACCCTCAAAATAGAGTAACAGATCATAGAATAGGATTAACACTTAATAAACTAGATCAAGTTATGGAAGGAAATATTGAAGAATTTATTATTGCTTTAGTTAACGAGGAACAAAGAGCAATAGTTGAAGAACAATTAAAGCAAAATGATAATTAAAAACGCAATTAAAGCTTATGAGTTAATTAAAAATGATTTTCCTATTTTTTCAAAGTCTGATGTTTATGAGTTAATTGAACATATTTCTAAAAAAAAATATGATCTTTTGGTTTTAAATCCTAATGAAGAATTACAAGTAAATTTTTTTCGTAAATATTTAAAAATAAAAGTAAAACTTAAAAAGGGTGTGCCGATAGCTTACATAACTAAAAATAAAATGTTTTGTGGTTTAAATTTTAAGATAAATAACAAAGTTTTAATTCCAAGAAATGAAAGTGAATTAATTGTTCAGTATGCTTGTAACTTTTTGAAAAACAAAAAAAATATTAAAGTATTAGATCTATGTTGTGGAAGCGGTTGCATTGGAATAAGCACTGTTTATTTAAATCGAAAAAGTATTAATAAAATAACTTTTGCAGATATTTCAAAAGCTGCTTTAAAAATAACAAAACAAAATAATAAGTTATTAAATCTAAAAAATAATGTTAAGTTTATAAAAGGTGATTTTTTAGACCCTTTTATTAATAAAGAAAAATTTGATTTAATTTTATGTAATCCCCCGTATATAAAGTATGGAGATTTAAATGTTTCTGATAGCGTTTTTAAGTACGAACCACATATATCTTTATTTGCAAAAGAAGAAGGTTTGTATTTTTACAAGAAAATGTTTGCTAATATAGAAAAATTAGTAGACATATCTAAGCCATTTAATATAATTTTTGAAATTGGTTGAGATCAAAAAGAAAAATTAGAAAAATTGATATCATTAAATCCAAATATAAAATATGAGTTTAAAGAAGACTTTTCAAAACTTTGAAGAAATCTTATAATAAGTAATAAGTAGGAGATATATGCAAAAACAAAAAATAGTTTTAAAATCTAAAATGTTAAATTTTAGGATTAAAGACACAAATGAAGATTTTCAAAAATTTAATGTATACTTATATAAAGTATCATTTTTTAATATAATTATTTTTTGTTTAACTATAATTCCAATAATAGTTTTCAGTATTACTTTTTTTGTAGATGTCAATTTGAAATTCTATTTCGACCATTATAAAGAATTGTCAAAAATTGTAGATTTACCTTCAAAACAAACAATCCTAACCCCATTAGCAATATCATGAGTTTTTATTACTTTTTGCTTAATGCTTATTTTGTTTTTAAAACCAGTTATAACATCAAAAACAATAAGCAACGGATATAAAAATTTGTATTGAGTTATTCTTTTATTATTTGAAATTACAGTATTTTTATTAGCAGCTATATCACAATATTCGCATAATCAATATCAAAACTTTTTTGATTTTCAATCGTTATTAAATCCAAATGAATTAGTTGATGGAATTTTTAAAGAAGCTACAACGTTCTTTGCAAAAAATAAACAAAATTCTTATAAGTGGGTAACAACTGATTTGTTATGGTGATTTCTTTTTTTACAATTCGCTGTAGTTTTTATGATGTCTTTAAGTATTCAAAACTCGATAGTTCTAGATGTTGATCAACTAAATATTGATAACTACATTACTTACATCAATAAAAAACAAAAAAAAATAACATCTTCTAGAATTAAAGAAATTTTTTCAAAAGTGTTTAATAATTCTGATAGAACCTTAGCGGCTTGAACAATAATCACAGCTTTTTGTATTTTAATACCTTCTTTAACTTATATTTTTTTAACATCTTTTAATTCAACAAATATAGCAAAACTATCCTCTTTTATTGATTCATTCCCTAATTTTGCTAGACAATTTGACACTTCACCCCAACTAGTCAATGGATATGAAAATTTAATAATATTTAGTAATAAGTATTTTGCATATTCTTCATTGCCTGTGATTATAATTGGTATAGCTCTTTCAATATTAGTTTATTTTGTTTCTGTTTTAACAAGAGGTAATAGTAATTCTCAACAAATATTTATTTTACAATATGGTTTAACAGGTGTTATGTTGTTGTTAGTTCTGGGTGTTATATTTTATTCAGAAATAGAAATTAGTTCATTGTTAAATACATGAAATGAAAATAAAGATAACTCAACAATCGGAAGCAATTATTTAAAAGAAGTTGAGGTAGTAACTGGATACAATTGAGAACAAATTAGCAATCATTTCAATATTGATAAATTTCGTAATCGAGTAATTTTTAAAATTGTTAGCCCAATTAACATTTTTTCACAATTTATTGTTTTGACATCAACTCTTATAACTAGTTTTGCTATTGTTGGAAAAAACATTTATGATAAATCTAATTTTAAAAATAATCTAAAATCTAAACTAACACAAGCGAGAATTAAATAGTATGTTAAATAACTTACAAATAAGTGATGCAGTAAATAGACTTTTAAATCAAGAATTGGTTATTATTCCAACTGATACAATTTTTGGAATTTCAGCTATTTATTCAAGTTCTAACATCAATAAAATTAATAAAATTAAAAAATCAAAGAAATACAAACCTCTTATTATTTTAATAAGTTGCACTTCACAGCTTGAAAAATTAGGTATTCATGAAAAACTATTATTACAAGAAAAAATAACATATATTGTTGAAACAAAAAATAAAACTACTCTTGCAATAAGAATGATTAAAAGAAAAGATATAAAAAAAATAGTTGATTCAGTAGGCCCAATAATATCAACAAGTGTAAACTTTCATGGCAAAGAAGCTATAAATACAGAAAAGGAATTAATTGGATTTAATAAAAACATTCAAGTTTTTTTTGATAAAGAACCAGATGACATACACCCATCTAAAATTTATAATACAATTACAAAATTATGAGTAAGATAAATAAAATGATAGATAGTTTAAATTTAGCAGAATGATTAGTGTTTGAAGATAACTTAGCAAAAGTTGATCCAAAAAAATTGCAACAGTTTCACCTTTGTTTTCCTCACTACACAAAATACTTAAACAAGAATATTTTTAACATAAAGATTGACGCTAATTTTATTACTCAAAAGTACCCTTTTGTAAACCAATTAAATGATCAAATTTTATTCGATATATCGCAAAGAAATGAGCTGATTAAACAAATTGTAAAAATTTCTATTAAACAAAGAAGTTCTAGTGAAATAAGATTTCCAAATGAAAGTTGTGATAACAAAAAGATTGCAACATATGCTAAAACAATTATTAAAAACTTAAATAATTTTATTTATAAAAATAAAATAAATAAATTTTGAACTGATGTTGTTTTAATTAACAATAATAAAATAACACCTTATATAAGTAACATAGAAATAATTTGTACAAATGGAAAAGAATACTTTATATTTTTATTGAAGTTTTCTAAATCCCCATATATTGATAAATATAAATATGAATCAGAACTTATTAATAACACTATTAGTGAGTTATTTAATATTAAAATAAAAGAAACAATACTTTTAAACATAATGTCTGAGCAAGCTATCTGTAAAATTTAGATTAGGTTTTTTAAAGGTTAAAAGGTATAATTAATTAAGCTATATTTATAAGGAGAAAAATGAAAAAAGAATACGACATAATTTTTGATTATAAGGACAATAAACATTTTAACCAAGATTTAAATGGTCTAATAAGAAAATCTAATAATGAAAATTTCGAAAAGTGAATTTTCAAAAATAAAAATTTAAATAACTTTTTACCAGTTACAATTATTAATGAGAAAAATGAAATTATTGCAGCTTTAGGAATTACTAAATTTGAAATTTTTATTGGTGATGAAAAATGCACAGCAATTCAATTAGGTAACTTATTTTTGAAAGAAGTTCATAAACATGAAAATCTGGAAGTTGAATTAATTAATGCAGCAATAGATAAATACTCAAACGTAGTAGATATTATTATTTCATTTTCAAATGATATTGATGAGCACATTTATGAACAAACTAAGTTTAAAAAAACTAAAGAATACCTTTATTTTTTAAATTGAAAACACAATGAAGATACTGTTAGAAACAAAATTAAAAAACTTGATTTAGATTTACTACAAGACTTTGAAATTATGACTGAGAAAATTAAACACTCAACTAAACAATCTTCACATTTAGATTCTAAGTTTGATAGTTCTATTAAAACTTTTAATATTTTAAAATATTTTGCAAATGATACTTATCACATACCCAGTTTAGATGTTGTTGTTTGTTATAAATATAATAAAGATGTGTTTGATCTTATATCAATTTTTGCGCATGATAAAGTAGATATTGAATACTTACTAAAAATTATTGTACCAAAACATATTAAAAGAGTAGACTTTGGTTTTATTCCAGATTTAAAAGAAGGTTTACACATAGCTAATACAGACATTTTTGTTAGAAGTTCTGAAAACAAAATTAAATCGACTCTTTGAACAAAAGAAATTACAACAAATATTAGTGACAGCAAAATAATATTCCCAATTTTATCTAGACAGAAATAAAAAGGTAGTTATGAAAAATCACAAAAAAATAAAGTCTTACAAAATATTTATTAAAAATCACAAAAAAATTTTTCAAAAAATTGTTTCTGATGAAGGCTTTGATAATTCACAAGTTAAAAAAATATTTAAATTATCTCAAAAAAACATTATTTTGAGACTTTTTTTAAATGTCGTAACAATTGAAAAAAAACATTTAAGCAGTTTTTATAATGAAGCAGTTTTTTTATTAATAATATTTTGATTTATTGACAACGATTTTGAATATAAAAAAAATCAAGACCAATTTAATTTTCAAGTAAAGTTAAAAAATTTTTTAAATAATTTAACTATAAGTAGTGATTTAAATTTAGAAGAAGAAATTTTAAAAAGTTATGATACTGAAGATTTAAAAAAATCGCACAATGATATTCTTAATAAACATAATTGATTTAAACTATGTGGAAACATATTCGCATCCATTAGCTTAGAAAAAAAACAAGAACTTTATAACTATGGATATTTAGTATCATTGTTTATTTTTATTTCCTTTCAGTATAAAAAAATAAACATAGAAAACTCTGAAAATTTATACATTTATAAACTTAATGCAAATACTAAATTAAATGAAGCTACAATGAAATTATCACCAATACAATTTAATCATTTAATATTGAAAACAAATCATTGATTAGAAAAATTAAGTTAGACAAAATTATTAGCAAAGGATAATATTATGAAAAAACCAATAGTAGTAACATCATCACTAATTTGTATATTCTTAACTGCTTTTTTACTATATTTAGCCTTGAATGTAGGTTTAACATTTCTTTTTAAAACACCCATTACACTTATTTCTGTTTTGGTTTCTACTCACATTTTAGCTATATTGTGAAGTTTTGTGATTTTAGGTAATAAAAAAAGAAGAATTGAAACAAGAATAAGGTGAACAATTTATATATGTCTTGTGCCCTTTTTTGGTATTGTTTCATATTTATTTTTTGGTAGACCTTACAAATACAAAAAAAATAAACTTTACAAATACAAAAATGATAAGCATTCTAATCTTATGAATATACAAAATTCTTTTGAAAATTTATCTGATCTAACTAAACAAAGCCCTCAATTCAAAAGAGCATTTATATCATCGCTTAAACAACAAAATCAAAATATTTACAAAAATTTTAAAGTTGATTTTTTAAAAAACGGAAATGATTATGTTCAAACTTTATTATCTGAACTTAAAAAGGCTAAAAGATATATATTGATAAATATGTTTATAATCGAAGAAAGTGAATTTTTGGATCGTGTTTCAGAGATACTAATTAAAAAACTTAAAGAGGGTGTTGAAGTTTATATTATTTATGATTTCTTAGGATGCTATAATCAATTTAGAAGAACAAAGAAAAAACTTAAATTAGCAGGAGCCAAAATGTTGGGATATTCACCTGTGCATTTTCCTTTTATTGTTTGAAAAGCAAATTATAGAAATCATAGAAAAGACATTGTTATTGATGGTTTTTATGGTTTTGTTGGTGGAATTAACATTGGAGATGGTTATTGTAATATAGGATCTAAATTTGGATACTGAAACGATTCAGCTTACAAAATTAGTGGAGAAGTAGTTAAAGAAATAGAAAATATATTTATTCGTGACTGAAACTTTTATAGCAAAAAGAAAATTGATAACCTTTCTTGAAAAACAACTTTTCATGAAAAAATTGAAAATAATCAAAAAGAATTTATTCAAGTTGTTGCTAATGGACCAAATCACCCTCGTTCTACTCATTTAGATGTTTTGCTTTCATTGATAAATTCAGCTCAAAAATCTATATGAATAAAAACACCATATTTTATACCACCCCCAGAATTATTAGATGCACTTTGTTTAGCTGCTAATTCTGGTTTAGATGTTAGGTTAATGATTCCTGGAAAGACTGATAAGTTTATGATTTTAGACGTATCTAAAAGCAGAACTAAAAAATTGTTTGAGAGTAAAGGCAAAATTTATTCTTTAAATAATACTTTTCTACATGAAAAAACTTTTATTTTTGATGATTCAATTAGTTTTGTTGGAACTACAAATTTAGATTACAGAGCACTTTTTTCAGATCAACAAACAATGGTTTTAGTTAAATCAGAAGAGCTAAATAAAAAATTAAAAAATAAAATGGAACATGATTTTAATATCGCATACAAATATTCTAAGGTGCCATTAAAACATGCCAAACCACTTAAAAGATTAATTATTAAAATTTTTAATGCGATAGCACCAATTCTTTAAGGAGGATTTATGGTTAAAAAAATTTATGATTATGTCAATGATCAGTACTTAATAATTAAAAGCTATTTTTTAATTTCTAATTATGATTATGAAATTTGTGATTTTATTAAACAAAATAACTTAATTACAAATATTGCTCAGTTAAAAGAAACTATTGCTATTTTAAACAAAACAACTTTAGTCAATGACTCAAGTTTTGAATTAGAATTGCAAGAAAGTAAACTTATCTTATCATTTTTGTTAGAAGTTCTTTTAGAACTTTATAAAAAGTCAAGTTTTAGTGAAACAATAAATGAAGCAATTTATAGTTTCTACATAACTATTTTAAACGAAAATAAAGATTTAATAATATCTTCTACTAATCCAATTACACTAGCTTTTAAAAATTTAGAACATTTTGAAAAACAACCTTTAAAAAAACAGCACGAAACTATCAAAAATTTTTTAAATTGTTATTACAAAGATAAAAATTTTTTATTAGCTTTTAGTAAATACATTAAATTATTAAAAATAATTGAAAAAATAATAAGCTAACTTTTGAAGTCTGTTAATAGGTAAAAACAAATTTTACAAAATTTGCTCTGTTTATTATAAATTTAAGTGTGGAAGATTGTTTTTCCCACTTTTTTTGATAATAAATTCATTTTGAATTTTATTACTTGTGATAGATGCTTTGCTTTTTTCAATTTTCAAAAAAAGCTTTATTTGATTTTGCATTATATGTAAATCACTTATTCCTTTAGTTTAAAATAACTTTTTTTGTTCTTATAAAACAACTTATAACAACAATTGCTTTTTGATTAATGCTTTTTCTTAAGCAATTGATGAATAAACTCAAAAGTGTTTTTTACAAGGTTGATTTTTGTTCTTATTTCCATAACTTAAAAATATAATTTTAAGTTATGCATCACGTATATTTACCTATTCATTAATACAATATAATTTAAAATTTAATAAGTTTATATTTAGAACTCTAAAAGTACTTGCTTTTTTTTTTTTTTTTGTTAACATTTGAAATAAGATAAATTAGATTTGAATAACAAAAAAATCTTATTACATTGCAGTGCAATAAGATTAACCATATCCTTAACTTTTTTATCTCATATTTTAATAGGTTATTTAAGTTATTTGATTATAATTATTATTTTTATAAATAAGAAATAAAAAGCTTATATTTTTTACTATATATTTTTTTAAAAATTAATAATTCTTAATAATTCGTATTTTATTTATTAAAAAAGGAGGGGATATGATTGAAAAAGCAAATAATAAACTTGATGATTTAATAGAGAAAGTAAGTCACCATTCAGTTAATAAAAGATCAAGCCAAAATTTATTATATCACCTAAAATATTTTTTTGGAGAATCTAATAATAAAATTCATGAATTTACAAAAAAAACTCCTTTATTCTTTTACTCATTAAAAAGAATTGGCTACTCGTTATTAACTATTTTAATGGCTGTAATTGTAATTTATTGTTTATTTCACTTTGTTATGAAAGATGAAACTTTAATTAAAGATTTGAATGGTGTTATGGATAAATTAAAACTTTTTCCAGGTAATGCTAAGTATGAAAGGATTGTATCAAGTAGAAAAAAAATGGTTGGTTTAGATGGGCCTTTACTGTATCAAATATTTATATATATTCGTAATATAATTCCGGTAATTCCTAAAACAGTTTTTATTCAACCTAAATTATTGGACACAGGAGATTTAGTAGCTACCCCAATCAAAACACTATTCTTTTTAGGTTTATCTGTTACTGATTTACCAGGATTCCATATGCAAACACCAGTTCAAACAATTTTCAAAGATGCTATGCCTAGCTCATTCAAATTAGGTTTTCCCGGAGTTTTATTATCATATGTTTTCGGAATTCCGCTAGGAATTATTGCTGGAAAAAATAAAGATCGTAAAGCAGATCGCTTAATCAATGCTCTTTGTTCTGTTTTCATGGTTATTCCTGCTGTTGTTACAATAACGATATTTTACAGTGTATCTTTATCAATTGGAGGAAGTACTTCATGAGTATTGGGTGGTATTGAAACTAAAATATATGCAATTCTTTGTGTAGTTATCTTTTCTTTTTCGGGGATAACTTTATATACTCGACGATTAGTTGTTGATGAAATGACAACAGAGTATACTAAATTTGCTCAATCAAAAGGTTTAAGTTCTCGCTATATATTCTTTGTACACATTTACCGTAATGCTTTTATTAAAATGGCGGGTTCAATTCCAGCAACTTTCGCAAGTACCATTTTCGGACTTAACATTTTAGTCGAAGGTAAATGAGGAGTTCGCGGTATGGGTAGTTATGTAAGTAATGCAATTAATGGGAATGATATTTTTGTCGCTATGGGATATGTAGTTATTTCTGCAGTGGTTGGGGTTTTTGCAGGTTTATTAGGGGATCTATTAACTGCTGCATTAGACCCTAGAATTAAATTTAGATAGAGAGGTAAATAATGGAAAATAAATTCAATTATGACATTAATAATTTAGATGATAGTTTATTTGTTATTGTTGGTGATGATGTAACTATTGCTGAACACATTTCGACAAAACCCTATAGTTATTGAAAAACAGTTTTTTCAAAATCATTTAGAAGTCCGACATTTATTATTTGCACATTTATTCTCTTGGTTTTTATTACTATGGCTTGCTCTGTTGCAATTGGGAAACCAGCTGTTCCAAGAGACTTCGTACCTTCACTCCCAGAACCTCCATCACTACAACATTTATTCGGAACTGGCAAAAACGGTCAGGATTTATGAACTTCAGTTTGAGTTGGTTCCCGAACAACGTTATGGTTTGCGATTGTTATATTCCTTATTCAAGCATTTATTGGTATTCTTTTAGGATCAATATGAGGATTTTATTCTAAATTAGATTTGTTGTTTATTCAGGTTACTAATTTTATTACTTTGATTCCTCAACTAGTTTTATTTATGATGATTATTTACATTTTAGGACAAGGCGCTGGCGTTGGTATCCTTGCTGTGTCAATTACTTCTTGGATAGGTATGGCTTCCACAATTAGGTTTCAAATCATTATTGCAAAACATACAGAATATAATATTTCCTCAGTTATTGTTGGTTCTAAAGGACCTAAAATAATTAGAAAAAATATTATTCCAAAAATTTTACCAATTATAATTTATCAATGTTCAACAGCAATCCCGGCTGCATTTAGTATTGATGCTTCGTTAGCAACATTAGGTATCGGAATTGTAAAGCCTGGTGATAACCAGAATACATCATTAGGTATTTTAATGTCAAGTGTTATGTCGGGAACTGATTGACAAAGATACCCCCACTTGTTAATCATTCCACTAGTTTTCGTTGGTGGACTATCATTAGTATTTTATTTAGTTGGAAAAGTTCTAGCTGATTCATTAGATCCTAGAACTCACAGATAAAAAAATAGAAAGGTTATTTATGAAAAATATCGAAAATAACAAAAACTTAAGAAGTTTTTTAAAATCTAAAAGCATGCCACTTTTATTAATATCTACTTTAACAATTTCAGCTTCTTCTTTAGCGGTAGTTTCGTGTAATGATGGGATTGCTTTATCAAAGTTAGCTAACCGATCAATTGACACAAGCGTGCGACACTTAACTTTTGAAACACCTCCTACTTCTTGGAATCCTGTCCATAATAATGATGGAGGAACTACATCATACTTAGCCGACCTTTTTGCAGGTGCTTTGTCTGTCGACCAATTCGGAAGAATTTATGGTGATGCCTTTGAATCGGGTTATGCATCTGCTGAAAAAGGTGGGAAAAGTATTTATGTTGGCAATGATTCTAGTGATGAAACAATTGATTTATCACATTGAACCTATACAGTTAGAGATAATGCTTATTGATCACACGCTAATGGTCAAAAAGTGAGAAAGGTTAAAGCTTCTGACTGAGATAACACAGCAATGTATGTTTTAAATTTAAATTCTCAATCTGCAGTTTATAACTTATGAACCGCTTTCATTTTAAATACTGACGTTATGCAAACTGTATTATCTGCTAAGATGTCAGCTTTAAACGCTAATAAACCTTTCGACAGCAATAATTATTATAAAGCGCCAGTTGTTGAAAATAATGAATTGAAAAGTGAAGGAACACCATTAAAAGAAGTTTATTATGATATTGTTAGAGAAATTAACAGTATGAAAGAAAATGGAGGGACAATTAAATATAACGAAGTTTATGCAACTGGTTCAGTAGTTGTTTATGACCCAAATACCCTAGGGACTGATGGTAAACCTGTTGCAAATAGCAAAATTCTAGATATGGATTATGTTTTAGAGCAGGACCCAGAAACAAAAGAAATAACTTGAGAAAAAGATGGTCAAAGATATACAAATCTAAAACCAGTCAAACTGGAAAAAGATGCTACATTAGAGCAAGAAATCAGTGTCTCTGCAGGCGGGTATGGGTTAATTACAAATGATGAAACACGAAGTGTTGAATTTAAATTGAAAAAAGAGGCTCCTTATTTTGAAACATTACTAACTTATATTGCTTTTTCTCCTTTAGCAGAAGAAATTGTTAAAGGTGGAAAATTGGCAGATGGCCAACCTTCTGAAACTGGTGTTTACAGTGGTGCATATTTACCTACAAAATTAGATTTTACTAAAGAAATGATTTATGAAGCAAACCCTAACTATTATTTTAGAAACCTAACAACAATAACAAAACAAATTTACACAAATGTTGCTGGTGCTTCTACTTCTAGCGAAACTGCAAGACTACAATTTGAAAAAGGTGAAAGAGAAGCGTTTGGACTTTCTGGTGCGACTAGCGGAGATAAAAAAGGTTGGGCAAAATATATTGGTTCAGATAGTGAAAACCCAATATTCCCAGGTGTTCAGGTAGGAAGACCAATATCGGCTTCAAGCGAAATTATTATTTATAACTATTATAATGGTTACATTGACAATCCAAATGATGAGGAGCATTATGACACGGCACTAAGTGCAAGTAAATTATTGCAACTTCCTGAGGCAAGAGCATTTATTTCAACTGGAATTGACAGGTCTAGATACATTAAACAATTAAGTGAAGAATTTGATACCCCAGGTACGCCTTCAAAAAACATAATTAACTTATATACTTCGCAAACAACAGCAACAAATGCCGTAGATCAAAATAAAGATTATGTTGAATATTTCCATGAGCAAGCATCACAAATATCAGGCTTAGATTCTAATGATTTTGCTCAAGGTGGTGATGCTTTTCTAAATCAATCAAAAGCACACGTCAATAAAGAACAATCTGAGCTAATTGATACTATAAAAGAATATATTAAAATTAATAATCTGAAGACTGTTGAATCTGGAGAATATAAAGGAAGAGTTAGAATCGGGTTTTTAAATGGGGGAGATCCTTATTTAAATTCAATGCTTGACCAGTTTAATAGTTCAATTCCAAATAACCCAATTTATCTAGAACTTGACAAACCTGTTGGTGATGAAGGTAATGCACGTGTTAGAGCTTCTAAATGAGATATTTACACAGCGGGATGATTACCTGATTATGCTGACCCATACACTTATTTAAGTACAACCTTTATAAAGGGTGATTATACAGATCGTTTTGGTGGTGAAAGAATTTTAAATAAACTTAAAGAAGCAAAAGGTGATATTACTAAATATCCATTAGCCGCTAAATTGCCTTCTTCAACTTATGAAAAAGCAATTCCTGAAGGGTACACGATTGCTAATAATGACACATCAACAGCAAACCAATTTGCCACAATGTTTGCAACAAGTGGTGAAGGCAATAAAGTTACTGAAATTTCAAGAAACGCACCCGATTCTGCTACACAGTTATTACTAGCTGAATTTAAAGCATATGAAGATAATGTAAAAGCAACTGATCTTGGAGAGGTTCATAACATTACTAAAAGATATAATGAGTTTTCTAAAGCAGAATATGATTTGTTATATAAATACTTTTTAATTCTACCTTTATATAATAGCGCTGCATATCGTTCATATAGTGTTAATTATATAAGAAACCAATCTGGTTCATATGCAACCTATGGTTCATCATCTGACAGAACTTTCTTATATAAATTGAATGAAAAATTGTGAAGTCGTTCTCAAAACCGAGTGTGAATTAACTTTTTAAATGGTGAGCGTGCAAGAATGGCTGCTGACCCCACATATAAAAAAGAAGGGAACAGTTTATTTATAAAATAAACTGAATGGTAATTATTTATGAAAAAAATGTTGTTATTATTAACCCCTTTATCTGTTGTGGTTTCAACTGCAACCTTAGTTGTTTCTTGTAAAGAGGATCAAGCAAAAATAGAAGCAGCTTTTAATGGGAAGACTATTTCATTTACTAATACACTAAATGAAATTGAAGTTGGTAAAACTTTAGATAATGAAATAATGTTAATAGAAGGCTGAACATTGCCAACTCCGTCAAGCAGCGGTAGTAAATTAGAATTAAATTCACTACTAACTATTGTTGAACTTGGAGATGTTATTATTTCCCCAGATAAAGATTTACCAACACAAGTTGAAGTTTTGATGGCTGTTAAAAAAGCCAATCCATTAGTAAATGTTCCAAGTTTAGTTGTTGAAAATATAACTGCAACAACAGCAGTAATTAATGTTGTGGAAGGTTCAACATATTATGGAAATGATAATACTATTTCAGTATCTTACTCATTAGTTAAAAAAGAAGATTCTGGTGATTTTCCAATTACAGTTACTTCTAGTGATCCATCAAAAGCAGTTGCTGAAATTGTTGCTGTAACCCCAAACCCTGAACAGTTACAACCTGAGTATGGTCTTTACTTATATGCTATTCGAGTAACTGGTGTTGCTCCAACTGATCCTGATAAAGACGTTATATTTAGTGTTGTTTGTGAGGGCGCTGTATTTAATGAAAAATTTACAGTTAAAGTAGTTGAGGCTGCTAGTGGAAAACCTATTGAAAATTCACAATCTTAAAAATTGAATAATAATTCTTTATCAATCGGCAATTTAAAAAAACTTCTAAATAAAAGAATGAAAATAATCTCCTAAGTATAGTATTTCAAGAATAAAAAAATATTATTGATAGTATTTGACTAAGGGAGATTTTTTTATGGAAAATACAAAGTGTAATAATCAAATTGAAGTCTTTTGAACGATGTGAAGATTTAAGTTATTACTGGTTTTGTTTGTTTTGAATAATTAACACTATATGTAAAAAATTCAAAGATACTTTAAAAGTTGTTAGCTAGCGTTAAGATAAAAACAACAAATTTATTATTTAATAATGTTCTTGAACAACTTAAATTGAAGCACAAATGAAGCACAAAGTTTTTGTAACAAAATAGCAATTGCTATTAATTCTCTATAATTTTCCAATCTTTTCAAATGCAACGTATAAGACTTTTTTACTAGTTTGAAAAAATTAGTGATTTCAAAACTTTAAAGCCAAGATCTTTGAACACACAGAATAATTTTTTTGAATATATAGGCTATTATAATTTTTGAAAGAATAAGTTTTAAATCAAAAAGTGCTCTATAAGAATCATGAAGTAATTAATAATATTTTAAAAAATATAAATCACACACTTGATGGAACATGTTTATTTAAAATAAGAGGTGATTTTTTTAAAATTATTGATTAGTTAAAGTTATTATAAGTTTTATTATTCCAGCTATCAATAGAATTAGCCCTATTAAAAAAATTATTCTAGCTTTTTTTCGATTTTTAGCTTCTTCAATTGTGTATGTTGAATCATATCTTCTACGTTGATCACCATAAAACCTAACAGTTCTTCTGTTTCTAATAAAACCAATGATTATTCAAATTAAAAAACAGATAAAGGACCCTGTTGTTGTTGTAAATTCTCAGGAAAAATCAGTATTTCAGGTTACTATTTTGTCAATTATAAATGCAATTGCTACCCACAATATAACTACAAAAACTATAAACAAGTAGTTACGATAATTAAGTTTTTTTGCAATTTTAAATTTTATTTTTTTGGCAGTATTCTCATCTTCTGCATTTAACCCAATTGCTATACTTTTATTCTCATTAAGTGCATTATTTTCATTTATATTCATTGTTTAAAACCCCCATACCTTTATATAATGATATAACAATTTAAATATATTTTATCCAAAAGAAAGGAATTCAAAATGGAAAAACAAAAATTAAAAAAGATTTTGTCAGTTAAGGATTTGGAGGTTAAATTCCAAGTTAGAAATAGAATATTAACAGCAATTAGAAATATATCATTTGATCTTTATGATGGTGAAATATTAGCGCTTGTTGGCGAATCTGGATCGGGTAAGTCAGTTGTCACAAAAACATTTACGGCTATGTTAGATTCCAATGGCTGAATAAGTGATGGTTCTATAATTTATAACCCTCCTCATTCGCTAAAAGAAAGCACGATTGATTATTTCAAGAAGCCTTTTGACATTATTAATATTGAAAACGTTTTGATAGACTCAAATGTAATTAAATTTATAAATAAGCGAAATAACAAAATAATTAAGACACTGAAAAAAAGAAAGAAAAGAATTTTGGACTTAAATCCAATTGATGGTTCTGATCCTAAAATAAGTATTGAGTCATTAAATAACAAAATTGAAATTCTAAACATAAAATTCATTCTATTTAAAGAAAAAAATAACGAATTTTCAAAAACACAAAATCATAAAAAAATCAACCGTATTAAAGCAAAAATTGATAGTTTGCAAGTTGAGAAAGAAATATTTTTACAATCCAATTTTAGAGATAAAGAACTAAATGAAATTAATTCTCAAATACGAAAATTGGAGCTCGATAAAGCAAAGGTGGAAAAAATTAATAAATCTCATAAAAATATGATAAGAACGCTTGTATCATTTATTAAAGAAAGTTTAAATATTGAAGACTTGGATAATAATTTAAGAAAAAAATCTACTATAGTTCAAGAAGAACATGACAAAGTAAATGACATAAAAAACTATTTTGAATCAAGAATTTACTTGACACATTTAGAAAAAGAATTGTTTGAAATCTTTAATAAAATCTGTAATAACGAAAATATTGATAGTGAACATGTAAATAACTTATTATTTGATTGAGAGCAAATTAAAGGTCTTGTTTTTCAAAACAAAGTTAAAGCCTCTAAAACAATTCGTCAAATTAGAGGAAAAACAATTGCAACAATTTTCCAAGACCCGATGACCTCTCTAAACCCTCTTTTGACCGTTGGTTTTCAAATATCAGAGGTTCTTAGAAAACAGCTTGGGTTTTCACGTCAAGAAGCCAAGAAAGAAGCATTAAAACTTTTAGAACAAGTTGGAATACCTAATCCGAAAGAAAGATATAAAGATGTCCCCAGTAGTTATTCAGGGGGTATGAGACAAAGAGTTGTTATTGCAATTGCTTTAGCATCGCGCCCTAAAATTCTTATTTGTGATGAACCAACAACAGCACTTGATGTAACTATACAAGCGCAAATTTTAAAATTAATTAAAGAATTACAAGCCATTTACAATTTTTCTGTAATTTTTATAACTCATGACTTAGGTGTTGTTGCAAATATTGCTGACAGAATTGCTGTAATGTATGCAGGGCAAATAGTTGAAATAGGTAAAAATAAAGAAATTTTTAAGAACCCTCAACATCCATATACTTGGTCATTACTATTAGCGTTGCCACAATTAGGTACAAAAGGTAAAGCATTGTACTCCATTTCGGGAACACCACCAAATTTATTCGATGAGATAAAAGGTGATGCATTTGCACCGCGAAATAAATTTGCTTTAGCAATTGATTACATTTATGAACCTCCAATGTTTAAAGTCACTGAAACTCACTTTGCAAAAACGTGGTTGTTACATGATAAAGCAAAAAAAATTAAAATTGACACACCCAAAATTAAATTTGAAAATATAGCAAAAGAGGTAAAAACACATGATTAAGCATAGCAAAGATAAAGAGGTTTTACTTAATGTTCGTGATTTGTTGGTTGAATTTAGATCAAAAGGTCGCAAGTTTAAAGCCGTCAAAGGTGTAAATTTTGACATATATAAAAAAGAAATTTTTGGCTTAGTTGGAGAATCAGGATCTGGTAAAACAACAATTGGGAGAGCAATAGCTGGTGTCCAAAATATTCAAGATGGTTCAATCTATTTAGATAATCAAATTGTGGTTGGTACTCCAACTTCTGTTTATACTATTAATAAAGAAATAGTAAAAAAACTCAATTATGTAAATATCAAATACCGAGTAACAACCTCATACATCACAAGAACTATTGTTTATTTAAAAAAAGAACACAATAAATTTAAATCTAAACCTGAGTTGTTAAGCAAAGCAAGCTGAAAAAAAATATTTTCTACTTCAGCATTCAGCATAGTTCATCAATTGGTTGGTGATAATTTAGAATTTGTTACAAAAATTGTTAAGAATTTTGATCGAATTAATCAATTCATAACAGGGATCCATGAATACATTCCTGATATTTCAAAAGATTTAGAAATGTCGATTCTTGAAAAAAATGAAGACACTAAAAATATTGTTAATAAACTTAAAGATAAAATGAGTCTTGATTATTTTGATTTAGTTGAAATTCGCACAAAGATTAAAGAACTATCTGTGAACAAAACACCAGAAAATTTTCAAACTCTTATGTATTTTATTTTCGAGAAGCTTAACCTGATTATTGAAAACAATGATAAAATTTCGAGAAGAATTAAAATTGCAAAGGAGTTGGAAGAGCAAAATCTCGACCTTTCTGCTCCATTGCAAAAACGAAAACACTTAATTGAAAAATATTACAGAATGATTTATATAACTAAAAAAGAATTTATTAAAATATACAATAACCCTGAAATTGATCACACCAACTTAATTAATTCAGTTGGTAATACTCTTTTAACACAAATGTTGACAAAAAACTTAGATGAATCATTAGATGAATCGATCGATGACAAATACATTAAAGATAAAAGAATTATTAAATACTATAATAGTTTAATTCCTAAAACTGTAGAATTGACCGATCGCCAAATTTCTTCAATTCAACAATTAATTGAATATTTAAGCCTACCACCAATTGACGATTTAGTTAATAAATCATATTTATTTAAAGTTCCCACAAAACAACAAAAGCGTGAAAATCGCAAAAATATTCAAATGATATTTCAAGATCCCGGTTCTTCCTTGAATGAAAGGATGTCTGTTGAGGAAGTAGTTGGAGAAGGAATCGAGAACTTCCCTGAATTATATAATTCTCCAGAATTAAAGTTTGAATATGTTGAATGATTTAACACAAATAATCCAGATAGCTCAATTAATATTAGTTCAAATGCTAAAAATGCCCAAATTCGTAAATATCAAGTTTTAAAATTAATACAATCTGTTGGCTTACTTCCTGAACACTTATCTCGCTACCCACATGAATTTTCAGGCGGACAAAAACAAAGAATTGGAATTGCTAGAAGTTTAGCTTTAAAACCAAAAATTATTATTGCTGATGAACCAATTTCGGCTCTTGATGTTTCTATTAGAGCACAAGTTCTTAATCTTTTTCAACAATTTAAAGAGGAGTATGGCTTAACTTATTTATTTATTACACATGATTTATCAGTTGTTAAATTTATTGCTGATAGAATTGCAGTAATATATCATGGCGATATAGTTGAAATGGCCGATTCTGAAGAGTTGTTTACTAATCCACACCACCCATATACAAAAAGTTTATTATCAGCAATTCCTCAGCCAGATCCTGACTATAAATTTAATGAAAAGATAATCAATTATAACCCCTATAAAGAACATTATGATTATATTTTCGATACTCCTGATTTTATTGAGGTTAGTGACAATCACTTTGTGTTAGCAAATAAACGTGAGCTTGCTTTGATTGAAGCAAATATTGCTGCTAAAACTAAATCTGAAAGATCAAAAAGAACAACTTAGTAAACTAGGAAAAATAAAATCTACATTTCTATATAGAGAGGTAGATTTTTTCTGTCTAAACACTAACAAAACAACAATAAATTAAATCGCATATAAGTTGATACAATAATAATAGAATGTGAAGGTATGAATTATCAACATAGCTTTTTATAGTATTGGTTAATTAATAAACTGTAGTTTTTATTTTTTTTATTTCTCATAAAGATAGTTTTTATTTTAAAGTTTTGTTAACTGATTTAAAATAAGTTATTATTTTTTAGTAAATAACTATTTTTTTAAATTAATGCTTTATAATTATTATTGGTGAGTTCAACACACACGGAATTGTGAAGGGAGGAAATATAAATGCCAACAATTAATCAATTAGTCAAAACAAATCGTAAGGCTAAAACTTGAAAAACAAAAGCGCCTGCTCTAAATAGAGGGGTTAACTCTTTAAAAAAGAAAGTAACTAAAGTTTCATCACCTCAAAAAAGAGGAGTATGTACTCGTGTTGCTACAATGACACCTAAAAAGCCTAACTCTGCCCTACGTAAATATGCACGTGTAAGATTAACAAACGGAATGGAAGTTAATGCTTATATACCTGGAGAAGGGCACAACTTACAAGAACACTCAGTTGTACTTATTCGTGGTGGAAGAGTTAAAGATTTACCTGGAGTACGTTACCATATAGTTCGTGGGACACTAGATACTCAATCTGTAAATAACCGTCAAAAATCTCGCTCATTGTACGGAACTAAAAAACCTAAAAAATAAAAGATAATCAATAATATAACACCGTTGACATGAACCACAATTATGATTAAACAAGAAAAAATGAAAGGGCCTAAAAAACATGCGTAAAAATCAAGCCGAAAAAAGAGACGTTTTAGCAGATCCAAAGTACAACTCAAAATTAGTTACACGTGCCATTAACAAAATTATGTTAGATGGTAAAAGGGGTATTGCTCAAACCATTATTTATGATGCATTTGATATCATAAAAGAAAAAACTGGTCAAGATCCTGTTGAAATTTTTAATAAAGCAATTGAAAACATTCAACCTCACTTAGAATTAAAAGTTCGTCGTATTGGTGGTGCTAACTATCAAGTTCCTGTTGAAGTTTCAGCAGAAAGACAAATTACTTTAGCATTGCGTTGATTAATTAGTTATTCAAGATTAAGAAATGAAAAAGTTATGACTATTAAATTAGCTAACGAAATTATTGATGCTTCAAACAACATGGGTGGATCTGTTAAAAAACGTGAAGACACTCACAAAATGGCAGAAGCAAATAAAGCATTTGCACATTACCGTTGATAATATTATCAATTTTAAATATATACACAAAATAAGGAGAAAAAAATGGCAAGAGAATATAGCCTAAACAACACTCGAAACTTTGGTATTATGGCTCATATTGATGCTGGTAAAACAACAACAACAGAGCGTATATTATTCCATACTGGTAAAATTCA
Organism: Mesoplasma corruscae; assembly: GCF_002930145.1. NCBI lineage: Bacteria > Bacillati > Mycoplasmatota > Mollicutes > Entomoplasmatales > Entomoplasmataceae > Mesoplasma > Mesoplasma corruscae. The sequence continues at coordinate 395,145 of NZ_PHNF01000001.1, forward strand.
CAAAATTGGTGAAACTCATGAAGGAGCTTCACAAATGGACTGAATGGCACAAGAACAAGAGCGTGGTATTACTATTACTTCAGCAGCTACAACAGCCTTCTGAAATAATAATAGATTCAACATAATTGATACGCCAGGTCACGTTGACTTTACTATTGAAGTTGAACGTTCATTGCGTGTACTTGATGGAGCTGTAGCGGTTCTTGATGGTCAATCTGGTGTTGAACCTCAAACTGAAACAGTTTGAAGACAAGCAACAACATATAGAGTCCCTCGTATAGTTTTTGTTAACAAAATGGACAAAACTGGTGCAGATTTTATTTATTCAGTTAAATCAATTGGTGATAGATTAGGGGCAAAAGCTGTTCCAATTCAATTACCCATTGGTGCCGAAGATAACTTTTCAGGACTTATTGATTTAGTTGAAATGAAAGCTTATAGTTTTGATGGTAAAGCAGAAGAAATAGCAACTGATATTGCTATTCCTGCTGACTTATTAGATCAAGCACAAGAATTAAGAGATAAATTAGTTGAAACTGCTGTTGAATATGATGAAGAATTAATGATGAAATTTCTAGATGGAGAAGAAATAACAGTTAGCGAATTAAAATTAGCAATTCGTAAAGGTGTTCTATCAGCTGAATTCTTTCCAGTATTAGCTGGTTCAGCTTTTAAAAACAAAGGTGTTAAATTATTATTAGATGCAGTTATTGATTATCTTCCATCACCACTTGATGTTCCTTCAATTAAAGGAGTCTTACCAAATGGGCAAGAAGCAGAAAGAAAAGCAGATGATAAAGAACCTTTTTCAGCATTGGCTTTTAAAGTTATGACAGACCCATTTGTTGGAAAACTAACTTTCTTTAGAGTTTATTCAGGTGTACTACAAAAAGGAAGTTATGTATTAAACTCAACAAAAGGTGAGAAAGAACGTGTAGGACGTATTTTACAAATGCATGCCAACAACCGTAATGAAATTGATGAAGTGTATGCTGGAGATATTGCTGCAGCAGTTGGTTTAAAACAAACTACAACTGGAGATACATTAGTTGATGAAAAACACGAAATCATTTTAGAATCAATGGTATTCCCAGAACCTGTTATTCAATTAGCTTTAGAACCAAAAACTAAAGCTGATCAGGAAAAAATGGGATTAGCTTTATCTAAACTTGCAGAAGAAGATCCAACTTTCAAAACATTTACTGATGAAGAAACTGGGCAAACTATTATTGCAGGAATGGGTGAACTTCATTTAGACATTATTGTTGACCGTATGAAAAGAGAATTCAAAGTTGAAACAAATGTTGGAGCACCTCAAGTTTCATATCGTGAAACAATTAAATTACCAGCTAAATCAGAAGGTAAATATGTTAAGCAATCAGGTGGACGTGGATCATATGGCCACGTTGTTATTGAATTTGAACCGAATCACGATAAAGGTTTTGAATGAATTGACAAAATTACTGGTGGGCGTGTTTCAAAAGAATACATCAATGCTGCACGTAATGGATTAGAGTCAGCGTTACAAAATGGTATTGTTGCTGGATACCCAATGATTGATGTTAAAGCAACAATAGTTGATGGATCTATGCATGATGTCGATTCAAATGAAATGGCATATAAAATTGCTGCATCATTTGCACTTAAAGAAGCAGCAAAAAAAATGAACCCAATTATTTTAGAACCTATAATGAATGTTGAAGTAACAATTCCTGATGAGTATTATGGAGATGTTATGGGTAATATTTCATCAAAAAGAGGTTTAATTGAAGGATCAGAACAAAGAGGTAATGCACAAACTGTAAAGTCTAAAGTTCCTCTAACTGAGATGTTTGGTTATGCCACTGAACTTCGTTCATTTACACAAGGTCGTGGAAACTACACTATGATCTTTAGTCATTATGCAGAAGCACCAAAGAGTGTAGCAGAAGAAATTATTAAAAAATCAGGTAAATAATTTAAATTATTATCATTAAATATTAACAATAAGTATATATAATTAATTAATAGAAACGCCCCTACGGGGGCGGTAAAGATACTAGAAAGTAAATCTAATATCGCAAAAACTATACAAGGAGAAATAAACAAATGGCAAAAGAAGCATTTGATCGTAGTTTACCCCACGTTAACATTGGTACTATTGGACACGTTGACCACGGTAAAACTACTTTAACAGCTGCAATTACAAAAGTATTAGCAGCAAAAGGTGGAGCAGAGTTTAAAGATTACGCAAATATCGATAATGCTCCAGAAGAAAGAGAACGTGGTATTACTATTAATACATCACACGTTGAATATAAAACTGAAAAAAGACACTACGCTCACGTAGACTGTCCTGGACATGCCGATTATGTTAAAAACATGATTACCGGTGCTGCTCAAATGGATGGTGGAATATTAGTTGTTGCTGCAACTGATGGACCTATGCCTCAAACTCGTGAACACATCTTGTTATCAAGACAAGTTGGAGTTCCAAAAATCGTTGTTTTCTTAAACAAATGTGATATGGTTGATGATGAAGAGATGATCGACTTAGTTGAAATGGAAGTTAGAGATTTATTATCTGCTTATGACTTTGATGGAGATGGAGCACCTGTTATTAGAGGGTCGGCTTTAGGAGCACTAAATGGTGATGCTAAATGAGTTGCTGCAATTGAAGAATTAATGGCAGCAGTTGATGAATACATCCCCACTCCACCTCGTGATTCAGACAAAACATTTTTAATGCCTGTAGAAGATGTATTTACTATTACAGGTCGTGGAACTGTTGCAACTGGACGTGTTGAACGTGGAACTGTTAAAGTTAACGAAGAAGTTGAAATCGTTGGATTACACCCAGCAGCTTCAAAAACTGTTGTTACTGGTTTAGAAATGTTTAGAAAATTATTAGACTTTGCTGAAGCAGGGGATAATGTTGGAGCATTATTACGTGGTGTTGATAGAGACAGTATTGAACGTGGACAAGTTTTAGCTAAAATTGGAACTATTAAACCTCATACTAAATTAAAAGCATCTGTATATGCATTAACTACTGAAGAAGGTGGACGTCACAAACCGTTCTTTAATAAATACCGTCCGCAGTTTTACTTCCGTACAACTGATGTTACTGGTGAAGTAATCTTACCTGCAGGAATCGATATGGTTATGCCTGGTGATAATGTTGAATTAATTGTTGAATTAATCAAACCTATCGCTGTGGAAGAAGGAACTAAATTCTCAATCCGTGAAGGTGGAAGAACTATTGGTGCTGGAACTGTTACAGGTATTGAAGCTTAATTAAAATTTAAGAAATAAAAGAACTCTTTTTTAGGAGTTTTTTTATTTTTACTTGCTTTATAGTTAGTGTAATGTTTTATAATCAACTTATGATAAAAGGAGACGCGTATGAAACAATATCATTCAATAATAAATAATAAAAAAATAGATAATGGAAATTGATTAGAAATAATCAATCCATCAACAAATCAAGTCTATGCACAAGTTTCAGCTTTAACTAAAATTGAACTTGATGAAGCTTTTAAATCAGCTAGATCAGCTTTTAAAATATGAAGTGCATTAAATGTAGAAAAAAGAAAAGAAATATTAGTTAACTGAAAAAAATTAATATTGTTAAATAAAGAAGAGTTAGCACAAATACTAGTTAGCGAAGTTGCAAAATCACATAAAGATGCATTATCAGAAATTATTAGAACCGGTGAGTATATTGATTTAACAATCAGTGAATTTGAAAATATGGAGTTATTAACTTTTGACAATACCTACAATGGGATACAAGAAAATATTTATGCTGAATACCACAGGATTCCTAAAGGTGTTGGAGTTGCTATTTCACCATTCAACTATCCTGTTAATTTGAGTATCTCCAAATTAGCTCCAGGTATTTTGACTGGAAATACATTTGTATTTAAACCAGCAACTCAAGGTTCTATTGTTGGTATTAGACTAATTGAATTAGCTATTGAAGCTGGTATTCCTGCTGGGGTTTTAAATGTTGTTACAGGAAAAGGAAAAGATATTGGTGATGATATAGTTAAAAATAATGAAATTGATTTTATTTCCTTTACTGGATCAGTAGGCGTAGGAAATAGAATAAAAGAATTAGCTTCATCAAAAGATTTAGTTTTTGAACTTGGTGGGAAGGATGCAGCAATTATTTTAGATGATCATAATCTTGAAAATATTGCAAGTGATATAGTTGCTGGCGCATTTAGTTATTCTGGACAAAGATGCACTGCAATAAAAAGAGTTATAACAACAAATGCTATAGCAGATAAAATTTCACCTTTATTAAAGTTAGAAGTAGAAAAATTAACTGTTGGTCTGCCAACTGAAAATTCAACAATAGTTCCACTGATTGATAAAAAAAGTGCTGATTATGTTGAAGAACTAATCAATGATGCAATACGACATCAAGCAATTGCTTTAACTAGTATTAAGCGTAAAGAAAATTTGATTTGACCAGTATTATTAGATAAAGTCGCACTAAAATCTAAAGTGGCTTGAGAAGAACCTTTTGGACCTATATTACCAATAATTAGAGTTGAAACAATTGATGATATGATTAAAGTTGCTAATGAGTCGAATTTTGGGCTTCAAACAACAATTTATTCTAAAGATGAAAAATTAGCTTATGAGTTAGCCTTTAAATTAGAAGTTGGAACTATCAATATTAATCGTAGAACTCAACGAGGACCTGATGTTTTACCATTTTTAGGTGTTAAAGATTCTGGTTTTGGAGTTCAAGGTATTAAAGAAACAATAATGTCAACAACTAGATATAAGGGAATAATTAGAAAAAAATAAACATGAATCAGTGCTTGTAATTATATCTATTCTTATTAATGCTTTTATAAGTTTAATAATTTATCTAATGTGTCTCCAACACCGCCTTCATTGTTTGTTAAATCAGTAATGATAGAAGCAACTTCTTGTAGTTTTGGATTTGCATTTTTTAAAGCAACACTAGTTCCAACAGTTTTTAACATTTCATAATCATTTAGTTGATCACCAAATGCAATTGTGTGTTTTAAAGATATGTTGTAATATTGAGCAACCATTTCAGCTGCAAAACCTTTATTAACAAATTTATTATTAATTATAAGTATTGGTTTTTCACTAATGTGTTCAATACCATAAATTAAATCAGATTTAACTATAACAGAATTACCAAAATCTTTTTTTAGTGTATCAACTACATACTTAAAATTAGTATTAGACTTAAGTTTTATTATTAAGTTACTTGCAGGGCCTTTTCAATCATTGATAATATCTCCCATTTCAGTTTTATCTTCTGTATCAACTACAAAAAATTTATCTTTAGGATTTAAAGACATACCGTGGTTATAATATTCAACAACAGCATTATCTATTAAATCATTTAATACTTCATGTTTGAATATTTGTTTAATAATTGTTTCACTTATTGGTAGAACTATTCTTTTAAATTGCTTGTGAACAGGATCTGATATATGACCACCATCTAGTGACACAAGTATAGTTGACATATTAAGGTCTTTATATATTTTTTCGGCATCTCTTGAGACTCTACCAGTACAAATACAAACTATATGACCTGCTTGAGTTGCTTTTTCTAATGAACTTCGAGTTTTAGGATGAATGGAAATATGGTCATCCATTAAAGTTGTACCATCTAAGTCTATTAAGATAAGTTTTTTAAATATTTTATTTTTCATTTTCTAATTACCTATTTATTTTATAATATGATTTTAACACAAAACCCTACTACCCAAAACATTCCAAGAATATTATTAAATCAATCAATATTTAATAATGTGAATTAATCATAGAGAAAAACATATAAGTTATAATAAATAAAGAATATAAGGAGAACCATGAAAAAATTATCAACCAAAGAAATTAGAAATATGTGACTTAACTTTTTTAAAAGTAAAAATCATCACTTTTTACAACCAGTTAGTTTAATACCTGTTGAAGATCCATCTTTGCTTTGAATTAATTCTGGAGTTGCAACCTTAAAACCATATTTTGACGGTAGAAAAAACCCACCAGCACCAAGATTAACAAATTCGCAAAAAGCAATAAGAACTAATGATATTGAGAATGTTGGTGTTACAGCTAGACACCACACAATGTTTGAAATGTTAGGTAATTTTTCTATTGGGGATTATTTTAAAAAAGAAGCTATTGAATTTGCTTGAGAATTGTTAACAAGTGAAAAATGATTTGCAATTGATAAAAATAAACTGTACATAACAGTTTTTGAAGAAGATCCTGAAGCATATGATATTTGAATTAACATAATCAAAATCAAACCCGATCATATTTTTAAAATGAACAGAGAAACAAACTTTTGAGATGTTGGTCAAGGTCCTTGTGGTCCAAACACTGAAATATTTTTTGATCGTGGTGAAAAATGAGATAAAGAAAAAAAAGGTACAAAATTATTATCAGAAGATATTGAAAATGATCGATATATCGAAATATGAAATATTGTTTTTTCACAGTTTAATAATGATGGAACAAATCAATATTCTGATTTACCGAGAAGAAATATAGATACTGGAGCTGGTTTAGAAAGAATAGCTTCTATTTTTCAAGATACACCAACTAACTTTGAAACTGACATTTTTTGACCTACAATAAATAAAATTCAATCATTAACAAAAAATAATTTTTCATATTCAATTGAAAACTATACCAACCCAAAAAAAGAACAAACTAAAATAAACACAAATTTTAAAGTTATTGCTGATCATGTTAGAGCAACTAGTTTCGCAATTGCTGATGGAGTTTTTCCAGGTAATAAAGAACGTGGGTATATTATTAGACGACTTATTAGAAGAGCTTTAATTAAAGGTTTAAATTTAGGAATAGAAAATACATTCTTATACACTTTAGTTGATTGTGTCATCGAATCAATGTCTGATTTTTATCCATACTTAATTGATAAAAAAGAATTAATTATTAAAACAATTAAAACAGAAGAAGAAAAGTTTTTGCTAACTTTAAATAAAGGTTATGAAGTTTTAAATAAAATTATTTTTTCTAAAAAAATAGTATCTGGTGAAGATGCTTTATTATTATTTGAATCATATGGTTATCCAGTTGAACAAACTTTAGAAATTGCTGAAGAAAAAAAAGTTAAAGTAGATATTGATAAATTTTATAAATTAATGGATTTAAAAAAACAACAGGCTAGAGAATCAAGAAAAGAGTTAAAAGCTTGAGATAATCAAAACGAATTGTTTACAAAATTAAATATTACTTCTGAATTTACAGGTTGAGAAGAAACAATACACAATTCAGCTAGAGTTCTTTATATATTCGATGAGAATGGTTCAGTTCAAAAAGTTAATAATAAAAATGTATTTGTAATTTTAGATAAAACCCCATTTTATGCTGAAAAAGGTGGGCAAGTAGGTGATTCTGGTGTATTGGTAAAAAATGGTATTGAATTTAAAGTAACTGATACTCAACAAGGTCCAAAAAATCAAAATATTCACTCAGTAAATGTCACTGGGGAGTTAAGTGTTGGTGATGTTGTTGATGCTATTGTGGATCATGAAAAAAGAGTTCTGACAATGAAAAATCATTCAGGAACGCATATTATTCATTCAGCTTTAAGAGCAGTTTTAGGACATGATGTTATGCAATCTGGTTCATATAATGACGAATTTGGATTAAGAATGGATTTTACATACAATGAATCTATAACTCAAGAAGATCTGAAAAAAGTTGAAGATTTAGTTAATACAAAAATTCATGAATCAATTAAAAGGGAAGTTTATTTTTGTTCTATTCAAGATGCTACAAACAAGTATAAAGCTTTAGCATTTTTTGCTGAAAAATATGATGAGATAGTTAGGGTTGTAAAGTTTGGCGATTTTTCTAGTGAATTGTGTGGTGGAACACATGTAAAAAATACCAAAGACATTGAAGAATTATTAGTGACTAGTATACAGTCAAAAGGAAGCGGAGTTTATAGAATAAAGTGTTTAACATCTTTTAAAACTATTTCAAAGTATATAAAAGAAGAATTTAAAATATATTTACAAAAGATAAGTGAAATCAAAACTAAATATAATAACCTTAAAAATATTTTGGAATCCAAAGAATTAGAAGAAATATTTGAATATGTTAATAAACTTGAAATTTCAAAATTAAATTATGAAATTTTGAAGTCAAAACTTGTAACTTTAAATGATAAATTTAAAGTATTTGAAAAGAGAGTTTTAGATTTACAATCTGAACAAAAAATTAATCTTTACAAAAACTATAAACCAGAATTAGTTGAAGGAGTTAATTATGTAACAATTGAAGCAGAAGGTTTAAATATACCTGTAATTAAAGTTTTAATTGATGAGTATAAAAACAAATATGATAGATTGATAATAAAAGTTTTTTCAAAAACAACAGATCAGAACTTTGTTGTAGTAGGAGTTACACAAGACATTCAAGACAAATATAAAGCAATAGACATATTTAAATCCCTAGAAAAACAACCAAAGGGTGGTGGCAATGCATCACTGGCTCAGGGAAAATATATTTAAAATAAGAATATGCTATAATTATTTTAAAAGAAAGGATCGGGAATTATGGACATTTTGAAAAGAGCTTTATCAACATTGTTAAATGGTTTTTTAGGTGTTATAACTGTTGGTATTCTACCTTTGGTATTATGACTGTTAGACAAACCATTAGTAGGACAAATGTTGTTAGGTACACCTCAAGCATCAAATAGAGTGCAAGCATTAGTTTATGGAATATTTTTTGTTTTAATATCAATAACTTTTATTGGACTTATCTTAATAATGATTTGATGTGTATTAGGTAAAGAGCCGCTAGCTTTAGAAGTTACTAAATTATTAGTTAAGTAATTTAACCAATCACAAAAATTGCTATGGCAATTTTTTTATATTCCCAACTAATTTAGATGTATTATTTATTCACTAAAAACATATTAATTCAAATAACTGAAGATTTAAAAAATAAAAAGTTTTTAATTGGTGATTTAGAATTTGATACATTACCTCAAAACATAATTAATGATTCATTTTCTTCTTCTAATTGAAATAGAGCTTTCAAGTTTAAACCCAATAAAGATGTTTTAGAATATAATACATTTTTTATTATGGTTGAAATAGATTTATTTTTTAAAAATAATAAGATTGAAGTTTTAACTAAAAAATCTTTTTTTCAAAACATAATAAATCAACCTTATTTTAAAAATTGTTTTTTAAATGAAGTAGTTAAGCACTATTTTAAAAACACGCTAAGATCTAGTATAAATTTAGATAATGAATCACTTTTTTTAGCCAAGTATAAACCAGAGAATAAAAAAGATATTTTAAGAATTGATTCATTTGATAGATTTGTCATATTTGATGAAAATATAGATTTGTCAAAAAAGAAATTTCAAACTTTATTTATATATAAAAAAGGTTTAAAAAAAGCAACTTGAAGTGTAAATAGCAAAAATCAATTAATATATAAAATACCAAATAATTTATCAAATGAATTAATTAATCAAGCATTTGCTTTCGATTTAAATAGTCAATATTTTTTAATAAACAATAACTCAAAAAATAATCCAAACTTAATTTTTGAGTTATTAATAAATGACAATCTTGTTCAAAAAACTTTATCACAAAGTATTATTCAAGCATTGCACTCAATAGAGGATGAACACACTTCTTGACATTTATATAATTTTACAAAAGAATTAAAGTATATAGAAAATGATATTAACAACTTATCAAGCAACCATGAAATAATAAGTTTAAAAAGTAAAATATTTAAACAAAATTATTTAAATTTGTTATCTAAGCCAAATAAATAATTTACTCAAAAATAAAACATGCTATAATTAAATAGACTGATTTTTATTGTGGGAGAAGTGTCTAATGCTTCACATGTACCACAGCGAGTAAAAAACAGCCGACTAAAATTTACATTAGGAGGAATAGCCCGTGGCTAAAAAAATCACACGTATCGCGAAATTAGAATTTATGGCGATGCAAGCAAAACCAGGAGCAGAGTTAGCTTCTTTAGGAATTAACATGCCTGAGTTTACAAAACAGTTTAACGACGCTACAAAAGATCGTGCAGGAGATGTTGTTCCTGTAGTTATTACAGCTTATGATGATAAGTCATTTGACTTTATACTAAAAACAACACCAGCAGCTATTTTATTAAAAAAAGCAGCAGGAATTGAAAAAGGTTCAAGTAATGCTAAAGCTAAAATAGTTGGATCTGTATCAGCTGCTCAAATTAAAGAAATAGCTGAATACAAATTAATAGACCTAAATGCTAACACAGTTGAAGCTGCCATGAAAATAATTGCAGGTACTGCAAAAAATATGGGAATCAAAGTTGAAGGTATGGAGGAAGTTAACTAATGGCTAAAATTTCAAAAAGAATGAATAATGCTAATGCATTAGTAGAAAAACATAAAGTTTACTCTTTAGAAGAAGCTATCAAGTTAACTAAAGAAACTGCAACTACTAAATTTGATTCAACTGTTGAGTTAAGTTTTAATCTAAATATCGATCCAAGAAAAGCAGACCAACAAATTCGTGGAGCAATAGTTTTACCAGCTGGTACTGGTAAATCACAAAAGATTTTAGTTTTAACAAATACTAAAGTTAAAGAAGCTCAAGAGGCAAAAGCTGATTTTGTTGGTGGGGAAGAATTGATTCAAAAAATTCAAAAAGAAAACTGATTTGAATTTGATATAATAGTAGCTACACCAGAAATGATGGCAAAATTAGGAGCTATTGGTAAAATTTTAGGACCAAAAGGTTTAATGCCTAACCCTAAAACAGGAACAGTAACTGTTGATGTAACAAAAGCTATTGACGAAATTAAAAAAGGTAAAATTGAATACCGTGCTGATAAAGAAGGAAACATCCACACAATTATTGGTAAGGCATCTTTTACACCAGAACAATTAACACAAAACTATGAAGCTATGAAAGCCGAAATTAGAAGAGTTAAACCACAAACTGTTAAAGGTGATTATATTATTAATATTTCACTTTCAACAACAATGGGTCCTGGTATTAAAGTTGAAACTAATTAAATATAATTAAAAAAGAATTATTGCAAGCGAAGATATTTTCGCAAGTATCCAAAATACTTTTTTATAAAAAATAGGCAATTCCATTTTTGGAATTGCTTTTTGTTTGTTTGATCTTGTCAAGAAAAGTGAACACAAAAATTGCAATTAAGAATTATTTAATAAAAACATTTTTTATTATTTTTTGTATACTTAAAAAATTATATTCTTAACTAAAAAACGCTAACTCAGGTTAGCGTTAGTTGACAACAAACTATTTAGTTTATTTTTGTTATTACTGGTAGTTTTTTGACAATAAGTTTAACGAATTAGCCTACGCGTAAATATACAAAATCCAGCACCTGTTATTATTGTACTTATTAACACTAAAACTAATTGATACACAACAGGGTTATAAAAGTTTTTGATTAACGATTTATTGAGACTCGGAACCATTTGCACTGGATTAAATTTTAATATTTGATTACTTTCCTCTTCTTCAGAACTATTTATGAAATTACTATCAACAGAGTAATTAGCAAAAATCCATTTCCAAAAAAAGTTTTCAAAGTTTTTTATTTTTTGTCAATCTTCAACAAAAAAGTTAGGTGATATAATACTTGAATAAGTTAATATACCTGGCAATACATAAATATATTTTTTAATTGAACTTATTTCATCTTTATCAAAATTAATTGGTCTAGTTTTCATTAATGTGTTAATAGCAATCAAATTTGATAGCTGGTTTCATGCTTGCAAACCAACTGGTATTTGCACTTCACCTTTTTGTGCATAACCATCTAGTTTATTGTTTCAATCCCTATTACCTCAAATTCCCAATTTGCTTGAAATATTTTTTGAATAAAACTTAGGTGGCGAATTTGAAGAAAATATTGAATTGTTTGTGAATGCTCTTTTAGCAAAATTTAATATAATTTCATTTCATTTTTGACTTTCTGAATTAAAAAACTCATTTTCAATTATTTTTGATACTTTTTCAATTTCTTTTAATAAAAATGAAGAGTTATTTTTATTAAAAGCATCAATAACGTTTACAGAATTTTTATAATCAGTTGAAAGACTGTCAAATAAATGCTTATTGTTATAAATCCCTTCATTTATCTTGTAGATAATTGTGTTTTTAAATTCAGGGTTAATTTCCAAACTTTCTTTTTCATCATCAACATCATCTTCTGAGAAAACTTTATTAATTGTTTCGATGTCATAAATTCCGTTTTCTATGATAAAGAAAGAATACTTATCAAACCCTGTTTTTTTTCCTGATTCTTGGTTTTCACCAATATATTTTTTATTCAATATTTGATTGGAAAGATAGCCTTCGCTTAATATTTTTTGTGCTAGTGAATCTTTTTCACTTCCGGCTTTGAAAGATTGATCGGAATCATATTCTACATTAAGAGAAATTGTTTCTACTAGAGATGATGATAATAGAATATCTTTGGGTATTAATAATATTGAACCCATACCAAATAATGGTAAAAACAAACACAAGATAAAAAATAATGAAGAAACAGATAACGTAATCTTATTTTTTAAAAAAGCAAATACAAAAAGAAACACAGCGGTGATTAAAAAATCAATTGGTAGTAATATAAACACTATAAAAGGATAATTATTCATTTCATATGGAATTTTTATTGAGCAAACTATCAGCATTATTAGTGACAATATAAATAGGTAACTAATTGTTAAAGTCTTGTTTGCTAATAATCTATTGAAAAATATTTCTCAATAATTAGAACCTTTTCTTCTTTCTAAATTCATAATTCCCTTATTGAAATCTTCACAAAACAAAGCATCAAGATTTACTATTTCATAAACACCCAAACTTAAAATTCCAATAATAAAAAACAACAACAAACCAATAGCGTTAGTATCGTTAAAACCAATTAGAAAATAACTCGAAATAATTATAATAACTGTTGTAATGGGAAATCAAAATATGTTAAACTTAGAAACTCATGTTTTTTTCAAAGCAAGCTGTAATGAAGCTTTATTTCATTTTTTTAATAAACTTATTTTCATATTAATATCCTTTCACAATTTCGTCAACTTTTATTTTGGATTTTGGATTTCTAATATTTTTTTCATAGAGTTCTGCTAAATTGTCTTTTTTGTTATTGAAGTGTTTTTCTAAAATAATTTCACCTTTATCAACCAATACAACTTTGTTAATAAGTTTTTCTAATTCTTCAATATCATGACTAGTAATCAAAACTATCAAATCAAACTTTTCAATTAACGTTTTAAAAAGTAAAATAAAGTCTTTTCTTGTTTGAATATCCATATTAGCCATTGGTTCATCACAAATTATCATTTCTGGTTTATTCATTAAAGCACAAAGTAATAAAAACCTTTTTTGCATCCCAGATGATAAATGTAAAAATTTTTTATTTTTATATTCTAACAGTTCAAGTGATTCACTTAATTCTTTAAAACGCATTTTAAATTGTTTTTTATTTCCATCAATATTTGATAATAAATAATTATGATAACAATAATCTATAATTTTAAAGTTTTTGGGAAAGTTATTTTGATCTGGGAAAAACTCAATTTTTCTTAAATCATATTTGCTTATTGCTTTACCATTCACCAAAATTTCTCCTTGGTCTAACCTATATTCTTGAAATATAGATTTAATAATAGTAGTTTTACCAGCCCCATTGTTTCCTATTAACCCAAGCACTTCGCCATTTTTAATTGAAAAATTCACATTGTTTAGAGAAAAGTTTTTAGATAGTTTTTTACTAACGTTTTTTAAAACTAGTTCCATACTATTCTTTTTCCCTAAAGCTGTATCAAAAACCTTTACCCCAAAGCGACAACATGGCGTATTCGATTAATCATGTTTTTAATCAATGGTGTAAACACCAAGTAGTATAATCACCAACCAATGCATCTTTTTTATTTTCTAAAATAAATCTTGTGTTTAGTTCAATTTTTTTTAACTTTAATAAAAAAATCATAAAAACCTCCTTGGTTTGGTTTATAATATAAGTTTAGCATTTTATTTTAAAATTTAATAAATTTAAAAAACACTAAAAAATAAAAAACACTTTTTTTCAAATATTTAATAAATATTAAGTTTAGTTATGATAAAATTACTAATAGCTATTAATACCATAGACAGTAACTGGGTTTTTCCCTTAATTTGTTACCGAGGATTACGTAACTATTTATTTATAATAATAAATAAAAAATAAACATATATAATGTTTAAAACGTTACCCTTGGTTCTTTTAAGTAACCAAGGGTTTTGTTTTAGTAAAATAGAACATAAAAAGAAGGAGGTTTTTCATGACAACAACTAGACCAGCTCATACTAAAAAATCTGAAATTGTTGCAGAGATAGTTTCTAAAATTAAAAACGCTCAAGGTGTAGCAATTGCAGAATATAAACATTTAACAGTTGAACAAATGTCTCAACTTAGAAGAGAAGCTCTTAAGCAAAATATTGAAGTTAAAATTTATAAAGACTCATTATTTAGAAGAGCTGCAAAAGAATTGGAACTAAGTGAATTAGATATATATTTAACTCAACAAAACGTTTTTATATTTTCAAATGATGAAGCTATTGGTGCTGCTAAATTAGTATCAAACTTTTCTAAGAAAAATGAAAACTTAGTTTTAAAAGCAGGTATCTATGAAGGCAAAGCGCTTGACACAAAAGGTGTTATTGAAATCGGTGCTTTACCATCAAAAGATGATCTTTACTCAATGTTTGCTTCAAGTCTTATTTACCCATTACGTCAATTTATGGGTGTAGTAAACGCTATAGCAGATACAAAATCAGAATAATACAAAATCAAATTGTATTAATAGCAAATAATTAAAATATAAAAATAAATAAGGAGACCAAGAAAATGTCAATTAAAAAAGAAGATATTATATCAGCATTAGAAGAAATGAAATTAACAGAACTTAACGAATTAGTTAAAGCTATTGAAGAACACTTTGGTGTTGTAGCTTCAGCTGGTATTGCAGTAGCAGCTGGACCAGTTGCAGATTCAGCACCATCAGAAGTTTCAGTTTTATTAACAAGTGCTGGAGCACAAAAAGTTGCAGTTATTAAAGTTGTTAAAGAAATTACTGGATTAGGATTAATGGATGCTAAAAAATTAGTTGATTCAACTTTACCAGCAGTTATTAAAGAAAATGTTAAAATTGAAGACGCAGAAGCTATCAAAGCTCAATTAGTTGAAGCTGGTGCATCAGTTGATTTTAAATAAAATCAACTAAAAAACCTTAAAAATAAAATTAAACAACGCAAGTTGTTTTTTTGTTTTTTGACTTAATGAAAAAGCAAAGCAGCTCAACTTTTTGTAGGAGGATATTCAACTCAATCAATTAGTAAATTATTTGAAATGTTAACAATAATGAAAATAAAATGCAGATAATTTAATTCAAAAAAAATATAAACATTTAAAATTATTATTTTCATTTTTTCATTTTTTGATATTTTACGTCTTGAATATCTTGCCAATAAGTATTTAAATTTAGTTTTTAAAGCAAAATTATCAATCATAAAGATGCATTTATGAAAATATGTTGTAAAATATGTTTGCTTTTTGATTGAAAATAGTTTACAATAATTTAATCGAGTTTAGTTTAGTCGTTAAGAGCTTCTGCTAATCTCAATTTTGTAATTATTATAAATTGGGAGGATCAAATGCAAATTGACTATTTTTTAGACAAACGTTTTATTAACAAAATGGACAAAGAAAATATTCAATCTATATTGTTTCAATCACTTAATTGCAAAATAAATTTTGATCCTAAAAAATCAATACAACAAGATATTTACCTAACTAATTTTATGAAAGCTTATGAAATTAAAAAAATTGATTTAACTTACAATGATATTTTTGCAAGAAACATTATTGCATTATTATATGCTGAAAATGAAATTCAAGACTTGCACTATTCTGAAGTGATAAAAACTATTTTTTCAATAAATAAGGGCATGAAAACCAAAACAAAATTAGAAAAATTAATTTTAAATATTATTGAAATTAATCGCTTAATAAATAAAATAGATTTTGAAATTAATGAAGAAAATTATGAACTTATTATTCATTTATTATTTAGAAATAGAGAACTGAACTTAGATAGAAAAATAAATTACTATAGAAGTGGCAAAAATACTTTAGGATTAACAATCGATATTGATCCTAAAGATATTGAATTAGAAATGCAAACAATATTTAAGTATATGTTGCAAAAACCAGAAGATAGTTTTGATGGTATCACTAAATTAATAATTATTTTTTATAGTTTATTAATTGTTGAGCCACATCAAAAGTTTAATATAATACTTAGTTTTATAATAACAAATTGGTATATAAGACAAAATAATATATCTACTTTAAGGAATTTAGATTTGTTTACAATATTTAACAACTGAGATTCCATAGTTAAAATTATCAATAATTCTTTAAAAGATAAGTTGAATTTTGATGAAGTATTATTAAAATCTAAACAAATTATTAAACACAGTTTTAAAACAAATTATCTTAACGAATTATTTGAACAGTGAAATGAAGAAAATAAAGTTTTAAATAAATCAGACGTTGAATCAAAGTTTATATTATTAACAATAATTGACAATAAAGATCAATCAGTTTCAAAAGAAACGATTATAAAAGCGCATTTATTAAAAAATAACTTAATCGCAACAAATATTGAAATTGAAAAAAATATTGAAAATTTAATTAATTTAAAATTAATTAAATCTGATCAAAATAAAACACACTTTGAATTAATAGTAGAAGAACTATCAAAATTCAAAGAAATTATTAGATAAAGAAAGGCACAAATGGCATACAAAATTAAAAAAATAAATCGTGGTGTTGAACGTAGAGATTATTCAAAAGTTAGTGGAAATGTAGCATTACCAAATTTGATTGAAATTCAAACAAAAAGATTTAAGTGATTTATAGAAGAAGGAATTAAAGAAGTACTTGATGAATTTTTTGAAATGACATCATCTGATGGTCTGTCTGAATTACATTTAGATGGATGACATATTAAAGAAGCTAAAATTTTGCCTCAAAAAGCAAAAGAACAATCAAAAATTTATGAAGCACCAATTTATGTAGACTTACATTTAAAATTTACTAAAGTTGAAGAAATCTCAAGAGAGTTTGAAGAAATTGTTGAAAAAGATGTTAAAACTGTTTTAACAAAATGATTAGTTGAAAAAACTGAATCTAAAAATGTTAAATTTTTAAAAGAAGGAAATGGGCTTTTATTTTTTGAAGTTAAATTAAAAGCTGTTGAAAAACCAGATATTGTTCAAATTAAAGTCCTTGAAGAATTAGAAAATGTAATTATTGCTGAAGTGATGTTTATGAAATGGGGACAAGTTTTCTTTGGAGATTTTCCTTTAATGACTGAATCTGGAACTTTTATTATTAATGGTTCACAAAAAGTTATTGTTTCGCAATTAGTTAGATCACCTGGTGCATATTTCAAAAATGAAATTGATTCAAAAACAGGGGAAGCAATTTATAATGGGGATATTATTCCAAGTCGTGGAACTTGATTAGAATTTGAAACTGACAAAAAGAAATCAGCTGAATCAATAAATTCCTTATTTGTTAAAATTGATAAATCAAGAAAAACTACTGCAACATCTTTATTGAAAATACTTGGTTTAACTAAAGAAACTATTTTACAAATTTTTGATAAAAATCCTTCAATTATTGAAACATTAAAACATGATAATGATACAGGTGATGCATCAGTTGATTGATCACAGCATGTTCAAGAAATTTATAAAAAAATTAGACAAGGTGAAACAGCTACTGCTGATGGTGCTTCCAAATATATCAATGGATTATTATTTGATCGTAGAAAATATGATTTAACAAAAGCAGGTAGATTTAAATTACAACAAAAATTATCAATCAAAAACCGTTTATTAAATAGAATCATTGCTGAAGATATTGTTGATTCAAAAGGCAATGTTTTAGTGGCAAAAGATACTGAAGTAACGAAAGCAAACTTTAAAGAAATTTCAGAAATTTTAAGTGAAAAAGGTGTAATGGTTTTAAAAATTGATTATAGTCCAGAAATTAATGGTTCAAATGAATTACAAATTGTAAAAGTTTATTTAGATAATAACAAAGCAGAATCTGTTGCTTTAGTTGGTATAACTTCAGATGCAAAAGAAGAACATGTTACAGTTCCAGATATTATTTCAACTATTTCTTACATTTTAGGTTTAGAACATGGAATTGGTGAATATGATGATATTGATAACTTAGCAAACCGTAGGGTTAGAACTGTTGGTGAGTTATTACAAAATCAATTTAGAATGGGTCTAACTCGTATTGATAAAAATGTTAAAGAAAAACTTTCTACAAGCGATTTATACAAAGTAAAAGTTTCAACAATTATTAATGCTAAACCTTTAACAGCTGTTATTGGAGAATTTTTTAATCTTTCACAGTTGTCACAATTTATGGATCAAATAAATCCACTGGCTGAACTTACAAATAAAAGAAGACTTACAGCTCTAGGGCCGGGTGGTTTATCTAGAGACCGCGCTAGTTTAGAAGTGCGTGACGTTCACCCTTCTCACTACGGAAGAATTTGTCCTATTGAAACACCTGAAGGACCTAATATTGGATTAATTAATAACTTGTCAACATACGCTGTTGTTGATGATTTAGGTTTTATAACCACTCCCTATTTAAGAGTTCAAAATGGGGTTATTCAAGAAGAATATGATTATTTAACAGCTGATCAAGAAAAAGACTTTGTTATTTCTCAATCAAATGTTAATAAAGATGAAAGCAATAAAATTTTAGATAAAACTGTTGTGTCACGTTACAAAGGTGATGACTATATTGCAAATATTGAAGAAGTCCAATATATTGACGTTTCGCCAAAACAAATTGTTTCAGTAGCAACATCAGCTATTCCGTTTTTAGAAAACGATGATGCTAACCGTGCTCTTATGGGTGCTAATATGCAACGTCAAGCTGTCCCAACAATTGCTCCAGAAGCTCCAATAGTTGGTACTGGTATTGAATTTGAAGCTGCTCGTGATTCAGGAGTAGCAGTTGTGGCTGCTCAATCTGGAGTAGTTAAGTATGTTGATTCAACCCAAATTAATGTTGAATCAAAAGATGGTTTCAAAACTTATTCATTAGCAAATTTTGATCGCTCTAATAATGGGAGTTCAATTGTTCAAAAACCAATTGTTAAAGTTGGTGATAAAGTTAAGGCTGGTGAAATTATTGCTGATGGTCCTTCTATTGATCAAGGTGAATTAGCTATTGGTCAAAACGTTGTTGTTGCCTTTACAACATATAATGGTTATAACTTTGAAGATGCTATTGTTATGTCTGAAAGAATTATCCAAGAAGATAAATTTACATCAGTGCATATTGATGAGTATGTTTTAGAAGTTAGAAACACTAAACAAGGTCTTGAAGAAATTACTTCTGAAATTCCCCAAGTAAGTGAAAATGCTAAAAAATACTTAGATAGTGAAGGTATTGTAGCAATTGGTACTGAAGTTAAAACTGGAGATATTTTAATTGGTAAAGTTACTCCAAAAGGACAATCTCAATTATCTCCAGAAGATAAATTGTTACATGCAATATTTGGTGAAAAATCAAGATCTGTTAAAGATAACTCATTAAGAGTTCCAAATGGTGGTGAAGGTATTGTTCAATCAATCAAAAGATTTAAAGCAAAATCAGCATCAAATCCTGATGGAATAGAGTTGTCAGCTGATGTTCTAGAAGTAATAAAAATTTATATAGTTCAAAAACGTAAAATCCAAGAAGGTGACAAAATGTCAGGGCGTCATGGGAATAAAGGTATTATTTCAAAAATTCTACCAGTTGAAGATATGCCTCACTTAGAAGATGGGACACCAGTTGATATTTTATTAAACCCGCAAGGATTACCATCACGTATGAACTTTGGTCAAATATTAGAAATACATTTAGGAATGGCAGCTAAAAAATTAGGTGTTAAAATTGCAACGCCAGTATTTGAAGGTGTAAATAGTCAAGATTTAGATGAAATCATGGCTGAAGCTGGAATGGAAAACTATGGTAAAGTTACATTAATTGATGGTCAAACTGGAGAAGCTATTGATAAGCCAATTTCAGTTGGGGTTATGTATATGTTAAAACTTTCACACATGGTTGATGATAAATTACATGCAAGAAATGTTGGACCATATTCACTAATTACACAACAACCACTTGGAGGTAAAGCTCAAAATGGTGGACAACGTTTTGGAGAAATGGAAGTTTGAGCACTTGAAGCTTATGGAGCAGCTCATACTTTAAGAGAAATGTTAACTATTAAATCAGATGATTTAAAAGGTCGTACAAAAACTTATGAAGCTATTGTTAGATCAAAACCAATGCCTACACCAGGAACTCCTGAGTCATTTAATGTTCTTTCAAAAGAAATTATGGGATTAGGCTTCGACATTTACTTGTTAGATGAAAAAGGTAATAAGCAACAAATAATTGCGTATGATGAAGTTGATTCAGATACAATGAGTGAAGAAGATTTTAAATACACATCAAATCACAAAGTTACATTCGAAGAAAATACTAACTTAGTTGAAGTTGACAGTTTGGACAACTTTACAGAAGTTGAAAAATCAGAAATAAAAGCTTCATTTGAAGAGGAGTAGAAGGAAAAAATGCAAAACAAAAACAAAAAAATAATTAAAATTAACTTAGCTAGTCCTGACACTATTCGATCATGATCACATGGTGAAGTAACAAAACCAGAAACTATTAATTACAAAACTTTAAAAGCTGAAAAAGACGGTCTGTTTGATGAGAAAATTTTTGGACCAACAAAAAACTATGAATGTTTTTGTGGAAAATTTAAAAAAGCTAACCCAATGAATAAGGGTAAGAAATGTGAAAAATGTGAAGTTGAGTTAACTGAATCAATTGTTCGTCGTGAAAGAATGGGGCATATTGAATTAGCTGAACCTGTTACACATATTTGAATGGTGAAAGTTTCACCATCAAGAATTGCATCTTTGCTTAATTTAAAATCAAGAGAGTTAGAAGAAGTTGTTTACTTTGTTTCTCACATAGTTTTAGATGCTGGTGACTCAAAACACTTTGTTTCAAAAGAAGTTCTTGATTTAGGTGTAGCAAAATCACAAAAAACTCGTAACAAATTAAGACCCGCAATTGAAGATATCATTAAGATAATCAATGATGTAGAACACAGAGACCATTTAAAAGCAGAAAGATTATTAGAAGAATTAAACAATACTTCTATTCCATTCTCAATTGATGAAGCTACAACTTTAATTTCTAAGTATACAAATGCTAAATTTGGGATAGGTGCTGCTGCAATTGAAGAATTATTAAAACAAATTGATTTAGAAAAAGAAATTAAAGAAATTAAATTAGTTCTTGATAAAGGTATTCACAATGCAGACAATGCTAAATTATTAAAAAGATTAGATATTTTAGAATCATTAAAAAGATCAAATCAAAAAGCAGAGTGAATGATATTACGTGTTTTACCTGTTATTCCACCTGACATTAGACCTATCATTCAATTGGATGGTGGAAGATTTACAACTAGTGAAATTAATGACTTATATCGTCGTATCATCATTAGAAATGAACGTTTAATGAAAGTTAAAGAGATGCAAGCTCCTTCAATTATTGTTAATAATGAAAAACGTATGTTGCAAGAAGCTGTTGATGCATTGTTAGATAACGAACGTAAACCAAGACCAATACAAGGTAAAGATAAAAGACCTTTAAAATCTTTAACAAGTGTTTTAAAAGGAAAACAAGGACGTTTCCGTCAAAATCTTTTGGGAAAACGTGTGGATTACTCAGGTAGATCAGTTATTGCTATTGGTCCTGATTTAAAAATGTATCAAGCTGGCCTTCCTCGTGAAATGGCATTAACATTGTTTAAACCTTTTGTTATTCAATGATTACAAGAACATGAATATGCTGATAATGTAAAATTTGCTGAAAGAATGATTTCATCAAACGAACCTGAAATTTGAAAAGCTTTAGAACATGTGATAAAAGAAAGACCTATTCTTTTAAACCGTGCTCCTACATTACATAGATTAGGTATTCAAGCTTTTGAACCTAAATTAGTTAAGGGTAAAGCAATCAGATTACACCCATTAGTAACTACAGCTTTTAACGCTGACTTTGATGGGGATCAAATGGCTGTTCACGTTCCAATTACAAAAGAAGCTATTGCAGAAGCTAGAGCTTTAATGCTTGGTTCAAATGCTATTTTAGGTCCTAAAGATGGTAAAGCAATTGTTACCCCAGGGCAAGATATTATCTTAGGAAATTATTATGCGACTTTTGAAGAAAAAGGTTCAGTTGGAGAAGGAACTATCTTTGCAGATGTCCAAGAAGCAATTAGATCTTATGAAAATGGAGCTGTTCAAGTCAATGCTATTATTGGTATTGCTGTTGATGGATTGCCTAAAGCAAAATTTACTGATGAACAAAGAAAAAATTCATACTTATTAACTACAATGGGTAAAATTTTGTTTAATCAAATTTTTGCAGATGATTTCCCATGAATTAATTCATCAGAAATTAATAACGCAAAAGAAGTTGTAAATAAATACATATTTGATTTTTCAAAAGAAATTACTAAAGTTATTGCTAAGCATGAAATCATTCCACCAATTAACAAAAAAGGACTTTCATTAATTATTGAAAAATATTTTAATACATATGGTTCAAGAAAAACAGCTGAAATGCTAGATAAAATGAAAGACTTAGGATTTAAATATTCAACTAAATCAGGGACAACTATTTCAGCTGGAGACATTGTTGTGTTTACAAATAAATATGAAGAATTTAAAGAAGCTGATGAAAAAATTAGTCAAATTAATAATTACTTCAAACAAGGTTTATTAACCCAATCAGAAAAAAAACAAAGGGTTATTAAAGTTTGATCTGATGTCAAAGATGAAATTCAAATTAAACTTGATGTTGAATTGAAAAAAGATGTAAAAAATCCAGTTTTTGTCATGTCAGATTCTGGAGCTCGTGGAACTCTTTCTAACTTTACCCAACTTGTTGGTATGCGTGGGCTTATGAGTGATACTAAAGGTGATACTAAAGAAATCCCAATTAAATCATCATTCCGTGAAGGATTAACTGTTTCTGAATTCTTTATTTCAACACATGGTGCTAGAAAAGGGATGGCGGATTTAGCACTTAAAACTGCCGATTCAGGATATTTAACAAGACGTTTAGTTGATGTTTCGCAAGAAATTGTTGTGGTTAATGAAGACTGTAAATCAAGTCATGGTTTTGATGTAAAAGCTATTGTTGATACAAAACATAATGCTGTTATTGTTACATTAAAGGATAGAATTAATGGTAGATTTACATTCAGCACCCTAAAAGATGCTAAGGGTAATTTAATTGTTGAAAAAGATACTTTGATAACTTCATCAATTGCAGATAAAATAATTGAAGCAAAAATTGAAAAAGTAATTATTAGATCAGTTTTAACTTGTGATAATAAAAAAGGCGTTTGTCAAAAATGTTATGGTAAAAATTTAGCTACAGCTGAATTAGTTAAAATTGGTGAACCAGTCGGAGTTATTGCTGCTCAATCAATTGGTGAACCTGGAACACAACTTACTATGCGTAACTTCCACTCGGGTGGGGTAGCTGGTGATGCTGATATTACACAGGGATTACCGCGTATTAAAGAATTACTTGACGTAACAACTCAAAAAGGAACCGTAGCTATTATTGCTAAAAGTGAAGGTAAAGTTGCTAAAATTGAAAATAATAATAACATTTATAAAATTCACTTAAAATACAAAAATGGAAAACAAGCTGTGGAGACAACTTTATACAATGCTGTATTGAGAGTAAAAGAGGGTGATTCAGTTACACCTGGTAAAAAATTAACAGAAGGTTCTATTAAATTACATGAACTTTTAGAAGTAGCCTCACCAACTGCAGTTGAAAACTACATATTAAAAGAAGTTCAAAAAGTTTATAGACTTCAAGGTATTGAAATTTCTGATAAGTATATTGAAATTATTATCAAACAGATGTTAAACAAAGTTAAAGTTGTTTCATCAGGTGATTCTAATTTACTTCAAGGAGAAATAATCACTAAACAGAAATTTAAAGAAATTGCTGCTGAATGTATTAGAAGAGGACAAGATCTTCCAATTGTTGTTCCACAAATTTTAGGAATTAAAAAAGCGCCATTAAAATCTGAATCATGATTATCATCAGCATCTTTCCAAGATACAGCTCGTGTTTTAACTGATGCTATTATCAAAGGAAGAGAAGATAAACTAGAAGGATTAAAAGAAAATATTATGTTAGGAAACCTAATACCTGCAGGTACAGGGCTAACAGGTATTGAAGAGGTGATGAGAATTGCTGAAGAATACCACAATAATGAATATTAAAAATAATGAGTTTTAGCCTCATTATTTTTATGAAAGTTTATAATCTATATTAAGGAGAGAAAAAATGAAAAAAACTTCAAATAAAATAGTATTAGTAGGAACAGGTGCAGTTGGTATGTCATTCATTTACTCAGCAGTTAATCAAGGAATTGCTGAAGAATATGTGCTAATTGATGTAAACACCAAAGCAGCAGAAGGTAATGCGATAGATATTCAAGATGCTATTCCAATGTTAAACCAAACATCAAAAATCAAAGCGGGAGAATATTCAGATTGTCAAGATGCAGATCTTGTTGTCATTACTGCTGGTAGACCTCAAAGACCTGGTGAAACTCGTTTAGAATTAATTGCAGATAATGCAAGAATTATGAAGGGCATAGCACAAGCTATAAAAGGTTCTGGATTTACTGGTGTTACTTTAATAGCCTCAAACCCTTGTGATGTTTTAACTTCAGTTTATCAAGAAGTAACTGGATTTGATAAACATAAAGTTTTAGGATCAGGAACTAACTTAGACTCAGCAAGATTAAAAAGATTGATTGCAAGTAAATTGGGATTAGCACCAGCTTCAGTTAACGCGTTTATTATGGGAGAACATGGTGATTCGTCACTTGCTGCATACTCTGCATCAAATGTTATGGGTAAATCAATTCATCAAATTAAAGGTGAAAATAAAATTTCTGAAAAAGAACTTGAAGATGCATGATATCAAGCTGTTCATATGGCATATGAAATAATTGAAAGAAAAGGAGCAACATTTTACGGAATTGGTGCTTCATTAACTCAATTATCTTCAGCCATCTTAAGAGATGAAAAAACAACTTATATGATCAGTGCCAAACTTGAGGGTGAATACGGGCAATCTGGTTTTTATACAGGAGTACCTGCTGTATTATCAAGTAATGGATGAGAAAGAATTATTGAATGAAAACTTGAAGAATCTGAAATTGCAAAATTTAATGAATCATGTAATAAACTTCAAGAAGTTTACAATATTGCAAAAGAAGCAATTAAATAATTTAACTAATAAACAAATCAATTTGATTTGTTTTTTTTGTTTTTTCTTTAATAAGTTATAGAGGTGAAATCTATGCAAACTTATCAAATAAACAATCAAGAAATAGAAAATTCAAACATTATTGTGAATAATTTTATAACAATATCAAATCAATCTATATTATCACCAGAAATAATATTTATTAATAGGCCTTTTATTGTAAATAATAATGAATATTATAAAATGTTCATAAATTTAAATTATAATCCAAACTTTATTAAAGAGTCTGACCTAAAAAATATTAAAAGTTTTGATAATTTAGATTTTAAATTATATGAGTCAAAAACTTTAAAAGAAATTAAGCCAAACACGAAATATTCAAAGCAAATAACAATAGATAATAATGCAGAAAACAATTTTAAAGAAATAGAGTATGATATTCCTGTAGAAATGATAAATAATAACCTTATTGACATTAATTTTGGTAATTCTTACAAAGAAAATAGTTTTGATTTTAAAGGTAAAGGACAAATAACAATTGACTTAAGTTCAAATGGTGGATCAGAACTTGAACAAAATATTGTAATGTATTTGCCAAACTGAAACGAAAAAAATCAATTTTTTAAATCGGTTAATATTTTAAAAAGCTTTTCAAAAATTATTTTACAACCATTAACCGTTAATAAATCTTATGAACATCTATTAGAAATAAATAATGAATTTTTTGACAATATACCTAAAAGAATTTTAAACAATTCAAGAGTCTCTGAAATAGTTTCACAAGTCAAAAATAATACAATTTTCCCTTTATTTAAAGTAGGTGAAATATTGTTTTCTGACAAAAATGATTTTAAAAAAAATTACCAAGGTAGTTTAAAATTTGAATTTGAAAAAAATAATGATGGAAATTTTTATTTAAAAAGTAAAAATAAATGAGTTTTAGATGAAAGTACAAAATTAATAGAACTGAAAAAAAGCTCTAAATATGAAACCATAGTTTTTAATCCATTTAGTTGAAGTAAAGAACAAACTTTAATTTTTAAAATTGGTTTATTGGGTAAAAAAATTGAATTTGAAATTCCTTTAAATACTTTTTCCAAATACTATGAATGAAATCAAAAATTTGAATTTGATTTTAAAAAAACCAGTTTTAAAAAACTTAAGCTCAACAATATTTTTTGAGACAACATAAATATTTTAAATGATAAAGAATTAAAAGAGGAACTTAAAAAATATGAGGTATAAAAAGTTTTTATCATTAATTTTGTCATTTCTATTAGTAAGTACATCAGTTGCTAGCCTTTATTTAGGTTTTAAAAATTTAAACTTAAATCTAGAATCTAAAAATGAAAAAGATTTTTTAATAAATAAAGTAATATTTTCACAAGACGAGTCGACTTCATTCATTAATAAAAATGCTGAGATTGACATTCAAAATTTCGAATTATTGTTTTTAAGAAAACTTCAATCAGAAGCATCAATCAATAAAATTACATTTGAATGAAATAAAACACAAGTAGTTGTTAAATTAGTGCATAAAAATAAACAGTACTCCTGATTTTATAACTTACAAAAAAAGTTTGTTATATAATAAAGTAAAAGGTGAAATTATGAATATAAACAATGAAATATTAAAAGAAATTAAAAAAAGAGGTGTTAAAGTAGCTTTAACAAAAAATACAAAATTTTCAGCTATGGGCCTTGATTCTCTTGACTTAATGGATATGATAACAGTTTTAGAAGAAAAACTTAATGTTTATGTTTCTGATGATATTTTGTTATCGATAAAAACAATTGGTGATTTAGAAATAGAAATAGAAAAACTTTTAAAAAATGCCTAAATTTATAAAAGAAGATTTTAGATATGAAGCAGTGATAAACGAATTAAAACAAAACAAAATAAAACTTACAGATATACGTGTTAAAATAATTAAAGTTTTATTAAAAAATAATCATTTAAGTACGCAAGAAATTATTGAAGAGCTTCAAAAAAATAATAAATCTATTAATGCTATGAGTGTTTACAACACAATAGACCTATTTTTAAAGAAACATATAATTTTTTCTAATACTTTTGATGGAAAAAATATAGGTTATGAGTTGTCCTCTTTAAAATCTATACATATAAAGTGTGATAGTTGTTATAGTGTTGATCATGTTTCAGAAGAATTAGAAAAACTTTGAGATATTAAAAACTTTGAGTCATTAGTTGATAATAAAAATGCAAAAATTGAACATGTCAAAATTGAAATTCATGTAACTTGCAAAAATTGCCGTTTAAATAGTAATTAAGTTAATTTGTAATTGAAAAAAGTATCTTTTTAAAATATAATTAAATAAGTGAGTTTTTTTATTAGGGGCATAGTTCAGTTGGTAGAACATTGGTCTTCAACACCAAGTGTCGCGAGTTCGAGTCTTGCTGCCCCTGCCATTCACAAGCAAGCACCAAATCGGTGTTTTTTTATTAGGGGCATAGTTCAGTTGGTAGAACATTGGTCTCCAAAACCAAGTGTCGCGAGTTCGAGTCTTGCTGCCTCTGCCATTAAGTAAAAAAATCGTTACAAGAACGATTTTTTATTTTCTAAAAACTAAAAAAGCTAAACTTTCAACACCACCGTGAACTAAAAAAATGTTAGGCATTAATTCTTCTTCAAATTTAATTTTTTTATTATTAAATTCATTTCTAATTAAATCTATAGTTTTGCTTTTAGCTAATTCGCTTCTTGCAAATACAATTTTAAAATTAGACCCAAACTCTTTAAGATATATTTCTGAAATTTTTTCAGCTACAGAGCTATATGTTCTAAAAACACCTTCTTTTGTAGGTTTGCTATTTCATCGCATAACAACTTTTACTTTTAAAAAAGATAATACAGAAACTAACATTGATTTTGCTCTACCACTATTAGCCATTCTTTTCAAGTCTCCTGGAATGAAAATTGTCATGCAATTTTCATATCAATCATCAAGAAAAGCCTTAACTTCTTTAAGATTTTTTATTTCAAAACTTTTCAGCTTTTCACTTAATCTTAGAACTGCTCTTTCGACAACTTGAGCAGCCATTTTTTCATTAAAATAAATTGTCACTTTTCCTTCAAATTTTTCATCATTTGCTACCATAAGAGATGTTTGAAACATACTTGAAAGATTGTTAGCTAGAGGTATATGTATTATATGATCATATTTTTTTAACATTTCATCATATTTCTTTTCAACTTCACCAGGACTAGCTTGACTTGTTTTGGCTTCACCATCATCATTTAATAACTTTAAAACTTCATATTTTTTAAAATTTTCAATGTTGTCTAAAAAATCTTTATCATTTGCCAAATTTATATGTAGAGGAAGTACTTCAACACATGTTCCTTCAAAAATTTTAGGGTCATAAACTGACGAACTATCAATCAAAATTCCAATTTTCATTATATTTCTCCTTTATATGCTAATAGCGCGATTGTTCCTTCTCCTGTATGCGCTGCAATTACAGGAGATAACTCTGATGAAATATTAATTTCAAAACCTTTTTCGCTAATCAAATATTTTAAATCTTCTAATTCTTCTATGCTCATTCTTGAATAAGATATGTTAATAATCTTAATATTTTTAATCTCGTTTTTTATTAAATCTAAAGCTTCATTTATTGCTTTTTTGCGTGTCCTTGCAACTTTTTCTTTATCAATAATCCCGTTATATCTCAATATTGGAACGATTTTCAGCATCTTAGCTAAACTAGCAGCAGCTGGTGAAATACGACCACCTCTTTTCAATGTGTTTAAATTTCTTGGGATAATAAATCCAATTAGCTGTTCACTTCTTTTTTTAACCAATTCGACTATTTCAAAACCAGTTTTCTTTTGTGCTATTCAAAAAGCAACATTTTCAACAATTTCTTGCATAGCTATACTTACAGCGTTTGTATCACAAACAAATACCTTATCTTTGTAATTTTCTTCACTTTCACTAAAAAATCTAAAAGTGTTAAATTGCCCACTAAGGCCTTTTGAAATTGGTAAGAAAATAACTTGATCATATTCTTTTAACAACTTATCTCACATTTCCATCATTAATCCTGGTGTAGTTTGTGCAGTTTTTAAATTTTGAGATTCTAACATTTTATAAAATTTATCTTTATCAAAGTTTTCATCACACAAATGCGTTGTGCCATCATCTTCAACTATTAAAAGAGGCACCAAATAAAGGTCTTTTATTTTACTTATATCTCCATCATATGAAGAATCAGTAAGAATCGCTATTTTCATATTTCTCCTATCTAAAATAAAAATTTGTTAATATAATTATATAATATAAATACTAAATAAAGTAGAGGGTGGGCTAAATGATTCAAAAATGTGGAATGTTTTATAATAAACAATTTAACACCTTAATGGTCTGTATGACAAATGAAAAACATAACCAAATACAAACTACAAAAAATTTAACAATTTTAAAAAAAGATGGAGTTATAGTTGGTTTTAATATTTTAGATGTCGAAATTAAAATAAATAAAAGTTTTATTACTTCAACAGATACTGAAATTATTGAATTTGTTAATAAAAAAATTAATTTAGAATGCAAATTATCTTTGAATAATCAATTTGTTATTGGAAAAATTGATTATTGTGAGTCGATTCCACAAACACATTTAAATGCTTGTAAGGTTAATATTGGAGAAGGACCAAATTTAAATATTGTTTGCGGAGCTTCTATTGCCAGAGAGGGGATTTTTGTTATTGTTTGTTTGCCTGGAGCATGATTACCTGATGGAAAATTAATTGTAACTGGTAAGTTACGTGGTTATGAATCTAACGGCATGTTATGTAGTGCAGCAGAATTAAAATTAGAGGGCTTTAATAATAATGGAATAGTAGAATTAGATAGTTACTATCAAAACAAAGTTGGTTTTGATTTTTGAAGGGTTAATGATGAAAAAAATTAGTTTTGATAAAAAAATTAAAGAAGGTTTTTACATAGCAGATTATTTTAAAAAAACTCAGAAAATATTATCTCAACAAAACATTGTGCAAAATGTAACTATGCAGTTTTTTCAAAGAAAAGATAATGTTGTTCTTTGTGGAATTGAAGAAGTTTTGCAACTTCTTCAATTTGCTTGCCCAAATTTTAAAAAACTAAAAATCTGAGGCTTAAAAGATGGAGATATAATTAGTAATCAAGAACCGGTTTTAAAAATTGAAGGTAAATATATTGATTATGGTTGATTAGAAGGAATGATTGATGGAATTCTAGCTAGAAATTCATCAATATCTACAAATTCTGCATCCATAGTTTTAGCTTCAAATGGAAAATCAATTTTAAATATGATGGATAGAGCAGATTCTTATCAGACACTAGCCACAGATGGTTATGCATCTTATGTTGGTGGAATCAGAATGTTTGTAACTGATGCTGCTGTTAGTTTGATTGATGATGGAAATGTGAAAAAACCATCAGGTACAATGCCTCATGCTTTGATACAATCTTTTGAAGGAGATATTATAAAAGCAACTCAGGCATTTTATGATACATTTCCTGAAAATAATTTATTATCATTAATAGATTACAATAATGATTGTGTAAATGACGCTGTAAAAGTAGCAAATTATTTTAAAGAAAAATTATGAGCAGTTAGAATTGATACATCTGCAAATTTAATAGATAAATTTCTTGAAAGAAATAAAAATAATTATCCAAGTGATGCAAATTTAAATGGTGTTAATCATTATTTGATTAAAGAAGTTAGAAATGCGCTGGATAAAAATGGACACAAACACGTGAAGATTATTGTTTCATCGGGTTTAACTGTGGATAAAATAAAAGAATTTGAGGAAAACAAAACACCTGTTGACATTTATGGAGTTGGTGCAATGTTAGCTAAAATAAATATTAGTTTCACAGGTGATGCTGTTTTAATAAATGGTAAAAAAGAAGCTAAATTTGGAAGAGAAAACATTGAGTCTAATAGGTTAATTAGATTTCAATAAAGGGGATAAACATGAGTATATTAAAAGAATTGCAATGAAGAGGATTGATAAAACAAATAACAAATGAAGAAAGACTATTGAAAGCTGAAAAAAATCATTCTGCAGTTTATTGTGGTTTTGATCCAACAGCTGATTCTTTACATGTTGGCCACCTAATGATGATAATAATGCTAAAAAGGTTTTCAGATTTTGGTTTTAAAGCAATAGCTTTAGTTGGCGGTGGAACTGGTATGATAGGTGACCCATCATTTAAATCTGATGAAAGACAACTTCAAACAAATGAACAATTATTGAAAAATTTTAATAGTATTGAAAAACAATTAAAATCAATTATTAAAGGTGTTGAGTTTAAAAACAACAAAGACTGATTAGGAAAATTTTCAATGATTGACTTTTTACGTGAAGTTGGAAAAGATTTTAATATAAGTTATTTACTAAACAAAGAATCAATTGCAACTAGAATAAGTACAGGATTATCATTTACTGAGTTTTCTTACACAATGCTACAAGCTTATGATTTTTATCATTTGTATATAAATGATGATTGCAAGGTTCAACTTGGTGGAAGTGATCAATGAGGTAACTTAACAAGTGGTACTGATTATATATCTTCAAAAGTGGGGTCAGACAAAACCGAAGCTGTTGGAGTTACAATACCTTTATTACTAAAAGCAGACGGGACTAAGTTTGGGAAAACATCCTCTGGGGCAATTTGGTTAGATGAAAATAAAACAAGTGTTTATAATTTTTACCAATTTTGATTGAATCAAACAGATGAAGATTCACAAAATTTTATTAAGTTTTTAACTTTTTACAATGAAAATGAAATAAAGAAATTAATTGAAACGCACAGAAATGAACCTAAAAATAGACATGTGCAAAAAGCTCTAGCTGAAAGTTTGACTAATTTTGTACATGGACAGGAAAAATTAGACCAAGCTAAATTATTAACTGAAGGCTTTTTTAAAGGAAGCATTTTTGATTTGGATAAAAGCTTAATTGAATTAGCAATTAAATCAATGAACTCGATAGAAGTTAAAAAAAATGAATCTCTTGCAGATTCGCTTATTAAAGTTAAAGCAGTTCAATCAAAAAGAGAGTTGCGAGAGTTTATTGCTTCAAAAGCAATAAGCTATAATAACGTTGTTCTTGTTAAAGAAGATCTTTTAATAGCTGATATTAATCCTATATTTGAAAATAAAATTATAATCAAAAAAGGCAAAAAAAGTTATTTTGTTTTAACAATAATATAATAAAAATATTTTTTCCAAATAAATTATTGATTTTTGGAATTATTTATTTATAATAATAAATAGGTATACATTGTATACCGCTTTACAGAAAACTGAAAAGCTCAAATTTGAAAAACATTATTACACTTTTACTATCAAATTAACATTTTATTTTTTCTCTCAATCAAAAAAACAAAAAAGAGCTCGGAAGAGCTCTTTTTAATTTTGTTTAATCAAATTATTTAATTAAACGGTTGTATCATTCAACAATTAAAGCATCATTGATTTCAGCATTTAATTCTTGACGTTCTGGTAATCTTGAGAATTCACCTTTAACTGCATTTTTGTCAACTTTAACAAATTCCACAGTTGATGCGTTGTTTTGTAATGCTTCAGAAACTTTTTCATTTTTCTTTGTAGCTTCTTTAACTTCAACTTTATCTCCAGGTTTTAATTGGTATGAAGGAATATCAATTTTTTTGCTATTAACTAAAATATGTCCATGATTAACTAATTGTCTTGCGGCTTGTCTTGTCATTGCAAAACCAAGTCTATAAACAATATTGTCTAATTTTGATTCTAGTAAAACTAAGAAGTTAGTACCAAGAATCCCTCCATGAACTTTTTTTGCTCTAGCAAATGTGTTTCTAAATTGCCTTTCAGTCATACCATACATGAATTTAACTTTTTGTTTTTCTTGCAATTGAGCACCATACCCAGAAATCTTTAAACGGGTTTTATCTTTCCCGTGTTGTCCTGGTGTAGTAACTCTTTTTTTACCTTTGCTAAATTCTTTACCGTTTTCAAGAATTGAAAAACCATATCTTCTTGCTTTTTTAAATGTTGATCCTGTATATCTTGACATACTTTCTCCTTTTTAAAAATGTAAGCGTTATTAAAAATAATCTTTAATAAATTCCCCACTAACCAGTTTAACGATTCGCCCTTACTGCAAAGAGTTACTTTTTTAATTGTTGTTAAACAGAATTTAGTGAATATTCATTATGCAGAATATAAAGAATAACTTTAAATATTATAAACATTTTTTTGTTCAATTTGATGCTTTTATGTATTTTTATGTATTTTTATAGTTTTTAAGACTCTGAAAAATAACAAAAATTGATATAATTTAAATAAATAAAAACTAAAGAAAGATGAAGGTAGAAACTAAATGAATTTAAAATCAGAAAATCTAACAATAAATACATTAAGTTTAGTCCTAATCGTCATTTCTTTAATAGGTATGTCAATAACTCTTGCTTGGTTCATAATTTACAAAAAAACAATAGAATATACTTATAAAAACTCTCAAACTTTAGAAAAAATAGATTACATTCCTGTTACTAAGTGATTGGTTAGTGTCAATACAGTTGCTACTAAAAATAGAACTAATAAAAATATTGAAGATAGTTTTAATATATTATTTAGAAATTATTATGAAATGTATGGGGAAAGGTTTATATCTTTATGTAAGCAAACAACATTATTTTTAGATTCAAATTCAAGCAGATCATGGCCTCTTTTTTCGAACTTTTTAAAAGCAAAAGATTTGAATTCAAAAATAGAATTATTGAATTTGGATGCAAAAGAAACAGTATTAAATGCTCAAGAAATTTTAGAACTGCAAACTATAACTAGAAATTGATTTGTAAAAATAAATGATATGGCAAACACTATAGTTGAAATCTTGAATGATAAAAATCAAAAAAAAGATGCAAAATCTGCAGAAATATGAAGAGTGCAATCTTTAAAAGAAAGTAAATTATATTCTTTAAAAATAGGTTTGAGTAATTCCTTATCTTTCATAAAAGCAGCTAAATATTCAAATGCTGTTGAAAATTTAAAAGCAGTTAGTTCTCTTCTTGGAGAAATAACAAAGTTTATTGATAGCACAGATAAAATAATAAACATGGTAGATCACGAAATAAGAGAAAGATTACAAAAAATATTAAACGAGATTCAGTCTATAAACTTAAGTAATAAAGAAAAAGAGAAAAATTTAAATGCTTTTATTGCTTTAGAAAATTCTTATATAAATTTCATAAAAAATGCAAAAATTGATATCTACTCGTTAAAAATAGATGAAGCTTATAAGCGTTGCTTTAGAATGATAGAACAAATCAAAAAACATGAGTCTAATCTTCAATACGAAATGTTGATCAAAAACTTTATAAAATCAAACTATTCACATTTAGAAAATGTTTTTAACCAATGTAACTCTGATATCTTGAAAAGCATTGAAATGGTCGATTTCAATGCTAAATTTGGTATAAAAATAGTTCAACAAAAAAGAAAAATTGATTCAATTAAAAGAAGTTTTGAAAATATAAGAAATAAAGCACTTGATATATTTACAGAACCAGTTAAGTCAAAAGAACAACAGTATGCAACAAATCATAAGAAAAAAGGTCAGGAAATAAAGGAAATATATGAAAACTCAAAAATTATTCTTAATGAACTAGTTGCTATACGAATATCAATGAAAAGTTTAGATGATTTTAAAATTGAATTAGAGTCAAAAATAATTAGCTTTAAAAAAATGCTTTTAGCAACAGAACTCATTTTGGCTAAAAACCCAAAAATAGATGAATTGAAACGTTTCACCCCTTTTATTCAAACTTATTTTTCTAAACTTCAGGAATGTGAAAATATTTTAAAAAATGATAATGAAGTTTTTGCTTCACAAAAAAATATAGATGATTTTTCAGAAATACTAGATGAGTACAATTCAACAATCGCTAAAACAAAAACTGAAATGGCACAGTGAGTTTATATTGCAAAATTAGCTGAAATGTCATTAGCTTATTCTGCAAGATTTAGTGGCATAAAATCTTTTGATGAAGAAATAGAAAAATCTATTCAAGCATTTGAAGCTGCAAAGTACAAGGAATGTTTGAATAAAAATATTGCATTCTTAAGAAATATTAAACAAAAAAATAAAACAGCAATAGCATATTAGAAGGTAACAAACAAATATGAAAAGTATTTTAATAAGATATGGAGAGTTAACTTTAAAAGGTAATAATAAACACATTTTTATATCACAGCTTATTAGCAACATTAAAAATCAACTAAGTTCTTTTAAAAAAGACAAAATAAAGTACATTAAGGATAATAATTCATTGGTTTTAGATGTTGATGATTTACTTGTTAATGAAATAATAGATAAATTAAAAAACGTTTTTGGTATTTATTCATTTTCTGTAATAGAAAAGTGTGATAGAAATATTCAAGAAATTTTTAAAGTAGTTTTAAAAATAGTTAATAGTTCTGATAAAAAAAGATTTAAGTTAGAAATAGCAAGAAAAGATAAAAGTTTTCCTATGTCTAGTGCTGATCTTAAATTAGAACTAGCTCCTATGATTTTAAAAGCAGCTGGTGATTTAATTGTTGATGTAAAAAATCCAGATTTAAAAATAGAAATACTTATAAAAAATGATGCAGCACACGTATTTTCAGAAAGAATTGAAGGCCTTAAAGGGTTACCTGTAGGTGTTAGTGGAAAAGCTTTATCTCTTTTAAGCGGTGGAATTGATTCTCCTGTGTCTTCTTTTTTAACAATGAAAAGGGGAATGCAAGTTGATTTTATTCACTTTATGACTCCGCCACACACAACACCAGATGCACTTGAAAAAGTTTTTGAGTTAGCAAAGATAGTTTCTAAGTTTAATTCAAAAAATTTTAATCTTTATGTATGTAATTTTTCAATGTTACTTCAAGAACTTCAACATATTCCAGAACAAAGCTACAAAATAACTATTATGAGAAGAATGTTTATAAGAATAGCAAATAAATTAAGTTTAAAAGAAGGTCATCAATCATTGATTACTGGTGAAAGTTTAGGTCAAGTTGCGTCACAAACTATTAATAGTATTGATGTAATAAATTGTGTTAGTGACATACCAATCTTAAGACCCGTATTAACACATGACAAAGAAGAAATAATTGCTATTTCTAAAAAAATTAAAACATATGAAACATCAATTTTGCCATTCGATGATGCTTGTTCACTATTCGTCCCCAAAAATCCAGTTACAAAACCAAAAAGGTGAACAGCTGAAAAACAAGAAAATGCAATTCTTTGAAATGAACTATTGGATTATACATTAGAGAATAGTATTGAAAAATTTTCGTTAATTAATGGGGAATTCATCAAACAAGAATAGAAGGAGAAGGTCATGTACTCACCACAACTTAATGTTAAACTAGTTTATGACTTTCAAAAGTCACTCATTAAAATAGATGAATATATACAATTTGCTAAGTTACACAAATTTACACATTTATTTTATTTTGAAAATACTACAATGTTTGGAGTCGCTGATTTTGTTAAGAAATGCAAAATTAATAATATAAAACCAGTTATTGGTGTTGGTGTTGAACTTGATGACAAAAATTTTATTAATATATTACCACTAAATAAAAAAGGTTATCAAAACATTTGTTATATATCTTCTGATTTAAATTTAAATAATATTAAAGATAATAATTTTAAAATTAACATAATAAATAAATATGTTGATACAAATAATATTGTAATAACAAATGTAACTGAATTTAGACAAAAAAATAGTTTAGTTCAAGAAGAAAATTTTTATGATCTTAATTACATTAAGATCTACCCAAATGCAATTAGATATTTTGATGTTGAAGATAAAAAATACTTTTTAGCTTTGTATGCTTTAAAAAACAACATTTCTTATCAAGAAGCTGGTGATATTTATAATATTGATGAATCTTATCCAGATGACAATATTGATGATATTTATCCTGATAACGATAAACTTTTAAAACAAATAGCTTTTAAAAGTTTTCATGAAATATTGGAAAATAATGAAATTCATTTTGGAGTTTATAATACGCCCAACAATATACCTTCATTTAACTTTTTAAAGAGCTTGTGTTTTATATCACTAGAAAACTATTTTAAAAAAAATGTTTTTTCTGAAAAAGCTAAAATAGATTATATTGAAAGATTAAATACTGAATTGTCTGTAATTGAAAAAACAGGATTTGCAGATTACTTTTTAATTGTTCAAGATTATGTTTTATTTGCAAAAAAAGAAGGCATATTAGTAGGCCCTGGGAGAGGTTCTGCTGCAGGAAGTTTGGTTTCTTTTTTACTAAAAATTACAACAATTGATCCTATTGAGTATGGTTTGCTTTTTGAAAGATTTTTAAATCCTGAAAGAATAACTATGCCTGATATTGATATAGATTTTCAAGATGATAGAAGAAATGAAGTTGTAGAGTATTTGTTTGAAAAATATGGTAAATTTAACGTTGCTACTATTGTCACATTTCAAACTATTGCTTTTAAATCAGCATTTAGAGATTCTTGTAGAGTTTTTAATGTTGATATGGAAACAGTAAATATTATGAGCAAAGAAGCTAGCGCTTTTGACCAAGACTTTGATACCATTATCAATAAAAGTATTTTATTGAAATCATATTCTAAATCTAATGAATATGATTTTATTTTTAAGTTAACCAAAAAATTAATGGGGATGCCAAGACAAACTGGAACACATGCTGCTGGAGTTGTTATAACTAATAATGATTTAAGAGGAATTGTTCCAATAAAAGAAGGGGTTGGCGGCATTTCTCAAACTCAATTTAATATGAATCATTTAGAAGAAACTGGTTTAATAAAAATGGACATTTTAGGTTTAAGAAATCTTTCTACTTTAAATCAAATAATAAATTTGATTAATAAGAACTATAAAAAAAGCATTAATCTTTTAAACATAAATTTAAAAGATCAAAAGGTTTTTAATTTATTATCTAAAGGAGAAACAACTGGAATTTTTCAACTAGAATCTGAGGGTATGACTGATGTTGTAAGAAAAATGAATGTCTCAAGCATAGATGATATAGCTATTGCTTCAGCACTATTCAGACCAGGACCTCAAGAAATGATTCCACAATATATTCAAAATAAAAAAAGCAGACAATTAAGTTATGTAGACTCTGCTTTAAAAACAATACTAGAACCTACATTTGGTATTATAGTTTATCAAGAACAAGTAATTAATATTTTGCAAAAAATAGGTAATTTTACACTTGGTAAAGCTGACATAATTAGAAGAGCTATGAGTAAAAAAGATGTTAAGTATATGAGTAGATTTAAAAATGAGTTTATTTTAAATGCACAGTCCAATAATATATCTATTGAAAAAGCAACAAATATTTGAATTTGAATTGAAAAATTTGCTAATTATGGATTTAATAAGTCGCATGCCATTGCTTATTCTTTTATAAGTTACTGATTAGCATGGTTTAAGTTTTATTATCCTGCTGAATTTTACTCAGCCTTATTAAATCATTCTTTGGGTGATAAAGTTAAAAGTAAACTATATATTCAACAATTGAAAAAATATGGAGTGGAAATAGTTAAACCTTCAATTAAAAATTTAAATATTAATTATGTAGGTGTTCAAAAAAAACTTTATATGCCACTAACAATAATTAATGGTATAAATAAAGATTTTGTTTTGAATCTTAGAAATCAAAGTCAAGAACATCAAGATTTATTTAGCGATTTAAACAACTTTTTCTTTTATAGTCAAAAAGCTGGAATTACAGAAAATAATTATGATGCTTTAGCTAAAAGTGGAGCATTTGATTGTTTTGGTTATGATAGTTTCACTATGGTTTCTAATAAACAATTTGTATTTGGTTTTATTAATTCTATTGCACATGATAAATCATTAGATCAACAACAAAATAAATTCCGAGTAGTTGAAATAGAAGAAACTGATTTAGTTGTTCAATCACAATATGAAAAAGAAATATTTGGTTTTTATATAAATGATAATCCAATAACAAAAATTAAGAATGAAAATGCTTTTTTTAAACCTCAAGATATCGACACGTTAGTTCCTAATACAAGAAATATTAATCTTATAGGTCAAATTGTCAAAATTAAAACAATTAATGATAAAAAAAATGAAGAAATGGCTTTCATTGAGTTTTTAGATGAAACTGGCATTTTAGATATAACAATTTTCGCATCCACATTTAAAGAAATTAAAAATGAGATTATATTAAATAAAAATTATATAATTGAAATCAATGTACAAGAGTATGGTCAAAAAACCACCGGTGTATTTAATAAAATAGTTAAGCCAATAAAATAATAGAAGGAAATAACATGAAAAGAATACTTTTGATTGATGGAAATTCATTAATATTTAGAGCTTATTATGCTCAAGCATACCAAGGGTACACTTTAACAACTTCTAGTGGTATTCCAACAAATGCAGTTTATTCTTTTGCAAATATGATAACTAACCTTTTAAAAGAAAGACAATATTATGATGTTAAGGTTGCTTTTGATAAAGGTAAAAAAACTTTTAGACATGACAAATTAGAAAATTACAAAGCAGGTAGAGCATCAACCCCTGATGACTTGATAAAACAATTCCCTATAGCACGTGAGTTTTTAACATCAGCTAATATTGATTGATTTGAACTAGAAAATTATGAAGCTGATGATTTAATTGGCACAATGGTAAAAAAAGCTGAAAAAGAAAGCCCAAGTTTTGAAATTGAAATTTTTAGTAGCGATAAAGACATGTTTCAACTTATATCAAATCAAACAAGAATTGTAACTTCTGAAAAAGGTTTTATTTCACTTTTTGGCATAGATGAATTATTCGACAAATATGGTATATCTCCATCTCAGATACCCGATTTTAAAGGTTTAATGGGTGATTCATCTGACAATTTAAAAGGTGTTGAAGGTGTTGGCCCTAAAACAGCTACTAAACTTATTCAAGATTACAATAATTTAAAAGGGATTTATGAAAATATAGATTTAATTAAAGGTGGAGTCAAAGATAAACTTATAAAAGATAAAGAATCTGCATTTTTGTGTAAAGAAATAGCTACTATTGATTGTGAAGTTAAAATGGAGTCAGTTGAGTTTAAAGAATTAGAAATTGACATTAATAAAATGATTAATTTTTTAAACAAATATGAAATGAAATCTTTGGTAAGCCGATTAACAGGAAGAGCTAATTTTATAAATGACAAAACAAATAATGCAGAAATGAAACCATCTATTGAATTTACATATAATTTAATAAACGATTTAGATGAAGAGTATTGAAGTGAAGAAAATTATTTGTATATTGAAACTTTTGAAGAAAATTACCATAAAGGAAAAATCCTTTCAATAGTTGTTGTAAATGATAAAGGTAATTTCATATTAAATGATTGATCAAATGCAATTTATTTTAATAAGTTTTTAATGTCTAAGCAAAATAAAAAAATTGTTTTTGATTTAAAAAAAACTTGAGTACTATTTGATAACCACAACTTAAATTACAATCAAGAAAGTTTTGTTTGTGATTTAATGGTTGCTATGTATATCTTGGATTCAAACCTTGTTTCTAATTTACAAAATATAAATGTATTGTTTAATAAAGATTTAATACCTAATGACGAAGAAGTCTATGGTAAGGGTGTTAAAAAAACTTTTGATATAGATAATAGTATTAAATACAGTTATTTAATATGCAAAACAATTTGTTTGAAAGAATCTCATTATGCTATGATATTAAAACTTAAAGAAAAAAACCAATATGAACTTTTTGCTAATATTGAATTCCCACTTATAGAAGTCTTATATTCAATTGAGAAGCAAGGTTTGCATATAGACAGAAAAGAATTGGAAAAACAGACATTAAAAACTCTAAAAGCAATTGATCATCTTGAAGAAAAAATGCTTTTTATTTTAGAAAATAAAATACCACAAAATTTTAACTTTGCTTCTCCTAAACAAATTAAAGAATTATTGTTTGATACACTAGAATTAAAATCTAATAAAAAGAATTCTACTGACAGGGATTCATTAGAAAAATTAATTGGTTTGCACCCAATAATCGAATATTTAATAGAACACAGAAAACTCTCAAAATTATACTCAACATACTTAAGGGGTTTTGAAAAATTTATTTTTAGTGATAATAAAATTCACACAATTCTTCACCAAACTTTAACTAATACAGGCAGATTATCTTCATCTGATCCAAAT
Organism: Mesoplasma corruscae; assembly: GCF_002930145.1. Classification (NCBI taxonomy): domain Bacteria; kingdom Bacillati; phylum Mycoplasmatota; class Mollicutes; order Entomoplasmatales; family Entomoplasmataceae; genus Mesoplasma; species Mesoplasma corruscae. Next base: position 436,889 of record NZ_PHNF01000001.1, read on the forward strand.
ATCCAAAATATTTCTGTAAAAGACGATATTCAAAAAGAAGTCAGAAAAATTTTTGTTTGTGAACCAAATAAAAAGTTTCTATCTTTTGATTATTCGCAAATTGAACTAAGAGTTTTAGCTGAATTAGGGGATGAAACAAATCTATTAGATATTTTCAACACAAAAAGAGATGTTCATGATGAAGCAGCAAGGTTAATTTTTCATTTAGAAGAAAATGAAAAAGTTGATGCTAGTCAAAGAAGAACAGCAAAAATTTTCAATTTTGGAATAATCTACGGTTTAAGTGGCTATGGTTTAAGTAATGATTTAAATGTTTCTATTTTGCAAGCAAATGAATATATTCAAAATTATTACAAAGCGTTTCCTAAGTTTGAAAATTTTAAAAAAGAATTAATATCTATAGCTAAAAATGAGGGTTATTCACAAACAATTTCTAACAGAAGAAGAGTAATAAATGAATTAAACTCCCCAATGGCCAAGATAAGAGAATTTGGGAAAAGAATAGCTGTCAATATGCCAATTCAAGGAACAGCTGCAGATATTTTAAAAGTTGCTATGATTAATATTTATAAAAATATTAAATTACAAAATTTACCTGTTGCTATGGTTGCTCAAATTCATGATGAAATTATTTTTGAAATTCCTGATAAAGGATATGATCACATAATTAAAATTATTGAAAAAGATATGAAAAATGCATTTATAGATTTATTAAAAATAATTGGTGTTAATCAAGAAGTTAAAGTAGAATTAGAAGTTAATGTGTCAATTGGAAATAATTGACTAGAATTAAAGTAGGTGAAGATATGCCAGAATTACCAGAAGTCAGAACAGTTGCTAATGAACTTAACAAAATTTTACCTGGTTTGAGAATTATTAATGGTGAAAATTTTATGCCAAAATTAATTTGACGAAATAAGGAAAATGACTTTTTTGATAAAGTATTAGATCAAAAAATAATAAGTGTTCAAAATTATGGAAAGTATCTTATTTTTAATCTTGAAAATTTCAAAATGATCAGTCATCTTCGTATGGAAGGAAAATGAAGTGTTAGTTCAAAAGATAAGTATGTGTATAATGAAAAGCATTTAAGAATAGAATTTGAGTTATCAAATAACGAATGACTAAGATATTATGATTCTAGAAAGTTTGGTACACTAGAAGTTTGAGATAACAAGTCATATTTAAAAGAAAGTGGAATAAGCAACTTGGGACCTGAACCACTGAATAATAACCCTTCTTTTGAATATTTAAAAAAAGCTGCAATTAAAAAAAATGTTAAAGTTAAACCATTTTTATTAGATCAAAAAGTTGTTTGTGGAATAGGCAATATTTATGTTAATGAAATTTTATTTGCTGCAAAAGTAGCTCCAGACAGAATAACAAAAACTTTGGGTGATAAAGAAATAAAAAATATTATTAAGTTTTCAAACTTAATTTTAACAAAAGCTATTGAGCTTAAAGGCTCTTCTATACACTCTTATAAGTCTGGGGAAAATGTTGAAGGTCAATTTCAAAATGAACTTAAAGTTCACTTAAGGGAGAACAAACCATGTTTTGAATGCAAAAAACCAATAATAAAAACACAAATTGGTGGTAGAGGAACATACTTTTGTACTGAATGTCAAAAGTAACACTTAATGTGGAAAAGTGGAAAAAGCAAAAAAACCTTTACCCTGTATAGTACACGTAATAAAGTTTTCAAACATACACTTTTGAATTTAAAAAACTACTAAAAATTACAAGTATTTTATAAAAAAATTAATTATATTTATACTTATAAACAAGGAGTTAAATATGAGTTTTTTAAATAAAAAATATAGCGTCGAAGTTAGCAATAAAATAAGTCCAGAAGACCATATAATTTTAATAAACTTATATCAACCTTTAATAGGGGCATCTGCTATAGGTGTTTATAACACTTTAATTTTTGAATCATCATGAACAAAAAAAATGAAATCAGCAGTTTTTGAAATTGAAAGACTTATTAAACTTACAAACATTAGTGAAAAAAGGTTAAAAACTAGTTTATCTAAGTTAACCAAATTAGAACTTTTAAAAGTTTACAAAGAAAAATCTACAAGCAATATTGTCTTCATTGTTAACAAACCATTAAGTGCTAAAAAATTTTTAAATAATCATAAACTTAAAGAATTGTTGTTTGAAGCCTTAGATTGTGATAATTTTGAATCGACAATGTTTTTTTTCAAAGAAAAAACAACATTTACTATTAACGAAGAATACATTGATATTGAAAAAGAATTATTTGATCCATCAGATAAATTTTTATCTCAATTAGATTTACGCTTAAATAAATCCGAATACAAAAATGAAGTTTTTAATAACCATTCCTTAAAAGATTTTGAAATAGAACAAATAAGAACTATGCAATCAAATAACTGAGTAACTTATTATAATATGTGTATTGGAATAAATCCTAATGACATAACAATTAATGCTATTAATAAATTAAAAAAAGACTTTGAGTTTAATGATGATATTGTTAATTGTTTAATTTATTATTCATATATAAGAAATAATAAAAATTTTATTTTTAGATATGTTAGCAAAATTGCCGAAACTATTTATATGAAAAAAATGAATTCAGTATATTTAGTACACAACTTCTTGAGCTCAATTTCTTTTAAAAAAACAAGTTCTGTTAAGTTTGTTGAATCTTCTGTAATGCAATCACCAACAAAAATAATTGAAGCATCTAATGTTGTTTTAAATGACAATATAGAAATAGAGTGATAGTATGGAAAAGCTGGTCAGTTTTTTAAATTCAAATGATTCATTTTTAAGAATAAAAAAAGAATTTGAAAATAGTAATTACCCAATAAATGATGAAGTTATAAAAACCAATCAAAATATTCTTGAAGAATTTGCTAGTCAATATATTTTATGCACAGCGGGTCCACTTATTAATTGTCAACAATTGATCAAAGGGATGCAAAGTAATTTAAGTTATAGAGATGAAAAGTTTTATATAACTTATTTTAACTGTGCACACTTTATTTTTGAAAATAGAAATCATCTAATTAAATCTAATTATAGTTATGTTGATTTCGATGTTGATTTATTTCCACAAACAGTCAAGGGTTATCTTAAAGGGTTATCTGAAAATAAAATATTTGATGAAAATGAAAAACTAGAAAGAAAAAGGTTGATTGAGAATGCAGGATTAGTAATTGTTAAGTATTTAGAAGATAAGGTTAATAATTATAAAAAAGGTTATTATATTTGGGGAAATTTAGGTATTGGTAAAACTAATCTTTTAAGAGCTCTAGCAAATGAAGCGTGTTTAAGAGGAGGGAATGTTGTATTTTGTACAGCACCTAATATAATTGAAAATGCTAAGGAACAATTTTCAGAAAAAGATTCAAAAAATGTAATGCTCATAAAAAATTTAAAAAAATGCGATGTTTTGTTTATTGATGATTTTGCAGGTGAAATGGTTTCACTATGATCAAGAGATAATTTTTGGTTTAGTATTTTTAATTACAGAATGGATCATCAAAAATTAACATTTTTTACTTCAAACTTTAGCTCAGTTGATTTAAATAATATTTACACAATTAAGTCTCAACCAAAAACTACTGAAAAAAAGAAAGTTGATAGATTTATTGAAAGAATTAAAGCTATATCTTCAAGTTATAACCTTAAAGGTGAAAAATCAAAAAGAAATTTAGTTTAAAATAAATCAACTGTTTTAATTATTAGAAAAATGGTGTAAAATATATATATGTATTAACATACAAAGAGGGAGATATTTTTAAAATGTCAAAAAAAGTTGCTATTAACGGATTCGGAAGAATCGGGCGTCTAACATTTAGACAATTATTCAACCAAGGTGTTGAAATCGTTGCTGTTAACGACTTAACAGATACTAAAACTCTAGCTTATTTATTAGAGTTTGATTCAGCTCAAGGAAAATTTCAAGAAGGAAAAATTTCTTACACTGAAAACTCAATCATTGTTGATGGGAAAGAAGTTAAAATTTATGCAGAAAGAAATGCTGCTGACTTGCCATGAGCTAAATTAGGAATTGATTTAGTTATTGAATCAACAGGTTTTTATACTGATAAAGAAAAAGCATCAGCTCACTTAACTGCAGGTGCAAAAAAAGTTGTTATTTCAGCTCCAGCTACTGGAGAAATGAAAACAATCGTTTATGGTGTTAACCATAAAAACCTTTCAAAAGAAGATGTTATTATTTCAGGGGCTTCATGTACAACAAACTGTTTATCACCTGTTGCTAAAATAATGGATGAATTATTTGAAATTAAAAAAGGTAAAATGTTAACAGTTCATGCTGTAACTAATGACCAAAAATTATTAGACTTACCTCACTCAGACTTAAGAAGAGGACGTGCCGCTGCATGAAACATTGTTCCTTCAACAACTGGAGCTGCAAAAGCTGTTTCATTAGTTTTACCTAATTTAAAAAATAAATTAGATGGTTATGCATTGCGTGTTCCAACAATTACAGGTTCAATCACTGATGTAACTTTAACATTAGGTAAAAAAACTAGTGTTGAAGAAGTTAACAAAAAAGTTGAAGCTGCAATTAAAGCTGACGCTGAATTAGCAAAAGCAATTAAATTCAACAATCAACAAATTGTTTCAGCAGATACAATAGGTTCATCATATGGTTCAATATTTGATGCAACTTTAACCAAAATAACTGAAGTTGATGGAGAACAATTAGTAACTGTTTGTGCTTGATATGATAATGAATCATCATACGTTTCACAATTAGTTAGAACAACTATATACTTCATGGGATTATAGTCTTTATAAATTGAAACACTAATTTTATTTAGTGTTTTTTTTATTCCAAAATGAGTTAGTGATAAAATAATAATATATAAACAAAGGAGAAAAATTTGATGAATTATAATTCAAAAAAAACATTAAAAGATTTAGTAGTTTCTAGTAAGAAAGTTTTAGTCAGAGTAGATTTTAACGTGCCACTTAAAGACGGCGTGATAACTGATGATAATAGAATTCAAGCAGCTATTCCTACTATTAAATACTTACTTGAAAACAATGCTAAAGTTATTTTATTTTCGCATCTTTCAAGAATTAAATCTGAAGAAGATAAAAAAAGTAAATCATTAGCCCCGGTTGCTAAAAGATTAGAAGAAATTTTAAAACACAAAATCATATTTATTAACGAAACTAGAGGAGCTAAGTTAGAGAATGCTGTTTCTGAATTAAAAGAAAAAGAAATTATTTTAGTTGAAAATACTCGTTTTGAAGACGTTGCAAATGGTGAAGTTGTAAAACTTGAATCAAAAAATGATTCTGGTTTAAGCAAATATTGAGCTTCACTTGGTGATGTGTTTGTAAATGATGCATTTGGTACTGCTCATAGAGCTCACGCTTCGAATGTTGGTATTTCTTCAAACATTGGTGAATCAGCTTTAGGTTTATTAGTTGAATCAGAAATTAAAATGTTAGGTAAAGGCATTGATACACCACAAAGACCATTTGTTGCTATTTTAGGTGGAGCTAAAGTCTCAGATAAGATTGGTGTTATTGATCATTTATTATCAAAGGTTGACAAAATTATAATTGGGGGTGGTATGACCTATACCTTCCATAAGGCACAAGGTTTAGAAATTGGTAGTTCATTATTAGAAATTGATAAAGTAGAATTAGCAAAAGAATTTTTAGCAAAAGCTAATGGTAAAATTATTCTGCCAGTTGATTCAGCATGTGCTTCAAGTTATGCAGATGTTACTCCAACTATTGTTGGTGAAAATATCCCTGAAGGAATGATGGGATTAGATATTGGGCCTAAAACAATTGAACTTTATAAAAATATTTTAAAAGATTCTAAAACTGTTGTTTGAAATGGTCCAATGGGAGTTTCTGAATTTGAAAACTTTAAAGCAGGAACAGTTGCAGTTTGTGAAGCATCAGCAAAAAGAAAAGCTGACGGTGGATTCACTTTAATTGGCGGTGGAGATTCTGCTGCAGCTGCAATTAAATTAGGATTTAAAGATGATTTTTCTTGAATATCAACAGGTGGTGGAGCATCACTTGAATATATGGAAGGTAAAGAATTAGTTGGTATAGCAGCTATTCAAAATAAATAAAATAATTATTTAATTTAAATTATAAACTAAAATTAAAATCTATAAAAATTATTAATTACATAAAGTCACCTAATTTTTTGCTACAAATCTGCAAAAAATTTTAGGTGACGTTTTATTTATCTTAATATTTTATCTATATTATTAAATTTGTGTTTTTGACAAAAGCATTAAAGTTATGTTATTTTGAGTGTAAATTTTATCTTTTGGATTTAAATCAAGCATTTGCTTTTGGGGTGTGGTAAAATTTTAAAAATTTTTAAAGGAGATTTTATGAGTAAAGTTAGAGCACAAGACGATTTTTTTAATTATGTCAATGGGGAATGAATTAGTCAAACATCACTACCTAAAGGTTATGCATGATGAGGTAGCTTTCAAATTCTTAGAAAGAAATCAGATGATGATATCAGAAGTTTGATTGATGAATTATTAGCTAAAAATGATTTATCATTAGAAGAACAACAGATTGTTAATCTTTATCGTAACTTTTTAAATGATGAATCAAGAAATAAATTTGGAATCCAACCCATTATGCCAATGATTGAACAAATTGATAAATTAGATTCTAAAGAAAATTTAACTGAGTTTTTTATTGCAATGGAAAAAAAATGACGTATTTCATTTTTTGGAAGTTTTTCAATTTCTTTAGATATTAAAGATAGCAACACCAAAGTACTTTATGTTGGTTCAATGGGGTTAGGGATGTCAGATCGTGATTATTATGATCCAAAAAACCCTAGACATAAAGAAGTAAAATCAGCTTATAAAAAATATATTGAAAAAGTTGCGGAATTATCAAAAGTACCATTTAAAACTAAAAATTTATTTGATTTAGTTTATGATGTTGAAGACCAAATTGCCAAAGTTAAGTTACCTAAAGAAGAACTTCGTAATCCTGATAATACTTACAATTTGATTTCACTACAAGAATTAAGTGATCAATACTCATTTATTAACTGAAAAGGAATTTTAGAATTATGAGGAGTGAATCCTGATAGTGATAGAAAAATTATTATTTCTCAACCAAAATGTGTAGCTAAAATTCAAGAGATTGTTAACGCCATGTCATTAGATGATTTAAAAGACTTTATGAAAATTGATCTTTTAACTTCTATGACTGGTAGTTTAAGTTTAGATTATTATGAAGCTTCATTTGAATATGGAAGTGTTTTTTCAGGAGTTAAAGATAAAAGACCTCGCGAAGAAAGAGCTGCAAATTTTGTTAATAGTGTCTTTGGAGAAGTTCTTTCAAAAGAGTATGTTAAAAGACATTTTTCCCCTAAATCAAAAGATTTAGTTTTAAAAATGGTTAAAGATTTATTTGCAGTTTATAAAGTAAGAATTAATCAATTAGATTGAATGAGTGAAGACACGAAACAAAAAGCTGTTGAAAAGTTAGATTCTTTTAAAGTTAAAATTGGGTATCCTGATAAATGAGAAGACTATAGTAAAATTCAAATTAGATCCTTTGAAGAGGGTGGGAGCCTATATGAAAACCTTCGTAACATTGGAGATTATTTCTTTGAAAAGGAAATTTCTGAAATTAATGATCCGGTTGATAAAACTAAATGAGGAATGTATGCTCAAACAGTAAACGCTTATTATTCACCAACTGCCAATGAAATATGTTTCCCAGCTGCTATTTTACAAAAACCTTTTTTTGATGAACATCAATCTCTTGCAGCAAATCTTGGAGGAATTGGTGCAGTAATTGGTCATGAAGTAAGTCATGGTTTTGATGATCAAGGTAGTCGCTTTGATAAAGATGGAAATTTTAAAGACTGATGACAACCAAAAGATCATAAAATTTATAAACAAATCACACAAAAATTAGTTGAACAATATAATGAGTATGAGTTTGACGGAACCCACGTTAATGGTAAGTTAACATTAGGTGAAAATATTGGTGATTTATCGGGGGTTTCAGCAGCTTTAGATATTTGCCGAGAACAAGCCCCAGAAGGGTTTAAAGAATTTTTTGAAAATTTTGCTAAAGTATTTTGCCAAATTTCAACTCCCGAACACCGTAATACGGCTTTATTAACTAATCCTCATTCTCCTGAAATTTGCCGTATTAATGGAACATTAGTAAACATCGATGAATTCCATGATACATACCAAACCAAACCTGGGGATAAAATGTATAAACCAAAAGCAAAACGAATTAAAGTTTGATAAAAATATACTTTTTTATTTTTAAGTTAATCACTCTGAATTGTTTTAGCTCAAACCACCTTCTCAATAATTGTTCAAAAATCGATTACAACAAACACTGATGTTAGTAAAATAATTCATTTGGGTACCAAAGAAGAGATAGCTAGTTTTTCAATTTTAGTCCCTAATTATGAGTTATTTTTTAATTTACAAAATGAAAGCAATCTCGTTTACACAGAATTCAAAACTATGGTTTATGTGAGTATATTGCTCTTATTTCGTTGTTTAACTATTTTCAATTACATGGTAAAAATGATTATTGTAAATTAGGACAAATTCCCGACAACATTTATAAAGGTCCGAAAACAAAATCAGCTCCAAATGTTGATTTTGATGGTGGATTATATAAACACCTTACTAAAATTGTTAATAGTGTCGAGCTAAAGAATATTATGAATACAGTTTACCCCGCGAACTAACTTATATAGAGAATTTTCCAAATCAGAAATTTTACATAATTATAATCAAAAAACATAAGGTAACATTTAAACTTTTCGAAGAAACTGGAAAAAATTTAAATATTAAATCAGATTCAACAATCAGAAGTATTGTAAAAATATGAATGGGCAATAATTACAGGAACATTATTGATGATTACAGCGCTATTTTTTTGCATACTTCTTTGCCAAAAAAATTGATTATTAAAGTGCAATGATCCAATAATTGTAAATTTTACTTTTGTTGTTGATATGTAATCTTGAAGTTGTTATTTTAGATAAAATAACGGTAACTCTTGATATTAAGTTGTTATTTCAATAATCATAACAAAAAGTATTAAAAACTTAAATTTTTTACTTTTTGTCTTTTTATATTAGTTCTTACTTTTTTAACTGTATTGCATATTTTAATGTCATTATTAATGATTATATAGTTTTTAAATTAAGCCGATATGTCAAAAGATTTAAAAACCTTACTTAAGACTTTAAATAAATAACAGCAAACAGCTATATTTAATAAATATTTTATATTTGTAATTAAAACTCCTAGTCATAATATCCATTGAGTAGGTGGCATATTGTATAAATTAAATATAAATAAGTAGTTACACACCAATGATATTAAACTTGAAACAACACTAGCTATCACACCAGAAATAAATATTCAAAAACTATACTTTAAAATTTGATTATTACTTAGTAATAAATTATACATTTTTTTAAATGTATAAAATAAGCAACAAAAAACAATTAAAAAAGAAAGGTCTGCAATTGTTAAAGAAATTAAACCGATAGGCTCACTCCCAAGTAATGTTCTAAATCAAATTGAAATAACCGCAATTATAGATGTGTAAAATCAATTAAAAATTAATGCTATAAAAATAATAGGAAAAAAAGCCAGCTCAATTGTATAAGCTCCTCCAATTATTCAAAAACCCAAAGTAAATTTAGATATTAACACAACAACCATTTCAAAAGCTAAAAGCAAAGACAGCAAAGAAATTTGTCTTGTGCTTAAATAAAAATAATTTTTTATTCGCGCTTTTAAATTAAAGCCATCAATATCTTTGGTAATTTTAACATTATAAAATTCGTTATTTTTTGATTTCATTCTTAACCCTTAAAATTTATTATAAAGGAAAGGCATAAAAAAAATAGCATTTGCTATTTTTAAAATTATCTTTTTGTGTTTAATTCGGCTTCTTTTTCATCAATGTTTTGGAAATTTTTGATTGTTATAACTTGATCTTTTGCTCAAATACCTTTGATAATTGAACCTGATATTTGGAATATCATTGATACATACATCATTTCAAAAGTAATTCTTGCAAAAGCAATGAATATAGCAAACACCATTCAAATTCCCTCACTATTTGCAGCGTATCTTATAGCATCAGAAATAACAGCAATTAATCTTATAACACCCATTACAGCAATTAAAATCATTTCAATTGTTGCAATTAAAGTATAAATAACACCAATAACTTGCATTGTAAACCCTAAGAAATTTTTCTGGCTAATTTTTTCACTTGCTGTTTTACTTGAAAAGAAAGATATTCCTAACAAACCAATTAAAAAGATTACTACATAAATACCAATAACTATCATTGTGGTGGTATCAATAACAAATAAACCTTTCATTGGGCTAGTTAATGCAAATAAGAAAGTTGCACCTAAAGCTAATATAGAACCAATAAACATTGTTCAACCTAAGTGTTTAGCTAAAAAAACTCTTGGGTTAATTGTTGAATTTGTTTCTATTTTTGGCAATTGTGTAAGAACGAATGGTGTAATAAAACCCCCGACTCCCATACTTAATACTGCCATGATAAATCTGTTTGCAATAATTTCTTCATCAGTTGCGTTATTCATATATTTAATTATAACTACAGCTGAATAAATTGATTTCCACAACATGTAAACTTCAATACCAATAATGCCACCATACAATAATGGGTTCATACTACTTGCATATTTTGAAATTAACACAATAGTTACAGCTAATATTAAAGCACTAAAGAAAGTACCTAAATATTGATAAAACTTTAATAGTCCTCTTGGGACCGCACTACTTCTATTCATTTTAAAATCCTCCATTATAATTATACTATATCTATAATTGTAAAAAGAATAATAAACCCTCTTAAATTTTTTTTATTTCTTATTAATAATAACTGGAATTATTAAAGGATTTCTTCTTTTAGTTCTAAAAATGTAAGGTGAAAGAGATTGCTTAATAGCTTTTTTCATAGCACCAAATGTAGGCCTATCAGATTCTAAAACCTCATTTATTGCTTCACTAACAATGTAAATAGATTCAGCAATTATATTACCTGATTCTTTTACATAAAAACTGCCTCTAGAAATAATTCTTGGTGGGCATAATAACTTGTTAGTTTTTGAATCAATAGAAACAACTACAGCAATTAACCCATCTTTTGATAAAGTTTCACGTTCACGAATAATGTTTGATGCATGTGCAGTCATATCTTTGCCATCAACATATATTGGATCAGCATCAATTCTTTTACCTTGAGTTGCTTTACCTTGAAGTAATTCTAATTGATCACCATTTGCTAGAACAAAACCGTGTCCTTTTTGAAGGTTAACTGATTCAGCAGTTTCAACGTGTTTTTTAAGCATTCTGTACTCTCCATGCATTGGCATAAAATAATGAGGTCTTAATAGCGTAAATAATAATTTTTGTTCTTCTTGACTAGCGTGACCTGAAGTATGTATTTTATTATTTGCAGAAGATTCAATTACATTAGCGCCAATTTTGGTTAACCGGTTGATCAAAGTCTCAACATCTGCTCTGTTACCAGGAATGGGTGATGATGAAAAAATAATAGTATCTCCAGGAATAATGGAAATAGATTGATGCCTGTTATTCGCTATTCTCGAAAGCGCTGCCATTGGTTCGCCTTGACTCCCAGTTGAAATAATCATAATTTCATTAAGTAGATATTTGTCAATATCATTTGGTTTGACAAACATTTTATCATTAATTTTTAAATGTCCCATTTGACGAATAATTTTAATAATTCTATCAATTGATCTGCCCAAAATAACAACTTTTTTATTGTACTTATTAGCTAATTCAACAATTTGTTGAATTCTGTGAACATTGGAAGCAAAAGTTGTTATAAAAATTCTACCTTTAGCTTTTAAAAATAATTTATCAATATTTTCAATTATTCCTCGTTCTCCAACTGTATAACCTTCTACTTCTGCATTAGTAGAATCTGCCATTAATAATTCAATACCCTTGTCACCCATGCTAGCTAATTTTGATAATTCAACAAAATGCCCAAGAGGTGATCAATCAAATTTATAATCTCCAGTTGAAAATATATTACCATTTGGTGTTTCCACTAAAATTCCAAAAGCATCAGGAATTGAATGGTTTAAAGCAGCATAGCTAACTCTAATATTTTTGGTGTTTCAAACATCATCAGCAACATATTCTTTTACAATAGTTTCGTTTGTTAGTTTGTGTTCTTTTAATCTATCTCTAATTAAAGCAGCAGCCAGTTCAGGAGCATAAATTACAGGGATTTTAACTTGCTTAACTAAATAATGAATTCCACCAATATGGTCTTCGTGACCATGAGTAATAAAAAGTGCTTTAATTTTACTTTCATTTTCTTTTAAATAAGAATAATCAGGAATAACAGCATTTATACCTAATAAAGAATCATCTGGAAACTTAACACCAGCGTCAATAATAATTATTTCATCCCCATATTCTATACAATAAGTATTTTTACCAATCTCTTCTAATCCACCAAGTGCAAAAACTTTTGTAGGTATATCAGTTTTTATATATTCTCTAGATACTTTTTTTTGTTGAAAAACAAAAGGTACAAATTCTTCTTTTGAAATTATAGATGTTTCTTCTTTATTTGTTGTTGTTAAATTTTTATTTTCCATAATTTGTTATCCTTTCTTTAAAAAAATGAAATTATCTTTATTTATAATTTGTTTATCTGTTAAAATTTTTTAAGTTTTTATTAAAAGTTAATTTTGTAAGATACTACAAAATAAAAAAAGATTTTATTTACTAAAATACTATCATAAAAAAAGAGTCATTACAATATGACTCAATCTTCTTCTGTATATTCAGGGTCACTTTTATTTATTTTATCATAGTATAATTTGCCATTAATATGATCCATTTCATGTTGAAAAACAATTGATCTATAATCACGCAAAGTTAATTGTATATACTTTTTAGTTATTCAATCATACCCTTCTACAACAATTTTTCAAGATCTTGGTACAATTCCTGATTTATCTTCATCAACAGAAAGACAACCTTCGCCTTCTTGTAAGCACGTAATTCTTGTTGAACTGCTAATTATAGTAGAATTAATCATTGCATATTCTTCTATTTTGCCTTCTTTTAGATTAAATCTAACGTAAAAAATATCTAAGTTTTTTCCTATTTGACATCCAGCTAAACCAACTGCTGGTCTTAAATAATCTTCTTTACCTTCGAAATTAAAATTTTCATCTTGAGAAGCAACAACAAAATCAATCAATCTTTTAACAGTCATTTCTTCTTCATTTGATAAGTTTTCAGGATCTGCAATCTTTTTACTTACACATCTAATAATTTCTTTATTTGTGTCTTTAGTTAATCAAGAATTAGAAGGAAGTTCGTCTTGTAATAAATAATTTGGTTTTTTCATATTTAGTCCTTTTAAATCAATTATATACTATCATTATTTTAATAAAATATGGTTTACTCAAAACCATAAAAAATAACTTTTAGTGTAAAATTATATATAGTAATAGAAAAATCTGAGGTATAGCATGGTAGTTTCATTCATTATTTCAAGTCAAGCTAAAGAAGAAAGATTGTTTAAAACAATTAATACTCTAAAAAGACAAACAAATGATTCATATGAATTAATAATAGTTATTGATGAATTCAATGTGGCAAAAGAATCGATTGATTTTATTAAAGATCAATTTTTAGATAATGATAAAATTTCAATCATTTTGAATTCAAAAGGACAAGGGAACGGTTTAAACTGAAATAATGGAATTAAAATAGTTAATGGTGATTATTTTTGTTTATTAAAAGAAGGTGATTTAATCGAACATAATTTTGTTGAAAAAATTCAAGAAATTACATCTTTTCAAAAAGAAAAACTTGATATTATTGAAGTTCAATTTGAAAAAAAAGAATTGATTGAAGCCGTAACCACTCCTTTACTGCCGACCAATACTCTATACCATCCATTAAAAGATAGTGTTATATTTGCATATGTAACTCAAGAAATATACGGAAAAATTTTTAGAACTAAGTTTATTAAAGACTTTAGAATCCAGTTTAAAAAATCAGTTCGTTTTGATTTATTATTTTTGTTTATGTCACTAGCACACAGTAAAACTTTTTATTTATCAGATTTAGTTTTGTTTAACCATAGAACTTCACCACCTAAGTATTCAATTTTTGATATGGCAAACCAGTGACCTCATATTTTAAACTACTATAGAAGAATTGGTATATACAAAGATTACAAAGAAGAATTAGTTTTTGCTTATCATTACAATTTATGTTATTTATATTTAAACTTAGTTAAAAAAATTGATAATGAGCTAACTTATAATAAATCACTTAAATATGTTTCAGACAAAATAAATAGAAAATTAAAAGAGTTTATTTCTACTAATATTTATCTTGATTCACAATTAGTTCCTGAGTTTAATGAAAGAATCTTAAACCTTCATTCATTTATTAAACAAGAAATGTCTAAGAAGTAAAATATGAATTCACAATTATCTAAAAACGAAAACAAAGTTTCAATAATTGATAAAAATTTATTAAAATATGAATATATTAATTATGAACTTGCTAGTTTATATAAAGTATTTTTTGCAAGGTTATTAGATTTATTAATTTCTTCTTCAATATTTTTAATATTGAGTTTGATAATGAAACAGTTTTCTCAGCAAAGTGTTTTACTTTTTTTATTTACTTTTTTTATCAGTGTTATTATTAATTTTTCATATTTTGTTTTTTTACCATATTTTTTAAAAGGTAGAACTTTTGGAAAAATTATTTTTGGTTTAAAAATAGTCAAGAATAAAAAAGATTCTAAGTTAAAATTTTCAAACATTTTATTTAGAGAAATATTTTTATTATTAGGTGAATGACTTACTTACTATTTATTGTTATTAATATTTTTAGTAATGATAAGTAAAGGAAGACAAACAAATAACATTCTATACACAAGAATTGGTATTATTATATTTTTTATCAATAATCTATTATTATTAGTATGAGTAACAGCGTTGTTGATAAACATAAAGTTTCAAAAAAATCATCAATGTAATTATGATTTAAAACATAAAATATTTATAGTTAAAAAAATAACAAACATTTCAACTTCAGAAAAAAAATTTGAGATAACTTTAAAAGAAACACCGGGTTTTTTAAAAAAAGAAAACTTAGGTGACATTTTTAAAGAAAATGAATCAATATCATTGTCTGTTGATAAAAATAAATTAAAAAGTGAAAAACAAAAAACAAAAGAGAAAAATAAAGAAATTGATACAAAGGAGTAGTAATGATAGAAAATTTATTAAATGAGCTAAATGATAAACAAAAGCTTGCAGTTACTACAATTAATAACCCTTTAAGAATAATTGCTGGTGCAGGTAGTGGTAAAACAAAAGTTATAACAAGTAAAATTGCTTATTTAATTTTGGAAAAACAAGTAGCCCCATGAAAAATATTGGCTGTAACCTTTACCAACAAAGCCGCCAATGAAATGAAAGAACGTGTTAAAAAATTAATTCCAGATATGAATTATGCACCGCAAATATCAACTTTTCACGCTTGATGTTCAAGAGTTTTAAGAGAAGAAAATGAAAATATAGACTTACCAAAAAACTTTCTAATAATTGATCAATATGATCAAATTTTAATTATTAAGAGCATAATCAAAGAATTTTTTTCAGAAAACATTAATTTAAGAAAAAATATGGAAAGAAAAATCATTTACAGAATAGCTAATTGAAAAAATGATTTACTTGAACCATACGAAGCTATGGATGAGTGCTACAGCACAACTGAAAGAGCAATAGCTGAAATATATGGTAAATATCAAGAACATTTAAAAGAAATGAAGTCAATTGATTTTAATGATTTACAAATATTAACATACAAATTATTTAATAATCATCCTGTAATTTTACAAAAATGAAAAGATAGATATGACTATGTTATGGTTGATGAATTTCAAGACACTAACGATTTACAATTTGATTTAATCAAGTTTATTACTCAAAACAAAAATAATTTAACTGTTGTTGGTGACCCTGATCAAACGATTTATTCTTGGCGTGGAGCTAAAGTTGACATCATTTTAAACTTTAATAAAACTTTTCCAAATGGTGTAAGTATTACATTAGATCAAAACTATAGATCTACACAAAATATATTAGACCTTTCTAATGATTTTATTAATAATAATAAAAATCGTGAAGCAAAAGAAATATTTACAAAAAATGGGAATGGTGAGTTGCCTGTTTTAAAAGAGTGCACCTCTAAACAAAATGAAGCTGAATTTGTTGCTCAAAAAATTAAACAACTAATAAAAGATGAAGGTTATAATTTTCAAGATTTTTATATTCTCTATAGAATGAATGCTTGATCTCAAGAGTTTGAAAAAGAACTTTATAATAATAGAATTCCTTTTCAATTAATTGGTGGTATGAGATTTAGAGATAGAAAAGTTATTAAAGATGCCAACGCATTTTTAAGAGCAATATCAACAGGAGATACAGCATCAATTGAAAGAGTGTTAAAAAGTATTCCTAAAATTGGGGATGTAACTATTGAGAAAGTTAAATCTTTAGCAGAATCAATGGGTATTAGTTTGAGTGATCTAATTTTAAAAGAAGATGTAGCATTGTTAGAAAACATTTCTAAACATTTACCAATAATAAAATCAACTTTAATTAAAGGAATTGAAATTTTTAAACAAGAAAACAGTATAAGAGCTAGTTTGCAATATATGTTAGTAGAAATTGGATATATTAAAAAATTGAAAGATACTAATAAAAATGAAGATATTGATTACATAGATGCATTGTATGATCAATTAGAAAACTTTGACAAAATTTATGATCCTAAAGATTATGAGAACACAGATAAAATAGTTTCATATTTACAAGAAGAGTCGTTGTTAAACTCAGAAATAGATGAGCTAGAAGTTAATAAAGTTACTTTATTAACAGTTCACTCTGCAAAAGGTTTAGAAAATAAAGTTGTTTTTATTGTAGGTTTAAATCAAGATATTTTCCCAGGTAGACTTTCTTCAAATTCTCAAAAAGAAATTGAAGAAGAAAGAAGAGCTTTATATGTTGCTCTAACAAGAGCAAAAGAAAGATTATTTATAACTTATGTTAAAGGTGATTTTTCATTTATTTCACAATCAGAATTATTGCCTTCAAAATTTGTAAGAGAGTTGGATGAAGACATGTATACTTTTGAAGGCAAGTTTCAAAATAAATTAAACCCTTTTATTAAAAGTAAAAATTATAATTCTAGCAATTTAAATGATAGTGTTGCAAGCAAATTTTCAAAAGGTGACATTATAGAACACATGATTTTTGGTGATGGTGTTGTTATAGAAGAAAATCAAGGAAAAATGAAAGTAGCTTTTTCTTCAGATTTTGGTATTATGCCCATTAGTGCAAGCGATGCTGCTATAACAAAAAAATAAGACATTAATATTTATTAAAAAAAGTATTTGATTTGTTATAATATAAATATTAAGAATAATAGGAGAATAAAATAACAATGACACAATTTAAAGCAATTATAATTGATAAAGTGGGTGTTCACGCAAGACCATCACAAATGATAATAGCTGAAGTTTCAAAATACAAATCTGATGGAAAAATCATTTGTCGTGATAAAGAAGGTAATTTAAAATCAATAATGAATGTACTATCAATGCAAATTAAAAACAATGATGAAATTACTGTTGTATTTACTGGAGAAGATGAGCAAGCCGCTGCAGATGGTGTTAAACAAGTTATGATTAATGCTGGTTTAATTGCTGGTTAATCAATAATAAAAAAATTGCTGTTTAAAAAAAGCAATTTTTTTATATTTAGAAAGGGGTTTATGAAGTCAATAAAAAATTATTTTAAAAATATGGATAAAACCTTAAAGTTTGAAAGCAATATTGATTCAAATTTAGAATTTAAATTCAACATCTATAGACCAAAAGTAGAAGGTGTTATTTTCACCACTTTTGTTTTAATTATTCCTTTTTTCTTGCTTTTATTAATCAGTCTTATCTTGAAACCAAACGCATACAATACTGATGAAAAAAATAATTCTATTGTAGCTTTGAGAAGTGTTTTATTACTTAGTTCACAAATATTAAGTGCTACTATTGGAGCTTACATACTTTACAAAAGAGATAATCAGTTGTTTTTAAAAACAAGTATATTTGGGGTGTTTGCTTTTATAATATTGCCTTTTGCTATAGTTATTATCATTATTTCGATTATAAACTTAATTAGTAATAATGAAATATTGACTGGATTTTCATCATTGATAATTCAAGGTGTTGTAGAAGTTGGGATTGCTTATTTAATGTTAAAAAAAGCCATCAATTTAAAACTTAGAATAAAAAAAACTTTACAAAAAAATAAAAAAGAGTTATTATTTTTAACTTTTGTCATTGGATGACTAATGTTGATAATTTCAATGCTTTCAACTTTGTTAATAACTCAAAAAACATCTAATCAAGAAAGTTTAGAAAATTTGTTGCATAATTCGTCTAAAATAGTTGTGGTATTTTATTTAATTTTATTGTTTGCTTTCACTGTTGTGATAGCACCATTTGTGGAAGAAATAGTTATTAGGGATGGAATCTTTACTGCTTGTGGTAATAAATGATTTGGTTTTGTTGTATCTTCGTTATGTTTTGCAATGATTCATGTTTTTAATGATGGAGATATACAAAATATTTGGATTTATCTTTTACCAGGAATTGTTTTATCAGCAACTTTTATTTACACAAAAGGCAATGTTACTTATACTTGACTAATTCATGCATTAAGCAATTTTATAAGTTTTATTTTAATAGTAGCGAGGCTAATATCATAATGAACAAATTTAAAGCGAATCAAAATGATAAAAATCAAACGATCTTTAAATTTTTAAAAAAGAAATACAAAGATACTCCATTATCAGTAATTTATAAATGATTAAGAGTTGGAGACATTAAGATTAATGATAAAAGAGTTAAGTTAAAAAGTTATTTGATTCAAGAAAATGATGAAATTACTGTATATGATAATAATAAGCCAACTAAAAGAGATACATTTATTAAGTTAACAAATTATAACCTAAATGTAATTTTTGAAGATCAAAATATTTTGATAGTAGAAAAACCATTTAATCTTGAAGTTCACTCACCAGTAGCTACTAGTTTAGATGATATTGTTAAAAGCTATTTAATTGATAAAAATGAATATAACCCAAGTCAAGAAAATTCTTTTGTAATTAGTCATGTACATAGATTGGATAAATTAACTGCTGGTTTGATTATCTATGCTAAAAACAAAACAGCGCATTCTTTGCTAACTCAAGCTATTCAAGAAAAAGATATGATTGAAAAATATTATAGATGTAAAATTGATATACCAGTGACAGAAACATTAATTGCTGATGGTTGAATTGAATACAATCCAGTTTTAAAAAAATCTGTTTACACTGAAAACGAAGAATTTGGATTTAAAAAATGTAAGTCTGTATTTAATGTGGTTAGTTTAGATGTTATTAATGAAACAACTGAATTAGAAGTGCAAATTTTTACAGGTAAAAAACATCAAATTAGGGCAACTTTAGAATATTATCAAGCTCCTATTTTGAATGACACAAGATATTCAGGAACGATTGTTAATGATAGAAAAATGATTTATTTGTATTCATGCAAATTAGTTTTTCAAAATATGATAAATGAATTAGAATATCTAAATGGTAAGATTATAGAAATTACACCTGCTTGATAGAAAGGTAATGTTATGGAAGAACTACATCAAGAACAAGTTTTTAGCACCGAAATTCTGAATGGTTCAAAAACATCTGCTAGATCTAGCATTTTTAGTGCTGGTGTTGGTTTGATAGTTACAATTACAAATGCTTTTTTGCAAATCTTAATGATTTATTGGATTTTAGGTGCGTTTGGTACACAATTTAATGGGTTCATAAGAGTTTCTATAGCACTATCTATTGCTGGAGGAACAAGTGAAGGTGCTCTTGGTATAACCACTGTTGTTTTAATGGCTAAACCAATTTTAGAAAAAGATTGAATTTCTGCAAATGAAGTTTATTCCACTTCAAAAAGACAATATAAAACTAAAATGTGAAAAAATTTATTTTTAGTATTAATAATTTCAATAGCTTACCCATTGTTTATAGCTTTATCTTCAACAATTGAAGCTGATGGTAAGCCTATGTGAAATATTGAGACATCAAACGGAAACTTTGTGCATGTATGACAATTAGGTTTTATTTGTTTGTTCTTTGGTTTTCGACAAGTTATATCTTCAGCTATTTTTGGTATTTATGAAAATATTTTAGAAGCTGATAAGCAAAATTATTTAAGAAGAACTATTATTTTATTTACAGACATTATTGTTTACATGAGTATATTAATCATGTTGAATTTAACCTATAACCCTTTAGGAAATGATATCAAATCTATTTATATTGCTCCTGTCATAGCTTTTTTACCAATGCTGGCATATCCTTTCATAAGAGGCTTTTTAATAAGATTTTATGTTCTTAAAAAGTACAAATGAATTAAGTTTTATTCAGATTTTAATGATTATAAGTTAATGAGAAATTCAAATAAAATGTTTTTCTCATCAATTACTTTAAATGTGCTTATGAACTTCGACATTTTTATTTTATTCATAATTTTGGGATCATCAGGTCTGAAAGTTTCATCTATGATGTCAATATATATGATTATAGCTTTGAATATTAGATTAATGATGTTGACTTTTATTACTTCATTTAGAGAATACTTTTTATTAGTCATTCTAAAAGAAGGAAGACTTTCATGAAAAAATTATGTTAATTATGAAATGTATACTTATATTATTGCTGCTTTTAATTTCATAGTAATGGCTTTGTCGACTCAATTTCTGTCATCAGGACTTTATGGTAATGTTTTAACAAACGAAACATTTGCAACTGTTGCTGAGGCTAATGCACTAAAGTTTATTTTTAGCAATAAATTATTTTCTATTTTATTTGCAGCATCAACTAGTGCTATTATTATTATTCAAGGTCAGTTTATGCTAATTGAAGCAAAAGGGACTGCAAACAGAATTGTTAAAGCTACTAATATCATTGTTTTTATATATGTTTCTTTAACAATTTTATTGCTATATCTTATTACTTTAACATCAATCATAGATACCTCAAATGATCAATGAATGATAAAAGTTATAACTGGTTTTTATATTATGAAATTATTTTTTTCAGGAATTATATATTTTACTTTATGATTCTACACATGAAAATATGTAACTTATAACTCAGGAATAAAAGGAGTTACTACCAATTTGATTTTTATGTTGACACCAATGACTATAGTTATTGTATTTATGTACACTGGGTTGGACAAAGTTGCTAAGGTTGATATTACAATAGTTGATAAGGTCGTTAAAATAGAACCAATTTCTGTAAAAACTCTTATTGCAATGTTTTCAATAGTTACATTTATGAGTTTACCATTGTGTTTTTTGTTACCCATATTATTTAAACCAAAAACAGGTATATCAATTATTTTAAATATCCCAATTGTTAAAAAACTTTTAGAAAAACAAAAAGTTTCATTAAAATTAAAAAGATTTGCACAAGTAGGTTTGGACTACCAACAACAAAGTAAGTCAAATGAAGAGTTTATTAACGAACTTTATAATAACTTGAAAGTTCAAAATGCCAAAAATGTATTTGAATTAGATGAGGAAATATCTCATTCTAATTCAAAATATCAGTTTCAAAATAATCCAAAAATTTACACTGTAAAATCTTCTAATAAGAAAAAAAATCAAAGTTAAAACAAGCAAGTCTTGTTTTTTTGTTTTTTGTTTATCAATGTTAAAAACAAATTTTGGTATAATAAAAATAGTTGAATCTTTATTCTTAAGTTTTTAATTTTAAATAAATTCAATCACATTTGAGAATTCACAAGCCTAGTGCCTTAATTTTTAATAAAAAAGGTGGTATGTGTTCGAATCATTTGGAAGTTTAACAAATATATAAAAAGGAGATAAAAAAAATATATGGATAAACAAATAACAAGAGAGCAGTTGTCTGCTGCTGGTGTACAATATGGTCACCAAACACAAAGATGAAATCCAAAAATGGCACCTTACATTTATTCATCAAAATCCAAAAATCATATTATTGATTTAGAAAAAACTATGATTCAGTTAGAATCAGCTCAAAAACTTTTAAGTAGAGTTGGTGCTAAAGGGGATAAAGTTTTATTTGTAGGTACTAGAAAATCTGCTAAATTAGCAGTTAAAGAAGCAGCTTTAAGATCTGGAAACTTTTACGTCAACCAAAGATGATTGGGTGGGACTTTAACAAACTTAAAAACAATTTTAATAAGAATTAAAGCTTTATGAAAAATTGAAGAAGAAGAAAAAAATGGGCAATTAGCTTTAAGAACTAAAAAAGAACAAATTTTAGTTCTAAAAGAAAAAGCTAAATTAGAAAAATCTTTAGGTGGAATTAAACAAATGCGTCAATTACCTGCTGTTATGGTGGTTATTGATCCTAAAAGTGATGAAATAGCTGTTAAAGAAGCTATGAAATTAAAAATACCTGTAATTGCACTATGTGATACAAATGTTGATCCAGATGCTGTAAGTTTAGCAATTCCTGGTAATGATGATTTATCAGAATCAGTAAACGTAATTGTTAATGCATTAGTTGATGCATATGCAGAAGGTGCAAAATTAAATATGCCTGAATCTGTTCTAAAAACAATTATGGTTAAACGTGAAAAACCAGACTTTTTAAATGGTGAAAAACCTCCATTCAAAAGAGAATTTAAACCAAGAACATCTGAAACACAAAAAAATTAATATCAAAGGAGATAGCAATAAATGGCTGTAAATGCACAACAAATTAAAGAATTAAGAGAAATAACACAAGCTGGAATGATGGATTGTAAAAAAGCTTTAGAAGCAACAAATGGCGTAATTGATGATGCTATTGTTTGGTTAAGAGAAAATGGTTTAGCTAAAGCTGCTAAAAAATCTGATCGTATTGCTGCTGAGGGAGTATCTCTTGCAAAAGAAAATGATAAAAATTTAGTTATTATTGAAGTAAACTCAGAAACTGATTTCGTTGCTCAAAATGAAAAATTTATTAATTTAATAAATCAAGTGGCTGATACTATTTTGACTTCAAACGCTAAATCTTTAGAAGAAGCTTTAAATACAAAAACTAAATCAGGTGAAACTGTTAAAGAAGTTTTAATTAATGCCACTGCTACAATTGGTGAAAAAATAGAATTAAGAAGGTTTTCATTAATTGAAAAACAAAGTGGATATTCAACCACTTTGTATAATCATTCAAATAAAAGAGTATCTGTTGCTTTAAAATTTAAAGGTGAATTAGATTCAAATGATGCATATAGTGTTGCAATGCATGTTGCTGCAATGTCACCTCAGTACATTAACCAAGATGAAATCCCAACATCATTTAAAGAAGCTGAATTTAGTATCATTAAAGCAGAAGCAAAAGATGATGAAAAATTAAAAAGTAAGCCTGCAAATATTTTAGAAAATATTTTAAAAGGTAAATTATCAAAAAGACTTTCAGAAATTAGTTTAGTGGATCAACAATATGTTGTTGATGAAAGTTTTAAAGTTGGCGATTTCTTGAAATCTAAACATGTTGAAATCATTGATATGGTTAGATATGAAGTTGGTGAAGGAATTGAAAAAGTTGTATCTGATTTTGCTAGCGAAGTAGCTGCACAGTTAGGAAATTAGTCTATATGCAATACTTATTAATGAATATTGTTTTACTTTTATTGAACATAATTATTTTAGGATCTTTAGGATATTATTTTTGGAGTTTTTATAAGTTAAGCTCAAGAGCAAAAAAAGTAAATTACTTAGTATTTGGAATTTTAATAACAACGTTATCAATATCTTTAATCTTATCTATTGTGGGGATTATTTTAAATAGAATTGATAATGTAAATAAAACAGCCTTGTATGTGTGGGTGGTATCTCAAATAATGACAATTATTTGCATTGTATTTTTATTTTTATTTTCACAAAGTTTATGTATAGGTTTAAATGATAAAGCTATTTTATTGTTAGGTGAACAGATTAATAATAAAGATATTATTAAGATTATAAATGATACAAATTCTCTAAAAGTTTTTGTATTTTATAAACAAGGTAAAAGAACAACTAAATGTATTAAATTTAGTACAAAAATCCTTAAACCAAGTTTTTTTGATGAAAAAATACTTGGTATTAAAGTTGAAGATGAAGATGCTAAATTATATATTAAAAATTTAAATAAAAAGTAAATAAAAAAGTTTACCTATTTTTAAATATATGGATTAACAAATTTTTATTTAATTTTAAAGGGACTGTTATGAAAAAAAGTTGAAAAATTACAGTGGTTTTTGTTATTTTTATAGGACTGTTATTTAATGTCATAACAATAAATCACAATAAAGAAGTCAATAAAATTAAAACTGATAAAAGGGTTGTCATGTTGACTTTTGATGATGGTCCCTCATCTTATGCAGATAATAAAATTATGGATATTTTAGATCATTTTGATGTTAAAGTTACTTTTTTCATGACTGGAATCAATTTACAAAAATATAAAAGCGACATTGGAATAAAAAAAGTCGTTGATAGAATGATTAAAAGTGGTCATTCTTTAGGAAATCACTCGTACTTTCATAATAAATACATTAATTATCAAAAAATATTAATAAATGAATTAGATGCTGTTAATCTAATGATTCAAAATATATACTTAGAAAATGGTATCAAAATAGATAAAAAAGATATCCCTATTAGAATGCCATATTTACAATATTATAAAGGCTTAGGTTATGTTATTCAAAGAATAAAAAATCCTTTTTGAATAAGAGGATATTTAGGAACAGATTATCTTGAACAAGTTACAGGTAAAGACAAAATATTAAATCAATATGTCAAACATCTAAAAAAAGGTCAAATATTTGTTGCACACTCCAAAGATTATGCAAAAGTTTGATTACCAGAATTAATACAAAATTTAAAAGCAAAAAAATATAATTTTGCTAACTTTACTCAAAATGAAAGATTTCACTATTCTAATTACGGAAAGTTGGTTTTTTAAAATGGCATATTCATGAATAGAAATTTTACAACTTATTGTTGCTTTTGTAATTGTAATCACAAGTTATTGCATAATTGGTTTTTTTATTTATAAAAAAATAAGACATAAATATAGTGTTTTAAAATTAGTATTAAACACAGCGTTATTATTTTTTTCAACTATATTATTGATATATACTTTGTTAATTATGAATATTTTGTATAATAATTGAGCTGTTGCAAATTACCTTACTTTATTTTTTGAAGTTGTTTGTAGCATACTGATAGTAATTATATTTTCATATAAAACTGCTAAATAAAAGATAAAGTATTCAATCACGAATACTTTTTTTATAACTTTTTTGGGTATAATAAATAAGATGAAAAGAAGGTGTTTAAATGAAATATAAATATAATACAGTCTTACTTAAATTAAGTGGAGAAGCCTTAAAAAGCGAAACCGAAATTTATAACAAAGAACAATTAGTTGGTATTGCTAAACAAATTGTTGAATTAGCAAAGAACGGTTTAAAACTAGGAATTGTTATTGGTGGGGGTAATATTTGACGAGGTAATCTTGGTAAAGATATTGATATGCCCCAAATAAATGCAGATTATATGGGAATGTTAGCAACTGTTATGAACGGATTAGCTTTAGAATCTACAATTAAAGGATTAGGATATGAAAAAGTTAATGTATACTCATCTTTGCCAATTGAAACTGTAACTGATGATTACAATTTTAAAAGAGCTAGATTAAGTATGAATGAAGGTTATATTTCAATTTTTGTTGGTGGAACTGGATTTTCATATTTTTCAACTGACACTAATTCTGTTATTAGAGCAATTGAAATTAAAGCTGATGTTGTAATGATGGCTAAAAATGGTGTAAAAGGTGTTTATGATTCAGACCCTAAAATAAATCCGAAAGCTAAATTTTATAGTGAATTAAAGTACTCAGAAATTTCAGAAAAAAAATTAAGAGTTATGGATTTAACTGCATCAACGTTAGCTCAAGATGCAAACATTCCTATTGAAGTGTTTGATATGCAAGGATATGATAATATAATTAAAGTATTAGAAGGTAAGTTGGAATCAACTATTATTAAAGGATAAAAAAATGCAAGAATTAATTAACAAAACTGAGCAGTCAATGAAAGAAACTATTTCGAATTGACAAACCCATATTAAAACAATTAGATCTGGTAGAGCAAATGCTTCAATTTTAGATAGAGTAATGGTTAACTATTATGGAAGTTTGACACCAATAGCTCAAACAGCTGCAATAACAACTCCAGAACCTCAAATGATTCTTATTAAGCCTTGGGATAAATCATTACTTCACGAAATTGCTGCAGCAATTGTTAAAGCTGATTTAAAATTAAATCCCAATGAAGATGGTGACGTAATTAGAATCAATATACCCCCACTTACTGAGGAAATAAGAAAAGACATTGTTAAAAGTTTAAATAAAGAGTTAGAAAATTTCAAAATTAGAATTAGAAATATTAGAAGAGATGCTATTGATACAGCAAAGAAAAATAAAGATATTAGTGAAGACCTTGTAAGGGATTTCGAGAAAGATATTCAAGTTGTTACAGACAAATTTATAAAACAACTTGAAGGCATTTCAAAAGACAAAGAAAAAGACATAATGTCTTTATAAAAACAAGCAAACATTTGTTTTACAAATGTTTTTTGCTTAAAGGAGTAAAAAAATGAATAATATATTTAACATAATTAAAACTGATTTAAATGAAATATCTAAACAACTTCATTTAAAAAAAGAACCACTTTTAGAACTTAATAAAAATAATATTAATACTCATTTTTCTACATCTATTGCGTTAATAAATGCAAAAAATAAGAAGATGAATCCGATGGAACTTGCTGAATCTATTAAAGTAATTTTATTAGAAAAAAGTTATTATAGTGAAATCGAAGTGGCAAAACCAGGTTTTATTAACATCAAATTAAAATGTGAGTTTATTTCTACTATATTAAACAATATAAATACTCTTAAAAAAATGTATGGATTTAATAATAAAAAAAATAAGCTAATAAATCTTGAGTTTGTATCAGCTAACCCAACAGGTTTTTTACATGTTGGACATGCAAGAAATGCTGTGGTTGGATCTGCTTTAGAAAAAATATTAATTGCTGATGGGTATGACACACAAACAGAGTATTACATTAATGATGCTGGTAATCAAATCAATATTCTGGCTGTAACTGTTTTTGTTCATTACTTGTGGTCTTTTGGAATTGAAGCTGTTAAACCAGAAAATTCATATGGTGGAACTTTTTATGATGACTTAGCACAAATTATCAAAGATAAATATGGTGATAAGTTTGTTAAAATAAAATATGATGAAACTCAAATATTAGACGAAAAAACTCAAGATGTATTTAAAAATGAATCTGTAAATTATTTTCTTGAAGAAATTAAATTGCAATTAAAAGCATTTGGTGTAACTTTTAATTATTTTTCAAGTGAAAAAGAAATGTATGTAACCAAAGATATTGATAAATTATTTAAAGAACTTGAAAAAAATAATGCGACTTATAAAAGTGAAGGTGCATTATGGCTTAAATCGTCAAAGTATGGTGATGATAAAGATAGAGTTTTAATTAAAACTGATGGTTCTTTAACTTACATGGTGCCTGATTTGGCAATGCATAATAGTAGATTAAAAAGAAGCAAAGCTGATTTATTAATAAATGTATTTGGCGGAGATCACCATGGATACATTGCTCGTATGAGAGCAGGTCTTGAATTATTAGGTTATAACCCAAATATTTTAGAAATAGAGATAGTGCAAATGGTAAGGGTTGTTAAAGATGGCCAAGAGTACAAAATGAGCAAAAGAAAAGGTACTGCTGTTTGATTAGTTGATATAATGGAAATGGTCGGTAAAGATGCTTTAAGATATATGTTAGCTTCTAAATCGAGTAGTTCGCATATGGATTTAGATTTAGATTTAGTTCAACAAAAAAATGCGACTAATCCAGTTTATTATGCTCAATATGCAACAGCTAGATGTAATTCTGTTTTAAAACAAGCAAAGGAAAAAAAAGTTAGTCCTAATTATAATAAAACATCATTATTAACTAATGACAAAGAACTACAGTTACTTTTATTGTTAGACAGTTTTAATCAAGTAATTGCAATATCAGCTAAAAATAGAGCACCTCAAATAATTTGTGAGTATATTCAAAATATTTCAAAACAATTTCACTCTTATTATTCTGATAATAAGATTATTGATGAATCTAATATAAAACTTAGTGAGTCAAGAGTAGGTTTAGTATCAGTTGTACTACAAACTTTACAAAACTCATTTGATTTGATAGGAATACAAGCCTTAGAAAAAATGTAATAGAAGGAAATAAAATGCAATATTTAGATTTATATATAACATCGTTTTTTTTAGTTATAGTTATTGCATATTTCTTATATGTATTTTTTAAAGACAAAAATAAAGAAAAAAGATGGGCTTTCTTTATAGCCCAAGTTTTTTTAACAACAACTTCAGGAATAATGATTGCAAATATTAATTTTAATAAAATGAATGAAATATTTAAAGGTAACACAATAATTTTATCAATTATGATGATAATTGGAAGTTGAGTATTGTTTTATGCTATATTCAAGTTTGTTTATGGCTACTTGTCTATAAAATTTAATAACAGAAAAGATTTTATTAAATATTCTAATTTATTTTTAATAATAGCAATTTTATTGTTTTTTATTCAAACAGAAAATAATTTTGTTTTAATTACTATATTTATCATTCAAGCTATTTTAATTGGTGCATGTCTTGGAGTTCAATCTTCATATTTTTTATATTTTAATGAACAAAAGTTTAATAAAAATTTTCCACTTAAAGTTTCGTTTATTTTGGGTACTACTATATCTTTGGCATATCTAACTTCAAATCTTTTAATTAGTTTAGTGCATATAATTCCAAGTGATGCTTACTTTATAGAATTATATTCACCAATAGTACTAGTTATAATAAGTTTTATTCTGTCATTTTTTTTAAAAGAATATCCAGATAAAATTGGTGGGTTTTCAAATAGAATAATTCATCAAATGGCACCTTACAAAAAAAATATTTTAGTCAAGATGATTATTTTAACAATCACTTTATCAATTATCTACACATCTTTACAATCACCTTTTATTAAAATGTATATTATAGCTGAACTAAAGTCAAAAGGAGCTAGTTATTTTTTTTTAAATGCTATTGATAGACAATACACAATCATGTTTTTTGTCCCACATTTAATTCTTGGATATATTATATTTAAAATATTTAACAATAAAATAAATCTAAATTATGCACTTATATTAGTTCTTGGTCTTATGTCTTTAACCTTATTAGTAAATACCTTTTATTTAAATGCAATTTTATTGATTATTTCAAATATAATTTTTGGTTCAGTATTATTTACTTTGATGTATTTCTGAATGTCTTTTGCATTAATGTGAAATTCTCGTGCAAAGCAAAAACCAATTTTGGGATGAGTAACTGGCAGTTTTGTGTTAAGTCAGTTTTTAATAACAACTTTATTTAATTATGTCATTTTATTAGATAATTCAATTTTCATAGTTAAAAGTTCAAGTGAAATAATAAGTCCTGAATTAATAGATTTAGAAAATTTTAAGAATAAATTATCTATATTTTTGAAATTAGTTTTTGCAATTATGTTTGTGGTTAATTGCATTTACATAATAATAATATTTATGTGATCTAAAACAATTATTGCAGAGTATGAAGATGTAAATTTTATGATTCAAAAAATGTATAAAATTGAAAAGCAAAGAATAGAAAATAAAATTAATAAAAGAATGGTAGAGGATTAAAATGAATAAAAAAGAATTTATTGAAAAACTTGAAGAAGTTGAAAAAGATGATTTAAATATTAATGATAAAGTTTTTAGAGATTTTATTAAGTTTTTTGTTAATTCTTACAATTTAACTATTGATAAAGAAACATTTTCGCATTGAAATTATTTAGTTATAAACACAACTAAATACAATAAAAGAGCATTTACAACTCAATCAGATTTATGAGCCTTAGTCTATGATGATTATTTTGATAAAAATGAAAACTTAGATTTATTTAAAAATGCTTTACACAACACTATGTTTAAAGAACAAATAAAATATTTAAATCAAAATGTAAAATTTAAAGACGACTATGCAACTAAAAAAGATAATAAAACTTTAAGTCAAATTGAAATACGACACACTAAAAAACTTTTAGAATGAACTGTCAATTATATTGAAGAACTGAAAAAAGCCAAACAATCAGCTATTCAATCAAATCAAATTGATAATTTATTAACTAAAGATTTTTCTATTGAATTTTTCATTGAAAAACATGATTATTTTTTAAAAGTTTTTAATTGACATAAAATGGGATTTGAAATAATTATAGGATAAGGAGCTAAAAATGAATAATGATTTAAAGATAAGTGTAGATAAACTAAAAAAAATTATAAAACTAATTAAAACTAAAACATTAAATGATCAAGAACTTGAAAATTTAATGTCTTTTATATCGCAATTAATTGATAATCATTTCTTTAAAAGCTCTAATTTAGTTAATAAGCTAAATAAAAATTTAATTAAAAATAATAGAATTATAGATATAAAAATTAATAGTGATTCAGAAATTATTTCAAGCAAAGATGCTCATGAATTTTTATATTTATTAAAAACTTTTTTTTCATTAGCATTATCTAAAAAAATGTTTTTTAATATTTATATTTTTACTGAAGTCAATATGATTATTAATTATTATATTATTAATTCTATAAAAGATAAAAGTTATGATAGCTTTAACAATCGATTTAAAATAAATGAATTAGAATATCATAATCAAGTTGTAATGTACAAGTATTTGTTTTCTATTTTTGATAAGTTGATTTATATTAGCGGATTTATCGTAGAAAAATATAATTTGACAAAACATGAAATTGCAAGGGACTTAAAGTTTGTTAAAGACTTCGATAAAGTTGCTCAGCCTTTTTTTAAAAATTCTCTTAAAAAAGAAAATACCAAAATTTATCTGAAACTTTTAAATCAATCATCTTCTTGACATTTTTTAAGAAAACTAAGAAATAACTTAGAACATTCTTTTAGTGATAATAAATCAGAATTTAATATTTCATTAGAAACAGAAATGCTATTTGTTTTAATAGCCCGAACTCTGATACAAATACATAATGATTTTAAAAATGATAAAGAACTATTCAAACTAATTGACATGAGCCAAAAAGTGAGTTAAAAAACTCATTTTATTATAAAATATAAAAGAATTACAAGGAGATATTTATGAAACATTGAGATGAATTAACGATTGATAATTTTTCAGGTCCTCTTGATATATTGTGAAATATGATTAAAGACAAAAAAATAGATATTCAACAAGTTCAATTAATTGATATAGTGGATCAATATCTTTCATATATTAATAGTCAACAAAAGTTAGATATTGAGATAGCTAGTGAGTATTTAGTTATGGCATCACAATTGATAGAATTAAAGTCAAGAAAGTTATTACCAGAGCAAAATCAAGTAACTGATGAAGATGATTTACAGTTTGATGATTTAATTGAACAAATTACACAATATGGTCAAATTAAAGAATTAACTAATTTCTTTTATAATAAACAAGATGAATATTTAGTTTCGTTTTCTAAACCTAAATCAAAGCAATCTTTTAAGAAATTTTTAGAAAAAGGTGATGAAGAAGATATTGAAATTTTAAATATAGATCTTGAAGAGTTTGCTAACATTTTTAAAAATGCTATGGAAAGGCGACAAGAAGGAGATTTTTTAAATGATGATGGGTTTTGAGATGAAGAAGATGGTTATGACCCAAACCATCAAGAAATAATTTCACCCCAAATAATTGCTAAATCTATTGTTTCAAGAATGAAAACCAATAAAAGAAAAAGTTGAAAATTAGAAGAAGTTATAATTGATTATGAGGTTAGTTTAATGAATATTATTTCAACATTCTTAGCAATACTTGATTTGGTTAGGCACCAATTGGCAACAATCACTCAAAAAGAAGAAACTTTGGAATTTACTTTTACCGAATCAGTTATAGAGGATGAAGCATTGTTAAAAGTTATAGAGGAGGCAGTAACAGATGAACAGTAGTATGAAATCAATTATTGAAGGACTTTTGTTTGTATATGGAGAAGAAGGAATAAGTCTTTTAGAAATTCAAAATGTGTTAGAAGACAAAAGGCCTGTTGATATTCAAGAAGTTATTTTAGAACTAGAAAAATCATACAAAGCAAGTGAAGACTGTGCTTTTTCAATTCAAAAGTTTGGTAAAAATAAGTATCGTTTACAAACAAAACCTGAATTGCATGAATATTTGGCAAAGTTAGAAGCTACAAAATCTATTTCAAGACTTTCTCCTTCTTGCGTTGAAGTTTTATCGATAATTACTTATAAAGGACCTATTTCAAAAAATAGTATTGATGAGATAAGAGAAGCTGATTCTTCATATCAGTTTTATAAACTAAGAGATAAAAAACTTATTAAAGCTGTAGGTAAATCTGAAACAGGTGCAAACTTATATTCTATTACAGACAACTTTTTTAAACTATTTAATATCCAAGGTGGGATGGAATCCATCCCCCAAATTGATTTATTTCATTCAACAGTGAATAACGAAGAAAAGTTAAATATCACTTTTGATTCAGAAGATGAAAAAATGAATCAAAAAAATTCTGAAGTAGAGATAGTTGATGACGAAGATTTTGAAAACTTTGTTGGAGATGAGAATTTTTAATGGAAAGGTTACAAAAAATACTTTCAGCCAGAGGCGTAACTTCTAGAAGAAATGCGGAAAAATTAATAATTGAAGGAAGAGTTTTTGTTAATGGTAAAAGAATTACTGAATTAGGTTTTAAAACAACTACTGATGCTGAAATCATCGTTGATGGTAAGATAACTGAAACAAGTAATGAAAAGTTTTATTATCTATTTTATAAACCAAGATTAGTTTTAACAACCATGTATGATCCTAAACAAAGGAAAACTGTTGCTGATTACTTTAAAGATGTTCCCACAAGAGTTTATCCTGTTGGTAGATTAGATTATGATGTTAGTGGATTGATTATAATGACTAATGATGGTGAATTTGCAAATTTTGTTATGCATCCAAGATATGAGTTTTTTAAAACATACCAAGGTCTTTGTGAAGGAAAAATTAGTCATAAGCAAGTTTCTGAATTAGTTAGTGGTGTAACAATTGATAACGATTATTTTACTAAAGCAATTAATGCAAAATTAGTGAATTACAATGTAGAAAAAAATCAGTCTATTGTTGAAATGACAATTGCAGAAGGTAAAAAACACCATGTTAAACAAATGTTTGATGCTATTAATGCAGATTTAAAAAAATTGAAAAGAACAAAAATAGAGTTTTTAGAAATTGATGATTTAAGAATTGGTGAGTTTAGAGAATTAAAAGCCCATGAAGTTAAAAAGTTTTATGGAATATATAATTCCACAAAACGCAAAGAAGATAGGCCAAAATAAATAAAGTTAAATCAAGATTACTATGGAGTTGGCAAAACATCAATATTTAGCAAGTTATCAAAAATAGCTGTTATGAATTTTTTAAAGATTTATTTATCATAATTCACACTTTTTTAAAGCTGATAAATATGTATTTTGATGACAAATATAAATACTATTTGATCAAACAATAATTAAAAGATCTTATTTTATATAACACACTATAAAATGAGTTACGTAAAATAAAATTATTAAATCAACCTTATAACACTATCAAGAAAATAAAAACAATTTAAATTTTATTAAAATAAATGATAATGATGATGATTTAAATATTAAAATTAAAACATATTAAAAAGCATAAGGAGAAAAATTAATGGGAAGAGCACATGAAGTTAGGGCTTCGTCTATGGCAAAAACTGCAGCTAAAAAGTCAGCTGCAAATGGTAGAGCGTCCAAAGAAATATATATGGCAGCAAAACAAGGAGGAAGTGACCCATCGTCTAATTTGACTTTAAGAGGTTTAATTGAAAAAGCTAAATCTAATCAAATACCTAAAGATGTAATTGATAGAGCTATTAAAAGAGCTAATGGTGGAGATGCTGAAAATTATGTATCTAATAGGTATGAGGGCATGGGTCCAGGAAATTCAGCAATTATTGTTGATGCCTTAACAAGCAATGTGAATAGAGCTGCTGCAAATATTAAAGATGTTTTTAATAAAAACAATGGTAATCCAGAAGGAAAAGTTTCTTTTTTGTTTGAAGAAGTTTCTTTTTTTGCATTTGATCATTCAAATCAAG
Source organism: Mesoplasma corruscae (assembly GCF_002930145.1). Taxonomy (NCBI): domain Bacteria; kingdom Bacillati; phylum Mycoplasmatota; class Mollicutes; order Entomoplasmatales; family Entomoplasmataceae; genus Mesoplasma; species Mesoplasma corruscae. The sequence goes on from NZ_PHNF01000001.1 coordinate 471,403, forward strand.
AAGAAGTTTTAGAGCATTTAATAATGAGTGAAATACATATTAATGACGTTGAAGAAGAAGACGGTTTAGTAATAGTAACAGCACCGTTCAAATCATTTAGCGCTGTCAAGTCATCTCTTGATGAATTTGGAATTTTGGAATATGTAGTAGCAGAAACAAGAATGGTACCAACAGATGGTTATATTGATATTTCTGAAATTGAACAAAAACAAAATTTAAAAATATTGTTAGACAGACTTGATGAACTCGAAGATGTTCAAAACGTATACCATAATGTAAACATGTAATAAAAAAACAAGGAGGTTACTATGAATTATTTAAATTTATTTTTACTAATATTAAATTTTACTGGTTTTATAGTTCTTTCTTTTATTTATGTTTATTTTACAAAACAGTATTACACTTATGAAGTGCCTAGAATAAATTCTTACAATGATGTTATTAGTAATAAACAAATTGAATATTTTATAGAAAAGTTAAAAGAAATTTATAACTTGCAAGGTTACAATGTAGTTTATGAATCAACTTCAAAATATGTAAGGTTATTTAAAAATGTTAAAAAAAATAATAAGATAGTAATTTCAAAAAGAATTTTTGAATCAGTTGGGTATGAGATAGACTACTTAATGTCTAGAATTTGATTATCTGATAAAAAAATAAATCGCAAAAAAGGCATAACAGCGTATAAAATAAGTTTAAAGTTAATTCCAATTTGCATTTTAATTTTTATGTTCATTATTTTTATTTTTCAGTTTGTTGTTTTTATAATAATGCAAGGCAGTGATGTTGAAACAGGAAGATTAAAATCTAGTTTTTTATACTTTTTTTGACAATACCCAGTTTTATCAATATGTTTTTTATTTTTTATTTTTCTTTTATTAATGAATTACTTTTGATCAATGACATTAAAGCTAAAAGTTGAAAGAAATTATACATTTGAATGTGCAAAGATTATAAACGAATATTTTAATGAGTTTAAAAATGACTTTCAAGCCGCTAGAACTTATTCTATAGCTTTTAAACTAAGTTTTATGCCAATTTATAAACCACATAACTTTTGAGAATCATCAAAATGAGTTGGACCTTTTGTGTACTTTTAGTTAAAAAATAATCAAATAATTTAACTATTGTGTATGAATTTTGATTTTTTTTATAAATGATTTGATATCATTAAATTAATACATTATAAAATATCATAACTTAGATTTTCACCTTTGTTGTACCATTATTATTTGTATAAAATTATAGAAAGAAGATCATAAGAAATGAACACAGTTATTACAGCACAAATATCAGACATAGCACCATTTGGAGCATTTGCAATTTTTGAATTAGATGGGAAACAATACAAAGGTTTAATCCACATTAGTGAAATTGCTAACTCATTTGTAACTAACATTAACGATTTTGTTAAAGTTGGTGAAGATGTTCAAGTTTTAATTTTAGAATTAAACGAAGAAAAAGCTCAAGCAAAATTATCAATTAAACAAGTTTAATAATAATAAAATCTTTACAAATAAAAAATCACTTATTAAATTAAGTGATTTTTTATATAAAAATAAATTACCCTTGACCAATACCTTTATCTTTTCATTCTTGCAAGATTAAATCTTTTTCTCCTTTATCTAATCTATCTTTATATTCAATAAATCTTTTTTTACATTCATGAAGTTCTTCAATAGCTTCTTCTAAAGTTCCTCAACCATTAATTTTAACTGTTTTATTTTGTAAAGCTTTGTATTGTAAGAAAAAGTTTTCAATTTCATCTTTTAAATGTTGTGGTACGTCTTTAAGTGTTTGGTAATCACTAAATCTAGGATCATCATTAAAAACCCCAAACAATTTAGTATCAATTTCCCCTGCATCAATCATTTTAATTGATCCTAAAATTCTAACACTCACTTGTACTCCTGGTAAAGTAGGGTAAGTACATAAACTTATAACATCTAATGGGTCCCCATCTCAGTCTAAAGTGTTTTCTATCATTCCATATTCGCCTGGGTAAAAGTTCGCTCCATATAAAACTCTATCCAAAATTATTCTTCCAGTTATCCCATCAACTTCATATTTATTAGATGAGCCTTTTGGTATTTCAACAATTACATCAACTATGTTATCTTTTGCCATTTTACAATTTCCTCTTTTCTAATTAATATTTTATAATATTTACAAATATTTTAATGAAATATATTGAAAATAATAAAAACTAATTTATAATTATTATAAGTTAGGATTTATTATGACAACAAAAGATAAGAACAAAAGATTAAATAAAATAGAAGACATTTCTGAAGAAGAAGTGAATAAACAAATACAACCAGAAAAAGACCAATATGTTGGAGATCATCATATTACAAAATCTGGAGATCATGACCATGTTAATGAAAATGAATTTAAATTGCATATAGAATTTAGACTTTCAAGGTCTCAATTAATTTTTAAAATAGTTTTAACTGGAATATTTATTGCTTTATGCTTTGCTGTTTCAGCAATTGATATGGCACTAGAGGCAATTAGGTTGCCATTAGACGACCAATTATGACTAACATTTAAATTTTTAGATATAGCTTTGATAACTATTTCTATAGCTATGTTAGGTCCAATATTTGCGTCTGTAATTTCAATTTTAGCACCTTGAATACATGGTATTGTTCATGGTTTTGAACATGGTGTAATAACACCATCAGTTGAAATGCTATCTGGTATATTAATAGTTTGATTAGTTTGACTGGTGTTTTATTATTTCTTTAAAAATTCTCCAATTCATCAGGAACAAAATAAAAGAAAAAAATATTTTAAAAGATTTGTACCGTTACCAATTTTGATAACTGCTTCAACTCTTATCACAACTGCTCTATTTGTATTTGCATTATGAGTATCACCTGATCATCATCATGAACACACTCACGAACACAGTGCTGGTGAACCTGAATTTGATGACATTAATGTAAAAATATTATTTTTAGTTTTTTGTTGAAACTTTTTAAAATATACTCTAGCATTTGGAGTGTTTAGCATTATTGAGTGAAAAATGCGACCTATTAATCATATTTATTACAAAAAATAAACTCATAATAGGCATTAATTGTTAAAATTATAGTGTGATATAGATCACACTATTTTTATTAATATATAAAAAGGGTGTTATCATGACAAATGAAAAATTTAAAATGATTTTAGAAGAAGTAAACATCCAATTTAAAGATTTTTATGTTATATGTTCTTTTGTTGAAGCACTTAAAAATGAAGATTTTAAAAATATAATGAAAATTTAAGATGAAAAAATCAAACCTCATCTAAAAGGAAACGAAAATGAGTTTTCTAGTATGATCTATCAATTTTCAGATCAAAAAATCGATGATTTTTTACCAAGAAATAAAATGTTAATTATATAACTTGACATTGGTGAGGATTTAGATGACATATTGGGTGGGGAGGTCTTAAAAATATGAGAATTGCTGGTGGTGGTTCAGCATTACCTCCAGGAACTGTACATGTTGGATTAATAATAGAAACAATAACACTTTATGCACCAGAATTGATGGCTGCAATATAAGCTGTTGGGATTTTAGGTATTACATGGCTTTCTCAAGCGGCAGTATGTATGTATGCAAAAAAAATTTGAAACACAGATAAAAATGTTGTTGTGGGATTTTCATTTTTTGTAACACCAATAGTTAATTGCTATTTAGAAAGCTAGGAATTATATGTTTTTATTAGTCGTATTTTTTGCACCAATTATGATGAGTATTATTGTTTTGATTCCAATTAATTCTTTTATTTTAAGTAAACGTAATTTTGAAGAAAGCAAAATTTATTTCGTATCTGTAATGCTTTTAGATGCTTTTATTACTTTTTGACTATTGATTTGAATTGGATTAATAGCGTTGTTTTTATATAAACATGAGGCATTTTATTTATTTTATCAATATATAATTATTATCACTATTTTATACATTTTAAAAGCATTAAATATTGTTTTTTGTTACACACAATCAAAAAAAATAAAAATTTTTGAAGCAAATATAATTGCAAACTCAAAAGTGCAAATTTGATTATTTTTATTTTTAATTCCATTTGCAAATATTATTTGGATTTTTAGAATTTTGTTTTCAATGGTATCTCAAGAAAAGAATAAAGAAACTGTTAATAAAGTATAATAAATATAATAAAAAATATTTTTTTATTTATGAGGAGTTAAGTAAAAGTACTTGACTTCTTTTTTGTTTATTAGTAAAATAATTAAGGTTTTATAAAAATACATTCACAAGGAGGATACATGGTAAAAATAAGATTAAAAAGAATTGGAAAAAAACAATCACCTTTTTATAGAATTGTTGCAGCTGATTCAAGAGTTAACCGTAATGGTCAATACATTGAATTAATTGGAACATTTGATCCATTAAAATCAGAAATTAAAATTAATAAAGAATTAGCTTTAAAATGATTACAAAATGGTGCTCAACCAACTGAAACAGTTAGAGAGCTATTATCTAAACAAGGTGTAATGAAATCATTACATGAAGCTAAATTAGCAAATAATAAAAAATAGCTACCATATAAATATGGATAAAAATAATTTATTGCACATAGGGAAAATTGTTAATACATTCGGAATAAAAGGTGAATTAAAATTTGTCTTAAATTCAGAATTAACAATTAAAAATTGAAATGATTTTAAACTAATTTTTATAGAATTAACAAGTAAAGAGATTTTACCTTTTAGCATCATAGACTTTAGAGATAAAAAAAATCATTTAATTATCAAACTTGATGGTATTAATAATATAAATGAAGTAGAACGTTTTAAAAATAAATATGTTTACTTTAATAATGAAAAAAATGTTTTTGAAAAAAAGGTGAATTTATCTGATTATCAAATAAATTATAAAAATCAAACTTTATATATTGTCGATTATATGTTCAATGGTGTTTATGACTTAATAAAAATTAAAATTTATGAAAAAGAATTTTGAGTACCATTAGTTGAAAAATATATTGAAAGACAAGACGATAATAAATTAGAAATTATTTTGAAAGATATTGAAGGTTTAATGTAATGAGATATTCAATTTTAACTTTGTTTCCAGGTATGATTAAATCTTATATTTCAGAGTCAATTATTAAAAAGGCTTTAGAAAAAAATAAGATTAAATTAGAAATAGTTGATATAAGAAATTTTACAAACCTTGCTCAAAATCAAGTTGATGATTATCAGTTTGGTGGGGGTAAAGGAATGGTTTTAATGTGTGATCCTGTTGTTAAAGCAATAGAAAGTGTTAAAACTGAAAGTTCGTTAGTTATTTTAACCTCACCCCAAGGAAAAACATGAAATCAAAATTCTGCAAGAGAAATAGCCGTCAAACAAAATCACTTAATTATTGTTTGTGGGCATTATGAAGGTTTTGATGAAAGAATATTAAACTATGTTGATATTGAAATATCAATTGGTGATTATGTTTTAACTGGAGGAGAACTACCAGCACTCATAATGCTTGACTCAATTACTAGGGTTTTACCAGGAGTAATAAGTCAAGAGTCTCATCAACAAGATAGTTTTGAAGACAATTTATTAGATTATCCAGTATATACACAACCGCGTGACTTTAGAGGTCACAGCGTGCCTGAAGTTTTATTGAGTGGACATCATGCAAATATAAAACAATGAAGAGAAGAACAACAATTAATAGCTACTTTTAATAAAAGACCAGATTTAATTGATGAATCAAAATTAAATAAAGTTCAATTAGAACTTTTAAAAAAACTAAAAAAATAAAGGAGAAAAAGACATGGCATCTAAAGCAACAAAAACTATGTCATCAAAGTATGACATAGTTAACAATCAACTTAGAAGTGACTTACCAGACTTTACATCAGGAGATACAATTAAAATTGATGTAAAAATTAAAGAGGGAGAAAAATTTCGTACACAAACATTTGAGGGTTTAGTAATTAAAACTCAAGGATCAGGTATAACTTATTCAGTTGTGGTTAGAAAATTATCAAATGGTGTTTTTGTGGAAAGAACTTTCCCATTACATTCACCAATTGTTGATAGTGTAACTGTACTTAAAAAAGGACGTGTACGTAGAGCTAGAATTTACTACATCAGAAACTTATCAGGTAAAGCTGCAAGAATTAAAGAAGTGTTACCACCTAAAAAAGAAAAAAAATAGTAAACCAAGACATTTTAAAAGTTGTACACTTGTGCAACTTTTTATTTTCTTATTTCCAAATATCAACTATCTTGATAAAATAATTTGAGTAAAAAACATTAAATTAAATAATGGTATAAAGATAAAATTTAACTAATTGTATACTGAATAGAGTAATATTGCTCAAACAAAATCTTCATTTTGTATTGGATAATTGTTAAAGTAATAACTAATAAGATTATTCAAATCATTGATAAAAAAACTAAATAACATCTCATTTAATTTTTCTCTTTGTTTTTTTAAATCTTTATAATACAAATCATTTTAATAAAAATTTATGTATCATATGGTAAATATTTTAATAAAAATTTATGTATCATATGGTAAATATTTTAATAAAAATTTATGTATCATATGGTAAATATTTTAATAAAAATTTATGTATCATATGGTAAATATTTTAATAAAAATTTATGTATCATATGGTAAATATTTTAATAAAAATTTATAATTACACTATATAAAAAGGTGGAATACCGACATGGATAAATCAGTTTAAACTAAAAAATATTTAATTTATTATCTTTTTTGAAAAAAGGAGATAACGATATGATTCAAATAAATAATTTTAAACTATCCCAAAATGAACAATTTTTGTTTAAAATACAAAAATTGCAAATTAATAATAATAACCAAATTATTGCACTTATTGGTAATAATGGAGTCGGTAAAACAAGTTTTGCAAAGGCTGTTGCAAAACTTGAACACAAATTTGAAGGTGTTTTAACAAACACATTTAAAACTAATTACATAGAGCAAAAATACTTTGTAAACAATAATAATATGAGTGGTGGAGAATATAGCAAAACTAAAATTCTTGAAGCTTTTATGGCTGATGGAAACTTTTTAATTTTGGATGAACCAACTGTTAATTTAGATAGAAACAACTTCAATTTTTTAATAAAAAAAATGAAATGTTTTAAAGGTGTTATTTTATTGATAACTCACGACAGAGAACTTATACAAAAAACAGCTAATGAAATTTTAGAGATAGAAGATAATGAATTAAAATATTATAAAACAAATTTTAAAAGTTATATTTTTGAAAAAGAAAATCAAGCAAAACAACATAACATCAATATAGAAAAATATAAATTGACAAAAAAACAATTAGAAAAAGATATTACAACAACTAGAATAAATAATCATAAAAAAGAAAACGGTTCTAGAAAATTAAATGCATCTGAAAAAAAACTGCAAGGTGGTTCTGGAAAGAGCTCTATGAGTAAAAAGTTAGGCTCACTTAAAACTAAACTAAGCAAATTAGATAAAGTTAATGATAAGTATATTCTTAATAAAAAAATATCTTTTGAATTTGAGCAAGGATTAAAACGAAGTGAAATTTTATACCTTAATAAATACAATTTTATGATAAATAATCACGACAAAATAGCATTAACTGGTCAAAATGGATCTGGTAAGACAACTCTTATGAATTTAATTTATAGTCAACTATCACAATTAAATAACCCATTAATTAAAATAGGGTTTTTACACCAAGTTATGGATCATAAACTACTTAATCTTTCTGTCAAGGACTTTATAGATTTAAAATCTTATGAATCAAGAACAATAATTAGGGGATATTTATCTCAATTTAAATATACCGACCTAATGTATTTAAAAAAAGTTAGAGATCTTAGTGAGGGAGAAAAAGTTCAACTAAATTTAAGCGCAATTTTGAGTGTACCAACAAACATATTGCTTCTTGATGAACCAACCAATTATTTAGACTTAAATTCTATAATAATGTTAGAATTTGCTATTAAAAAATATGAAGGAACAATAATCATTGTTAGTCATGATCAAGTTTTTATCGAAAACACTTGTAACAAAACCTTAAACCTTGATTTATATAAAGATAAGTAATGGTATTTTGTTATAATAAATAAAGAAATAAAGGGGGAAGCATGGCAGTAGATTTTAATTGATTTCCCGGTCATATGAACAAAACCCTTAAAGCAATAGAAGCAAAAATACCTGTTGTTGATTTAGTTATTGAAGTTTTAGATGCAAGAGCTCCATATTCATCAAGAAATACAACTTTTTCAAAAATTTTGAAAAATAAACCTGTTTTATTTATTATGGCAAAAGCAGACATTGCTGACCCAAAAGTTACTCAAGAATGAAAAGAATATTTTGCTAAAGAAAAAAGAGAAGTTTTAGTATTAGATAATAAAAATGAAAACATTGTCAAAGATTTAGTCGACGCAATTAACAAAGCTACTTTAGAAAAACAATTAAAAGATAAAAATAAAGGAATGATAAATTCTTTAATTAATGTTTTAGTTATTGGTATACCAAATGTTGGAAAATCAACTTTAATTAATAGAATTGTTAAGAATAAAAATGTTAAAGTTGGAAATAAACCAGGTTTGACAAGAGGAATACAAATTATTCATTTATCAAAATTTATCTCGCTTTTAGATACACCTGGTATCTTACCTGCAAAATTAGACTCTGAACAAGTGGCTACTAATATATGTGCAATTAATTCTATAAAACAAGGTATCTATCCTCAAGAAAGAGTTGCTGGAAAAATAATGCAATATGTATTTAATTCATATGAAAATGTTATTGAAACCTACTTTAAAATATCTCCCAAATTGCAAAGACCAATTCAAATAAGTGAAACAATAATATTGTTTGAATTAATTGGAAAATCAAAAAAATGATATATCAGCGAAGATTTGTTAGATTACAATAGAGTTATTTCTCATTTTTTGCAATGTGTTATTGATCAAAAGTTTGGAAGAATTTCTTTTGAAAAAGTCTTAGAAGCTGTTCCAAAAGAAATTGAAAAAATAGCAAAATCAGATAATGAAAAAAAACATATGGATATTACAGATTTATGATAGACAAATCAAGAATTGAATTTGATTTAGATATTCAAAAAACTTATCATACAACTTTGATTAGTGGTAGTGATGAAGCTGGAAGAGGAGCTATGGCTGGTCCTATAGTTGTTGCTAGTGTAATACTACCAAGTGACTATGCCAATCCGTTAATACAAGATTCAAAAAAACTTAGCAAAAAATCAAGATTTTTTTTATTTAATGAAATTAAAGAAAATGCTGTTTCTTATTACATTTCAGTTATATCAAATGATATTGTTGATAACATCAATCCTAAGAAAGCAAGTATTAATGGAATAAAAGAAAGCATATTAAATCTAAGTCTAAAGCCTGACGTATGCTTAATTGATGCTGAAAAAGTTGAAATAGATAATTATTTTTGTTTGCCTTTTATTAAAGGTGATGATAAAAGCCAAAGTATTGCTGCAGCTAGTATATTAGCAAAAGTTACAAGAGATCAAATAATGATTGATTATGATAAAAAATATCCAAATTACGGTTTTGCAAATCATAAAGGGTATTGTACTAAAATGCATCAAAATTTACTTTTTGAAAATGGTGTTACACCAATTCATAGATTAAGTTATAAACCAGTAAAAATTATTTTGGGTTCTCTAAAATAATTTTTTTCTTTAATAATAAAATGACAGCAAAAGCTGCAAGAAAAGAGGCGAATATGAATCTAGTAAATATTATTGGACAAATTGAAGGCGATGCTGAAGTTGCATATACTTCAAAAGATGGGAATTCAAAACTTTATAAGTTTATTGTTAGAGTTCCTAATAAGTCAAAAAATAAAACATACCATAAAGAAGACGACTTAATTAACGTTAAAGCTTGATCTACAGTTATTGAGGATGAGTTTTCTTTACATGATCAAGCAATTATTGGGATTGAGGGAAAAATACATTCATCAAAGGGAAAAGACAGCACAAATATATTTAATGAAATTTATGCAAATAGAGTCTTATATTTAAGTTAAAATGGATAATGTTTTATTATACTTTTCATTAAAATATCAAGCAAATTGAAAACTTATTTATAAAGCTTTGGATGAAAAAGAAAAAATAGAAGCAAAGGATCTTATAAAAATACCAAATACAATAAGTGACAGCTTTATCAGCATTATTAATCCTTTATATCCAAATTCACTAAAACAAGTTCAGGAGCCAAGTTTTGTTTTATACTTTAAAGGAAGTATCTCGTTGTTACATAATTATCATCAAAATATTGGTTTTATTGGTGGAGAAGTTGTTAACAGTTACAACAAAGTAGCTGTCATAAAAATAATTTCAGATCTTATTTTAGAAAAAAGAACTATTGTAATTTCTGGTGATCAACCATTACAAGAAATTATAGTTGATAAAGTTATAGAAATGAATGGTAAAATAATCATAACAACTCAGCTTCCGCTAAATACTTTTTTAACAAAATCAAAAATAATAAAAAAAGATTTAGACCAAGCAGATTATTTGATCATAAGTGAACATCAAAATTCTTCATTATTTAATATATACACCAATGAAATTTCAAGCAATTATAAAATTGTAGATGGCTTGTCAAAAGCTATTGTTGTATTAGAAACAAATAATTTTGAATCTATAAATTCTTTTATAGCAAATAACATTTCAAACAACAAAAAAATATTTGCAATACCCCAACCAATAAACAACAAAACACAAAAAAGTAATTGGTTAATTAAACAAAATGGTCTTTAATTGATTCAGGATTTGACATTTTAAATCAAATTTAAAAAAACCACGCCTGTGGTTTATTTTTATGTAAAAAAAGTGTTAAAATATATTGAATAAAAAACAAGAAAAGAGGTTTTTATGGAAATTGACAAACAAGAGCAAGAAAGACTTGATAGTGAGCATATAACACAATCATCAACACCTCAAGCAAGAGTAAAAAGATGGTTATCAAGAACAGACATTGAAGAAGAATTCGAAAGTGAAAAAGGTAAGAAAGAATTATCATATTCAAAACTAGTACTAAGCTACATGAAAAAAAATAAAATCTGAACATTTTTATTGATAACTTCTGTTATTATTTTTGCTATGTCTTCAGCAACTTCACCTATTCTTATGCAACAAACATTGTTAGCTGCAAAATCTAGCCTTTCAATCCCAATAACTGTAGAAGAAGGTTATTGAGGAATTAAATTATGAATAGTAATAACTGTACAGATAGTTGCGCTTATAGCAATGGCTTTTTCAATGTTTGTTTCGCAATGAACAGCAGGTATGCTAGGTAAAAAAATTGAAGTGGATTTAAGAAATGATTTAAATAAAAAATTAATATCAATGGATATGTCTTATTATTCTGACAAAAAAATTGGGGAAATTCTTACAAAAGTAATTTCTGATACTCAAATCATTGGTGAGCAAACAGGGATTATTCCAGTTACTTTCTTAAATGGTATTTTAGTAACAATAGCAGCTATATCTGTTATGTTTTTTATCGATGTTTGAATGACTTTAATTTTAATTTTGATATTTGTATCATTAGGCATCATTTTTGCAATTTTGTTTTTTCCAATAAAACCAAAAGCGTATGCAGCAAGAAAAGTTGTTACTGAAGTTAATGGTGATGTAACTGATAGAATAAGTAATGTTAAATTAATAAAAGCTTCAGGAACTGCAAGATATGAAGAAGCAAGATTTATTGAAAAACATAAAGCTTACTATGAAAAAGGTTCAGCCTTAAATTTTTATCAGTCAACAATTATCACACTTTTATATATAACTATTAATGCTATAGAATCATCAATGATTGTAGCTTGTGTTATTTTATACAGAGATCACCCTGAGAAAATAATAAGTGTTTTGGTTGGTATGGTTCCAGCATCTTCACTAATGATTGGCCCTATGATGTCTCTTTTAAGAATACTTGTAGGTTTAACTCAATCTAACGTTGCTTCAAAAAGAGTGGGTGAGATTTTAAACCAAACTCCAAGATTTAATAATCACTTTGATGATGAAGAAGGAATTATAATTTCTGACATCAAAGGCAATATTGTTTTTAAAGATGTAGCTTTTGCATATCCAGAAAAACCAACTGAACTTATTTTACCAAAATTTGATTTTGTTTTTGAAAATGGTAAATCATATGCTTTTGTTGGCGGAACTGGTTCTGGTAAATCAACAATAGCAAGATTGCTATTAAGATTTTATGATCCTACAATTGGAATGGTTATTATCAATGATGATATAAATTTAAAAGATGTTAAGCTTTCTTCATATTTAGATCTTGTGGGTTATGTAGAGCAAGAACCAGCCATTTTTTTGGGTGATGTTTATGATAATGTAAGATATGGAAGATTTAATGCTACAAATAAAGATATTATAAAAGCTTGTAAAAAAGCAGAACTTCATGACTTAATAATGAGTTGACCTGATGGATATGACACTATTTTGGGTGAGCGTGGATTTATGTTATCTGGTGGTCAAAAACAAAGACTTGTTATTGCTAGAATGTTTTTAAAAAACCCAAAAATTTTAATATTAGATGAAGCAACCTCAGCATTAGATAATATTGTAGAAGAAGAAATTCAAGCAAAGTTAAATGAGTTGATGAAAGGCCGAACAAGTGTTACTATAGCACATAGACTTTCAACAATTAAGAATGTAGATGAAATTTTAGTATTAGCTCCTAAAGAAGGAATAGTTCAAAGAGGAACATTCAATGAACTTAAAAAAATAGATGGGCATTTTAAAAATTTATATGATGCTGGAAATTCTAAAAAAGATCGAAAGGGGGTAGAAATTAATGAGTAATGTAAAAAAGAGAGAATTGAATAAATATGGTTTTGATAAGACTTTAGAATTTTCATGAAAAAAACTAGGTAAATTTTTAAAACTTGTGGGTGTAACTGCAAAAAGTAATAAGATTTTATTTGCATTTCTTATATTAAGTTGCATAATGGGTTCATTTTTAGCCGCTTGTCTTCCTTTGGTAGCTAGTATGATGATTACTGCTCTTTCAAATAACAATGTTGAACCAACAATAAAGTTTTTATTATGAAATACTTCATTAATTAAATGAACTTCTTGATTTTATTTGACTTTGGTGATATTAGTTCTAATGTTAATAACTGAATACCTAGTTAACTGAACCATTGGTTTATTTTCACTTAAATTAGAAATTCAAGAAAGACAAAACATATTAATTAAATTAGTTAATCAAGATGTAGACTTCTTTTTTGAAACAGTATCAGGAAATATATTAACAAGATTAGTTGGTGATACTCAATCATTAGCTTTTGGTGTACAACAATTTGTTACCAATATAATTTATTTTTTAACAGGTTGTATTACAGCAATATCAATAATGCTTTTATCTAACATGGTAACTGTGGCTTTATTTAGTGGAATATATTTATTTTTAGTTATTGGAATAGCATTTATGTTATTCATTAAGTCAAGAAGAAAATTAATATTAGCTTTTGATAAAAAAAGGGATGTTGATGAAGATATGACTGATAGAGTTTCCAATATATCTTTAATTAAATCTTCAGGCTTAGAAAAATATGAAATAAAAAGAATAGAAGATATGAACGAAATTTATAACAGAGCCGGAGATCCATCAATAACATGATCTTCAATTTTAAATTCATTTATATCAACATCAATTTCATTAATGTCATCAATTTACATTATAGCTGTTGCCATTATTATAGTTTTGCAAAATGCTAATCAAGCACAAGTTGCTAAAGTTTCAACAGATATTATTTTAATTAATATTTTGTTATCATTTTTACTTGGAGCTGTAGGAATGCTTGTGCCTACTTTAAGATCTGCAACAAGAGCTCAAAATGCAGCTCAAAGAATTTCAGAGTTAACAGAACCAGTGCCTACAATATTTTCAAACTATGAAGAAGCTGAAATAAAAAAAATAGATTCAATAACTTTAGAAGGGATTAAATTTGCTTATCCAAAAAAACCAGATAAAATAATTTTGCCTAAAACTTCTATCACTTTTGAAAAAGGAAAATCGTATGCATTTGTTGGTGAAACTGGTTCTGGTAAATCTACAATAGCAAAATTGTTATTAAAATTCTATGAACCAACTGAAGGTAAAATTATGATAACAGGTAAGTTTGATATTGGTGAAGGTAAAACAAAAACTGAATCACACGATTTACATGATATGAATTTACCATCTTATTTAAGTAGAGTTGGTTATGTAGAGCAAGAACCACAAATTGTTTTTGGTGATTTTTGAGAAAATATAAGATATGCAAAATTCGATGCTACTGATGAAGAAGTTATCAGAGCAACTAAAAAAGCAAATTTACATGATTTTATTATTTCGCTAAAAGATGGTTATGACACAATTCTTGGTCAAAGAGGTTTTTTATTATCTGGTGGACAAAAACAAAGGCTAGTTATTGCAAGAGTTTTTTTAAAAAATCCAGATTTATTAATACTTGATGAAGCAACTTCAGCATTAGATAACATTGTTGAAAAAGAAATTCAAAAAGAGCTTGATCAATTAATGCAAGGAAGAACCAGCGTAACCATAGCACATAGGCTTTCAACTATTAAAAATGTTGATCAAATTATAGTATTAGGGGCAAATGGTAAAGGAATATTGCAAATAGGTACTTTTGAAGAATTAATTGAAAAACCTGGAAGATTTAAGAAGCTTTATGAAGCTGGTTTGATGGGTTAAAATGAGTAATATAAAACACGTCAACATAATTGGAGCTGGCATGGCTGGTTGTGAAGCTGCCTACCAATTATCCAAAAGAAAAATTAAGGTTAAACTTTACGAAGTTAAAAGAGTCAAAAAAAATCCTGTTCAAAAACTTGATAGTTTTGCTGAGCTAGTTTGTTCAAATTCGCTTAGAAGTAATGAGTTAACTAATGCAGTTGGAACTTTAAAAGAAGAAATGAGATTATTAGATTCTTTTATATTAAGTCTAGCGGAAAAGGCAAGTGTGCCAGCTGGGGGGAGTTTGGCTGTTGATAGAAAAATTTTTTCGCAGCTTGTAACCAAAGAGCTTGAAAAAAATGAATTTATTGAGATCATAAATCAAGAATTCATCAATATACCAAAAGATGAAATTACCATAATTTGTTCAGGACCTTTAACTACTGAATCATTGCAAGAAGAATTGATTAAACTTATGGGAAGCGACGACTTTTATTTTTATGATGCTGTGGCACCGATAATAACAAAGAAATCTATTAATATGGACATTGCATATACAAAAAATAGGTATGATAAAGGTGAAACAAAAGATTATATTAATTGCCCAATGAACGAAGATGAATATAATTTATTTTATAAAGAACTTATTAATGGAGAAGTTGCTATTGGTCATTTACCAGGAGAAGCAGAATTAAAGTATTTTGAAGGGTGTATGCCTGTTGAAGCTATTGCTAAAAGAGGGATTCAAACATTAGTATTTGGTCCAATGAAACCAAAAGGTTTAAATAAACCCGATGGAACTAGAAATCATGCTGTAGTTCAATTAAGACAAGATGACGCAAATGATGAGCTTTATAATATTGCTGGATTTCAAACTAACTTAAAATGAGGTGAACAAAAAAGAATTTTTTCATTAATACCAGGATTAGAAAAAGCTAATTTTATAAGATATGGTGTTATGCATAAAAATAATTTTATTAATACACCTAAATTATTAAATAATTTTTTACAATTAAAATCTAATAATAAGATATTTTTTGCAGGACAAATAATTGGCGTAGAAGGTTATGTTGAATCTTGTGTAACTGGTTTAATAGCATCGTTGCATGTTTTTAAAATGATAAATAATAAGACTTTAATTAACCCACAATCTTCCTCAGTAACAGGTGCACTATTAAACTATATTCATAATGCTTCGCAAACAAACTTTCAACCAATGAAGGCAAATTGAGGAATTGTAGAAGATGTAACGTATTCAAAACCAATTAATAAAATTACTAAACAAGAAATTCAAAAAACTAAATCTCTTATGAGATCTGAAAAAGCCATAAATGAAATTAAAGAGTTTATAAAAGAGTACAAAATATAAATCAAAGGAGAACTATGCAAAGTCGTTTAGATACAGTGTTTTGAGCATACTTTGATGAGTATTTAAAAAAAGACTCATCTTTTTCATTAAGAAAATTAACTACTGATAATAAGCAAAAAATAAATGAAGTTTATGAAATAGCATATTTTGCTATTTTTCAATATAAGTTATGAAAAAATGAACCTATTTTAACTATAAATCCAGAAGACTACAACCAATTTGCTGATTACTTAACAGTTAACTATGAAAATTTATTTCAACAAAAAAATAATAGCAATATAAAATTATCTAAGTTTAATACAAAAGACGAAAAAGATATACAACTTATTAAAGAAATAACTACAAAGTTGATACTTGTACACATAAACAAAACGTCTTGGATTGAAAAGAATGAAAATTACATTAATAACTACTATTGACTTTTTTCTTCTCTAACCTCTTTGTCTTTAAGGTTTCAATACGACTTAAATTTCAAAAAAGAAAATAACATAAATTACCACTCTGTTGTTTACCCTTTTTTAACAACTTGCGTAATGATTGATATTTTTGACACAAAAAACATGATTAATAAAATTAAGAAAATATTTAGTAAAGAAAATTTAGCATTTGCTTTTAAAAGTGGGAGAAGTTTATCTCAAGAAGAAAAAAAATGAATATTACCGCAGTTGATTAACATTAAAAATGATGAGGATTGAAATTTATTTTTAATAAATTTTTCAAGGGATAAATGAGAATTACATGATGTTAATAAAAGATTTAAATTAATTCATGATTTGTCAAGACTAACTACAATTTTTTTAAAAGAAGAAATTCACAATATTTCTTTTATAGGTGACGGTGATGAAGTTTATGAAAAACTAGAAAATTATTTGAAGTTATTTTTACCAATATCAAAAGAAGAAAGATCTTTAATTTTTAAAAAAGAAGAAAATGTAAATTGACAAGCTTTATTCCCAATTAATTATAAAGATTACAATTTTAAATGAACTTTATTTCATATTTCAAAATTCAAAGATTACAAAAAACTTAAATATAAAGAAGATAAGTTAGCAGAGTTTATATGAAGAGTTAGATATATTTTTGATTACATAGATTTCATTATGAAAAATAAGTCAAAAAATGAAATCATATCAACTGAAATGATAAATTTCAAGTATGTAGGTCTAGTTGAAACCTTAAAAATGTTTGAATTTAACAAAAATAAATATAAGGTTTTAATAAAACCTTTAACATTTTCAGAAATAAATCTCGATTATAAATATTTTGAAAAAGCTGTTCAAAAATCTCAAAGATTTGAAGAATTAGCTGATAGAGCGCTTCAAATTACAATCATGCTTAGAACCATTACTTTACTTATATGCATTGATTACAAAGCTCCTAAAGCTTTTAATTACTCTATTTCAGAAATAATAATTTACTATTTGTTGTCATTTGGTCCATATAAAAAAAATATGAATCTTTTTCAATCAAAAGACATTGAACAATTAGAGTCAAAAGTTGTAAAATTATTAATACAATACAAAAAATTAAAAAACAAAAACTTAGTTTTAGACACTTTGGGTGTAATTAATAAACTTCAAAATTTTAGTTAATTTTAAAAAAAATATTTTTTTTAAATAATGTGTGGTTTTTTTAAAAAAACTTCATTATGATAAAGATACAACTTAATATATGAAGAAACTTATACAGGATAACATAACGGGTTATTGACCCCGCCCCAGAACCAATTCCGGGACTATAAGGCATCTAAAATTTCTTATTGAAAGTTTCTTTTTTTATGCCAAAAGTTGGTGTTTAAAAAGTTTTTTTCTTACAATGAGTTTCTACATAGCATTAAAATAAATTTGTAAGAAGGGAAAAATAAATATATGTCAAAAATAAAAAATCAATATTATCAGGATTCATTATCTCCATTAGAATTTGCTTATAATAAGTTTAACGGAAAATTGCGTTCTGTTAATTGAAATGTTATCAATGATGAAAAAGACTTGGAAATATGAAACAGAGCAACTCAGAACTTTTGATTACCTGAAAAAGTTCCAGTTTCAAATGACTTAACTTCATGAAGAACAATGGATGCAAAATGACAAGAATTAGTAACAAGAACTTATACAGGCTTAACCTTGTTAGATACTATTCAAGCAACAATTGGAGACACAGCACAAATTCCTAATTCATTAACAGATCATGAACAAGTAGTTTATGCTAACTTTGCTTTTATGGTTGCAGTTCATGCTAGATCATATGGTTCAATATTTTCAACATTATGTTCATCAGAACAAATAGAAGAAGCACATGAATGAGTTATTAATTGTGAATCTTTACAAAATAGAGCAAAAGTATTAATACCTTATTACTTAAATGATGACCCATTAAAGTCAAAAGTCGCTGCAGCTTTAATGCCAGGTTTTCTTTTATATGGTGGTTTTTATTTACCCTTCTATTTATCTGCAAGAGCTAAGATGCCAAATACATCAGATATTATTAGACTTATACTACGAGATAAAGTTATTCATAATTATTATAGTGGATATAAGTATCAACAAAAAGTGGCTAAACTTTCTAAAGAAAAACAAGAAGAAATGAAAACATTTGTATTTGATTTACTTTATGAACTAATAGATTTAGAAAAAGCGTATTTATATGAATTATATGATGGTTTTGGAATAGCAGAAGACGCAATTAGATTTAGTGTTTATAATGCTGGTAAGTTTTTACAAAACTTAGGTTATGAATCTCCTTTTACATTAGAAGAAACTAAAATTGAACCTGAAATATTTAATCAATTATCTGCAAGAGCAGATGAAAATCATGATTTCTTTTCTGGAAATGGTTCTTCATATGTTATGGGAGTTTCTGAAGAAACAGAAGATGAAGACTGAGAATTTTAATTATGCACTTAGATGTTATTAAAGTTACAGACAAAGATGTAGTTAAACCCATAGGGGAAATACATGTTGTTTACTTTTCATCAAAGTCAAATAACACTCATAGATTTATTCAAAAGCTTAACTTTTTAAATTCAAGAATTCCTTACGAATTAGAAGAAAAAATAAGTGTGAATAGTGATTATGTTTTAATCACCCCAACTTATAGTGGGGGTGATGATGCTGCAAGTGGTGCAGTACCCAAACAAGTCATTCAATTTTTAAATGACCCTGATAACAGAAAATATTGTAGAGGAGTTATTGCATCAGGGAATACAAATTTTGGTGATTCTTTTGCAATTGCTGGACCAATATTATCTAAAAAATTACAAGTTCCTTTATTATTTCAGTTTGAATTATTAGGTACTTTTGATGAAATTAAACAAATACAAGAAATACTAGAAAGATTTTGAGGAAAATAAAAATGGAAGAAAAAAAAATAAACACGTTAACAGGTACAAGCGAATCAGATGAATACATTTCTTTAAATGCTAGAACAAGATTAATGGATACAACAGTTGATAATTATGCTTTTGATATAGACGCTGCAAAATCTTATTTAAAACATCATGTTGAGCCAAGACTAATGAAATTTAGTTCAGTAAAAGAAAGAATTGAATATTTGATTAAAAACGATTACTATGATGCTGAAATAATAAATAAGTACACAATTGAACAAATTGAAGAGTTAACAGATCAAGCATATGGATATAAAAGAGAATATACAAGTTTTATGGGTGCTTTGAAGTTTTATAATTCTTATGCTCTAAAAACTTTTGATGGAAATCAATATTTAGAAAATATTGAAGATAGATCTTTAATGAATGCTTTATTTTTAGCAAATGGTAATTTTGCATTAGCTAAAAAAACTTTAAAACAATTAGTTTTAGGGCGTTTTCAACCAGCTACACCTACATATTTAAATGCTGGTAAAAAACAAAGAGGAGAATATGTTTCATGTTATTTATTAAGAGTAGAAGATAATATGGAATCAATTTGTAGAGCAGTAACAACTTCTTTACAATTATCAAAAAGAGGCGGGGGTGTTGCTTTGTGTCTAACAAATGTTAGAGAATTAGGAGCACCAATTAAAAAAATCGAAAACCAAGCAACAGGTGTTGTGCCAATTATGAAAATTTTAGAAGATTCATTTTCATACGCTAATCAATTAGGTCAAAGACAAGGTGCAGGAGCTGTTTACATTAATGCTCATCACCCTGATGTATTAACTTTTTTAGATACTAAAAGAGAAAATGCTGATGAAAAAATTAGGATTAAATCACTATCTTTAGGTTTAGTAATTCCTGACATAACTTTTGAGCTTGCTCAAAAAAATGAAGAAATGGCATTATTTAGTCCTTATGATGTTGAAAAAGTTTATGGTAAAGCATTTTCAGATATTTCAGTTACTAAAGAATATAACAATATGCTAAAAAATGACAATATTAAAAAAACTTTTATTAGCGCAAGAAAATTATTTTTAACTATTGCTGAATTACATTTTGAAAGTGGTTATCCTTACATACTATTTGACGACACTGTAAATAATAATAACGCACATGCTGCAATTGGAAGAATTGTTATGAGTAACTTATGTAGTGAAATAGCACAAGTAAGCACACCATCAACATATAATGATGATCTATCATATGTTTCAAAAGGAGACGACATTTGTTGTAATTTAGGTAGTTTAAATATAGCAAAAGTTATGGAAGCTGGAGAAGATTTTGGTGAAGTTATTAATAGCTCTGTTAAAGCATTAGATCTTGTTTCAAGAACGAGTGATTTATCAAGTGCACCATCAGTTGAACAAGGTAACAAAAAAAATCATGCTGTTGGTTTAGGGGCAATGAATCTTCATGGATTTTTAGCAACAAATTTTGTTTGATACAATTCACCAGAAGCTGTTGATTTTACAAATATGTTCTTTTATGCAATGGCTTATCATGCTTTTAAAACTTCTCATGAGTTAGCATTAGAATTTGGGACATTTGTTGATTTTGAAAAAACTACATTTGCAACTGGTGCATATTTTGATAAATATACAAAATGTGCAAATGATAAGTGAACACCAGAGACTGAAAAAGTTAAAGAACTGTTTGCACAATATAATGTAAAAATCCCTACTCAACAAGATTGAAAACAATTAGTTGAGTTAATTAAAAAGGATGGAATGGCTAATTCACATTTAATGGCTGTTGCTCCCACTGGATCAATTAGTTACTTATCATCATGTACTCCAAGTTTACAACCGATTGTTTCTGCTGTTGAAGTTAGAAAAGAAGGAAAACTAGGAAGAGTTTATGTGCCTGCTTACAAAATTAATCAAGAAAATATGTCATATTATGCAATTGGTGCATATGAAATGGGTCCTTACCCAATTATTGATATTGTAGCTGCTGCACAACAACATGTTGATCAAGCTATATCATTAACATTATTTATGACTGATCAGGTTACAACACGTGATTTAAATAAGGCTTATATTTATGCGTTTAAGAAAAAATGTGCTTCAATTTACTATATTCGTATCAGACAAGATGTTTTAGATTATACCGAAAATTATGAATGTGATTCATGTACAATATAACTAAAAGATAGGAAACGAAAAAATGAAAAATCAAGATAGAATTTTATTAGCAAAAATATCTTTTGTATTTATGATAATAACTACAATATTAATAGGATGACTTATAATTCCATTGTTTTGAATGATACCAATGACTGTAGTTAACAATAGAATTATTAAGCAATTAGAAAAAGGCGAAGAAAAATCATTTATAGTATTTTCAATTTGTACTTTAATATTTGCAAATGTTATCTCTGGAATATTGCTTTTACTAGCAGAAGTTTTAAATGACGAAAATGAAGTTAAGGAAAAAGAATCAGTCAAAGATAAACAATAGAAATAATAAAGTCACATGATTGACATTTTTAACAAAAAAATGTTATATTAATATAGTGACTATTTTTTATGCCCATGTAGCTCAGTAGGATAGAGCACGCGCCTTCTAAGCGTGAGGTCGGAAGTTCGAGCCTTCTCGTGGGTACCACTAGAAATTACTCAAATCATGCAGTGCATGATTTTTTATTAAAGAGGTGCCAAATGAGTTATTATAACGAAATTATTGCTGAGATAGAAAAACTTATTCAAGAAAAAAAAGAATCTGAAGCACTATTAAAAATCAATGTAGAACTTTCTATGCCATATATCCCAAATGATATAGAAATTCAATTAATTAATTTAAAAAAAGAAGTCCATTCTGCAATTAATTTAAAAACAGAAAAAAGTCAAAGTATTGATCCTAAATACTTGTTTGAATTGTTGAGTTCTTCAGATAAAGAGCAACAAATTATTGCAACCAATTTCTTATCTAAAATAAATTTAAGAGAATACTTAAAAGAAATTAAAGAAATATTAAATTTAACTGAATTAGAAAATCCAATAAAAACTTTAATTATCTACAATTTAAAACTTCAAGAACTAAATCAAGATTTTGAATTTATATTTAATCAAGAAAAAATTATTATAAACCCAAGTAAAGTTGAGTTTGAAAAAGACTTCGAGTTTATTAATGAAATAGATAAATTAATTTATGATTCAGTTGAAAATGAAAATCCAGGTATAGCACATGATGCTAAATTTTTAAATATAAACTATTACTTAAATAATTTTCCAATTTTTAAACGTGAAAACGCTAATGAAAAAGCTGCAGCTTTAATCTTATTGTCTATTGAGATGCTTGAAGGCGCAAAACAAATTAGCTATGTTAAAAAATGGTTTAATTATAATGAAGAAGTATGCCAAGAAATTTTAATGGAGTTGAAGAGAAATGTCTAAATTTATTTTTGATAAAAATAATTATGAAGTTTTTGATGATTATAATGATGTAATGATTCAGGTCTTTGGAATTGGATGTTCATTGTGTTATGATGATGCAATATTTCAAGTACTTAAAAATCATCCAATTGCTTTTGGAAAACTTTTAAAAGAACAAAACAAAGATTTAAATGAACAAGAAACAGAAAAATTATTTAATCAACAAATTAAAGAGTGACAAGCGTTTGAAGACAAAAATTTTGAATTTCAAAAACCAACATTTATTTGTGAAACTTGTTGAAATGAAATGATCTAGAAAGGGTTACTATGAAATTTATTGATACAGCCAAATTTAAAATAAAAGCAGGAGATGGTGGTAATGGCGCTGTCAGTTTTCGTCATGAACTTTATGTCGCTAATGGTGGCCCTAATGGTGGAGATGGTGGAAACGGTGGTTCTGTTTTATTTTTAGCTGATGGTGGTAAACACTCATTACTTGACCTAAAATTGCAAAAAATGATTGTTGCAAAAGATGGTGAAAAGGGTGATATCAAAAATATGCATGGTGCGCAAGGTAAAGACACTATTATTAGAGTTCCAATTGGGACACTTTTAATTAATGAAAAAACAGGTGAAATATTAGCTGATTTAGACGAAGAAAAAAAACAAGTTCTTGTTGCCAAGGGGGGTAAAGGTGGAAAAGGAAATGCAAGATTTGCAAATTCTAGAAACAAAGCCCCAACAATATTTGAAGCTGGAGAACCAGGAGAACATTTCTATATAAAAGCAGAACTTAAAGTTTTAGCTGATGTTGGTTTTGTTGGATTGCCAAATGCTGGTAAATCAACAATGCTAAGAGCAATATCAAATTCTAAACCAGAAGTAGCTGATTATGCTTTTACAACATTAAATCCGCAATTAGGTGTAGCTAAAGCTGTAAATGGTGAATCATTTATAGTAGCTGATCTTCCAGGTTTAATTGATGGTGCTAGTCTTGGGAAAGGACTTGGTCATCAATTCTTAAAACATATTGAAAGATGTAGGGTTATTTGTCACATAATTGATATGAGCGGAAATTATGGCCAAGAAGACATAATCAAAAATTATGAATTAATTAGAAATGAACTAAAACAATATAATTATAAATTAGATAAAAGGCCAGAAATTATTGTTCTTAATAAAATGGATACTGACGAAGCAAAAATTAATGCTAAGGATAACTCAATAAAAGAATTTTTCAAAGATAAAAAAGTAGTTTTCACAGCAGGTATTAAAAAAGAAAATACCCAAGAGTTACTAATAATGATTGCAGAAGAATTAAAAACAGCAAAATACATTCCATTATGAGAAGTGGAAAAGGATATATATGACGGTGTTAAGGTTTATAAACTTGAAGAAGATCCAGAAGATATCGAAATCGTTAATAAAGGCAATGGAAGATGAGAAGTTAAAGGTGATACTATATATAAGATATTTCAAAAATTCCCAATATCAACTGATGACAACTTGTTGCTATTTAATGAAAAGTTAAAAAAAACAGGTGTTTACAATATGTTACGTGAGCGTGGAGTTCAAGGAAAAGATATTGTTAAAGTATTTGACTATGAACTTGAATGAATGGATTAAAAGTAGTATTATAAATTACAAAGGAAAAAAGTGTGTATGAGTTTAAATAAATATTTAGATTACTTAGTTGAATGAATTCAACAAGAAGTTAAAAAAGCAAAACTGGACGGTGTTGTTGTTGGAATTAGCGGTGGAATTGATTCTGCAGTTGTTGCATGTTTGGCTAAAAAAGCATTTCCAAATAACTATCAAACAGTTTGAATGCCAATAGAGTCAAGTGATGAAGATTTTAAATGTAAACAAGAGTTAATAGAACAATGTGATTTAAAATCAATTGATGTTGATTTAAAACCAACTTATTTCACCTTTTGTGGTGCAATTGATGCTTCAAATACCCTAAATCATAAATTAGCTAAAGCAAATGCAAAAGCAAGATTAAGAATGACAACATTGTATACAGTAGCTCAAACTAATAACTATTTAGTTTTAGGAACTGATAATAAAGATGAATGACATATTGGATATTTTACTAAGTTTGGTGATGGTGGGGTTGATATGGTTCCATTAGTACACTTACTAAAAAGAGAAGTTAGAGAAGCAGCTAAAATATTGAACGTTCCTGATTCAATTATTAAAAGACCCCCAACAGCAAGTTTGTGAGAAGGTCAAACTGACGAAAGTGAGCTTGGTTTTTCATATGATATATTAGATGATTATTTAATTGGATTAGAAGTTAATCCAGAAGTAAAAACAAAGATTGATCATTTACACAAAATAAGTGATCATAAAAGAAAAGGTGCTGTTGCTCCTTTGGAATTTAAAAGGTAAAGTTAACAATTTGAGTTTGCAAAACTTAGGTTGTTTTTTTATTTTATTTATTTATAATAAATGATATGTAGTTAACATTATTTGTATAAACCAACATAAAGGGTTGGTGTTTCTACGGTTAAACCTATTTAACCTCTATAAGTACTGTTATAACTTATTAAGATCTATTAAATCTTCAAATTTTGTTAATTACTAAAAGTTATAAATTTGTACTAAAAATTAACTTAATTTTTGAAATTAAAGATTTTTTTTAATTAATCTATAACTTTATAAAAACAAAAAGGAGAGAATAATGAATAATTCATTAGACCAAGAAATAGAATTTGAAGTAAAATCGAAAGCTCAAAAAGAAGAAACAAAAATTTCTAATAATCCTATTGCCAGATTTTTTAAGTTTAATGATCTTCAAACCACTTTTAAAAAAGAAATTATTGGTGGTGTTAGTACATTTTTAGCAATGGTTTATATTTTATCAGTTGAACCAAACATTTTAAAAAGTTCACCTTCAATAATAGAAGGTAAATCTAATATGAATTTTGATGGTATATTTTTAGCAACAGCTTTAGTAGTTTTTTTAGCCACTATGACTCAAGCACTATGATCAAGAGCCCCAATAGCTTTAGCGCCAAGCATGGGACTAAATGCAATGTTTACATACAATGTTGCAGGAGCTGGTTTAGGATTTGAAGGAGCTATGCTATGTGTTATGTTATCATCTGCATTTTTTACTTTAATTGCAATCACACCTGTTAGAAGAATAATAGTGGGGTGTATGCCAGAATCACTTAAATTAATAATTGGTGTTGGTGTTGGATTCTTTATTGCTTATGTTGGTTTTAACAGTATGGGGTTTTTTAAAGTTGAAGGCGGATTACCAGTAGCTGAGATGGGCCATATATTAACTTATTATCCAGCTATGATTATAGGATTAATTGTTTTAATTGGATCAATTATTTTATATAAAAAAGGTAATATAGCTCCAATTGCCATAATGATGTTGTGTGGGTTAGTTTTATCTGTTATATTAGGCTCAACTTTAAAAAGTGAAGCTTTTGAAAAATCGTTTGGTTCTGCTAATATTAAAAATTTAAAATGAGATTTCATTGCCTTATTCAATGGTTTTGGGTCAAATATCAAAAATGCATATAACCAAATGGGAAATAATGAAATTTGAAGTAATCCAACATTTTACTTATCTATAGTTATATTAGCTATGTTAAACTTTTTTGATGCAACAGCTACTATTACAACAATTGCAAAACAAGTAGAAGTAATTAATAACAAAGAATATAAAATCCCTAATTCTGCTCTTATTTTAGATGCAGCTTCAGGAGTTGTTGGTGGAGGAATTGGGACTTCACATGTAGCATCTTTTATTGAAAGTGCTGTTGGTGTTTCACAAGGAGCTAAATCAGGTTTTGCTAATATAATTACAGCATTACTGTTTTTAATAGCTATTCCTCTTTATCCAATTTTTAAAATGGTGCCATCATGTGTAACTGGGGCTGCAGCAGCATTTATAGGTGTATTGATGATTAATTCAATTAGAGAAATTGAATGAGAAAAACCCGAGTTTGCGCTTGCAGGTGTATTTGGAATATTATTTATGATAACAACATTTAATATTGCAAATGGAGTTGCTTTTGCTTTTATATTCTATACTGTTGGATTGATATCAACAGGTAGAACTAAAGAAGTTTCTATAACTGTTTGAGTTCTTGACGTTGCTTTTATAATTTATTTTATAGGTCTTGCCTTTATACAAATAAATTAATGACAAATAGTAAATAAAAAGCAATTATAAAAAGGCTTTTTTATTGCTGAGTGAACTTGCTTAACCACGAGCATTCTTGAAATACAAGTTCTTCACTTAAATCTTAAGCTTTAGAGTGTTCGCATATAGCATTCTCAATATTAATAAATAAAAATTTTGTGATCTTTATCCAAGTATCCTTTTTAGCTCGATATGTTTATAATTCCTTCAAAAATTAAATTTTTATTTACATTGTATTTATTTTGAATTAATAAATCAGCATATCCACCAGTTAAAATAACATCTTTAATATTGTGTTCCTTTTTAATTTCTTCAATTAAACCTTTAATCATATATCAATGACCATTAACAACTCCTTTATTTATAGCTTGTTTAGTTCACAAATTTTTAGTATTAGTTTCTCATTTTACTTCTTGATAGAAGTTGAATTCTAAAGCATCAGCACTATCAATTAAACCTTTAAAACTAGATTCAATGCCTGGGGAAATGATAGCTCCAATCATTTTAGAGTCTTTAATTATCATAAAAGTGGTAGCCGTTCCCAAACTTACAATAATTCCATTAGAGGTTTTTCATCCGTAAAAATTAGCAATAAAATCTTGTCCTAATTGATCTATTGGATAGACAAAATCATTTTGATTGATTTTTTTAAAATCAAAAATAGAATAAGCTTTGTTTTCTTTTTGCTTTATTTTTTCTTCTATTTTTTTTACAACTGAAGAATAAACTAATTGATCATAGTGAGATTCAAAAACAACTTTAGTTTCATCTTGTAAAACATTTTTAGTCATAAATATTGTTTCTTTAATAAAAGAATTATTTTGGCTATCATATCATTTACAATGTGTTGTGGTATTTCCAACATCAATTAAAAGTTTAATCATAAATACCTCACTTCATTAATATAATTATAATAATTTTTTCTACCTTATTAGCATAGAATTTAAAAAAATTTCTACAAAAGTATTATAATATTAAAAGAATTAAAAAAAATTAAATGATGGAGAAATTATGGGTAAAAAATTAAAAGGAATTGGGGCAAGCGAAGGCATAGCTGTTGCTAAAGCACTTGTTTTAAATGAAGAAGAAATTAAAATATCAAAAACTAAAATTAATGATATTACAAGTGAAATAAATAAATTAGAAAAAGCTATTTTAGCATCAGTTGATGATTTAGAAAAATTAAGAGTTTCAACACTTGATAAATTAGGAGAAGAAAAAGCAGCTATTTTTGATGCTCATAAACAAATAGCTGCTGACCCTGCTATGAAAGATGAAATGGTAAGTTTAATTACAAATGATAAAGTATCTGCTGACTTTGCTGCTGATAAAATCACTAATAATTATTATGAAATGTTTGCTTCAATGGATGATGAGTACTTCAAAGAAAGAAGTGCTGACATCAAAGATGTTGCCAATAGAATTATTAAACATATTTTAAATATTAAAATAGTTGATTTATCAACAATCAGTGATGAAGTAATTATTGTTGCAGAAGATTTAACACCTTCTCAAACTGCACAATTGAATAAAAAATTTGTTAAAGGTTTTGCAACCAATATTGGAGGAAGAACTTCTCATGCTGCAATTATGGCTAGAAGCTTAGAAATACCTGCAGTTTTAGGATTAAAAACTATTACAAATGATGTTAAAACTAATGAACTAATATCATTAGATGGTAAATCAGGGATTGTTGAAATAGAGTTAACTGATGAAGATATCAAAAATTATCAAACAGCTTCTGATAACTTTATTAAAGAAAAAGCTGAATTATTAAAGTTTAAAAATGAAGCTTCAAAAACTAAAGATGGAATTAAAAAACTAATTGAAGCAAATATTGGTTCTCCTATTGATGTTAATTCTGTTATTGAAAATGGTGGAGAAGGAATAGGATTATTTAGATCTGAATTTTTATACATGGATAATGATCATTTCCCAACAGAAGATGAACAATATGAATCATATAAAAAAGTTGTTGATGCTATGGAAGGAAAAATTGTAGTTATTCGAACATTGGATATTGGTGGTGATAAAAAATTATCATACTTTGAATTCCCTCATGAAATAAACCCATTTTTAGGGTATAGAGCGATTAGATTTACTTTAGACAGAAAAGACATTTTTAAAGATCAATTAAGAGCTTTATTAAGAGCTAGTGCACATGGTGAATTAGGTATTATGTTCCCAATGATAGCAACTGTTGATGAATTTTTAAGAGCAAAAGCGGTTGTTGAAGAGTGTAAGCTTGAATTAAAATCTGAGGGTATTAAATATGATGAAAATGTTCTAGTAGGAATGATGGTAGAAATACCAGCAGCTGCAGTTAATGCAGATAAATTTAGTAAACATGCTGATTTCTTTTCTATAGGAACTAATGACTTAATTCAATACTCAATGGCAGCTGACCGTATGAGCGAAAATGTTTCATACTTATATCAACCTTTGAACCCGGCGATCTTAAAACTAATATCATTAACTATTGAAGGTGCTCATAAAAATAATAAGTGAGTAGGTATGTGTGGAGAAATGGCTGGGGATATTCAAGCATTGCCAATTTTAGTGGGTTTAGGATTAGATGCATTTTCAATGAGTGCAAGTTCAATTTTACAAGCAAGATGTTTAATGAGCAAAATTACAATGAAAGAAGCTAAAGAACTATCAATTAAAGCTTTAGAGTGTCAAGACACTGATGAAGTTATTAAATTGGTTGATAACTTTATCGAAGGTATATAACAATGATTTTTTTAACTGAAAACATAGATAACATAAAAGCGACTGCAGCAATATTTGGGTATATAGGTTCAGTATTGGCGTCTGTTTTTTTAATACCACAAGTATATAAAGTTATTAAAACAAAAAGCATAAAAGATGTTTCAATGGTCATGACATTAATTATTTTGTTTGGTACTTTAATATGACTTACTTATGGAATTTTATCAGGGATTTCAAGCGGGTGATTATTAGCTTTACCAGTTATAATTTCAAATGCGGCTCAATTAATTTGTTCTTTGATACTAATTATATTAAAACTAATATATATGGGGTATATGGGGAAAATTAATTTAGTTAAAAACAACAAAGGAGAAAAATAAAATGAAAAATTTTGGGAAAAGATTATATTTAAACATAGCTTTGTGTTCTAACATTTTAATTTTTATAGTTTTATCTATTGTAGCTTTTTTTAGTGTAGGTTTTAGTGATGGGGTTGCTTTGGGTAAAGGTCATTCAACTATTTCAACACCATTTTTTTGACTAGGCATAATTGGAATAACTCTAGTTGTTGTAGCTATTGTTTTTCCGTTTATAAAAATTTTTAATAAAAAACTATCAACAAAAAGAATTTTAGATATCGTTAATTTTGCATTATTATCAATAGCAGTTGCTTTAATGTTAGCATCTCAAATAACTTTCACTGCTAAAATAGACAAACCTGACTATTTTAAATTAATAGGATCTTGTTTATTGATATTTATTGGTTATTCAGTAACTGTGCAACCACAAATGAAACTAATTTTTATTAGATCTAAATCTTCTAAAGAAGAAAAACCAAAACAAGTTGAAGAAGATGTTGAAAACAAAAAATTCATAGAGGAATAACATTATAAAAAATGAGGAGTCATTTTTCATTGTTTAATGAATTTAATAATGAAAAACAAAGCTTAGTCAGAAAATATCTTCTTATCAAAAACATATTAAAAACTAACTAAAAAATATTTTGTTATTCAGTTTTAGTGAGTTACTTGCTAAATTAAGCAAGTAAAATTGCACTTTTAATAGATGTAATTGTTAATGAAGAATTAGCAAAGGCTTCAAACTTTGCTAAAGCAACAAAAGTTATATTTAAAAAAGTTTTTGAAGGCACAACAATTGACCATTTGAACAAACATAAATTTTTACAATATTTAAAAAATAAAAGTAAAATTTTAACAAGCTTTGCTTTTAAAAAAAGAATTGACATTTCATACAACAAAGAATTAATTAAAATCTTTGGAAATGAAATACAATCTCATATTTTTGATGAATTAATTTAATTAGTAATTATGGTGATGTACTTGAATATAGATTAAGTTATTACAATCTAAAATATTTTAATTGAGAATTTTATATAATGAAGAAAAATAGAGGTTAGTTAAATTATGAAAAATATATTGTCAATTGGAGAAGTTTTAATGGATGTATATTATGAAGAACAAATAAGTGAAATTGTTGGTGGTGCATCTTTTAATGTTTCTTGCTCTATTGGCGCTATTAAAAATAATAATAGTTATTTTGTTGGTGCGTTAGGAAATGATAAGTATAAAAATGAAATACAAAAATTTTTTAAAAAGTATAACGTAAAAGATAAGTTAGTACAGAATTCCAATGTTCCAACAACAATTGCTCAAGTTACTTTAGATGAAAATAAAGAAAGATATTTTAAGTTTATTAGAAATAGTGATGCAGAATACAAATTAAACACAGACGAAATTGAAAAGGTTTTAAATGTTGATTTTATTCACTTTGGGAGTGCAACAGCATTTTTAGGAGGCAATTTAAAAAAATCATACGAAAAACTTTTTAAATATGCTATTAATAATAAAATTAAGTTTTCTTTTGATCCAAACTTTAGAGATAAATTATGAATAACAGATAAAGAAATTAAAGAGTTTGTAGAATGTTGCAAACCGTTTATTGAAACTGCACATTTAATTAAATTATCTGATGATGAATTAAGATTACTAACAGATATCGACAATCAGATTGAAGCTGTTAGTTCAATAGCGAGTAAAAATCCAAAAGCTTTAATTGCTGTTTCAAGGGGTAGTGATGACACCTTATTTGTTTGAAAAAATGTTATTAGTTATGTTCCTGTTGCATCTTCTAAAAAATTAAGAGATACAACTGGAGCTGGTGATTCATTTATTTCAAAGTTAATTGATGAATATGTTACAAATAAAATAAATGATCAAACAAGCATTGATGAGATAGCTACAATAGTTCATAATGCTAATTTATTTGCAAGTAAAAGTGTTGAGCATTTAGGTGCTTTAACATTTTTAGATTTCATATAATAACAAAAGAAAGAGGGATGTTATGATTAAAATGATAATAGTAGATATCGATGGAACTATTTTGCATAAAAATAAAATTCATTCAAGAACTATTGAAGCTGTGAAATATGCAAAGTCTTTAAATATTCCTTTTGTAATAGCTACAGGTAGAAACATAACTACTATAAAACCAATTGCTGAAAAATTAGGTGTTTTTAATGAAGGACATTATTTTATTGGTCAAAATGGTGGTCAAGTTTTTAAATATTTAAAAAATGGTGAGTTTTGCATTGAGTACACTGATGTTTTAGATAATGAAGTAGCAAAAATTATATTTAAAAAAGCAAAAGCGAACAAAATTAAAGTTTTTGCATATTCTGAGTATGAAAAACATGCTTATTGTACAAATAAAATGGCTGCTTTCACAACATTCATGAAATTTAAATCTAAACGTCAAAAACTTTTAAGCATCAGACAAATTGATCAAAACTCAGCTATTTCTAAATGCGTATGCTTTGGTAATTCTAAAAATATGAAAAATTTTAGAAGTTCAATTGATGAACTTAATTTATCTATTTTTGATTTTAGTTATGTATCAAATGCTCATGCTAATATTGAAATTAACCCACCTGGTATTAATAAAGCTAAAGGTATAAAATATATTTGTGATGATATGAAAATTGATCCAAAAGATGTAATATACTTTGGTGATGGTGATAATGATATTGCTGCTTTAGAATTTGTTGGTCATGGTGTTGCTATGATAAATGCAAAAACAAAAGTAAAAAGTCATGCTAAATACATTACAGATCTACCAGTTCAAGAAGGTGGAGTTGGAGAATATCTTTTTAAAAATATTTTTAAAAAATAAAACATTTTATTGATTTTTTTTTATTTTATATTGTAAAATTTATTTACATTAAAAAAGGAGTAAGAAATGTACCTAGATATTAGAAATCAATTTTCTTTAAATTCTAATCAATACATTACAGTTGAATGATTGGATGTGGTTTTTTTTCATGCTCAAATTTTAGAAACTAACTTGCAAACACAGAGTCTCTCCCTTAAGTAGAAGTCAGCATTAAAAAATAAGACTTCTTTTTTGTCATGCATGCATGATGTTATTTTGTTGAGTATTAATTTACTTAAAACCAAAAACAAACAGGAGAACAAAAATGGAAAAAAATATTTTAGAGTTACGTAACGTAACCAAAGAATATGATGGTAAAGTAGTTCTAAAAGGAATAGATTTAAACATAAAAGAGGGTGAATTTATTACTTTACTAGGACCATCAGGTTGTGGTAAGACCACAACTTTAAGAATTATTGCAGGATTTGAAAAAGCTAACGCTGGACAAATAATGTATGAAGGGAAAGACTTAACACCTATTCCTATAAACAAAAGACAATTTAATACTATATTTCAATCATATGCATTATTTCCTCACTTAAATGTGTTTGATAATGTAGCTTTTGGATTGAGAACTAAAAAAGTAAAAAGAGCTATTCTAGAAAAAGAAGTTTTAAAACAATTAGAACAAGTTGGTTTAAAAGGTTTTGAAGAAAGAAGAGTTCAAGATCTTTCTGGTGGTCAAAAACAACGTGTTGCTATTGCACGAGCTTTAGTCATGAAACCTAGAGTGTTGCTATTAGATGAACCTTTAGCAGCATTAGATGTTCAATTAAGACAACAAATGCGTGAAGAATTAAAAAGATTACAAGAAGAAATTGGAATTACTTTTATTATGGTTTCTCACGACCAAGAAGAAGCTTTAAGTATTTCTGATAGAGTAGTTGTAATTAATAATGGTGTCATTCAACAAATTGGAACACCAGAAGACATTTATAATGAACCAGAAAGTTTGTGAGTAGCAAAATTTGTAGGTCAGTCAAATTTAATTGAAGATGGTGAATTTGTTGAAGATCATAAAGTTAAAATTGATAATAAACAATTTTATTGTGATGATACAAACTTTGGAGAAAATGAAACTGGTGTTGATATTGTTATAAGACCAGAAGATATAGAAATCAAAAAAGGCGGGACTGGATTTTTTAAAGGCAAAGTTGTAAGAACAACTTTTAAAGGTGTTTTCTGAGAAGTTTTAGTTGAAACAAAAAGTGGCAGAGAGTGAAAAATTCAAACTACACAAACTTTTGAAATGGACGATATTGTTTCATTAAAATGAAACGATCAATCAATTCACGTTATGTGAAAAGAGATTTAATCATGAATAAAGCAAAACAAAAAAATAACAAAAAAGAATTAACATGATTAAATTCTTCTATTCAAGTAAACTACAAAACTGAAATCAAACCTATCGCCAATTTTAAAAAAGACAAAATTAAGCCGTTAACTAAAAAAGAAAAACAAGACTTGGATAGTAAATTCAAAGAGGAAAAAAGATTATTAAAACTTCAGCAAAAAGCAAAAGAATCTTTTGATAAAGATGAACTTGAAGAAGAAATAGACCTTCAAATTGCAGAAGCTAAAAAACAAAGTATTAAAGATAGAGTTCAAAAATATGGTGGGATGTTAAAATCAAAAAGTTTTTTTCATAAAATAGGGAAAAAAACAACACCTATATTATTACCATTTTTTATTGTGATGATATTTTTAGTAATTTTACCAATTGTTGCAATTGTAATTTACTCAGTTATTCAACCAACAAATGATTTATCAATGTTCAAAGTAACGCTACAAAACTATTTGGATTTATTTAGTAATAAAAATATAATGCTTGCATTAGGTGTAACTTTATTTTATGCTTTAATATCATCTTTAATGTGTATTTTAATAGGTTACCCAATTGCTTTAATTATGTCTCAATTACGATCAAAAATGGTTGCAAAAAATGTTTGACTATTGGTAACTCTACCAATGTGAATTTCAATGATTATGAAAGTTTTAGGTTTTAGAAGTTTATTTTTACTTCTAGCACCAAGCATGCTAGGAACTCAAGTTGCAATTATTATTGGTATGACTTATATGTTTTTACCATTTGCTATTCCACCAATATATGATGCTTTGGAATCAAGAATGAAAGATATTGAAGAAGCTGCTCAAGATTTGGGGTGCTCAAAAAACAAAACTTTTTGAGTTATCACTTTAAGATCATCAGTTCCTGGAATAATAACTGCTTTTACTCTTGTTTTATTACAAGCAGCAACATCTCTAATAGTTGTTCAGTATATGGGTGATGGGAAAATAAATTTAATATCAAAAATTATTGAATCATACTTTTTAAAAGGAAGTAACTTTGGGGCTGGTGCAGCCATTAGTGTTGTTTTAGCGGCAATAGTATTAATAATTATGTTAGCTTCTAAATTTATTAGTAATAAATTTGAAAATAAAGGAGGTAAAAAATGAAAAGACTCTTCAAATCAAGTTACTTTGCTTTAATCATACTATTAATATACCTTCCTATAGGTATTATGGTGATATTTTCATTTAACTCAGGAAATACAGTTTCTAGCTGGATGGGATTTAGTACAAAATGATATGAGCAATTTTTTCAAGACTCAACTTTTATTAAATCAATCATAACTTCATTGTTTGTAGCTGTTGTATCAACTGCTATTTCATTAGTTATTGGAGTTAGTGCAGCAATTGGTTTATCAAAAATTGATAAACGAAAAAGAAATAGATGATTAACTATTTCAAATGTGCCTTTAATTAATGCTGACATCATTACAGCTGTTGCTTTAATGGTCGTATTTTTATTGTGTGGTATAAAGTTTGGAATATTCACACTAATTATGGCCCACATTTCATTTAACGTCCCATATGTAATTATTACAGTTATACCACGTTTAAGAAAA
This sequence comes from Mesoplasma corruscae, assembly GCF_002930145.1. Classification (NCBI taxonomy): domain Bacteria; kingdom Bacillati; phylum Mycoplasmatota; class Mollicutes; order Entomoplasmatales; family Entomoplasmataceae; genus Mesoplasma; species Mesoplasma corruscae. The sequence continues at coordinate 507,264 of NZ_PHNF01000001.1, forward strand.
ATAGACCAAGGAATTATTGAAGCTTCTAATGATTTAGGAGCTAAAAGATCTACTGTAATATTTAAAGTTATATTACCAATTTTAAAACCAGCTATTATTTTAGCCGCGTTCATTGCATTTGCAATGAGTTTTGATGACTTTATAATTTCTTATTTTACAGGTGGAGATCAACAAAATGTATCTGGATTTATTTATGCAGCCAAAAGAATTAAGCCATTTATATTTGCTTTTGGAACATTAACAGTAGCAATTATTGCATTAGCTGTTTTAGTGTATAACGCATTTTTGATTGTTGGAGAAAAACAAGAAGAAACTAGAGCTCAAATTAAAAACGGAACTTATAAACAAAAACAAATTTATAAATTACAATCAAAACTTAATTTAGCAAAATCAAACTTAGAGAATTTATCTATTATTAAAAAGTCTTATAGTATTAAACTATGAGTGCAATATTGAATATTAAGTTTAAAATTGTGAAGAGCAAGTTTAAAAAATTATGATAAAAAAATATCTGTTTTAGAATGAAAAAGATATAAATTACAAACAGAAATTAATAATGAAAAAAAATATAAATCTAAATTATTAAAAAATCAAAAAAAAGAGTTAACTTTGAGAAAACAAAAAGCTTTAGCTAAAGATGTTAAAAAAGCTGCTAAGTATTCTATTGACTTAGAAAAAATCATTGAAGAGATTGAGTTTTTAACAGAAGAGATTGAGTGAATGAAAGCTCGTGATGATAAAGCTGTAATTAAAGCTAAGTCAATAAATGATAAATTGCAAAGCTTAATATCTGATTTTAATCAAGAAGTTGAACCAAGTAAATCAACAATTAAATGATATACAAAAAAAATTAAATATTACAAAGATTGAAAAATTGAAGTTGAAGAAGGTAAAAACAATTACAAGTTAAAATTAGTTGTTGAAAAACTAAAAGAAATTAAAAAGAATAATGAAAATAAAATTTCTAATTTATCTTCAAAAAAAGATTTACTTTGAACCCAAATTTATCGTCACCAACCAATTCTTGTTGGTTATAAAGATTTGAACCAAACAAAAAAACTATCAATAATTGAAAATTATAAAAATAAAATTAAAAAAACAATAGATAAAATTCAATCTAAAATTACACCAATTCAAATGAAGATAGTGAAAAAATCGAATGAATTTTATAACATTGAAACTGAAGATGTTAGATATACAAAAAATTGATTTACAAGAAGTTGAAAAGTTTTATTAGTATCGTTAATTGGTCTAGCATCTTTTTCAGCATTAACTGTAGCATTTATTAAAAACAATATTTATGATTTAACAGTTGGTAACTGAGGGGAATATATCGATCGAACAATTATTAAAGATTTTGAAAAAGAATATAAAGTAAAAGTTAATTATCAAGAATATGATTCAAATGAAACTTTGTATAATAAACTTTACACATTTTCATACGATTTAATGGTGCCAAGTGATTATATGGTTCAAAAACTTGCTGAAGAAAATAAGTTAGAACAATTAGATTACTCTAAGTTAAATGTTTGATCAGAAGCATTTAAATATTTAGATGAAAATGGTGCAAGCAAAATTCATAAAGGTATTAATCAACCACCACTTGATTCACAAACACAAACAAATGAAACATCTAAACCTTTACAAATTGTTAGTTCACTTTTAGATGTTATGGGAAATAGTAGAGTCAATTTAGACTCTGTTGACACTCCAGAGCACAGCTTGAATACAGGGACAATTGCAGATTATGCTTTAAACTACTTTTGAGGTGATTTAACAATAGTAATTAATCCTAATTCAAAAACTCGCGATGACGGAGATAACATTAAATGATTATTTGATAACTATCGTGATGCTGTTGGTATTGTTGATGAAAGTGGAGCATTATCTGCTTTAAAAGTCGATAATGTTTATGATGATACTAAAACATATGGAATTATTAATACTGAATTATCATGAGATATCTTATGAAAAGCAGCTGAAGCTGGTAAAAAAGTTGTTATAAACGAAGACCCTAAAAATATATTTGCTATTGGTGGTCAAAAATTATTCGGTAAAGGTAATTTTAAAAATCAAGACCAAATTGATGATATTGCTGAAGAATTAAAAACTTTAGTTTATAAACCAAATGTTGGACTTGAAGGTGATTCTTTAATTCAAACTGCTGGTGAAGGTAGATTTGATTTTGCTGTTATGTACAATGGAGATGCTGCGAATGCTAATGCTTTATATAATGGTGAGAGCGAACCAGAAGAAGATGAAGATGCAGAAGATGAAGTTGTAGAAGAAACAACTATTGAAGAAATTACTGAAAATGAAAAAGTTTATTTCTTATATGGGAGACCAAATAAATTTAATCAAACAAAAAACTTTAGAGAAACAACTAATATTTATTCAGATAATATGGTTATGTCTAAAAATGCTAAAAATAAAGATTTAGCCTATAAATTTATGAATTTTATAATTGCTAATGCTCAAGAATTGTCAGATTTTACAGCTACTCCAACACCTTATGTAGAAACTTTACAATCTGCCACTGAGCAAGGTGCAACTTTTGAAAAATATAAAAACTTATTTTTACCAATAATTATGAAAGGTCAACAAACAGTTGAAGGAAATCTTGAACCATTTTTCTACAATGGAAAAATAGATGACTATCTAGTTGATAAATATACAAATTTAATTGCTGGTAAACAGTAAATAAAAATAAACCATTTTTGGTTTATTTTTATTTATAATTTAATTTAAAGGAGATTTATGACACATATACAAAATAATAGTCAAACGTTTGCTTTTAAAATAGAAAAAACTATAACAAAAAGACAAAATTCGTTTAAAAAAAATAAACTAGATTGAAAGTTATTATTTAAAATATTGTTTGTACTAATTATGACAATAACTATTTTAGATATGTACATTAGAAGTTCTGTTTGAAACATTTTATATATTAACCAGATTAATAATTTACTTTCAAAAGGCGAAGTCAAAACATTAGATGATATATTAGCATATGGTATTTTACATAACGCTCGTTGAGTTGTTAACAAACAGTACATTGTATCAGCAATAAATTTTGTTCAAGCATCTCAAGGTTTAAAAGCGGTATTTAACCCATTTGAACAAATAGTTGGTGTGTCATCTTATTTTACTGTTTTATCAAACATTTTAATTACAGTGTGAATGTTTACATCGCTAATTAAGCCTTATAATGAATCTAAAAAAGGATTGCTTAGTGAAAAATCATCAATTATAACAGCTACTTTAATTACAATTACAGGTATTATTTATAATGCATTTTTAAGAGGAGCTTCAACAGCATCAACTAATGCTTATATGTGAGAAAAAATTTTATCGCATGCGTCAAATGAAATACTACACACAATAGCACCATTATTATTTGTATTATATGTTTTATTCTTTATGAAACATCAAAATACAGAAAAAGTCACTTTAAAAAGTGTTTCAAAAACACTATTAGTAATTATATTTATATTATTAGTATATGGTGCTTTTGCTATTACAAGAGGAATGATAAAACAAGCATCAGGCACTATGATTGATGTTGCTTATCCATATTTCTTTTTACAAGTTACAAACCCTTTAATATTAGGATTACCAGGATATGTTTGATTTGCAATTTTTACCATAGTACTAATAGCTATATCTTTAGTATTTTCAATTTTTTATCAATGAATTATTTACTTATCAAATAAAAATAAAGAGAATTAGTCTAAATTTTTATTAATTACCTTATAATAAATAAGGTATATTCATGGCGGTGTAGCCAAGTGGCTAAGGCATAGGTCTGCAACACCTTGATCGTCGGTTCGAATCCGATTGCCGCCTCCATTAAGAAAAACAAAAGAAGTTTATAAGCTTCTTTTTTTGTGTTTTATAAAATCTTCAAAAAATTTATTGTTTTTTACACTTCTCTCCTTTATAATAAATAAGTCCCTAAATTTCTTTGAGGGTATCAATAATAACAATGCGCCCGTAGATCAATTGGATAGATCGTTTGACTACGGATCAAAAGGTTAGGGGTTCGAGTCCCTTCGGGCGCACCAATTTTGTCAACAATGTTATTATTGTTGAAGTAATAACATTTAGTATCGGGAAGTGGCTCAGCTTGGTAGAGCATTCGGTTTGGGACCGAAGGGTCGCAGGTTCGAATCCTGTCTTCCCGACCATTATATTTTTATGTGGGCCCTTAGCTCAGCTGGGAGAGCACCTGCCTTGCACGCAGGGGGTCGTCGGTTCGATCCCGATAGGGTCCACCATTTTTTTTGGCGGGGTAGCTCAGTTGGTTAGAGCGTTCGGTTCATACCCGAAAGGTCGAGAGTTCAAGTCTCTCTTCCGCTACCATATTCATAAAGGACCTTTAGCTCAGTTGGTTAGAGCATCCGGCTCATAACCGGACGGTCACTGGTTCAAGTCCAGTAAGGTCCACCAATTAGTAATTACACAGTTGTTGCTATTTGAACAATTTTATAAGGAAGATTACCCAAGTCCGGCTGAAGGGATCGGTCTTGAAAACCGAGAGTCGGGGAAACCCGAGCGGGGGTTCGAATCCCTCATCTTCCGCCATTTTTATTTATCGCGGGGTGGAGCAGTTGGTAGCTCGTCGGGCTCATAACCCGAAGGCCATAGGTTCAAGTCCTATCCCCGCAACCATATGGCCCCATAGCGAAGTTGGTTATCGCGCCTCCCTGTCACGGAGGAGATCACGGGTTCAAGTCCCGTTGGGGTCGCCATTATTTTTGGTTGTGTAGCTCAGTTGGTAGAGCAGCAGATTGAAGCTCTGCGTGTCGGCGGTTCAATTCCGTCCACAACCACCATCCAAAAAAAGCAAAACACTTTTCAGTGTTTTTTTATTTTATTTACTGCTTTTTAAGAATATAATTATAAAAAGGTTATTTTTATGAAAAAAATTATGAAGTTATTATTAAGTAAAAATGTATATATAATCTCAGTGGTTATTATCTACTTATTTTTTGCTTTTTTTATTTATTTTTTTGATGATTCATTAATGGGTCTTTGAATACTTTCAAATATTCAAAAAATAAATTCTACAGTTTTATTATTTTTATTTATTTTAATGATTGTCAATTTTATTAACTTTATTAAAAAAACTGATGCATATGTATATAAAAAAAATCAAGATGATAAAACTGAAAAAAAAGAACTAATGTTTGCCATGGTTAGAAATATGTTGTGTTTAGTTCCATTAATACTTATTAAACTATTTGTAAAATTATTTCAAAATACCATTCTTTTTTCTCGAACAAACAATTTTGAATATTTGTCAATAGTTATAATAAGTTTTTTATTATTATCTACAATCATCATTATTTTTGGAGCACTTTTATTTAAATTTAGATCTAATCAAAATAATAACTTATCAGTCAATTTTAAAGTTCTTATTATCTTTTTTGCTGAAATGAAGAAAAAAGAAAAATCAAAAGAAAAGAAAAATAATAAAGCCGATTCTAATTTATCACAAGTTTTAGTTAATGTTATTTTACATATAAACAATACAACAGTTGAATTATTTTGAAAAATTAAAAGAATCGTATTGTTAAAAACTAACAAAAAGTATAATTTACCAGCAAAGTTCCAAGTTTAATTTTAAAAATTAATTTGGAGGATACAAAATGAAAAAATTATTACAACTACTTACAGTAGTTACTATTTTGCCTACTGTAAGTATGACTGCTGTCTCATGTGATATGTCATTTAAAAGTAAAGAAAAAAGCGAAAATAAAACAACAGAAACATCAACTAAGAGAATAAAAAACACTGAACTTAAGTTAGAAGTGGAAAGTCTTTTAAAAGATAAAACATTTAATAGTGTACAAGAAGCTGCTGAATTTATTGCAACATACAAAGATTGAAAAACAGAAGGTATACTAAGAGTCCAAGCGTCTATTTTTACAGAAACTGATGCAGCTAGTATTGCAATAACACCAATTTTAAAAGAAGGATATGAATGTCTTGATACTTATGGGAACGTTTTTGAAGTATATATTAAAGTAGATTTAAATACTGAAATTAACAAAAAAATTGAAGAAATCAAAAATAACAAATATGATGAAAAAAATCTAGAATCTGTAAAAACTGAAATAATTCAAAAAATTAAAAAAATAAAAGGTATTAGTTCAGTTGAATTAAATTGAACTGATGAGAATTTGCTAAAATATTCACTAAAACTGTTATACAGACAAAATTTTTCAGGACCTGAAGTAGTTAATAGTGAAACAAAAACTTACACAAACTTAAAGGAAGCAATTTCATCTGTAAAAAGTAAAATTCAAGAAAAGGGTTATAGCACAAACGATGATGCAAAAAGCACAATTATAAGGTTATATAACAATATTGAAGGTGTGAAGGATGTGACATTTGAATGAGAAAATTCTGTTAATTATAAATATAGGGTTAATTTAACATTTGAATCAACATATTATTCTGATGAAACAACTGTTTCAGATTTATTAGTAAAAAATGAATCAGTTGGAAAAGAAGTTGAACAAATCTTTGAAGTTGTTAAAAATAAAAAATACAACATAGCTGATGAAAATATTGAAGAAGAATTAATCAAACCATTTAATAGTACTAATTATTTAGAATCAGTAAAATTTAGTTGATTATCACAACCTAATAATACATATAAACTTACTTTTAATTATAAGAAAGGTTATTTTGGCCCTGAAACACTTTCTGCAAAAATTTTACATAAAATGGACATTACTGATATGATTAAAGGTGCAATTACAAATATAGAATTTGAAAATAAAGGTGTAGTTTATGAAAATGCATTAAAAGTCCAAGAAATATTTTCTAAGATTTTAAAGCAAATTAAAGGTGTGCAAACATTAGATTTCTCTACTAATGCAAATAATGATAATACTTATAAATTAAGCATAAAAGTAAGTTATGATGACGAAAACTATTTTGGTGATAAAACTTTTGAATCTAATTTTGAAATGAAAAAACCAATTGATGACAATGTTTTAAAACAAAAATCAATTTTTGAAAACCAAGAATTTAAAAACTTAGACGCAGCCAAAGAATATATTAGTAACTCTTTAACTAAAATTGAAGGTGTTAAAGAAATTATTAATATAACATCTGATTCTGAAACTAAAAATGTTAAATTTACAGTCATTACTGATGAATTGCACTCAATGCAATATAATGTTTTAGAATGAAAAGCTGACTTGAAGTTCTCTGAAATTAAACCAATTGATAATCAAGAATTAAGTTGAGTTAATGGTAGTCAAAAAAAATATCAAGATATTAAACTTAGTGGATATAAACTTATTGGTAAAAATTTAACATTCAAAACTGATGTTGATAATTTAATTTCAATTACAGAATATGAAGAAAATAATAATAAGTATTTAAGTATTCAATCATTAACGAATGTGGCCGGAGTTAAAACTGTTAAAGTTGATGTTCAAGTTGAAGGTCAACCCGAATCTAAAGTAAGTTTTGAAGTAAAAATTATTGGACAACCGATAATAACAACAGAAGAACCAGATCAAGTCGCAATAAAATGAAATAAAACTAAGCATGAGTTTGTAGATGTTGATTTTCATATAGATTTTTACGATAATGCAAGTAATATGTTGGTTACCGACCAAAAAGATGATTACATATCAACAAGCATTATAGAAAAAGATGCTACTAATGGTTTATACAGTTTAAGAATATATGGTAATAAACAAAATTCTTGACTATCATGAGGCGCTAATCAAGATGCTTATATAAAATGAAACGGACAAACTTTATGAACTGTAAATACAAGAGTTAGATAACATAAAATTAAAAATTATTTAAAACTTATCTTTTTAGATAAGTTTTTTATTTAAATAAAACCTCAAGATTTATAAGTTATAATAAAAAAGAGTAAAAAATGATATATAGGAGAAAAAAATAAAATGAGACAAAAAGTAATTTTTGGAAACTGAAAAATGAATGGGAACAAAGAAGGATTAATTTCTTTTTTAAAAAAAGTAGAAAAAGCAATTAAAAAGTCTGATGTTAAAGCAGGATTAGCTTTACCATTTACTTTATTAGAAATTGGGATCAATAAAGCAAAAATTATTGACATTGCTGCACAAAATGTGCACTTTGCAACTAATGGTGCTTACACTGGAGAAGTGTCAATTGCAATGTTAAAAGAAATAAACGCAAAATATGTTGTTATTGGTCATTCTGAAAGAAGAGAAATGTTTGGCGAAACTGATGAAACTGTAAACAAAAAAGCTATTGAACTTATTAAAGCGGGAATGACTCCGATTATTTGTTGTGGTGAAACTTTGGAAACTAAAGAAGCTAAAAAAACTGTAACTTGAGTTAATGGGCAAATTAAAAAAGCTTATAAGAATATTTCAGCTAAGGATGCTTTAAAAACTATTATTGCATATGAGCCAATTTGAGCAATTGGAACTGGTAAAACTGCAACTGCGAATGATGCTGAAATTGTTTGTCAAAAAATTAGAGAAAACTTAGCAAAAATTTATGATGAAAAAGTTGCTGATCAAATAACTATTCAATATGGTGGAAGTGTTAATCCTTCAAACATTTCTGAATTAATGTCACAAAAAAATATTGATGGAGCATTAGTTGGTGGAGCTAGTTTAAAAGCTGATGATTTTATTGCTTTAATCAACTATAAAAAATAAATTATGAAAGAAATTAAACTATTAGCTTTAGATATGGATGGAACTTCATATCATAAAATGGCAGGTATTATTTTAGATAATGTAGAGCCTATTAAAAAAGCAATTGCAAAAGGTGTTAAATTAGCTTTTGTAACAGGTAGACCAGCTGTTTCAAAATTAAATGAATTAGAAAAATATGGTTTTGATAAAGATATTGAAATTATTGTTGGTTGTAATGGGGGATGTATTTATGATTTAAAAAATCATAAAGTTTTAGAATCCAACTGTATTGATTCAATTACAGCTAAAGCAGTTTTTAACGAAGCTTTAAAAAATGATGCTTGTATGTGAGGATACACTGATGATCTAAATAAAGTAGTTGTTACTAAAAATTCAATAAATAGTAAAGACTATATTTTAGAAAAAGGTTTTTTTGATGGTGAAGTGTTATTTTATGAAGATGTTAAGGATGACTTTAGTTTTAAGTTTTTTAAACTGTTAGGTTTTCAAGGTAATGAAAAATTATACAAATCATTAGAAGAAAATTTTAATTTAAACATTTCAACTAATGATAATTTAATTGGGGAAATAAATGTCAAAGGAATTAATAAAGCATATGCTTTAAAATGACTATCAAATTTCTATGATATCCCTGTTGACAACATGGCTGCTATTGGGGATGGGATGAATGATTATCCGATGATTCAAATTGCTGGTGTTGGGGTTGGTATTGCAAATTCAGTTCAACCGATTAAAGATATATCTGATGTTTATATTAATAAAACAAATGTTGAGGGTGCTGTTAAAGAGTTCATTGAAACATATATATTAGGAGAGAAATAAAATGAAAACAAAAAAACCAGTTATTTTAGCCATTTTGGATGGTTGAGGAGTTGCAGCTCCCGCTAAAGGAAATGCTGTTGATAATGCAGATCAAAATTTTGTTAATGAAATGAAAAACACATATCCATGAGTTGAAGCACACGCTTCAGGAAAATGAGTAGGTTTACCCGAAGGACAAATGGGAAACTCAGAAGTTGGTCATATTCATTTAGGTTCAGGAAGAATCAATATGGAATCTTTAGCTAAATTAAACAATGAAATTGAAATTAATGGTTTTGCAACTAATGAAGTTATTCAGACAACTTTTGCTTATGTACTAAAACACGACTCAACATTGCATTTAATGGGGTTATTTTCAGATGGTGGTGTTCATGCTCACATGTTACATGCAATGTCATTATACAAACATGCAATTAAAGCAGGGATTAAAAAAATCGCATTTGATTTAATTACTGATGGAAGAGATACTGAACCTAAAGTTGCAAAACAATACATTCAACAATTATTAGATTTAATTAAAGCAAATAATAACATTGGTGTAATTAGTTCAATACATGGTAGATATTATGCAATGGATAGAGATAAAAGATTTGAAAGAAGTGCTGCTTCATATGAAGTATTAACTAAAAGAACTTCACAAGTAAAATCATTTACCAACCCATTGGATTATATACAATCAGCATATGATGGTGGGTTAGATGATGAAATGATTATTCCTGCTTACAATGCAAATGTTATTGGGGGAGAATTAAAACAAAATGATGCAATGTTATTTTTTAACTTTAGACCTGATAGAGCTATTCAAATAGCTTCTGTTTTAACTAATAAAGATTATGCTTCATGAAAAGATGAATCATTTAAAAACTTAGAATTTATTGGAGACAAAATTATGTTTGTTTCAACAATGAAATATTCAGATAGTGTAACTTCGCAATGAATAGCTTATCCTCCAGCCCCCCTGATTAACACTCTTGGTGAGTATATTGCTGCAATTGGGTTAAAACAATTAAGAATTGCTGAAACAGAAAAAATTGCTCATGTTACATTCTTTTTTGATGGAGGAAATGACTATTTTAAAAATGGTCTAGCAAAACAAGATGAAATTAAATTAGCTAATGCAAGTCTTGATTTAATTTCATCACCAAAAGTTGCAACTTATGATTTAAAACCTGAAATGTCTGCAAAAGAAATTACAGACAAATTATTAGAAGAAGTTAAAAAAGATGAGTTTGACTTAATTGTGTTAAACTTTGCAAATTGTGATATGGTTGGACATACTGGTGATTATGAAGCTACTGTTAAAGGTGTAAAAGTTTTAGACGAACAATTAAAAAGAATTCATGATGAGTTTGTGTTAAAACATAATGGAGTTATGATTATAACAGCTGATCATGGAAATGCTGAAGTTATGATTGATGAAAAAAATGGTCCTAATAAAAAGCACACAACAAGTTTAGTTCCAATTATTGTTACTGATAAAACTATTAAACTTGATGATCAAGATCCAGCTATTGTAAAAATAGCACCAACAATTTTAGAAATTTTGGGTGTAGAAATTCCAAAAGAAATGTCACAACCTTCATTGATTAAAAAGTAGATAAAAACATTAAAAGTTTTCAAATTTAATTTGAAAACTTTTTTATTTTTTGTAATTTAACTCTATTCATAAAGTTATAATATAAGTTAATAAAAATATTAAGGAGGAATAATGAGCAAACATTATAAATACAATGCTGATTTAGAAAATGTTTTATCAAATTACAATAAAGAACGTATGGGATTTTTTAAACTTCTTTACACAGTTGGTAAAACTAATAAAAAAATTGCAAGCTTAGTTATTATTACAATTGTGGCTCAGGCTCTATTGGTTTCTATAATACCAATACTTACTAATATAGTAATACAGCAAGCTCTTTTTGATAATCAATTAGAACAAAATGCTGGGAAAGATTATGGTCAGGTTTGATATGTATGAATAATTATTATGACATTAGTTGTTATTCTTTTATCAAGTATAGTTTTTTTCAAAGATTGATTGTTTAGCATCATCACTTCAAGATTAGAAGTAAAGTTTAAAATAGCAATTTTAAGAAAATTATTTGAACAAGATATTTCATATTATTCTGATAAAAAAATTGGTGAAATAATGACAAAAGTATTATATGATACATCAAATGTTTCAAATGAAATTAGTGGTTTGTTGAATTCTTTAATACAAGCACCCATGGTTTTGATATTAGGAACAGTATCATTATTTATTATTTCACCACATTTAGCAACAGCTGCTTTAGTAACTGTTTATTCAATGGTTTTAATATTAGTGTTTGTTGTTAAAAATTATCGTAAAAACCATTTACAACTTAGAAACATAATGAGTTCAATCAATGGAATAACAGCTGATAAAATTAATTCTATTAGATTAATCAAATCATCTGGAACAAGAGAATATGAAAATAAGGAAATTGAAAAAATTTATGAACCTTATTTAAAACAATATAAACCAGTTGCGCTTAAAGGGGCTGCGCTAAGTACTATATTAATAGCATCAGATGTTATTGTAGCAATGGTTGTTGTTATTGTTGCTGTATTAATATCAAGACAAGATTCAGACTCATTTGCTAAATTAGTGCCTATTACAGCTGGTTTAACTGCTCTAACAAGACCATTGTGACAAGTGTCTGGAATTATTCCAGCTATTTCAAGAGCATCTGCTAGTGCTGAAAAAATATATGGAGTTATGAAAGCAAAACCATTATTTTTAGAACATGAGCATGATGGAATAATTATTAGTGAAGATATTAAAACAATTGAGTTAAAAAACATTGTGTTTAGTTATCCAGAACAACCTTCAAAAACAATTTTACAAAATATGAATATCACTTTTAAAAAAGGTAAATCATATGCTTTTGTTGGAGAAACTGGGGCTGGTAAAACAACTATTTCTAAGTTATTATTAAGATTTTATGAACCCACAAGTGGTGAAATCCTTGTTAATGGACATAATCTAAATAAATTAAATTTACCTGTGTACTTACAAAGAGTTGGATATGTAGAACAAGAACCTCAAATTATTTTTGGTAATGTTTTTGAAAATGTTAAATATGGCGCTTTTGATAAAACTGATTCACAAGTTATTAGAGCATGTAAAAAAGCAAAATTGCACGATTTAATATCAAATATGCCAGATGGTTATAATACTATTCTTGGTGAAAGGGGTTTTATTTTATCTGGTGGTCAAAAGCAAAGATTAATTATTGCTAGAATGTTTTTAAAAGACCCAGAAATATTAGTTATGGATGAAGCAACTTCAGCTCTTGACAATATTGTTGAAAAAGAAATTCAAGTGTCATTAAATGAGCTAATGGTTAATAAAACAACTGTTGTTATCGCACACAGATTATCAACAATCAAACATGTTGATGAAATTATTGTGCTTGGAGCTAATGGAGCTGGAATAGTACAAAGAGGAACATTTGACAATCTTAAAAAAATTGAAGGTCATTTTAAAAGATTATATGAAGCTGGTATGATGGAATAAAATGGGAGGTAATTATGTCAAAAGAACATGTGCAAGTAGTTTTGATACTTTTAATTATTGCGTCTTTGATATTTATACCTATAATTATTTGTGTCTTACTGTTATTTAAAAAAAGAAAAAGGTTTAAAAAACCCAATCCTAACTTATTAAAAGAAATTCAACTTACAAATGAAAGAGTAAAGAATATATATACTGAGGATAGTAAAAAAAGACCGGAATCATTTTGTGGTATATTTACAATTTATATTGGTGCAAGAGGTAAAAATTGAACTAATGATTTCTTTAAACCCGTTTTAGTTATTAAAACATATGATATATCAACAGAAATAAAATTAATTAAAGAAAAAGTTGATCAAGTAATTAACTTCGATATTAAAGAAATCGAAAACTTTTATAAAAAAATGGCATTTTTTTTAAAGTATCACAAACTAACAACAAATAACATCAAATACATTCAAAACCATAATATAAATAAAAGTGCACCAACTGAATTTATTGATAAAAAATTAGAAGAAACAATTAATTATTATAAATCATCAGAACATGGATTTAACCCATTAGATAATATTGAGGATATTTATGCATATTAGTCTTGGAAATATACTAGATTGATTAAGTACTAAAACAGATATAATGATTTTGATAATGTATTTTCTTCTAGTTTTTTGAATCGTTTTGCTTATACTAACAAATATAGTTCTAAAATTAAAAATTAAAAAACGACACAAAACTATTTCAAAAATAATAAAACAAAAAGTTTCTAAAACTTTTTGAAATAAAACTATGAATAATATGATTTGAAATTATAATGAACAACAATCTGTTGAAAAAAATGTCGGTGGAATATATCTTATATATATTCAAACATCAAACTCAAGTTTGTTTCAACCTTTATATGTTGGACAATCACAAAATATTAAAAGAAGAATTGCTGAGCATGTTGAAAGCATAGAAAGTGTGTATTTTAAAAACACGCTTTCGTCAAAATATTATGAAAAAATAAATTGTAAATATAGGTCTATTGCTAAATATATGATAGTTAATAATTTGAGTTTAAATAATATTTACTTTTTGATATTAGAAGACTTAACAGAAGCCTATCAAAATAAAATGAATATTAAAAAAACTGCATTTCAGAAGACACTTCAAAATAAAGCAGAAATTTTTATTAACTCGCGGGAAGCATTTTGAATGGAACTTTTAGAATCAGACACACGTGGATTTAACGTTATGAATTCTAATAGTCAGTATGCAAACCCAATAAATTTACCAGATTTTGTTAAAACCAAAAATTGTAAAAAAGGCTAATTTAATTTTAAAATGTAGAACAATAAAACTAGAACTAATACCAAAGAAATCAAAAAATTAAATACCAAAATTAATTATTTTAGTTTAATTGTTCCTGACAATTTTAAAAAATAGATTGTGAAACTATAAACACGTTATATGGTATGAATTCATATTGTAGCGAAATATCTTCTTTAATTTATCAACCTATAATTATTGAAAACTTTAATGATCCTTGAGGTTTTGACCATTCTTCTGGAAATTCGAATAACAAAAACATTTAGAAAAAATCTTGAAAGCCTTTAAATTAATTGATTTTGAACATGTTTATCATAAATGTATACAGTGATGTATTTTATTGCTACCTTTTATTTTTATTAATTTCTTCAAATTCAGTTTTTAAAATAAAAGAATTAGTATGCAAAATATTTTTCGTTATTAGAATCAACATAAATTTTAAGATAAGCACAATAGTCATTTTTTATGTTGCTTTTAATTACTAAATCCATAAGATCAATGTCTATATAAACATATCAGTAAAGAATTGTAATGAAGTTTTTCCCATAGAAGATATTTTAATATAATCAATATTAGGGTTAAAGAAATATCCACTGCCTCTTTAACAAAAAATAAAAAGTCTTTTATTTAAAAACTTATTTATTTTAATTCAAGTTTTTTTGCCTAATAACTTTAAACTTACTAGCTTAAAAGTTTTACTTAGCAATGCTTTAGAAAAAACTTTTGTGTAGATTTTACATATTTTAATAAATAGTCTACAATAAATTTGCTTATTCTTCTATTTATGCATTAATTGTAGTACAACTATCGCTTAAATATTTAATAAGTTTCATAAAATAGTTAAAAGATCATTTTTTGTAAATTGTTTAAAAAATTGCACATTTAAAGACTTTATTTGTTATTATTTTAAATAAGATAAGGAGTCGCTTATGAAAAACACAAACTTTGTAATTGCTTGAGCAAGTATTAGTAAAGGTTTTTCTGCGGTTTGATTATCTGCGAAAAATAATTTTTTTAATACTTTAATGATATTCAACGATATGCACATGGAAATCATAAAATCAACTTTTAAATTAAAATATTTATTAAGTAATTGGTAATGTTTTTATTAAAAGAAAGTTTAAATCAACTATTTTAGTGGATGATTAATTTTCCTTATATTAGATATAATTTAAATCCATAAATAATATTTTGTATAAAAAAATGTAATTAGTAATTAAAATAGTAACTTAGTAAATCTAAAAGATTTATAAGTTTTTTATAAAAATTATATTAATTTTTAAAAGTTTAACAAGATTATTTTTTTCAATTAAATATTTTAAGAAAGGAGATGATTCAGTGCAAACAAATAATAAGCAAATTCAGGAACTTATTGATAATATTGATAAAATTGATCAAAATAATTTAGACAACAATTTTTTTAATAATATTTTTTATAAAATTAAATATGGATTAAATAAAATATCAGAATCTATTGATGATTTTTCAAAAAGAAATCCATTATTTTTTTATTCAATAAAAAGGATTATGTTTGCTATAATAACTCTTTATGTTGCTACAGCAGTAATTTACTTTTTTATGACAATTGTAATGAATGACACAGTTTATGTTAAAGATATAACTGATCAGCAATGAAACGCTATGGGTATAGTTAAAAGAAGTCCTGAATATTATGCTTTTATAAGTGATAGAAAAAAAATGTTAGGTGTTGATGGGCCACTATTAAAACAAATTCTTTTTTATTGAAGAAATGTAACACCAATTATTCCAAAAAATGTAACAATTTCATCAGAAATTGATGCATCTGGTCAAATAATTAATGTACAAGAAAAAAAGTTTTTTTATTTGGGATTAACTTTAAGTGAAATTGGCTCAAAACCCTTAAGGACTCCTATTCAAGAAATTTTTTGAGAAGCTATGCCTAAATCATTTGTTGTAGGTATCTTAGCTACTAGTCTTTCATACTTAATTGGTGTGCCTCTTGGCATATATGCAGCTTTAAAAAAAGAAAAACATCAAGATAATATAATCAATATTTTTTCCTTTACTATAATTGCTTTACCTACGCTTGTAATTATTCAATTATTGTATTTAATATCATTAAATGCCGGAGCTAATACTTCTTGAAACACTGGAGACATGTTTACTAAAGTGTTCCCTATAATTGGATTATTCTTATTGATAAGTCCATCAATTATTGTATCAACAAGAAGATTTATGGTAGATGAGATGACATCTGATTATACAAAATTTGCTTATTCAAAAGGAATGACACAAAAATATACATTTTTTGTTCATATTTTTAGAAATTCATTTGTGAAAATGGTTAGAGATATACCTACAGTATTTGTATTTTCAATTTTTGGAAGTAGCTTAATTATTGAAAGAGTTTGAGGTATTCCTGGCATGAGTTCAATAATAGTAGACGGTATATCTAAAAATGACTTATTTACAGTTATGGGTTATACATTTTTATCAGCTAGTGCAGGGATATTAACACAATTAATAGGAGATTTACTTTTGGCTATTTTAGATCCAAGAGTCAGATTAAGATAAAAATAAAAAAATAAAAGGAGTTTTAATGGAAATAGATATAAAAAACATTAGTGATATTGACATAAACATTAGTGATATTGACATAAACAATTTAGATGATTCTTTACTGAAGCATGTAGGAAGTAAATTAGAAGATTCTGAGCACTTGTATACAAAACCATATAGCTATTGAAACACTGTTGTTAAAAAAGCTTTCACGAATCCAATTTTTTTAGTTTGCTCTTTTTTAATTATAATTTTTGTTATTTTATCTGCATCTATAGCCATAGGTTTGCCAGCAATACCTGGTGACGTCCCTGTAGGCACACCAGCAAATGAACCACCTAGTTTAGAACACTGATTTGGGACTGGTGCTAATAGTGAAGATATGTGAAATAAGCTTTGGATAGGTTCTAGAACCACATTAATTTTTGCTATGATAATATTTGCCATTCAAGTTGTTGTTGGTTTGTTAATAGGAGCAATTTGAGGATATTATTCAAGATTAGATGTAGTTTTTATTGAAATAGTTAGGTTTATTTCAATAATTCCATCTTTAATTTTATTAATTGTTGTTATATTTTTATTTTCTAAAGGTCAAAGACCTTCAACAGGTGTTGTAATATTTGCTGTTTCAATAACTTCATGAATTGGTTTAGCATCTATAATAAGAATTCAAATAATGTTAACTAAAAATGCTGAATATAATATAGCATCTAAAGTTTTAGGGTCAAGAGGCCCTAAAATTATTAAAAATAACATTCTACCAAAAATTTTACCAATTATAATTCAAACTTGCGCTTTTGCAATACCTGAAGCTATAGCTATTGATTCTTCACTGGCTTATTTAGGATTTGGATTTGTAAAAACTCAAGACCAAGCATCACTAGGTTCTATTCTTAACGATGTATTTGCTGAAACAGCATGGCAATCACTGCCGCATCTACTTATAATTCCAATGGGATTTGTAGGTGGACTATCATTAGCTTTTTATTTAATGGGAAAAGTATTAGCAGACTCATTAGATCCAAAAAATCATAGATAAAATAAAAAGGAGAAATTTATGAATAAATTAAACAAAAAAAATGGCCTAGTATTTTTACTGGCAGCAGGGTTAGTTGCTTCAAGTGCTTCTCTTGCAGTAGTTTCTTGTAAAATAACTGAAAAAGATAGAGATGTAAACACAATTACAAATGCATTTACAACAAATGCGCTTTATTGGAATCCTACGTATACTCAAAATGAAAGAGATTGACAGTTTTTAGCAGACTTATATGCTAGTTCTTTAGCTGTAGACGAGTATGGTAGAACATATGGGGATATTTTTGAATCAGGATACACAGAGTTGAAAGAAAATCAAACTCCAAGTAAATATGTTGGAAAAGATGCTTCTGATACTGATTATTTTGTTTGAAAATACAAAATTAGATCTAATGCAAATTGATATGCAGCTGATGGAAACAAACTTAGAGCTATATCTCCATCTGATTACAAAAGAACAGCATTTTCTGTTTTAAATTCTAATAATCAAAGTTCATTAGCGGGATTATGAACAACATTTATTTCAGGAGCTGAGGTAGTTTATGAATCACTTGGTGCTATACTGAAAAATGAAGAAAAAAATCAAAGTTATTTTGAAAACATACCTGCAAACATTAGAAAAGAAGAGTTTGTTTTTGACAAAATAGTTGAAAAAATTAATAATAAAGAAGATGTTGTATATACAATACAAAACAAAGATAATGTAGACGAAATAAAAACAATAGAAACCAAAGATTTAGAATATGGGTTTGGTTTAAAATTAGAAGAAGATGGTGATCGCTCAGTTAATTTTTATCTTTCTAAACCAGCATCATTTTTTGAAACAGTATTAACATATAATGCATTCCAACCAACTGCTAAAGAATTTGAAGGCAAAGGAGCTATTAAAGACAAACCCACAGTTAATGTTTATAGTGGGGCATATGTACCAGAAGGTATTATAGATCAAGCAAAAGGGTTTTCATTTAAGAAGAATGAAAATTACCATTTTTCTGCAAAAGTTTCAATTAAAAAAGTTAATTGAATTAATATTGTCCAAAATTCCACAACCTCTAAAACTAGAGAAATGTTTGAAGCTAATGAAATTGATGGGTTTAGTGTTAGTCAAAATGACGAAGCTGGATGAAGAAAATATGTTGGTAGTGACTGAACTAAACCAAAAGATTCAAGAGTAAATGTTTACGAATCAACCGCAGCTTCATCATGAGTTATAAATTATAATTTTTATAATGGTAATATAGATAATACAGTTTCACCTGATGAGAAAGAACTTGCTGAAAAAGGTACTAAAGCTCTTCTGTCAAAGGATGTAAGACAATATATTGCAACCACTTTAAATCGTTCCACATTTGCAGAGTACTATAGTAAAAAATATGACTCTCCAGCAAGCGATGGTAAGGTTTATTCTAAAAACTTAAATAATATATATACAGCAAAAGGCACTGGTTATGATAGCAATGGTAAAGACTATGTAGAAATTTTTGCTGAATATGCAGCTAATACTTCTGATGGTAAAACTAACGGTATGTCAAAAGAAGATTTTGCAAGAGGTGGAGAAGCTTTATTAGACAAAACTTATAATGGTAAAAATAGAAAAGCCTTAGTTGAATCTATAAATGATTATGCTGATAAAACTGGAATTAAGTCAGCAACTGATCAAAAAATTCATTTAAGAGTTCTATTAAGTCCTGCTTGAAACAACACTTTAAATAAATTCTTTGAACCAATGGTAAATAATTTTAATAATGTAGAAAATAACCCAATTAAAATCGACATAAAAAAACCTGTAACAACAGCTGCTTACGATCAAGAACAAGAAGCTGCTAACTA
The DNA here is from genome assembly GCF_002930145.1 of Mesoplasma corruscae. Lineage (NCBI taxonomy): Bacteria > Bacillati > Mycoplasmatota > Mollicutes > Entomoplasmatales > Entomoplasmataceae > Mesoplasma > Mesoplasma corruscae. The sequence goes on from NZ_PHNF01000001.1 coordinate 527,019, forward strand.
TGATTTAGGTTGATCAGGCTGAGGACCAGATTATGCTGATCCATATACATATCTTGAAACTTACAAACTGGATGGAGCAATGCAAAATTACTTTGGTGGTAAAAACTTCAAAGATAGTTACGAAAGCAATCAAGTATTCACCCAAAATGAAACTGTAAAACAAGCTGCAATCGAAACTGCTCAAGCATTTAATTCATATTCATCAGCTATTGAAGCGAATGACAAGTCAAATTCTACTATTGAAAATCGCTATGATGAATTTATTAAAGCTGAATACAATTTGATGTATAAAGATTTTTTAACAACCCCATTTTACGACCAAGCATCATATAGGGTGATGGCAGTAACTCGTGTTGAAAGACACTCTGTTCCAAATGTAAATTATGGAAACTCATCTCAAAGAAATTTAACATTGACTAAAACGTCAAAAGTTAAAAAAACTGAAGAGTACATTATTGATGACACTAAGTTTGCAGCAGATAAAACAAAAGCAACCTCAGATCCAAAAGCATTGAAAGAAGGAAACATTTTCTTTGCACCATCAAAGTAATTTATTCTTAAATAAAAAATAAAAAAAGTGAGAACTTCTTTTATTTTTTATTGGATTGAAAAATCGCTTCGCTTCAATAAAAAATAAAAGAAGACAAGATATGTACTTATAGAGTTGATAAGATTATGATTATAATTTCTACAAAAAATAAAAAAGAAATTAAAAAAAGAACCTTACTAATTTTTTTACTCTTTCCCTCTTCTTCTGTAAAAGTGGAATGATATCTTTTTCTTGAATCATTAAAGAATTTTGCAGTTTTTCTATTTCTAAGTCAACCATTTATTATTGCAAATAACAAAAATAAAAACGCTGCTGACGTTATTAAGTATTCTCATAAGTTCTCTTGAGTATTATTTAAAAAATAAGTTAATAAAAATGTAACTATAGTGTACACAAATACAAAAGCAACAACAATTAAATAATGATAGTATCTTAACTTCTTATTATATTTATATTTATATTCTGTTGAAGTTCTATTGAAGTTATTATCAGCTTCCTTAAAATATTTATTTTTTTTACTTAATTTACTTATATTTTTACTTTTTGAATTCATAAACAACAACCCCTTCAGAAATTATTTTTTTAATTTCACTTATTGAATATTATATTATAAAATATTAAAAAGGAAAAACAAAATGACAAAAATACATAAAAGCACGGCAAAACAAAATACAATACTTTCTATAAAAAATTTAGAAGTTAAATTTAGAGTTAGAAGTAGAATTTTAACTGCAATAAGAAATGTTTCTTTTGAACTTTATGATGGTGAAATATTAGCATTGGTTGGTGAATCTGGAAGTGGGAAATCAGTTATAACTAAAACATTTACTGGGATGTTGGAAACTAATGGCTGAATAAGCGGAGGAAATATAGTTTATAATCCCAACAAAAAAACTTTAGAAGATTCTAGGTCTTTTTTTAAAGAACCAATAAATTTAACTGATATACAAAAGGTGCTTATAGATAAAGATATTAAAAAATTTATTAAAAAAACTAATAATAGAAAAATTTTGAAATTGCAAAAAGAATACAAAAGGATTCTTTCTTTAGATTTAGAAAAATTACCTAATATCAATGAAAAAATTTTGAAATTGGAAACAAAACAAAAATCAGCAACAAAAAAAATGGTTGAGTTTACTAAAAGAAAAAGTAGAGATAGTTTATCAAAAATAACTTTAGAAATTGAATCACATCAAAAAGATATAATTTTAGCAAAAGATAAATTTAAAAAAGAAGAGTATTTAAAATCGTTAAATAATCAAATTGAAGATATTAAAAATGATACAAATAAATTCGAATTAAAATCACCAAAAGAAAATGAAATGGTATTATTGCTAATATCATTTATTACACAATTCATTGAATCGGGCCAAGTTTTAAATGCAGATCTCAAAAATAAATTAGTAGATTACTATTCTGGTGATAAAAAAATGTCAAATATTGAAATTGAATTAAAAGAATTTTTAGATAGTATAGTAAAAAATAAAACTTTAGATGAAATAAAGTTTTCAAAATTTTTATCAAAATGAAATGAAAAACCTAAAAACACCATAAGTAAAACTTCTAGTGCTAAAAAAATGTTAAAAGAAATTAGAGGTAAGACAATAGCCACAATTTTTCAAGACCCAATGACTTCTTTAAACCCTTTACTTTCTGTCGGGTTTCAAATTTCAGAAGTATTAATTAAACAGCTTAAAATGACAAGGAGCGAAGCAAAAGAAGAAGCTATAAAATTACTTGGTCAAGTTGGTATCCCTAATCCAAAAGAAAGATATAAAGATATACCTGGAAGATATTCTGGGGGAATGAGACAAAGAGTTGTTATAGCTATAGCTCTTGCATGTAGACCCAATATTTTAATTTGTGATGAACCTACAACTGCTTTGGATGTAACTATTCAAGCTCAAATACTAAGACTTATTAAGAAGTTGCAAAAAGAATATAACTTCTCAGTCATTTTTATAACTCATGATTTAGGAGTAGTGGCAAGCATAGCAGATAGAGTTGCTGTTATGTACGCTGGACAAATAGTTGAAATAGGAACAACAGAAGAGATATTCAATGATTCTAAACACCCCTATACATGAGCGTTATTGTTATCCCTACCGCAATTAGGAACTAAGGGAGAAGATCTTTATTCAATAGGTGGAACACCACCAAGTTTATTTAATGAAATAAAAGGTGATGCTTTTGCACCCAGAAACAAATATGCATTAGCCATTGACTATTTGCTTGAAGCACCAATGTTTAAAGTATCTGAAACTCATTATGCTAAAACTTGGTTACTTCATGAAAAAGTAAAAAAGGTTATCCCACCAAATAAAAGTTATAAGTCAGTTAAACAAGAAGGTGAAAAATAATGGTAAAAGATGATAAAGAAGTTTTATTAAATGTTAGAGATTTAGTTATTGAGTTTCGAAATAAGGGTAAAAAGTTTCAAGCAGTTAAAGGTGCTAATTTTGATATATATAAACAAGAAATATTTGGATTAGTTGGAGAATCTGGTTCAGGCAAAACAACAATAGGAAGAGCTATAGCTGGTGTTCAAGAATTAGCTGACGGCTCAATCTATTTAGATGATATTTTAATAGCTGGAAAACCAACTTCTTTATTTGAATTAAATAAAGAAATTTACAAAAAAATTAAATTTATAAACACTAAATATGCCATCAATTGCAATTACATAAATAATATTATTTCCAAACTAAAAGAAAGTTATAATAAATATAGCAGCAATATTCAATTGACACAAAAAGAAAGTTGAAGAAAAATTTTTGCATATTCATATGTTGCTTTGGCACACAAATTAACTAAAGAAAATTTGAAGTTTATTAATGAAATTATAAAAGATTTTAAAAGAATTAATCAGTTTGTAAAAAATATAAATAATTATATACCTGAAGTTTCAAAAGAAGTTGAAGAATCAGTTTTAGCCAAAAATATAGACACACTAGACATAGTTATTAAACTTAAAGACAAAATGAGCTTAGATTTTCATGATTTAAATATAATTAAAGAAAAAATAAATAAATCAAGAAAAAACAAAACTGAGGAATCTTTTGGTGAGTTAATGAAATTTACTTTCGAAAAAATACTCTTGATAAAAGAAAATGATGACAGAATTAAAAGAAGAATCAAGATAGCTGAAACTTTAGAAGAACAAAACCTTCATCTTTCTTCGCCATTAAAAAGGAAACAAAACTTAATTAAAAAATACGAAAAAAAAATAAGTATTAAAAATGAAGATTTTATTAAAGAATATGAAAAAGTTATCTTGCGAAATGAAATAAGGGTTTCACCAAAAGCTACTAAAGTATTTAAAACTATCAAAGATTGACAAATGGATAATGAAAAAAATAAAGAGTTAATATCAGACATTGATGTTGTAATTGAATACAACTCTTGATTAGAAAATGAAAGCGCATTAACTGAAAGACAAATATACACGATTCAAAAATTAATAGAATATTTTAAATGGCCTTCGATAGATGAATTAGTAAGTAATTCTTATCTTTTTAAAATTCCGAAGCCAAAACAAGTTAGAATTAATAGAAAAAATGTGCAAATGATTTTTCAAGATCCAGGTTCTTCTTTAAATGAAAGGATGTCTGTTGAAGAAATTATTTCTGAAGGTTTAGATAATTTTAAAGATTTATATAAAAATGAAAAATCAAGACAAGAATATGTTGATAATTTTAACGAAGTTAATCCAGAGACTCCGATAACAATTGATCAAATTGAAAAAGATGATGATGTTAAAAAGCATATCATTTTAAAGTTAGTTAGATCAGTTGGGCTTTTGCCAGAACACTTGTCACGTTACCCTCATGAATTTTCAGGTGGGCAAAAACAACGTATTGGTATTGCAAGAAGTTTGGCCTTAAAACCAAAAATTATTATTGCTGATGAACCAATTTCAGCACTTGATGTTTCAATTAGAGCACAAGTATTAAATCTATTTCAATTATTTAAAAAAGAATATAATCTTACTTACTTATTTGTTACTCATGATTTATCAGTTGTAAAATTTATAGCTGATAGAATTGCTGTTATTTATCATGGGGATATAGTTGAATTAGCGCAAGCTGAAGAACTATTTAAAAATCCTCTTCACCCGTACACAAGATCATTACTATCAGCAATCCCCCAACCAGATCCAAGTTATAACTTTGATGAAAGTTTAATTGTGTATGATCCAAAAGAAGAACATTATGATTATATTTTTGATACACCTGAGTTTGTTGAAATTAGTGAAAATCATTTTGTTTTAGCTAACAAACGTGAATTAAAAGAAATTAAAAAAATTATCAAAAAATAGTTTAAAAACAAAACATCTTTTCTTAGATGTTTTTTTTATGCTATAATCTCAAAGAATAAGAAAGAGGTGATTTTATGAGTATTCCTTCCCAGAGTTTATTAAGCGGATTAAATTTTATCAAGGGTGCTTATATATCACTAATTTTTCTACGTTAAAGATTATTAATATTTAGGCATTCATAGACTGGAGATTTATGAAAAAACTAAAAAAAATAAACAATAATACAAAATTTGAATTAATCAATTATGTAGACTCTGACAATAATAAATTATTAAAACAATTTGAAATTAATAAATTTGGTTTAGATGATAACCAAGTAAATGATAATAGAGAAAAATTTGGCGGCAAAGAATTAAAACCATCAAGATTTAATTTTTTTCTAGTATTGATAAAAACATTTTTTGCTCCATTCAATATAATATTGATACTTATTGATGCATTTAATTTTTATGAGTATGTGGGTGAAAAAGAAATTTTTTCTTTGTTAGCAGCTATTGTTGTTCTTGTGATGATCATTGCTAGTGGTACTATGGCTTTTGTTCAGGAAATAAGATCACATATAGTTATTAAAAGAATGTTAAAAGAAAGTAAAAAAACTTCAAAAGTAATTAGAAATATTTCTTATAATTATAAAGCTTTAAATAATGCCAATTCAATCAGAATGATTAAAGAAGCTGAAGTTATTGAAAATGATGAACTAGTTCCTGGTGACATTATTTATCTTGTTAATGGAGATATTATTCCAGCTGATGTAAGAATACTTTGATCAAATAACTTATATGTAAATCAATCATCACTTACAGGTGAAAGTTTCCCAGTGCAAAAAAAAGATACTAATGATGGAGAATTTGAGTCTCATTTAAATTATGACAATATTGGTTATATGGGAACTGAAGTAATGTCTGGCAGTGGGATTGCAATAGTTGTAGCTACTGGTCAAAATACTTATTTTTCATTAATTGATAATAAAGTTAAAGAAAAAAGAAAAGATTCTTCATTTGAAAAAGGAATCAAAAAAATTACTATATATTTAATTGCATTTATGTTGGTAATAACACCAATAGTTTTATTGATATCTGGATTTCAAAGTAATGATTGAATGAAAGGTGTAATGTTTACTATTGCTATTGCTGTTGGTATTACCCCAGAAATGCTACCAATTATTGTGACTTCTAACTTAACAAGAGGTTATAAAGAAATTGAAAAAGAAGAAATTATTGTTAAAAACCTTAATGCAGTTCAAAATATTGGAGCTATTGATATTTTATGTACTGATAAAACAGGTACTATTACAAGTGGTGAAATTAGTTTGGACAAAGTATTTGGTGTTAATGGCGAAAAATCTGATTTTTTAGAAAATGTATTATATTTGAACAGTTACTTTCAATCTGGTTTTCAAAACCCAATTGATATTGCTGTATTATCATCAAGAATTAAAAAACCTGATGTTGATGCATATGATAAAGAATGAGAAATCCCATTTGATTTTGAAAGAAAAATCTTATCAGTTATTTTAACGACTAAAAAAGATAAAGAAATTTTTACAAAAGGTGCTGTTGAAGAGGTGCTTAAGGTATGCAATAGAATTTCTATTAATGGCAAAATAGAAAAACTTGATGCAAAGCAAAAGAAAAAGATTTTACAAAAAACACATGAGTTAAATATGGACGGATATAGAGTTATTGGTATTGCTCATAATTTGTTACATGACGAAGACGTTGAAGAAGAACTAATTTTTTATGGGTTTGCTACTTTTTTTGATAAACCTAAAAAAACTTCAAAAAAATTAATTAAGAATTTAGCTTCAAAAGGAATATCAACCAAAGTATTAACAGGTGATAATGAAATTATAACAAGAGCTATTTGTAAAAATGTTGACTTTAATATTACTAAATTATATACAGGTATTGAAATTGAAGAAATGGATGAAAGACAATTATTTAAAGCTGTAAAACAAGGTAATGTTTTTGTTAAATTATCTCCAATTCACAAATCAACAATAATTGCTGCACTTCAAGCACAAGGGCATGTTGTTGGGTTTATGGGAGATGGTATTAATGATGCGCCAGTTCTAAGAGAATCTGATGTTGCTATTTCATTTAGTGAAGCCTCTAATATAGCACAAGATGCAGCTGATATGATTTTAACTGGTGAATCACTAATGGCTATTGAAAAAGCTGTTGTTGAAGGGCGTAAGAGTCTTGCTAACATGTTGAAATATATTAAAGTAACTGTTGCTTCAAACTTTGGTAACGTTATTTCTGTTATTGTTGCATTATTTTTAACTCAAGAAGAACCAATGCTTCCGTTACACTTATTGTTACAAAACTTATTGTACGACTTCGTAATGTTTGCGTTAGTATTTGATAAAGTTGATGATAGTTTCTTAGACAAGCCAAGACCATTTACAACCAAAAATATTATTTGATTCGCTGTTATTAATGGGCCTGTAAGTTCTATATTTGATATATCAACATTTTTAGTTTTAATTTTTGGATACCACTTAGTAGAGTTCCACGGGGGTCCAAACCCTGACATTAAAAATGCAGCAATGAAATTCCATGCTTCATGATTCGTTGTTGGTTTGATGACTCAAACTGCAGTTATGCAAGTTTATAGAACAGAAAAGATACCATTTTTTCAATCAAAAGCTTCATTATCAATGATGATAGCAACAATAGTTATTTGTTTGATAGCTATATTAATACCATTTACTCCAATTAATAAATTAGTTTTAATGTCAACACCTGCATGATCATTCTTATTTGTTGCTTTAGGTTTTGTTAGTTGTTATATTGTATTGGCACAATTAGTCAAAACGCTTTATATTAAAAAGTTTCATGAATGATTATAAAAAAAGAAAAAACTTGTTATTACAACAAGTTTTTTTTGTAAATATTATAATTTATTTATGATAAGAACAATAACTAGTAATTCTGTTGAGCAGACTAATAAAATAGCTTTAGATTTAGCTTCAATTATTAATGGAGAAACCTATATATTATTAACTGGAGATCTTGGGGCTGGCAAGACAACATTTACAAAGGCCCTAATTAAATCTTTGGGGGTTATTAAAAATGTTTCTTCGCCAACTTTTACAATACTAAATCAATATAATATTTGTAATAAACTAATTAATCATATGGATGCATATCGTTTAGACATAAATACTGATTTGGAAATGTTTCTTGAACAATTTGATGGTGCAATAAACATTATTGAATGGTGAACAAATATTAAATTAAATTTAGATAATAAAAAAACTATTAAAATTGAAATTAAGAAAATGAATGAAACTTCAAGACAATTCATTATAGAAGGTAAATAGCATGAAATTATTTATAGATACAACAAACTGGCAGCTATGTTTAATTCTAATTAATGAACAAAACCAAATTGTTGAAGAATTTATTCAAAAAGATACTAAAAAAGTAAGTGATATTACTATGAGCAATATTGTTAAACTTTTAAAAAATCATAATTTGATTCTAAAAGACATAAAAGATTTTTATGTAACTAAAGGTCCAGGCAGTTATACTGGTGTTAGAGTTGGACTAAGCATTGTTAAAACACTTAAAACTTTAAACAATGAAATTAATGTATTTTTAATTGACTCTTTAGCTTTGCAAGGTGTTGGAAAAAAATGTATAAGTTTATTGGACGCAAGATCAGATAAGTACTATTGTGGTGTTTATGACAATAATAAAGTAATAAATGAGCCTTACTTAATTGAGCAAAAAGATTTAAAAGAATTACAAAAAAAATTTTTAGAGTATACAATAATAAAAGACTATGATGGTGTTGACTTTAAAATCAACGTATTGAAAGCATTAAAACAGTTTCAAAAAGTCCAAACTACAAGTGAGATAAGCCCAATTTATATAAAAAGTTTTATTTAAGTACTATAAATAAAATATCAAATGTATTATAATAAATATGCTTACTACACTTATAAGACCCCGGACAAGTCAATGTAAGAGGAGAAATAAGCACATGAAACAAACAACTTTGATTGCAGCAAAAGATATCAAAAAAGAATGATACATCGTTGATGCTGCAGGACAAAACGTGGGTAGACTATCTACTGAGATAGCTAGAATTTTAAGAGGAAAACATAAAGTTGACTTTACCCCACATATTAATAATGGTGACCACGTTATCATTATTAATGCAGAACAAGTAGTATTTACTGGTAAAAAAGAATCAGATAAAGCCTACTACCACCACTCAATGCACCCAGGTGGATTGAGAAGAAGAACAGTAGCTGTTCAAAGAGAACTAGATGCTAGAAAAATTTTAGAGCGTTCAATTAAACTTATGTTACCTAAAAATGTTCAAGGAGCAAACCAATTTAGAGCATTACATGTATTTGTTGGAAGTGAGCACCCTTATGCCGCTCAAAAACCTCAAGTATTAGAATTTAAAAAAGGAGATAATAAATAATGGCAGATAAAGTTATTTATAGAGGAACTGGTAGAAGAAAAACTTCAGTTGCTCAAGTTATTTTAACTCCTGGTAAAGGTGAAATTTTTGTTAATGGACTACCTGCACTTGAATTCTTTCCATATGCAACTTTGGTTCAAGAACTTGAACAACCATTAGTAGCAACAGCAACAGAAAAAGATTTTGATATCACTGTTACTGTTAAAGGTGGAGGATTTACTGGACAAGCTGGAGCAACTCGTTTAGGAATTGCAAGAGCTTTATTAGAAGCTAGTGAAGACTATAGAAAAGTTTTAAGATCAGTTGGGTTACTAACTCGTGACGCACGAATTAAAGAGCGTAAAAAATATGGACTTCGTGGAGCACGTAGAGCACCTCAATTCTCAAAACGTTAAAAACAAAACTCTCTATTGAGAGTTTTTTTAACTTTATTTTTCAATTATACTTGTAAAATAAATTTACTATTTATTTTTAAGTTTTTACTAGATTTTGTAATATTTTCTTTAAAACTTTTTTGGAAATTTTCTGGTAAATATTCAAATAGTTCTACAATTCAATTTTGTATGCTATTTAAGTCAATGTAAATACAATTAAAATGCATAGTTTTGTTTCTTAATTCTCTAATTGACTTTTTGTAGTCATCATATTGTTGTTTATTAATTAAGCTCATTTTCTTTAGTTGATCTAATTTTCATCCAAAGTTAAATTTTTGTTCATTATAGTTATTCATTGTTTCAAATTTGTCAGTTTTATCTTCTCATTGATTTGACATATAGTAATTTTGGCAAGTTTTACTTTCCCTATCTATTATTTGTTTTGTCAAACCTTCTTCAAAAAATAATAAAAACTTATAAACGTTATATTTTATTCTTTTTTCATAAATCATTAAATCTCTTAATTCAGAATAATTGATATCTTTTTTATCTTCTTGACTTGAAATTAATTTTGCTAAAAAAGCTATGTACTGAATCGAAATTTGAGAGTTTCTTGAAATAAAATCATTTCACTCTTCATCATTAAAAATTAAACTTATACTCCCAATTTTTTTAACCATTTATATATCCCCTTACATATTAATTATATTTAATATGTAAACACTTTAATTAAAACTCTTGACAAAAAAAAAAAAAAAAGCATAATAATTTTGTTATTGCAATTTTTAAAAGGAGGAAATTAGAATGAAAAAGAGAAAAGTATTAATTTTGTTGTCATCTTTTTTGGTTGTTATTATGCCTATTACCATTCTTTACGTAAGTGTTTACACAAGTTCTGTAAAAAAAGAATTAAAAACTTTTTTAAATTTGAGGAATTTAGGAAATTTATTGACAAATGATGAATCAAGTATTCGCTTAGCAATTAATTACAAAAATTTAGATATTACTAATAGTGATTATAAGTTATCTAATATCACAACTACTTCAGCCACAGCAATTGGGGTTGGAAAGTATCAAGGAGCAGTTAATGTAACTTTT
>NZ_PHNF01000002.1:0-218542 GCF_002930145.1 Mesoplasma corruscae
TCCTCAGCTTAATACAAAATTAATAACAACAAATCTTAATGCTTTATTAGATAATCAAGAATCAACTATTAAACAAGCAATTATCAATAATAATTCTGGTTTGACTGCTGCTGATTTCACTTTATCTAATATCACAACTACTTCAGCCACAGCAATTGGGGTTGGTAATTATCAAGGTGAAGTTAATATTACTTTTGCAATTATTCCTCAGCTTAATACAAAATTAATAACAACAAATCTTAATGCTTTATTAGATAATCAAGAATCAACAATTAAACAAGCAATTATCAATAATAATTCTGGATTGACTGCTGGCGATTTTACATTATCTAATATCACAACTACTTCAGCCACAGCAATTGGGGTTGGAAGGTATCAAGGAACAGTTAATGTAACTTTTACAATTATTCCTCAGCTTAATACAAAATTAAAAACAACAAATCTTAATGCTTTATTAGATAATCAAGAATCAACTATTAAACAAGCAATTATCACTAATAATTCTGGTTTGACTGCTGGCGATTTCACTTTATCTAATATCACAACTACTTCAGCCACAGCAATTGGGGTTGGAAAGTATCAAGGTGAAGTTAATATTACTTTTGCAATTATTCCTCAGCTTAATACAAAATTAATAACAACAAATCTTAATGCTTTATTAGATAATCAAGAATCAACAATTAAACAAGCAATTATCAATAATAATTCTGGATTGACTGCTGGCGATTTTACATTATCTAATATCACAACTACTTCAGCCATAGCAATTGGGGTTGGAAAGTATCAAGGAGCAGTTAATGTAACTTTTACAATTATTCCTCAGCTTAATACAAAATTAATAACAACAAATCTTAATGCTTTATTAGATAATCAAGAATCAACTATTAAACAAGCAGTTATCAATAATAATTCTGGATTGACTGCTGTTGATTTCACTTTATCTAATATCACAACTACTTCAGCCACAGCAATTGGGGTTGGAAAGTATCAAGGAGCAGTTAATGTAACTTTTACAATTATTCCTCAGCTTAATACAAAATTAATAACAACAAATCTTAATGCTTTATTAGATAATCAAGAATCAACTATTAAACAAGCAATTATCAATAATAATTCTGGTTTCACTGCTGCTGATTTTACATTATCTAATATCACAACTACTTCAGCCACAGCAATTGGGGTTGGAAGGTATCAAGGAACAGTTAATGTAACTTTTACAATTATTCCTCAGCTTAATACAAAATTAATAACAACAAATCTTAATGCTTTATTAGATAATCAAGAATCAACTATTAAACAAGCAATTATCAATAATAATTCTGGTTTGACTGATGCTGATTTTACATTATCTAATATCACAACTACTTCAGCAACAGCAACTGGGGTTGGAAATTATCAAGGTGAAGTTAATTTAACTTTTGCAATTCCTAAAAAAATTGTTGAAATATTTAAAGATTTTGATCCTAGATATAATAGTTTTTATATAAATCCACAAACTGAGCAAGCAATTAAAAATATTGATTTAGTAAAAAAACAAGTTATAGATGTAATGAAAAAACTATATCCTAATGAAAATTTTGAATATTTAAATTTCGATTTATATTTTATAAGATCATCAAATGATACTGCTGGTAGATTTTACTCTTACAATGTTAAGGTTTCTTCAATAAATACTGATTTTTATGTTGGAGAAACTTTCATAAGTAATTTTAGTAAACAAAGAGAATGAAAAATTAGATATTAACTTTTTTGTAAAAACTAACAATTATTTTTAAAATATTTTAATTATATAAAATTAATTAAATAAATTTAGTGAATATCTCGGTGTATTGGTAAATAACTTCTGTGTAGGAAAAAAAGATTTTAAAATTCTAGATATCCTCACTGTAATTTTATTTTTACATTTAAATCTATAAAGTTTTGTAAATAGGTAAAAAGTGATGTCTCAAGGAAAGTTAAATAAAAAACTAAATTTAAAAGTGGGAGTCTTCTACTTTTTTTGATAATGAATTGGTTTAAATTTTTTCATTTATTGCTAGTTGTTTAAGTTTTATTTTCAAACTTAATGGTTGATCTATTAAAACCTTTCTGCTATAGTGAGTTGAAAGAACAAAATCGACATCAACTTCAAGGGTTTCACAAAGCACAAATAAATTTATTGTTTTGTCTATTTAAGCGTATACTTTTTATTATAATTTTGAATAAACATTGGTTAGCTAAATTCATATTTTTTATATAGGCAATCTTAGTTCTTGAGGAACACGTTTTTGAAAATTTCCTGATAGTCTTCAAAATTTTTCTTTTGGTTGTAACCACTACTTTTGGCTTTACAAGTTCTAAACACTGTATCAGTTTGTAATCCTATAATAGCGTTTAAAGTCTCTTGTTTATCTAAATAAACATAAGTTACCATTCCAGTTGAATTGCAATAAAAGTTGGTACTGCTCACTTTTTCCAATTTAATTATGAATAGAAGCATCTGTTTTATGCATTCTCGAAAAGAATTTCTTTGTTATAAACGGAGAGTTAGATTTGGACTCTAAAATGCTATCATTTAAAAATTATTTAAAATCCTGTTGGTCAACGCTTTTATCTTCCATAATTTTCTTGACCATTTCCTTTCTAGTTGAACGTTGTGAAAAAGGTGAAATAATATACAGTTTTTAAAGAATAAAAATTAATTTTTATAAGAAATCTTAATATTATGATCTTGAATTAATTTTTCTCAAAAATGTATATAATTAAATTCCTACTAAATTTTTATATCTTATTATTTTTCTATGATCTTTCATTATTGTGAGACTAAGTATGATTCTTGCTTTTTGTTATTCATCGCCTGTTCAATAATTTCAAATGTGTTTCTTTCTACATAGTTTAGCTCTGTTATCATTTGATAACGTCAAATATAATTCTAGGGCTTTAAAAATTTTAACTTTTTAATTAATTGAGACATTATTACTTACAATTCGATAAACATTCTAATTAAAGCGAGTTTTTATTGACTTATAGAGCGAAAAAACATATAATTATTTTGCTTTCGGAATATAGCTCAGCTGGTTAGAGCACTCCGCTGATAACGGAGAGGTCGATGGTTCAAGTCCATTTATTCCGACCATTTAGAAAGACGAGCAATAATCTTTTGATTGTTGCTTTTTTTATTTTTGAAAAATAGTAAAATAAATAATAGTTAAAAAACATTAAAGGAGTAATATGGAGTTTTCACACAAAGCAATAGAAAAAAAATGAGCTAAATATTGAGAACAAAACAAAACATTTAAAACCCGTAATACTTCTAATAAAAAATCATATATATTAGACATGTTTCCATATCCATCAGGGGCTGGTATTCATGTTGGGCATATTAAAGGATATACATCCACTGATGTAATATCTAGAATGAAATTAATGCAGGGATATGATGTATTACACCCAATGGGTTGAGATGCATTTGGCTTACCAGCAGAACAATATGCTTTAAAAACGGGCAATGATCCACTTGATTTTACTTTAGCAAATATTGCTAATTTCAAAAAGCAATTAAAGATGATTGGTTTTACTTATGATTATGATAAAGAAATATCTACATCAAATCCGAATTTTTACAAAGTGACTCAATGAATATTTGTTCAGATGTATAAAAAAGGTTTAGCAGAATATAAAAATGTTGAAGTTAATTGATGCCAAGAGTTAGGGACTGTTCTAGCGAATGATGAAATAGTTGAAAAAGATGGAGTAATGTTAAGTGAACGTGGAGATTATCCTGTTGTTAAAAAAAACATGAAACAATGAGTTTTAAAAATTACTGAGTATGCAGAAAGTTTATTACAAGGTTTAGAAGAAGTGGAATGAAATTCTTCAATTAAAGATTTGCAAAGAAATTGAATTGGTAAGTCAACTGGTGTTGAGCTTATATTTAAAAGCGACAATATAAATATTAATGTTTTTACAACTCGTGTTGATACAATTTATGGTGTTAGTTATGTTGTGATGGCCCCAGAACATCAAGATGTGTTGAAGTTGACTACTCAAGACAAGTTAGAAGAAGTTAATGCATATATCAAAATTACTAAAAATAAATCAGAAATAGATCGAAAAGATGAATCAAAACCTAAAACTGGAGTTTTTACAGGTAGTTATGCAATTAATCCAATAACTAATGAAAGTGTGCCAATTTGAATTAGTGATTATGTTTTAAATAATTATGGAACTGGTGCGGTTATGTCAGTGCCTGCTCATGACACTCGTGATTGAGAATTTGCAACTAAATTTAATTTACCAATTAAATTTATTTTAAAAACAGATGATCAATCAAAAGCTTTTGTAGGAGAATCTATTCATATTAATTCAGAATTAATTAACGGTTTAAACAGAATTGAAGCAATTGAAAAAATGACTAAGTATGTGGAAGAACACAAAATTGGTTTTGTCAAAACTAATTACAAACTAAGAGATTGATTATTTTCAAGACAAAGGTTTTATGGAGAACCATTTCCAATCTTGCATGGAGAAGATGGGAGCATTATACTAGTAGAAGATTTGCCAGTTGTACTACCACGTATTAAAGACTTTAAACCAAGTGGTGATGGACAATCACCTTTAGCCAAAGTTGATGAATGAGTAAATGTTAAAATTAATGGTGTTAAATATAAAAGAGAAACTAATACAATGCCAAATTCAGCTGGACCATCATGATACTTCTTAGCTTATATTTTAGCTATTGCTGAAAACGAATTTATTGATATTGATTCACCACAAGCAAAGCAACTATTTGAAAAGTGGTTACCAATTGATGTTTATGTTGGTGGACAAGAACACGCTGTTGGACATTTGCTATATGCAAGATTTTGAATGCATGTATTGTATGATTTAAAAATTGTTAATAGAAAAGAACCATTTAAAAAACTTTATAATCAAGGAATGATTCTTGGACCTGATAATCGTAAGATGAGTAAAAGATGAGGAAATGTAATTAATCCTGATGATGTTGTTCAAACACATGGAGCTGATAGTTTAAGATTATATGAAATGTTTATGGGTCCTTTTGAAGCTTCTTTGCCTTGAAGTGAAGAAGGATTAGATTCAGCTTTAAAATGAGTGCATAGGGCCTTTAGAATGGTTAATAATGCTACTTTAACTAATGACAATGACCAAAGTTTAGATTTTATTTATAATGATGTTGTTAAAAAAGTTACTGATATGATTGAAAGTTTAAAGTTTAATACAGCAATTTCACAACTTATGGTGTTTGTTAATGCAATTTACAAACAAGAAGGTAAACCAATTTATAAACCTTACATTGAAGGTTTTGTACAAATGCTTTCAACATTTACACCATTCATCGGCGAGGAATTATGAGAAAAATTAGGCTTCAAAGAAACTATTTTAAAATCAACATGACCAACAGTTGATGAAAGTAAATTAGTATTATCCAATATAATTGTAGCTATTCAAGTTAATGGTAAATTAAGAGCCACAATCGAAGTTGAAAAAAATACATCCAAAGAAGAATTACTATTATTAGCTAAATCAAATGATAATGTTAAGTCTTTTATAAGTAATAAACAAATAATAAAAGAAATTGTGGTAGTTGATAAAATTGTTAATATTGTAGTTAAATAAACACAAAAATAAACAAATATTATAAAATTATTTATAAATTTAAAGAAAGGAAATTTTAAAATGAGAAAAACAATTAGATTATCTATTTTGTTACTAGTTGTTGCTATTATCTATTTTGGTTATTCAGCTTGAATAGATTCAGTTGCAATTTACAACATTGGTTCTGTGCAAGTTGGGTCAGGGACAAACTGAAATTCACAAATGCAAGAAATTTGATTAAAAGTTTCAAGCGAAGACCAATTAAAGATTATTGAAAATTTAAAAAGCATCAACTCATCTTTTATAATTGGAAGCGAAGGGAAAATTACTGAAGTGCTTTCAATGGGAGCTATGTCAGATATCAAAGTTATTAGAATGGTTATTGAGTATGCTAATAAAACAGAGGGAGTAAATTTCTCACTAAATGGTTTTATGGGAGCAAATTCTTTAATGAAAACTTTATTAGACCCTTTTAAAATGGTATTAGTTGGGGGTGTTTTTGCACTATTTATTCCACTTACAAAACAATTATTATTTGGAACAATCATTGGAATGAAAAGCTACATGAAAAATCGCCAATCAAATGTTTTATATAACTATCAAAAAAGTATTGGTTATGTTTCTGATTTAAAAACTAAACTAGAAGCTGGTAATTATGAAGAAGTTAAAGCTTCATATGCTGCTTTTTCAGGATTAGCATTTAAACCTGAATTTTTAAATAATATGATGGATGAAATTTGTTCAGCACTAATCAAAGAAAGAGATTTAACAATTTTTGCAGAACCAGCGCAAATTGTTCAAAACTCATTGACTGAAATGTACGAAAAAGAAAGAATGAGATCAATTAACGGCCGTGGGGATGAGTTATTCTTTGATCTAAAACGTGGTTATGAGTATTGTGCTAAAGGTTCAAAATACTCAATAGCATATTATAAATCTCAGCAACAAAAAGCAGATAATTCATTAGGTTGAAAAATTTACTCATTAGAAATTTTTAAATTCAATTTTTTCTTAGCGATAACTTTCTTACCATCATTTATTCTTTCAGGATTAGTTGGTGGTTTAGTAACAGGGTTAGCTACAAATGCTTCACCCGATGTTAAAACTTTAGCTGTTGCTGCATCATTTTTAATTCCTTGAGTATTATTAACAATATTAGTCCATGCATTAATTATTTTTAGAAATCCAGCATACGCAAGCATGAAAAAAGTTTTAATTAGACCAGCATTAGTTTATTATGGTATTTATTTACTAACATTTATCACAATATCTGCTGGATGTGTAGCACTTGCAAGAGTTGGAGACATTTCTCAACCAGGTACTGGAGGCTTAATCTGAGAATGATTCTCTGCTTTGGGCTATCTTGTATTATCATCAAGTTTAATTTTTTATGTATTAGCTACTCTTGTAGATAGTTTTAAAACATATAAAGTGTTAACTCCAAAATTATTGATTGATGGAATTATCTTACCATTAATAGCATGAATTATTTCAACTGCAGTTACTTTTATATCTTTATATGGTATTCAAGGTAATTCTTTATGAGTTGTTGAATATGGTGAAACTATTAAATCCATATTAGTTGCAATTAACGGTGTAACTTTAATAGGATTCTGAATATATCTTTCAGTGTCATCATTTTTAATTAATAATTTAATATCACCAAAAGTTGCAAGAGAATTAAGAAAAGTTTTTGAAGCAGAAGCATTGGCTATGAGAAAAGCTGCTAAAGTGCAAAAAAAAGCTGCTAAAGCTGCTAAATAATTTAACATTTTGAAAAAGTGATATTTAGTCACTTTTTTATTTTTATCATTTTATATAAGTATAATAATTATTAGAAATGAGGATTTATGGAATTGATAAGCAAAATTGTAAAAGCAATAGAAGAACATAAAAAAATAATACTTTTACGCCATATTCAACCAGATGGAGATGCTTATGGTTCTCAGTTAGGGTTAAAAGAATTAATAAAAACTAATTATCCTACAAAAGAAGTTTATGCTTTTGGTGAAGAAGTTAATTATTTAAAATTTATTGGGAATTTTGATCAAATGGAAAATGAAGAAGTATTTAATGGTGCCTTAGTTATTGTAACTGATTGTGGTAATGTTGAGAGAATTGACAATCAAAATTATAATAAAGGAAAAACCTTAATTAAAATTGATCATCACCCTGATGCAACCCCATATGGTGATATTTCATGAGTGGATACTACATTTACAAGTGCTAGTGAAATGATTGGTTTATTAGCTATTCAAGCAAAATGAATAATAACACCACAAGCTGGTAAAGTAATTTATCATGGGATATGTACTGATAGTGGAAGGTTTGCTTTTGGAGGGATTACATCAAGAACTTTTCAAGTTTGTTCAGATTTATTAAATAGTGGTTTTGATATTCATGAGTTATATAAGTCAATGTATAAAAAAAATTTTCAACACCTAAAACTTCAAGCAGAAGTTATGCAAACAGCTAATGTTACACTACATGGTGTTGGGTACAGTTTTTTAACCAAAGAATTAATGGAAAAATATGAAGTAAATTATGATGATAACGGAAAATTTTCAAATCTTTTAAAAGATATTGAAAATGTTCACATTTGATTAAGTTTTTCAGCAAGAATTGATGGTAAATGAAGAGTTGAATTTAGATCAACAGGAGTACCAATAAATGAATTAGCTATTAAATGAGGTGGTGGTGGCCACTTGCAAGCAAGCGGTGCTATTGTTGAAACAATAGAAGATTGTTTAGCTATTGTTGAAGAAGCTAATCAGTTATTGGCTGTTTAAAATCATGAGTTTAGTTAATACAAAAGAATATAAATACCTTGAAAAACTTTTATTTGAGAATGAAACCATTAAAGCTTCAATTGTTGGTGAAATTGAATCAATAGCTTATTTGGTTGCTTTTACTCAGTCGAGATTATTTCTTGTTAAAAAGCAAATAGACATTTTTGTGGAAGTACAACAGTTTGGTTTAGAAGAGATATTTGATATTAAAATTAATTTTGTTGGAGACATATTTGATGTAGTTTTATATGTTAAAGATAAACCAATAATTAAAATTGATTATTTAGAAGCAAACATTAGTAAAGATTTTTCAAAAAAGTTGTTTGAAGCTATCAATTTATGAATCAATAATATTTAAAAATTAAATTTTAAATAAAAATGTGTTATTATTAGTATTATTTAAGAAGGCAAAGAAGGAAATTTTTTATGTTAACTTTACAACAACAAAGAAAAAGAATGTACAAAGCCGGATACATATTTTCTTTAATTTCATTGGTTGCTATATCAGCTTTAATATTTATATTTCTTATAATGTTAATAATTTCAATTATAATTTTAAAGGCGTTAATTATATTTCCAATAATATTTTTACTTGTATTTATGGCTTTATATATAATGCTATTTATAAATATTAAAAGAGCATATGAAGAATGTGGTACTGATAAAGAAAAAGATCATTTTGTACTTGGTGTTGTTTGTATATTTTTCGCTCCAACTTCAGCTATATTCATATTAATTGCAACATCAATGTTTCATGAATAATTCATTAAGAAAGAAAAAACAAATTTAGTTGTTTAAAACAACTTTTTTTTATACAATCTTTAAGAATAAAAGAGGTATTTATGAAAATATTAGCAATCGAATCATCATGTGATGAGTTTTCTATTTCAATCATTGATAATAAAAAAATATTAACTAATATAATTTCGTCTCAAATAAAGCAACATGAAGCTTTTGGTGGAGTTGTTCCAGAATTAGCTGCAAGATTGCATTTAGAAAGTATTGATTATACTTTACTGGCTGCTTTAAAAGAATCAAAATTAGATATTAATGAAATTGATTATATTGCTTATACTGAAAGACCAGGATTAATTGGGTCTTTAATTATTGGTAAGTTAGTTGGTGAAAGTATTGCTGAATACATAAACAAACCTTTAATTGCCTTAGACCATATAGAAGGCCATATATTTGGTGCTAACATTAATAATAAATTTGAGTATCCAGTTTTAGCAATGGTTGTAAGTGGGGGCCACACACAAATAGAAATGGTCTATTCGCCTAATGATTTTGAAGTGATTGGGGCAACTGTTGATGATGCTATTGGGGAGTGTTATGATAAAGTTGCTAGAGTTCTTGGTTTTAAATACCCAGGAGGGGCATTAATTGATAAACAAGCATTTGTTGGAAATAAAAATGCTTTTAATTTTACTCAACCAAAAAATGATGGTAGTTATGATTTTTCTTATTCAGGTTTAAAAACTAATGTTATAAATACGATTCATAATTTAAAACAAAACCATAAAGAAATTCCAATAAATGATATTTGTGCTAGTTTTCAATTCGCAGCAACAAACATTATTGAAAAAAAACTGCAAAAAGCAATTGAAGAATTTAAACCAAAAACTTTGACAATTGCTGGGGGTGTTAGTGCTAATTGTGAACTTAGAGAAGTTATAAAATTATTAGGTAAAAAAAATAACATAAAAAATACTATTATTCCTGAATTTCAATATTGCACTGATAATGCTGCTATGATTGCAAAATTAGCATATGAAAAATTGAAATAAAAAGATAAAAAAGTTTATTGTGATAAATTAAAATTTTTGGCAATTTAATTCAAAAGAAGAAGTCATTAGTGGAATTTTTTTCCTAAATATTGTAAAATTTATAAAAACAAAGGAGAAGATATGCGATCATTTCTAGCAAAACTATCAACAGTTGGTGATGGAAACTTAACTTCAAGAGAAGAGGTTTTAGTAGATTTTATAAAAACTAATTCTAAAGATATTGTTGAATTTAATATTAAAATTGATGAATTAGCTAAAAGAGCAAAAACGGGTTTTAGTGCAATTTATGGTTTATTGAAAAAAATTGATATTGATGGATATAGAGATTTTATGATTTGTTTAGCAAATGATGTTGAGCATTCTGAATTAAACTTTGCTCAAAATGACCAGTGTGTATCAAATGCTTATATAAATATTATTAAACAAAATCACACTGTTATCAAGAAAAATAATTTAGTTGCAACAATTGAATTGATTAACAAAGCGCCAAGAGTTTTTGTTTGCTATTGAGAAGGTGTTCTTAAAGGGCCAGCAATGGACTTATCTAATTTCTTTTTTGAACAAGGATTAAATGTTTATTTGCTTGACTCAGATTGAGATTCAATCAATGAGCGCGTTAATTCTTCAACAAAAGACGATTTATTTATCTTTATAACTAAATATGGAACATCAACGCATCTATCTAAAGTAATTGAAACAATTGGAGGCAAAAAAGGCAATTCAATTTTTATTTCTGGAAAAGTCCCTTCAAAATCAATTAAAGAAAATGCATTAGTGAAACATACTTTAATTGTTGATAGTGTTGAATTTCAAAACAAAAAAATTTATATTTCAAAGACTTTGCCTTTTCATTATTTTAATGATCTTTTGATATATCATTATCTAAATACTAAAAAATAATAACGAAAGGTTTTCATGGGAAAAATTTATAAGAAAATAAATTTAAAAATGGGTAATATAGTTTTTAAAACTGTTAATAAAAATTTGATATCATTTTATAATGGTATAGAAAATTTAACGCGTTTAAAACATAGAAACTCAATATATTTTCCTGAAATAAAAAAAATGAATTCAATTATGGACTCATTTCATAAAACTCCAAAATTAAAAATTACAGTTTCAGATAATTTAATACCTTTTAAATTTGAAACTGAAGATGGTGTAACATTGTCTGGAATTAAGTATATAACAGATCATAATTCAAAAAAATGAATAGTTAGTTTACATTGATTTGCTGGTCATAAATATTGAGGGTTATATAATGCTAGAGTTTTTATGGAATTAGGTTACAATATTGTTTCATTTGATTTTAGAAATCATGGTGAATCTGAAGAAGTAAAACATGTTACTATGGGCTTGAATGAATCAAAAGATTTTTTAGCTATAATGAAATGATTACAAGAAAATCATCATCCAGAAACAATTGGCTTGCTTGGTGTAAGTATGGGATCATTTGTAATAAATTATGGAATTAATACATATAATGAAGAGTTCAAAAAATATAATGTTAAGTTTGCTATTTGTGATTCTGGATATGGTTCAATTTCTACTTTGTTATTACAAATAAGAAATTTTTGGCTAAAAGAATTTATAAGAAAAAAAAGAATTCAAAACTTTATTCAAGGTGTTATTAAAGCTCAATCTGAAGACACTGGTGTTGATTGAAATAATATAGATGTATTCAAGTTTTATGATAATAAAAAAATTGAAAACATGTTTCCAATGTTTATTATGCACTCAAGAGATGACATTGTAACTCCTTTTGACGATAGTTTAAAATTGTTTATTAAAAGATCTATTCACTCAAGAGATGACGAAATATTAATTTATGATTCTTCAAGACATGCATTAAGTTTAAGATATCACTTTAAGCAAACTGTATATAGATGATTAAAATTTGAAAATAAAATAATGAAAGATGATGAGGCGACCAGAAAAGCTCTTGAATATTTTGATTTGGATAAAATTAAAGATAATGATGATTTTGATGAAAAAGTAGAGCTTAATACTTTTTATCTTAATTCATCAGATAATAAGGATGTAAATGAAATTAAATAATATAAAACTTATAGCTACTGATTTGGATGGAACTATTTTAAATCACGGAAAAATTTCAAATAAATTAGATGTAGAAATGTTAAAACTAGCAGCAGAGCAAGGCATTCATGTTGTTGTATCAACTGGTCAGGGGTGATCATCAGCTAAACCAAGAGCTGAAATGTTTAATGTTGATAAATATTCTAATTTATCAGTTTTTTCTAATGGTGCAGTTATTTCTGAAGTAAAAGAATACAATCCGATTTATTGTCAAAGCATTGATAGTAAGTTAGTTGAAGAGTTTATGAAAATGATGAGTATTCTTGATGTAGCTTGTTTAGCTTATACTAAAATCCCTGCACATGCTTATTGAAATGGGATTGATATTAAAGTCGAATCAATGGTTAAAAGAAATTGAGTTGATAAGTATAATACAGAAAAAGTGGATGTATTAACATTTAAAAACTATATTGATGTTGTTCAATTAATGATATTTGTAGAAGAAGAACAGGAAAGATTATTGTTAGAGTGGATTAATAAAAATAATTTAACAAATAAATTAAATCATATGCGCTCTAATGTAGAGTCAACACCAATCTATGAATTTATTCATATAGAGTCAAATAAAGGTTATGGTGTTTTAAAACTAGCTGAAATATTAAACATTGATAAAGAAGACATTTTAATATTTGGTGATAATCTTAATGATATATCAATGTTTGAAATGATACCAAATTCAGTAGCTATGGGAAATGCAGTCGAACTTATTAAACAAAAAGCAAAATACATAACTGACACTAACATGAATGGTGGTGTTGGTCAATTTATTAAAACACACATTATAAAGGAATAATATGGAACTAAAATATATATATGATAATTATAAAAAACTAACTGATCAAAAAATTTCAATTATAGCAAGAATAAGATCAAACAGACAAGGTAAAACTGTGAGTTTTATGGTTTTGAATGACGGGACTTATATGGATGATTTACAAGTTGTTTATAAACCAGAAATATTAGGGTATGAAGATGCTAAACAAGCTAGAATATCATCAATTGTAGAAATAACTGGAATATTAACTCTAACACCATCAAGACCACAACCATTTGAAATTCAAGCAAGTGAAATTCAAT
Source organism: Mesoplasma corruscae (assembly GCF_002930145.1). Taxonomy (NCBI): domain Bacteria; kingdom Bacillati; phylum Mycoplasmatota; class Mollicutes; order Entomoplasmatales; family Entomoplasmataceae; genus Mesoplasma; species Mesoplasma corruscae. The sequence continues at coordinate 13,349 of NZ_PHNF01000002.1, forward strand.
TACTTGACCAAGCAATTGAAGAATATCCTTTGCAAAAAAAAGAACACTCTTCTGAATTTTTAAGAGAAATTAGTCATTTAAGAGCAAGAACTAGAACTTTTCAAGCTATTTTCAAAGTTAGATCAACTGCTGCCTATGCAATTCACAAATTTTTTCAAGAAGAAAAAAACTTCACATATGTAACAACACCAATCATAACTTCTAATGATGCTGAAGGTGCTGGAGAAGAGTTTATTGTAACTACAACTGAAAGTAAATTAAACAAAGATTATGTTGATGACTTTTTTGCTAAAAAAGCCAATTTAACAGTGTCGGGTCAATTAAATGGTGAAGCGTTTGCTCAAGCATTTAAAAATATATATACTTTTGGACCAACATTTAGAGCTGAAAATTCAAATACTTCAAAACATGCTGCTGAATTTTGAATGATAGAACCTGAAGTAGCATTTGCTGACATTAATGACAATATTAATTTAATGAAAGATATGCTAGTTTATGTAGTTAAATATCTTTTAGAACATAATGTTAAAGAATTAACATTTTTAGAATCTCAATTAGAATCTGGATTAATTGAAAAAATAACTAAAATGGTTAATGCTGATTTCAAAGTAAATACTTATGAAGAAGTTTTAAAACTTTTACAACAAGCAATTGATAATGGGCACAAATTTGAAGAAAATAACATTTTTTTTGGTTTAGACCTAGGTACAGAACATGAAAGATATATTTGTGAAATTGTTAATAAATGTCCAACATTTGTCACTAATTACCCAAAAGAAATTAAATCATTTTACATGAAAGTTAATAACGACAATAAAACAGTAGCTGCTGTTGACTTATTGGTCCCAGGCATTGGAGAATTAATTGGAGGTAGTGAAAGAGAATCAAATTATGAAACTCTAATTTTAAGATGCAAAGAAAGTGGAATTAACCCTGAAGACCTTTATTGATATAATAATTTAAGACAATATGGTTTTTATAAATCAGCTGGATTTGGATTAGGTTTCGAAAGACTTATAATGTATGTTACTGGAGCTGCTAACATCAGAGATGTTATCCCTTTTCCTAGAACTCCAAAAACACTATTGTACTAATAGATTGATTTTTTGCACACCTAGAATCAAATCGATAAACAATCAGAGTAGTTAATTTTAATACAGGAATTGAAAAATACAACAACCAACACCAAATCAAATGATAAAATAAATTTTTTAAAAGAATCTAAAATGTAAAAATAAAAAGTGAATTTTAATCACTTTTATAAAATGTATATTTTTTAAGGCCACTAAAAAATTTAGCCATATGGATTATAAGGAGGATTTGGATCAAATATTTTTTCACCAGTGATATATTTGGAATTTTTTACAGCAGTAATTTTTATACTTCTATCTCCCAATTTACTAAATGTGAAATCCGTTCCTTCTTTGATAGAACCTCTGTTATCGGTCCCTAACAATTTTGAAAATTCGTTTATTATGTCATTTGAGCCGAAATTTGAAACATTCAGTTTAGAAAAAATGTTTGCATCAAAGTCGTTTATATTTAATGGTGATCAAGGTTCAAATCTTAAAGTTAGACTTCCTTTGATTTTTGTAGATTCTGTTTTAGCAGTAATTCTGACACTTCCATCAATACCATAATAAGGCATCGATGCAGACGCAACAGTATCCCCAACGCCACCCGGTGAATTTAATGGGAAAAGTCTTTGTATTAAACCATAACTTGTGTAAGGGTCATTGAAATCTTTATGATCATAATCTTTCATTATTTGTTTTATTTTATCAGTATCTACTGTTGGATTTGATATGTCTAATTTAATATAATTTGTTGAGTTTATTGTAACTTGTCCTGTGAAGTAATTCGAATCAGATGTGGCAATAATTGTTATATTATAATAATTAGAATCTGAAATTTGCTTAGTGTTTTGTTTTATTGTAAAATCAATTCCTAATTTTGCTTCGTTAATATTATATTTTTCACGAATTAGTTTTACAATTTTACCTTCATCAGATAAATCATCATAGGTGAAGTCTTGATCTTCGATTTTTAATGACCCAAGGTTTATTTTGGGATTTGCTGGAATTGTTAAAATTACTTCTCCTTTTAAATATAGAGAACCTTTTTTAGTTGTTATCTTAATATAACCATCTTTTCCAATAGTTCCTAGTTGAGATGTGATAGTGTAATCTCTTATATATTCAGTTTGGAAGCTAGCAAATTCATTTATTTTTTGAATTAACCTTGAATAACCATCTTCAATATATGTATTAGAAATATTATTCATACTAAATTTAGCTAAATCAAATTTTTCTGTTTTTGGGATATCAATTCTATAAGAATTTATCAAATATTTATTATCATCTTTAGCTGATAAATTAATATAACCCATATCTATTCAAGAAGGTTTGGAAATAGAAATATCAAAGTTATCAATTGTTATTAAATTATTATTGGTGATTTGGTGTAATAAGTTCAAAAAGTAATTTTTTAATGTATTTGTATTAGAATTATTAATATCTCATTGTTGATCATATTTAATGTCTAACAGTGTCATATCAAATGGTTTTAGTTTAGGAATAATAAAATTAACATTCCCAGTACATAATTCTGAATAGTTTTTAGATTTTATTATAACACTACCATCTTTTGAATAATCAGATTTATTAATAGATATTGCTATATCATTATTCTCATTTATGGAATTATCATTAAAAAACATATGAATACTTTTTAAAACATCAAAATTATTTAAATTATTATTTAGATCTAATTTAAAATTAGAATTTGTTTTTAAATCCGCTAAATTATATAAATTTGTTTGAGGGATAATAAAATTAACACCCCCAGTCACTCATTTTGAATTACGCGCTGTAATTTCAATCGATCCATCTTTGATGTTGTTTACTTTAGTAATACCGATAATTAAATCATCAGTTTCATTTAACGATTCAAAAGAAGTCGCGCTAATTACGGCTTGTAATACTTGTTCTTTTGTTGTTTGATTAGAAAGTTGTAATTTAAAATTAGGATTTGTTTTTAAATCTGCTAAATTATATAAATTGATTTTGGGAATCTCAAATTGCACACTACCAGTTACTCATTTTGAGTTACGCGCTGTAATATCAATTGATCCATTATCTTTAGAATTAGCTTTATTAATAGTAATTATTAAATCATTTGCCTCAGTTAAATTGTTAAATTCAGTCGCGCTAATTACAGCTTGTAATATTTCTTCTTTTGTTATTTGATTAGAAGGTTGTAATTTAAAATTAGAATTGTTTTTCAAATCAGCTAGATTATATAAATTGATTTTGGGAATCTCAAATTGCACACTACCAGTTACTCATTTTGAATCACGTGCTGTAATATCGATAGCTCCATTGTCTTGAGAGTTAGCTTTATTAATAGTAATAATTAAATCATCAGTTTCATTTAATGATTCAAAAGAAGTCGCGCTAATTACAGCTTGTAATATTTCTTCTTTTGTTATTTTATTAGAAAGTTGTAATTTAAAATTAGGGTTTGTTTTTAAATCTGCTAGATTATATAAATTGATTTTGGGAATCTCAAATTGCACACTACCAGTTACTCATTTTGAATCACGTGCTGTAATATCGATAGCTCCATTGTCTTGAGAGTTAGCTTTATTAATAGTAATTATTAAATCATTTGCCTCAGTTAAATTATTAAATTCAGTCGCAATAATTACAGCTTGTAATATTTCTTCTTTTGTTGTTTGATTAGAAAGTTGTAATTTAAAATTAGGATTTGTTTTTAAATCCGCTAAATTATATAAATTGATTTTGGGAATCTCAAATTGCACACTACCAGTTACTCATTTTGAATTACGTGCTGTAATATCAATTGATCCATTGTCTTGAGAGTTAGCTTTATTAATAGTAATTATTAAATCATTTGCCTCAGTTAAATTGTTAAATTCAGTCGCAATAATTACAGCTTGTAATATTTCTTCTTTTGTTATTTTATTTGAAAGTTGTAAATTAAAATTAGGGTTTGTTTTTAAATCTGCTAGATTATATAAATTGATTTTGGGAATCTCAAATTGCACACTACCAGTTACTCATTTTGAATTACGCGCTGTAATATCAATTGATCCATTATCTTGAGAATTAGCTTTATTAATAGTAATTATTAAATCATTTGCCTCAGTTAAATTGTTAAATTCAGTCGCAATAATTACAGCTTGTAATATTTCTTCTTTTGTTATTTTATTAGAAAGTTGTAATTTAAAATTAGGGTTTGTTTTTAAATCTGCTAGATTATATAAATTGATTTTGGGAATCTCAAATTGCACACTACCAGTTACTCATTTTGAGTTACGCGCTGTAATATCGATAGCTCCATTGTCTTGAGAAGTAGCTTTATTAATAGTAATTATTAAATCATTTGCTTCAGTTAAGTTATCAAATTCAGTCGCAATAATTACAGCTTGTAATATTTCTTCTTTTGTTATTTCATTTGAAAGTTGTAATTTAAAATTAGGGTTTGTTTTTAAATCTGCTAAATTATATATTTCTACTTCATGAATTAAATTATTTTTCTTCTTTTGACAAGATTTAGCTTCATAAATAATAATCGCAATAACTATTAAAGATGCCCCAGAAAATAATAATGATAAAATCAACTTACGTTTTTTCATATTACCCCTTATAATCTCAATATTTAACTTATGACAATGCACTAATTTAACTTCATTCTATTCTTTTTTTTTTTTTTTTTGTCAAGGCATTTTAGCTAAAAATAAGAACCTTCTGCCTAATTGTAAGTGATAATGTCTCAATGAATTAGAAAGTAAAAATGTCTTAAAGCCTCAAAATTAAATTTGAGGTAATAAAATGAGAACAAAGTTAGACTAAATTAAAAGAAACGCATTCAAGTTATTGAACAAGTAGTGAAGAGCAAGATTACAAAACAAAAGTAGCAATCATACTTAATTGCACAATAAGAACGATCAATACAAAAATAATAAAATATAAATAAAATGGTATAAAAGGTTTTATTCATAAAAACTGTAATAAAAAATCTAATAAGCAACACATAAAGTTGTAGTTAACAAAATTTTAAAACTAAGATATTAAATTTAATTATGATTTTAGTTATATACATTTTTGAGAAAAATTAATTCAAGATCACGATTTAAGATTTCTTATAAAATATTAATTTTATTCTTGAAAAACAGTATATTATTTCACCTTTTTCACACCGTTCAACTAGAAAGAAAATGGGAAGAAAATTATGGAAGATAAAAGCGTTGACCAACAAGATTTTAAGCATTTTTTAAATGAGTGTATCTTAGACTCCAAATCTGCTCACCCTTTACAACCAAGAAAAGATTTTTTTGGAAAATGAGCACAAGCAGATGCTTTTATTTACGATTCAACTGGAATAGTACTTTCTGCTTATTTTGATAAACAAGAGACTTTAAACGGCTATTATAGGGCTACAAAACAAATGTTTGAGAACTATGGAACATGAAAAGAAGTGCTTACAAACAAAAGAACAGTCTTTTATTCAACTAAGAAAAACACATCAAAATGATGCGAACCCACAATATGGGTTTATGTGTAATCAATTATGAATAACTTTAACTTGCAATCAGTGGCTCAAAAAAAGGTAAGATTGAAAGGCTATGATGAAGCTTTCAAAAGCGCATTCCTCAAGAGTTAAGATTAGCTTGTATAAATGATATGAATTCAGCTAACGAATGAATCAAAGAATTGATTGAAATTAAAATAAAAACTATGCATTAAAATAGACAAAAATTTATTGTACCTTGAGAAGCCCATGAAGTTGATATAGATTTTGCTCTTTTGACTCACTATGCTTTAAATGGTCTAACCATTAAGTTTAAAAATTTTTAAAAAGAATTAATATCAATAGCTAAAATATAGCTAAAAATGGCATAATCATTAATAGAAATTGGCCAAGAAATTTGTGATATACATATATAAATATAAAAGTGTCAAAAATTAATAAAACTAAAATAATAGTAATAAAGAAAAAATTCAAACTAAATTTATTTTCAAAAAGAGTGGAAAAAGCAATTCTCCACTCTTAAGTTTAGTATTTAATTTAACTTTTTTTGGGCATTTCTATTTAACTATTGACAGTAAACAAAAAGTTGAAAATAAGTTTAAAGAATGTTTAAAAACCCTGGCAAAAAACAAAAAAGTTCTTTCTAATCAATAAATAGAAAAAGCTAAAAGAGCTAATTAATAAATTTACATGCAGTCATTAAAATCGAATAGGTTGTGAATACATTTGGAACTAATAGTTATGGAAAATTAGAATTATTAGAGATCTTAGAACTAATTAATTCTGATTCTAAATTATTATCTATAAAAAAATAATATAAGTTCTTTAATACAAATAGAGGTCGAAGATGTTTTAGTCAAAAGCCAGACTTTATATATTGAATTTAAACGATATGATAGTATCGGTCAAGTATTAAAGTTAAAAGAAAAAGATGCTTATCTTAATTATAATAATTTTTAAAGTAATAATTACTTATTTAAATTATCAGAAAAGTTATCAAATAAGTTGTTTAAGTTCAATTGCAATTGGTAAATTATAGATTAAATCAAAAATAGTGATTATGCAATTATTTAAGTTATTTTACTAGTCCTCTAAATTGTTTTTGAGCTCCTTTGACTGGTAATTTAAAAAATATGAATGAAGCTTTAAAATGTTTTATTTACAAAATATTGTGAGTAATTTGAGTTTGGTGGGTTAGTCATTAAACCTAATTTCCAAATAGAACATCCAAATAGAACTAAATCCTGCTTTTTTTATTTTCTCGAATTAAAAGTTCATACTTTGTAATGTAATATATTTCTTAACATTATAAAACAATTTTTCAATAAATTCCTTACTAAATTTTAAACTTACTATTTTTCTAATATTACAAAACACACTTTTTTTGTTTATAATTAAAAAAGATAAATCGGAGGTATCATATGGGATTTGGAGATTTTTTAGCAAAACGCATGAAGCGTTCAATGGAGAAAAATATAGCAAAATCTACACTGAATGAAGAAAACATTCAAGAAACATTACGCGAAATACGATTAGCGTTATTAGAAGCTGACGTTAATATTGATGTTGTCAAAGAATTAATTAGTAAAATTAAAGAAAAAGCTATCGGTGGTTATATCGAGGAAGGCGCAACTTCTCAACAACAACTTTTAAAAATAGTGCATAGTGAATTAATGAGCATTTTGGGAAAAGAAGTTGCTCCATTAAACTTATCAAAAAAACCAGCAATTATTATGATGGTTGGTTTACAAGGATCTGGAAAAACTACATCAGCAAGCAAACTTGCTTATTACTTATCAAAAAAACAAGCAAAAAAGCCATTATTAGTAGGATTAGATATTTATAGACCAGGGGCTATTGATCAATTAGTTGAATTGGGTAAAAAAATCAATATCCCTGTTTTTGAAAAACAAAAGCAAAACCCTGTAAAAACTGCTAAACAAGCAATTGATTTTGCTGAAAAAAACAATCATGATTTAATAATTTTAGATACAGCTGGTCGTTTGCAAATTGATAAAGAATTAATGAATGAGTTAAATGATTTGAGAAAAAACACATCACCTCAAGAAATTTTATTAGTTGTTGATGGTATGGTTGGACAAGAAATTATTAATGTAACTAATGAATTTAATAATCAGTTAAAACTAACAGGGGTTATTGTTACTAAACTTGACGGAGATGCTCGCGGAGGTGCAACTCTATCAATTAGACATATGACAAAATTACCAATTAAATTTATTGGTGAAGGTGAAGGTGTTTCTGCATTAGCACCATTCTATCCAAAACGTATGGCTGATCGTATTCTTGGGATGGGTGATATTGAAACCTTATTTGAAAAAGTAGTTGAAAATGTTGATGAACGTTCAATTCAAAAAACAATGAAACGTATGTTCATGGGTCAATTTGATTTAGAAGATTTAAGAAACCAATTGGTTCAAGTATCTAAAATGGGTAACATTGGTGGTTTAATGAAAATGATTCCTGGTGCTAAGATTTCAGAAAATCAAATAGAAGAATCACAAAGAAAATTAGTTGTGTTTTCAATTTTAATGAGTTCAATGACTTTAAAAGAAAGAAGAGAACCAAAACTTCTAAAATCAATATCCAGAAAATCAAGAATTATTAATGGTTCTGGTAGAACTGAAAAAGAACTAAATGAGTTAATTAATTCATTTGAAAAAGGAAAAAAACAAGTTCTTGAAATGGGAAAACAAATGAAAAGTGGTCGTATGCCAAATTTTGGTGGTAAAGGATTTGGTTTTTAATACATGGATATTAAAATATTATGCTTTGGAAGTTTAGACAAAGATTTTTTTATAAAATCTTTTAACGAATATCAAAGTAGAATAAAAAATTATTCAAAATTTGAAGTTATTGAATTAAAAGAAGAATTTAATAAAGAAGAAGAAAATAATAAAATTATTAATTCAAAGGCGATTTTAGAAAAACTTAAAAGTTATTCTGAATATGAAATCATTTGCTTAAACGTTAATTCAAAAATTGTTAGTAGTGAAGAATTAGCTAATATAATTAATAATAATAAAAACTTTAAAAGAGCTAAATTATTATTTTTAATTGGTCCAAGTGATGGTTTTTCTAAAGAATTATTGGAGCAAAAATTCACAAAAATATCTTTAGGAAATATTACATTACCATATCAATTATTTAGAATAATTCTTGCAGAACAAATATATAGAAGCTTCAAAATTATTAAAAATGAAAAATATCACAAGTAATTACAAATAAATTCACACTTAATTGTTATAATATTTAAGTGTTTTCATGGGTTAATACTCAAGTTGGTGAAGAGGACACCCTGCTAAGGTGTTAGGTCGGTTTCCGGCGCGAGAGTTCGAGTCTCTCTTAACCCGCCAGTTTAAAAAAATAACTACCTTAAGGGTAGTTTTTTATGTATAAAATCGTAAATAAATATATAATATAATATAGTTTTGGAGTAATCATGAACAATAAAGTAAAAAATATGGTATCTAAGTTAATATTTTGAAAAACATTTAGTGATGATATTTTAGAAGAAAATGAACTAGATAGTTTTTTTAAATCGCTTTTTGTTAATGCTGGGAGTGAAAAAGAATTAATACTTGAATTAACAAAAACAAAAAAAATTAATCATTTTTTATTTTATACAAATGTTAAAAATGCTTCAAATATTTTAAGACATGGAATAAGACCAGTTAAAGAATTAAAGTTAAAAACAAATGAAGAGTTTGTTGTTTGAGATTATCATCAAAGACAAGAATCAATAAATTTAGATTTTGATGTATCATCAAGAGCACATTTTTGAAAATGATTATCTGATCAAACAATCAACGACAATGAGTTTATGGTAATTGGTATTGATCCTGAGAAACTTGCTAAAAGTTCTAAAAATGATTGAATATTTAACCGAGCTTATGGAATGATTAATGTTGTTGAAGCAATTAAAGTCGAAGACATTAATTGAATATTGATTCGTGATGAAGAATATTTTGATTTAATCAAAACAATTATAAAAGATGAAGAATTACAAATTAAAATATATATAAGCCATGATGGAATGGTAAGAACAGGAGAATTATAATATGACACAACTAGATAAAATAACTCCAAGAGATGTTGATTTTTCAAAATGATATACAGATATTGTTTTGAATGCTAAATTAGCCAGTTACGCTCCTGTTAAAGGCACTATTATTTTTAGACCATATGGATATGCTATTTGAGAACTAATTCAAAAACAACTTGATTTAGAATTTAAAAAAATTAATGTAGAAAATGTGTATTTTCCATTATTGATTCCTGAATCTTTATTCAATAAAGAAAAAGAACATATTGATGGATTCTCACCAGAAATAGCCACTGTTACAAGAGTTGGTGATAATCAATTACCAGAACCATTATTTATTAGACCTACTAGTGAAGTGTTAATGGCTGACTTTTTCAAAACAGAAGTTAAATCATATCGAGACTTACCACTTTTATTTAATCAATGAGCAAATGTTATGCGTTGAGAAAAAACAACTAGACCATTTTTAAGAACTAGTGAATTTTTATGACAAGAAGGACATACTGTTCATGATTCAAAAGTTCAGGCACATGATTTTACTTTAAAAATTTTAAATATATATGAAACTTTTGTAAGAGAATTTTTATTATTACCAGTTATTATGGGGCAAAAGACACAAAAAGAAAAATTTGCAGGTGCACATAGTACTTATACAATTGAATCTTTAATGTATGATGGGCAAGCTTTACAATGTGGAACTTCACATTACTTCGAAGACAACTTTTCAAAAGTTTATGATATAAAATTTCAGAATAAAGAAGGTAAATTAGAATATGGTTATAGTACTAGTTGAGGTGTATCAACTAGATTAATTGGTGCTATTATTATGTCTCACTCAGATGATAATGGGTTAGTATTACCTTCTAAAATTTCTCCAATTCAAGTTAGAATAATTCAAATCAAAGACACTGATGAAGTTATTAAAATTAGTGAATCAATTAAAAATATGTTATCAAATAAATATAGAGTTGATATTGATAAAACAGATAAATCATTTGGATTTAAAATTAGTGAAGCTGAAATTAAAGGTATTCCTTTAAGAATTGAAATTGGACCAAGAGATTTAGAAAAAAAAGTTGTTGTGATTTCAAGAAGAGATACAAAAGAAAAAATGGAAGTTAACATTAATGATGTTGAAAAAATTGTTGATTCAATGATTAAAGCATATGATGAAAATATTTTTAATTTAGCTTTAGAAAATAGAAAAAAAAGAACAACCTCAGTAAATTCAATTCAAGAGTATAAAGATGTTTTAAATTCCAATCAAGGATTTATACTTGTCCCATTTTGTGGGGAAGTTTCATGTGAAGAGGATGTTAAACAACAGACTTCAACCAATTCACGTTGTATTCCATTTGAACAAGAAAATAAAAATATGAAATGCTTTAATTGCAATAAAGATACAAAAATGCAAGTTTATTTTGCTAGAGCATATTAATTACTAAGTGAGGCTATATGAAATATTATTCAGTTAAAAAAGGTAAAAAAGTTGGTATTTACAAAACATGAGAAGAGTGCCAAGCACAGATTCTTAATTTTAAAGGTGCTATTTATAAATCTTTTGCAACTTGAGAAGAAGCTGAAGCCTGACTTCATGATAAACCTAAAAATGTTTTAAAGCAAAAATCTGAAACTTTAATAATTGATATGAATCATGCTATAGCGTACAGTGATGGTAGTTTTTTAAAAAGTAATAAAACTTATTCGTATGGTGCTGTTGTACTTTGAAACACAAGAGAATTTCATTTTTCAAAAAGATTCGATGATTCGCAAGAAACTTCAATGTGAAATGTGAGTGGTGAACTTGAAGGTGCTAAAAGAGCAATGTTATTTGCTTTTGCAAATAACATTAAAAACTTAACTTTATATCATGATTATGAAGGAATAGCAAAGTGAGCTAAAGGTGAATGAAGTGCAAAAAATACAGAAGCTTTAGAATATATAAGTTTTTGTAGTAAAATAAAAGAAAAAGTAAACCTAAAATTCATATGGGTCAAAGGTCACAGTGGAGACAAATATAACGATCTAGCTGATCGTTTGGCTGCTGAAGCTGACTTTCAAGAAATGAATAAGGAGGTTTAAAATGAGAAAATTTCAGTTACAAATGATTGATGGAAATGAATTAATTAATTTTGAATGAGCTCCTGATCAACAAGCAAAAGCTATTGTCCAAATAGTTCACAATATTGATGAACACATGTCAATGTATCAAGATATAGCTAAAGAGTTAAACAAACATGGTATTTTAGTGTTTGGAACAGATTTAAGAGGAATGGGTGAATCTTCTTTAGAAAGCAAAGAAAAAGGTTATTTTGCTAGACATCAAGGCTGAAATAACAGTATTGAAGATTTAAGAACAGTCAATACATATATTAGAAGAGAATATATGGATTTACCAATATTTATGCTAGGTCAAACAATTGGAACAGATTTTAGCCTTGCATATGCTATTAAATATTGTGAAACTATATCTGGTCTTATTTTAAGTGGTGTTAAAAATCATTCTTATATAAAAACTTTACCTAAGTATATTTATTTAAAAACAGCAAGCATTTTAATTAATAAATGGCCAAGTAATTATTTTTTTAAAAACTTGGATGGTTCATTTGGTAATAAAAGAAACCCAGCAATGCAAAACGCATGGTTATCTTCAGATAAAGAATTTGTAAGTAGATTTAATAAGGACACTCTTAAATTGTCTTGAATGACCAATTGTGCAAATAAAGACATTTTAGAAGGACAAGTATTTCTTTCTAAAATTAAAAATATTGATATGATCGATAAAGATTTTCCAATGCTGTTAATGACAGGTGAACAAGACGCATACACAAAATTCTCTAAAAGTACTAGAAGATTATTTACAAAATTTATAAAGTTAGGTAATAATGTAGATTTTAAAATTTACAAAAAATCAAGAAACAGAATTTTTAGTGATAAAGATAAAATTTATGCAATAAAAGATGTGCTTGAATTTATTAACAAAAATTTAGATTAAAAGGGTATAAAATGGATAAATCAAAAATTAGAAATTTTAGCATAATAGCTCATATTGACCATGGTAAGTCTACTTTAGCAGACCGTATTTTAGAGATAACCAAAACAGTTTCTAAAAGAGAAATGCAAGAACAATTACTAGATTCAATGGATATTGAAAGAGAAAGAGGAATAACAATTAAATTAAACTCAGTTCAATTACATTACAAGTCAAAAGATAATGAAGATTATGTATTTCATTTAATTGATACACCAGGGCATGTTGATTTTGCATATGAGGTATCAAGAAGTTTAGCAGCTTGTGAAGGTGCTATTTTGGTTGTGGATGCTACACAAGGTGTAGAAGCACAAACTTTAGCTAATGTTTATTTAGCTTTAGAAAATAATCTTGAAATAATCCCAGTTATTAACAAAATAGATTTACCTTCAGCTGATGTTGAAAGAGTGAAAGAAGAAATTGAAAATACCATTGGAATTGATTGTAGTAATGCTCCATTAATTTCAGCAAAAACTGGACTAAATGTTGAAGATGTTTTAGAAGCGATTGTAAGTCATATTCCACCTCCTAAAGATGCTGTTGATCAAGAACCACTAAGAGCTTTAATATTTGATAGTTATTATGATAAGTATTTGGGTGTAGTTATGTCTATAAGAGTTAGACAAGGTTCAATTAAGGTTGGTCAAAAAATAAAGTTTATGTCTAATAGTTTAGTTTATGAAGTAACTGAAGTAGGAATTAAAACACCAAAAATAACAAAAAAAGCAACTTTAGAAGCTGGTGAAGTTGGATGAATAGCTGCATCAATTAAAACAATTAAAGATATTAATGTTGGTGATACTATTACAAGCGAAAATAATCCAGCACTTGAACCCTTAGAAGGCTATAAAAAACTTAAACCAATGGTTTATTGTGGGATTTATCCAATTGATACAAATCAATATCAAGACTTTAAAGAAGCATTAGAAAAAATGGAATTATCTGATTCATCACTAGTTTATGAACCAGAAACATCTCAAGCTTTAGGATTTGGTTTTAGAGTTGGTTTTTTAGGCTTATTACATATGGAAGTTGTGCAAGAAAGATTAGAAAGAGAATATGATCTTAATCTAATAGCAACAGCTCCCTCAGTTATTTATAAAGTTTATCTAACTGATGGTAGTGATATTACAATTGATAATCCCGCAAAACTACCTGACCCTCAAAAAATTAAATATATTGAAGAGCCTTTTGTTAATGTTAAAATCATGACATCTCTAGAATCAGTTGGAGATTTAATGAGTTTATGTCAAAATAAATTAGGAACATATAGAGACATTCAGGTAATTGATGATAAAAGAAGAATGTTAATTTATGATATGCCTTTAGCAGAAATAATTTTTGATTTTTTTAATAAGTTAAAATCTATTTCAAGAGGTTATGCTTCATTTGAATATGATATTATTGGTTATCAAGAATCATCATTAGTTAAAATGGATATTTTATTAAATGGTAATAAAGTTGATGCATTTTCAATGATTGTGAACAAACAGTTTGCTTATCAAAGAGGTAACGCTTTAACTAAAAAATTAAAAGAATTAATTCCAAGACAAAATTTTGAAGTTCCAATACAAGCAGCTATTGGCAATAAAGTTTTAGCCAGAGAAACAATTAAAGCTTATCGTAAAGATGTGACTTGAAAATTACATGCAGCAGATAAATCTCGACGTAAAAAACTTCTTAATAAACAAAAAGAAGGTAAAAAGAAGATGAAAGAAATTGGGAATGTTGAAGTTCCACAAGAAGCATTTATTGCAGTCTTAAAATTAGACGACTAATTGAAAGGAAAAGTATGAAAAAATTCTATTACAAAAACTCCATAAAACAATTCATTGAAAATGAATTTTTCATTCAAAAATCTATCCCAGATCACCAATCAGCTGCTGATTTACTTTTTTTCATGTATCAATCATGGTTAAAAAGTGATGAATCATATGAAAGTTATTGAAATATTGTTAAAAACGAAAAAATATTAGATATTAAATCTAACTTTTTTGAAAGAGCTGAAATTACAAATAGTGATGAATCAGATATTCAATTTGTAAAAAAAATAATTATTATGAGTTTTGAAGCAACTTTTAGAGTATGCAAAGATTTTTCAAAAATTTATGAAAGTTTTAATATTGAAGGATTTGAAGCTATTGATGAAAATGGGGTTGATGTTTCTATTGAAAAATCATTTTTAAAATTGTCACAAATTTATTTGAAAGAATTTATTGAAAAGGTTAAAAAAACTCAGTTTTTAGATGTTTTCAAATATTTTGAAACTAGTGTTATTGAATTTGCCTCAAAAAACAAACGTTCTAAGAATGCATTAAAAGATATGCCTTATATGCTAATGGAACTTTTAAGTTCTATGATTGATAATGTTGATGACATGGAAGTTAATTTAGATGAAGTTGAGTTTGATAGTGCTAATAAAAATTTAGAACTTTTAATTCAGCATGAATTGTTATTTGACAGATTAATATTACTAGCTGAACATTTAGAATATCAATTTTTGGAATCAAAAGAAGCACTAAGCCAATTTCATAAAGTTAATATAATTGAAAGATATGATGAAATAGCAATGTTAGAACATATGAACTCTAACAATGAAAATAATAATTTTTAATAATAAGGAACATTTCCTATTATTTATTTTTTTGAATGTTTTTAAAATGATATGAATATAAAATGTCAAATATTAAATTAAATAATGGTAAAAAAGAAAAAAATTTAACTCACTTTTTAACTTCAATTCCATATTGTTTCATTTCTGTTTGCAATTTGTTAACAAACACAAAGCTTTCGTAAGACAAAATTATTAATCAAACTAAATCCAATAAAAAATATGCATAAATAATTAAATGATTTGATACTGGTCAAACCACTAAAAATAAAACTCAACTAATGATTGAAATAACTAAACAAACAAACCTTATGTATGATGCTCTTACATGTGTTTCAATATAGTTGACGTCTTTTTTTCTTTAAATATAGAAAATATTTCTCACATTATTAAAATACAAGGCAATATTAAAAAACTTAAATCTATCATTTGAACTCTCCTTTCTAAAATAACTTAAATGTTATTTAAATAAAATTATTAACCCAAAAAACATTTAACTTTTTTAAATGCAATATCACAACAAAAAAAACAACAATTAAATTGCTGTTAAAACTTTTATTAATCAATAGCTTTTTTGTTATCGTTTCGATGTTGTTTTCTTTCAGTTGAAGACAATCATCTTTTTCTTAATCTAATGTTATCTGGAGTTACTTCTACTAATTCATCTCATTCGATATATTCTAAAGCTTCTTCTAAAGTCATTAGTTTAGGTGGAGTTAATCTAACTGAATCATCAGTTCCACTTGAACGAGTATTGGTTAATTTTTTACCAGTAGTTGGGTTGACTTCTAAATCGTTGTCTCTTGAGTGTTGTCCAATGATCATCCCATCATAAATTTCAATTTGAGGACCAATAAATAATGTTCCACGTTCTTCAATATTGCCTAATGCATAAGGTAAAGTTTTACCATTAGCCATAGAAATAAGAACGCCATTCTTACGTGATTCAATTTCGCCCTTATATGGTTCAAAACCATTAAAACTTCTAACCATAATTCCTTCACCATGTGTATCATTAGTAAATTCACTTCTAAAACCAATTAATGCACGTAATGGAATGTTATAAATAACTTTATCTCTAACTCCATCACTATCCATGTCAATCATTAAACCTTTTCTTTGATTTAACTTGTTAATAACTGTTCCTGAATATTCGGTTGGAACGTTAATAATAACTCTTTCCATTGGTTCTAATAATTCTTTTGAACCTTCTTCTTTTCTAAAAATTACTTCTGGTTTTGAAAGTGCAAGTTCAAAACCTTCTCTTCTCATTTGTTCAATTAGAACAGATAAGTGAAGTTCTCCACGCCCTAAAACTTTAAAACCTTCAATAGTTGGATTATTTAATGGTTCAACTTTTAACCCAACATTAATTTCCATTTCTTTTTCTAAACGTTCTTTGATATTTCTAGAAGTTACAAATTTTCCAACTTTACCAGCAAAAGGAGAGTTGTTAACTAAAAAGTTCATACTCATTGTTGGTTCTTCAATAATGATTGGTTCCATTGCATTAATGTTGTTTAGTTCATTAACTGTATCACCAATTGAAATATGTTCAATTCCTGCAAAGTTAATGATATCTCCAGCAAAAGCTTCTTTAACTGCAACTTTAGCTAACCCTTGATAAACAGTTAATTTTGAAATTTTACCTTGTCTAACTTCACCATCATTTTTAACAACACTAACAGTTTGACCTTCAACAATTTTACCTTCAAATATTCTTCCAATTCCTAATCGTCCAATAAATGAATCATAAGCTAATGAACTTACTTGCATTTTTAAAGGTTTGTCAGCTAATTCAATTGGATATGTTCCAACTTGTTCAACTATTGTTTCAAATAAAGGATCTAAATTTTTACCTTCATCTTCTAATGAGAACTGAGCAATTCCATTTTTTGCAATTCCAAAAATTGTTTTAAAATGTAATTGTTCATCAGTAGCGTCTAATTCCATAAATAGTTCTAAAACTTCATCTACCACCTCAATAGCTCTTTGATCTTTTTTGTCAATCTTGTTAATCATTAAGATTGGGTTCAATCCCAATTCTAATGCTTTAGATAGAACAAATCTAGTTTGAGGCATTGGACCTTCACTGGAATCTACTAATAGAATAACTGTGTCAACAGTTTTCATAATACGTTCAACTTCACTTGAAAAATCAGCATGACCTGGTGTATCAACGATATTAATTTTGATATCTTTGTACTCAATAGCACAGTTTTTTGAATAAATAGTAATTCCACGTTCACGTTCTTGGTCATTTGAATCCATTACTTGTTCGATCACTTCTTGATTATCTCTGAAAGCTCCACCTTGCTTTAGCAAAGCATCTACTAATGTAGATTTACCTGCATCAACATGGGCAATCACAGCAATGTTAATTATTTTTTTGTTTGACATTTTTTCTCCTTGTATTTATATATAACTTTTAAATAATAACACATTTGATGATTTTATTTTTTTATTTTCATTAAAAAAGAATATAATTATAAATGTAAAACATGTTTATGTTAAAAAAAAGAGAGGATATAAAATGTCAAGAATTGAAAAAATTATTGCACGTGAAGTTTTAGATTCACGTGGAACTCCGACTGTTGAAGTTGAGTTATGAACAGAATTTGGTGGTTATGGATTAGCTAAATCTCCATCAGGAGCTTCTACTGGAGAAAGTGAAGCTTTAGAATTAAGAGATGGAGACAAAAAACGTTACAACGGTAAAGGTGTGTTAAAAGCAGTTGAAAACGTTAATACTAAAATTGCTCCAAATTTAATTGGATTTGATGTTCAAAACCAATTAGGTCTAGACCAAATTATGTTAGATTTAGATGGAACTCCATTTAAGAAAAAATTAGGAGCAAACGGTATGTTGGCTGTTTCATTAGCTGCTGCTCATGCTGCTGCAAGTGAATTAGAAGTTCCTTTATATAGATACATTGGTGGAGTACAAGCAAAACGCTTGCCAGTTCCAATGTTAAATGTTATTAATGGTGGAGAACACGCTGAATCAGCAATCGATTTCCAAGAATTCATGATTATGCCAGTTGGTGCTCCAACTTTTAAAGAAGCATTAAGATGATCATCAGAAATTTTTCAAGCTTTAAAATCAATTTTACATGATAAAGGAGATATTACTGCAGTTGGTGATGAAGGTGGATTTGCACCAAATTTCCATTGAGCTTATGCTAAACAAGATTTAGCTTCATTCAAGAAAAAAACACCAGCTGAAGTAGCTCTAGATTTATTATTAGAAGCTATTGAAAAAGCAGGTTACAAAACTGGTGCTGAAGGTGTGATGATTGCAATGGATTGTGCTTCATCAGAATTATATAAAGAAGATAAAAAATACCACTTCAAAAAAATTGAAAAAGTAACAGGACAAGAATATGCCCTAGATACTAAAGAAATGGTAGCTTATTTACAAAAATTAGTAAACAACTATCCAATCATTTCAGTTGAAGATGGACTACACGAAAGAGACTGAGATGGATTTGTTCTATTAAACCAAAAAATTGGTGATAGAGTTCAAATTGTTGGGGATGACTTATTTGTTACTAACCCAGAATTTATTAAAGAAGGAATCAATAAAGGTGCTGCAAACTCAACTTTAATTAAGTTAAATCAAATTGGGACATTATCAGAAACAATCGAAGCTATTACAATGAGTCAAAAAGCTGGTTGAACTGCTGTTGTTTCTCATAGATCAGGTGAAACTGAAGATTCTACTATTGCTGACTTAGCTGTTGCATTTAACACAGGTCAAATTAAAACTGGATCAATGTCACGTTCAGATAGAATTGCAAAATACAATAGATTGTTACAAATTGAAGATGAATTGGGTGCAAATGCAGTTTACGATGGATTTAAAACATTCTACAACTTAAAAATTAATAAATAAATTTTTATAAAACTAAGCAAGAGCTTAGTTTTTTTAATTTCAAATTTATTTTTTTCCAATAAAAAAGTAAATAAAACTTCAATATTATTAAGGAATTTTATTTGTTTATAAAACAATTGTTAAAAAGCTTTGAAATTCTAAAAACATGTTTTGCATATTCTTCATTTTTACCTTTTGGATAAAATCTTTCATATTCTCTAATCGTTGTAGTGAATCTACAACTTTCTTCATAAAAACTTAAAATAAGTGTAACTTTTTAGAATTACCTATTTCTTTTGGTGTTAATTAAGATTATCTTTATGTTTCTCTATTTTGCTCTTTTAATTAAATTAATCCTTCTGATAAAAGTGTTTTTTAATCATCCATATGTTTCATAAGGATCTTGAGAAAATATGGTGAGCAGTAATTACTCATCAACATACATAGTCACTAGAAAAAAGTTTGTAGTAAAAACAATAAAACCTAATAATACTAACAATTCTTTCATAATCTTAAGAACCTCTTTAAAACTAATTTTCAATTAAATTATGAATTTAAAAAGTTTATTAAGTTTTACTTTTAGTGTAAAATGTAATTATGAATTTAAAATTAAGAACAAAAAGTTATAATACAACGTTGCGTACACTAATCACCTCAAGCTTAGTCTTAATTATAAGTGTTTTTGTTATTGGTAGTTTTTATGATCTTAAAATAGCTGAAAAACTAGTTAACAAAGAATCATTATATGGACAAACATTTGATATATTTGGAAAAATAGCTATTGTTATACCTTTAAGTTTTATTATTGTAGGTTTGGTTTACCACTATGTATTTTACAAAGGGATTACAAAAACACAAGGTTCATTTATAATTATTATTTTTGAAGTATTAGTTTTATTCATTTTTTTAATGATTGAATCAAATTTTTTTCAAAGTAATAAATTATTACCTCTTCAATTTAATGCACTTATAATCATTATTTTTGATCTAATCATTTCATATTTTTGACATAAAAACATTGAGCTTGTAAAAGATAAAAATTTAGTAAAAAAAATAATTTTATCAATTGTGTTTGTATTGCTGATATATTTATCAACTGAGATGCTAAAAAATGTAGTTTCTCGTCCAAGACCAAGAAATGTAATGGAAGGTACTTATGAATATCATGCTTGGTGGCAATTTGATTGATCAAATGCATTTGGAAAAAATAAATCATTCCCATCTGGTCATACTACTTCTGCAATGAGTTTATTAGCCCCAATTTTTGTGATGAATAGAAAATCTTTGATTGTACCAGTTAATTTTGCAATAGCGTTGTTATTTGCAATATTAACTGCTGGTTCAAGGATGGTTTTAGCTGCTCATTTCTTAACTGATGTAACTGGTGCTATGATTATAAGTATATTAATCTTTAGTTTTTTATTAAGTATAAAATTTAAAAAAGGTAAAGCATATGAATAATATATTAGCATTAGATATTGGCAGTAAAACTATTGGTTTAGCATCTTCAAATGGTCTAATAGCTAAAAAA
Organism: Mesoplasma corruscae; assembly: GCF_002930145.1. NCBI lineage: Bacteria > Bacillati > Mycoplasmatota > Mollicutes > Entomoplasmatales > Entomoplasmataceae > Mesoplasma > Mesoplasma corruscae. The sequence continues at coordinate 34,015 of NZ_PHNF01000002.1, forward strand.
GAAATTAATTTAAAGTTTGAAGAATGAGACTTTGAAGCTGGTGTTAATTTATTAACTGAATATATCAAAGATAAAAACTTTAAAGTATTTGTTTTTGGTTATCCAAAGAACATGGATGGTTCAATTGGTGAAAGAGCTGAAATGGTTGATTATTTTATTGATGGATTTTTGCAATACAATTCACATATATCACATTCACAAGTAATTAAAGTAGATGAGCGTCGAACTACTAAGATGGCTAAAGCTATTATGATTGAAGCTGGAATATCAAGAGCTAAACAAAAAGAGCACAAAGACACATTAGCAGCACAACTTATTTTAGAAATGTACATTGAAAGTATAAAAAATAACAATTAAAAATTGAATTATGTTATTGTTTTAGTATAAATAAATAAAGGAGAAGTCATGGCATTACACCCATTGGTTAAAAGAGTACTTTTAACAGAAGAACAAATCAAAACAAGAGTAGCAGAATTAGCAAAAGAAGTTACAGAACATTACAAAAAAAACAATATTAAGGATAAAGATATTGTTGTAGTAGGAATCTTGAAAGGGTGTGTACCATTTTACGCAGAGTTCTTTATGAACTTTAAACAAGATGTAGTTATGGATTTTATGGTTATTAGTTCATATCTTGGAGGTTTAAAATCAAATAAACAACCAAAAATTAATTTGGATTTAAATTCAGATATTAAAAATAAACATGTTTTAATAGTAGAGGATATAGTTGACACTGGACATACATTAAGTTTTTTAAAAGATTATTTGAAATCAAGAAAAGCTGCATCAGTTAATGTTGTAACTTTAGTTGATAAGCCAGGAGGAAGAAAAATTGAGTTTGAAGCTAACTTTATAGGTTTTTCTATTGAAAATGAGTTTGTCATTGGATATGGTCTTGATTATGATGAAAAGTTAAGAAATTTACCATATATTGCTATTATGGACACTGACAAATTAAAAACATGAGAATGATAAAAAAATGCATTTCACATGCATTTTTTTATCTTAAAGTTTTATCAAAAGGTATTCCAGCTTCTTTTGGCGCTATTGATCATTTTGATGCAATTACCATTACAACTAGTGACATCAAGAATGGGAGCAATGGAGCTAGACCAAACGTAAAGTTTGGAATATTAATCATTTTCCCTATTGTAAAGAAAATGGAAAACACAAATGATACAAATACAATTAGTAATACTTTTCACTGTCCAATAACCATAATTGCTAATGAAATAAATCCAATTCCATTTACATCAGGAACAGCAAATTGTACTTTTATGTTAATTGTGTAAATAATTCCAGCTAAACCAGCTAAGCATGAAGAAACAGAAATTGCTATAAAGCGATATTTATTAACACTAACCCCAGCAGTATCTAAAGCATTAGGGTTTTCCCCAGCAGCAATATGTCTTGTTCCAGTTTTTGTAAATTTGAAATATCCAAATAACCCTGTTATGAAAATTAATGTAATAATAAAATAAATGCTTACAGCTGGGGTTTCTTGTAAAATAGGACTTATTGTTCCTTGTATATTACCTGAACTACCAAGATTTTCAACCCCAACTAAGAAAAAACCAATTCCTTGCGCTAATAAGTTAATTACTGTTCCTGAAACTATTTGATCAGTTTTTAATTTTAAAACAATAAAAGAATGTAGCAATGAGAATAAAAATGTTCCTAACATAGCTAGTATTATACTAGCTATAAATATAATTATTCAATAACTATCATAATCAACATTTATTATTGCTAAAGCTTTAGGTAGTAATGCATATATCATACAACCTATAATCATAAAACCCTCAATACCTAAATTAATAACTCCTGAGCGTTCACAAATCATTGCAGCTAGAGATGCTAAAGAAAAAATAACAAAGAAAGATAATGCATATCTAATTAACGCTTCTGACATACTTACCTCCTATAGCCAAATACCTATTGTATTTGATAACTTTTTCTTGTTGACGACTTAATTTAACTTTTATTACTTTATTAAAAGTTAATTTTTCATTTAAATTAATTGTTGAATAAAATCAATCAAATTTTTCCTTTTGTAAAAGTTTTTTATTATCCTTGTTAATTTTAAAATTACTTTTTTTAAATAACATTTTTATTTCTCTATCATAACTATTTAGCTGCAGTTTAAATTTTTTAAACATATCTTTTTTTTCTATACCATATTGTTCTAATAAATCTTTAACTGTTTGCTTATAATTATTATCAATATCAAGCAGTGAAATTTCATCTAATAGCTTATATGTTTTTTCAACATATATACTTTGTTGAGCATCTTTAATACTAATTTTGATGTTTTTACTAAACTTTTTATATTGACTATTTTTAAAATCTTTTTTAGAGGTATTAAGATCGATTAAAATCTTTTTTAAATTATCTAGTTCAATTTTTAGATTTTCATTAGCATTTACATTTAATTTAGTTTTAAGTAATTTAATTTGCTTTTTAACTTTCATACTTTCAGTTTTAATATGCTTGTTATTTAATTTTACTGCAGGATTCATAAGTTTCATTTTAGTCTTGTAATATAAATCTTTTAAATCAATTCTTGCAAAGACAACATATAAAGCAGAAATGTACATAATAATTCCAAAAACTAAACCCGAAGTTGCTTCTGGAACTGTATTAAAAGCCCCACCATCAATTAAAAGTTTCATTCCAACTTTTTGAAATGATCAAATAGTTGCTATAGGTACCATTGCTAAAAAATTATTAAAAGCAATTAGAGCAATCGGTAATCCATCAAAACCTATTGTGGGAAAGTCTGTGTCTTTTCATCCCATTTGGAATTTAATTCCAAATATATACATAAAAGCTCCACAAGATATTAGTAAACCTTGAATACCTGTTACAAAAAGTAAATATTTTTTTACATTTATTCCTGAATAAATAGCAGCATCACTTTGTAGTCCCATCACTTTGTATTTGTATCCAATGGTTGTTTTGTTGTAAACAAAAGTAACACCAATAACACAAATAGCAGTCAAAACAAGCCCAAAAACTCAAATATATTCGCCAAAAGGTTTTAGCAATTCTGGTGATGAAGTAGAAATATCACCAATAACAAAAAATTTATTAACATATAATTCAAAAGAATATCAAATAATTCAATTTAACACAATTGAAGAAGCAACTTCATGAATATTTAAATATATTTTTAAAAAACCAATTAAACAAGATAAAGCAGCGCCTGTTAATATAAAAATAAAAAATATTGGAAATCCATAGGTTGCTGAAATATCTTTGATACCATCGTTTGAACCAGCAATCTTATACAAAATAGTATAAGCTACTATTAAACCTAAGATTGCTTGCCCAGTTCCACTAATATTAAAAAGTTTAATTTTAAAACCTAACCCCATTCCTAATCCAAGCAAAGTAAAAGTTGATATTCAAATAAGTGTTTCTTTTAAATTATCCATATATTTAAATGGAGCAATGAAACTAGAAAGTACAAATTCAAATCCATTTGAACCAACTGCAAAAACAAATAAACTTGACAAGAATAAACCAATTAAGATTGCCAAAGTCGTTACTTTTGTTTTGCTGACTTTTTCTTTAAAAATAGATGACTTAAAATACATTTTTTGTTTTATTGCAAAAACATTTAATTTATTATTCATGATCTGCCCCCAAAGATGAAACCATCATTTTACCTAATTTTTCTCTTGTTATTTGATCACCTACTAGTTCACCAATTACACTACCGGCATTTAAAACCAACACTCTATCAGATAATTGTATAATTTCGCTTAATTCATAAGAAATAAGAATTATTGCTTTATTTTCAGTTTTTGCTTTTAAAATTTGTGTATGTATAAATTCGATTGAACCAATATCTAGACCTCTTGTTGGTTGAAAAATAACTATAAAATCACTTTGCCTTGATAGTTCTCTTCCAACAATAAGTTTTTGCTGATTTCCACCACTTAAAGATCTAGCTATAGCAAACCCAGAACTTGCATTTCTAACATCAAACTCTTTAATAATTTTTTGTGTTTCTTTTTGAATTGCCAATCTGTTAATTATTCCATTTTTAGAATACTTTGTATCATCAATATTTTGTAAAGCTATATTGTCAATTAAATTGGTATCTAAAACTAAGCCAAACTTTTGTCTATCTTCGGGAATAAAACACATTTTATGATCTTTATATCTTTTTTTAATACTTAAATGTGTGATATCTTTATTATTAATATGAATTGTGCCACTTTCAATTTTTTTCATACCAGTTAAGGCTTCTGCTATTTCTGATTGGCCATTACCTTCAACACCAGCAATGCCTACAATTTCACCAGCTCTAACATTTAAAGAAAAGTTTTTTAGTCCTAAAATCTTATGATGTTTTCTAACATTAATATTTTTAATTTGAATAACTTCATTATGATCAATAACTTTTCTATCATTTTTAACTTCAACTAAGTCTCTTCCAACCATTGCCATCGACAGAGTTTCTATATTAGTTTTTTTGACATCATAAGTTCCTTTAAATTCACCTAATCTTAAAATTGAAGCTCTATCAGCAACTTTTTGAATTTCAGCCATTTTATGAGTAATTATTATAATTGTTTTGCCATCTTTTTTTAAATCCAAAATGACTTTTAGTAAACCATCTATTTCAATTGGCGTTAGTACAGCTGTAGGCTCATCAAAAACCATTATGTCTGCTTTTCTGTATAAAACTTTTAGTATTTCTACTCTTTGCTTCATACCAACTGAGATATCTTTAACTTTTGCTAAAAGATCAACGTGTAAATTATACTTGTTCATAATTGTTGTTAAGTCATTTACTATTGTTTTCTTTCTTATAAATTGTTTTAAACCAACATCTTCAGCACCTAAGGCTATATTTTTTCAAACAGGAAAAATATCAATTAATTTAAAGTGCTGATGAACCATGCCAATACCTAATTTAGTTGCTTGTATAGGTGAATAAATATATTCTTCTTTACCATTTATAATTATCTTTCCTTTTGTTGGTTGGTAAATACCAAATAAAATAGACATTAATGTTGATTTACCTGCTCCGTTTTCACCCATCAAAGCATGAATTTCACCCTTTTTAACAGATAAACTAATATCTTTGTTAGCAACAATTTTTTTGTTAAAAATCATTGATATATTTTTCATTTCAATTGCATTCATAAGCATTTCACCTTTCAAAGATACTTAATATTATTTAGATGTAAATAATATTTAGTTTAATAGTTATTTTTAAAAAAATAGAACCAAGGTCCTATTAAAAAAATGTTTTAATTAATATTATTACCAGATGCAGGAGATTTAATAGTAAAAGTAATAACCAAAGGAGAATCAAGTTTATTATAAACTGTAGAACCATCTTTAATATTTACTTTAGCTTCATTATCTTTAATTTCAGAAATAATTAATTCATTTTTAGAAACTGTGCTATTCTTATTAAAAATAGCATTAAGAATAGTTGCTTCTTCTTTATCATTTAGTTCACCTAAGTTTAATTCATCTAAATCATCTGATAAATTTTTCATTTGTTTACCAGTAACAATTTTATTTGCATATGCATCAATAGAAACTTTACTAATAATTGAATATTTATTATAAAATTCAGCATTTTGACTATCGATGTAAGTAAATAAATCTTTTGAAGCCTCAGTTAAAACTTTTGGTGTATAAATTTCCTTAATAGCATTTTTAGTTTCATTACTTAAAGCATTTTTACCACCAGATGACATGTCACCATTTGCTCATAATACTGAGTTAGTTCAATCTTTGTTTTCAGCAAGATCAACGTCTTTGAATTCTCCGTCTTTGCTATCTTGTCTAGTTAAACTCAATCCTGATTCTTTTACAATTTTTGCAGTTTTAGTTAAAACTGTCTCTTCTCCTAAATTAACATCTTTTCACTCTGGAGTATGAGCTAAAGAAATTAAAGTTGATGATTCAATAGCTTTTTCAGCTGAAGTTATAAAATTACCTTTTTCAAATGCTAGAGATTGATCAGTATCAACTCCAACAATTTTGAAATTTTTACCAGTAACACTAATAGCATCTGCTGTTTGAGGTCCTGCCACTGGCATAACAACAGTTGCATCTAATTTAGATAAAAGCGGGACAGCTTCACCAACAACAAATGAATTTGAGAATCAATCTGTATCATTTTTTTTCATTGTAGCTTCAGGACTAATCTTTTGAGTAGTTTTAACTGTTATATCTCTTTTAGCTCATGTTGATGCTTTTTGTTCATCTATTGATGCAAATAGTTTTGTTTTATCTTCAACACTTGTTTGATTTCAAACTTTAATAGCAGACATATAACCAACGATAAAGTTATCCACTGATTTAGGGTTTGAGTTTCCACCAAATGCTCCTAATTTAACTTCTTTAGCATCATCTTTACCTAATTCAGTAACGATTGCAGCCATTCCTGCGTAAAACCCTGATACATCTCCTCTATATGAAATGTTAATTTGATTTTCTATTTGATCAGCAGCGTCAATTAAGATTGTTGAACCTTTACCCTTCATTAAACCAGCGGCACTATTATTCCCGTTATCTGGAACTGCATGATAAAAACCGGGTAGTATTAAAGTTTTAGGTTTATTTCTAATAGCATTATTATAAGCTTTTGTAAGAGTTGCTGTTTCTGAATCTTTAACTCTGACATAAGAAATATTTTTCTTTCTACCTAGAACTTCTTGCAAGAAGTTGTTGCCAGCATTAAAAGCAGATTCATTAAAACTTTTATCTCTGATTTCCCCACTATTTCCTTGTACTAAATAAATATCTGTGTCATTTTTTGAAACACACGCTAATACACTTGTTGCACTAGTGCCAACAACTGAAACTGACATTAAAGATAATAATAATTTTTTCATGTTGAATTTTCCTCTTTCTTAGTTTAATATCAAACTCAATAAAAATTATATTTTCACCATCACATTTAATATCATTATTCTTCTTACAGTCTTAGATAGGTCTAAGGCAGGACAGCAACCCAATATGTTGCTATGTGTAAGTTAGATACAATATTATTAAGTTCACAAATATTATACATATATGTAAAATGCTTGTGGAAAAAAAGCATATTAATAAGGCAAAAAAGGCATTTTTTCATTATCTTTTGTTAGCAACATTATACAAAAACTCCGTTATTTAAAAATTTCACATTAAATACTTTTTGAAATGAAAGGAGGTGATATAATTAAAAAAATTGACACTAAAAAAGCAAAAGAAATAATTGGTGGTGCTAGTGCTAGTGGTGCTTTGCTAAATGGGGTTGCAGCAATTATTGGAAAAGCGGCTGATTTTTTGTTAGATATTGCAGCTTTGCCATTAGTTTATATAGAATCATCAAAAAATCACGACAAAGCCAAATTTAAGCTAGGATCTACTTCAATTGAATTTGATGATACAGCATCTGTTAAGAATCAACCAAAGCTGTCTCATCATGATAGTGATTTTGTGCAAGTTCAAACCTTAAAAAGTATCAGTAATGATTATAATGAACATAATCAATATATTCTGATGAGCAATGAACAAGAAGAATATACGATATTAAATCCTGAAGTAGAAGAAACTATTAATTACTTTGGATAGCTTAAAGTATAAACCCCAACAATCATTGTTGGGGTTTATACTCTATAATTTTAGTAAGAGGTAATTATGAAAAAAACATTTATTTAATGCGACATGGTGAGACTTTATTTAATGTTAAAAAAATTAAGCAAGGTTTTTGTGATTCCCCATTAACTGAAAACGGAATAGAGCAAGCTATTAATGCTGGTAAATGATTTAATAAAAATAATATATTATTTGGTAGTGGTTATACTTCAGAAATTAAATAGAACAAAAAATACAATAAAATATGTTGCACCGAATTTGGGGTTTAAAAGCTTTGTTGAATTAAATGAATGAAACTTTGGATCAGCTGAAAGTGTTCCAGCAATCAAACATGAACATATTAAATTTCCTTTTGGTAATTATTTTGTTGAATTAGGTGGAGAAAACCAACAGCAAGTAAGATCAAGAACAAAATTTATAATGAATAAAATAGCTGAAGAGGATTTTAACGAAAATATATTGGTTGTATCACATGGTAGAATTTTAAGAGAATTTTCTGGCTTACATTTATTAAACAGTAAAGTTGAAAGACCTAAAAATATGTTCAACTGCATAGTTTTTAAATTTGAATATGAAACGACTAATAAAACTTGAAAATTTGTAGAAATTATTAAAACAGACACTAATTAAAGTGTCTGTTTATTTTCTTATTATAAACGTGATTTTTATTATTTAAAACATCATTTGTTTTAAAACCTTGTTTTCAATGACCAGGGTAGATTAAATGTTTAGAATAGTCTTTAACAATAGAATCAATTGAAGCATAAAATCTATCATCATCACAAGTTTGATCAATTAATGATTTTAAGGCACTACTTTGTAAATTATGAAACATAGCTTTATGAAACCCAACTTTGTCAATAAATAAAGTATCCCCAACAAATAAATATTTATTATCAAGTTCATAAAAAGTTGTTCCTGGTGTATGACCACCTTTATGAATGGTATTAATTTGAAAACCGTTAATATTTAACTTAACATCATTTTTAAAAATCTCAAATTTTATTTCTGGGTTATCAAAATCAACTACTTGCCCATTTTGACTTCCATTCACTGTTTTGTCTAATAAATAAGGATAATCAAACTTATGTATATGTATTGCACACCCAGTTAATAAAGCTAACTTATCTAATCCAATGGTGTGGTCGTGATGAAAATGAGTGATAAAAATATCTGTTAAAATAATTTTATATCGTTTTAGATATTTAAAAATACTTTCACATCTATAAGCACCATCAATTAAAATAGCTTTATTTAGTTGTTTATTAATTATCAAATATGCATTAACATTATTTATTTTTAAATTTTTGAAAGTTTTTATAATTTTGATCATTAATAAACCTTTTCTAGTTAATAGTGACTATTTAATTTTTAAATTATTAAATTTAAAAATTCCGAATAAATAAACTAAAAAAGCAATAAATATCATTAATATGGGTTTTCATAGAACTGCAAAAGCACTTTTCCCACTAGCTTGTGGGAATATAACCATTAAATAAATTGAACCAATTAAAGTCAATACACATGTCACTAAACTTAATATCATCAAAATTCAAAATGTTTTATTATCATATATTCTTTTATAGTTAGGATCAGTTAATCTTAATTTAATGATTGAAGCATTTAACAATAATTTTAAAGCACTTGTTGCTAAAGCAAAAGATGAAATGATTTCAGCAATAGAACTAAATAGTATGTAAAAACATGCCACTAATCCCAATAAGATAATTGCCATATAAGGTTGATTAGTTTTATTATACACTTTGCCAAATATTGAGTGCATGTCACCAGTTTCTGAAAGTTTATGAATTAATCTTGATTGAAAAAATAATAAAGAGTTAACTGAACCAATAAATAAAAATATTGCAAAAATATTAAAAGTTAAGACAGCTCATTTATATTGAGCAAAAATAGCTGAAGTCCCTTGTCCTTCGCTTACAACTTTTGAACTTTCTGCTAAAGATAATAAAGCAATTCCATAGGTTACATATATAACTAAAACTATTAAAATCGCACTAATCATAACTCATGGTACTGTTTTTTTTGGATTTTCAATTTCCTCTGTAATATAAGTTGGGAATTCATGCCCTGAATATGCAAAACCAGTATATGTTATTGCAGGAATTAACATCGCTGAAGAAACATAAGCACTACCTAAATTTTTATTCATTTCATTGTTAGATAATAACCCATCACTTGAACCATATATAATTGCTAATGTAAAAACTAATAATATTGGTAATGTTTTAACAAATAAGAAAAACATTTGAGTATATTTATTACTGTTTTTAATCATAATTTGAATTGCTGCTAAACTGACAAGAATTATGATAGCTAATGCTTTTTGTAAAGTTTGAGCACCAATTGTTTTATCATCTATTTCAACAATCATTGTAATCATAGAACTCATAGCAGAACAACAACTAGCAAGTGAAGTTGCTGATACAAATAAAATTAATACTCATCCAAATCAAAATGCAAGTATTCTTCAATTGCACTTTCTAATTCAACTATATCCATTACCACTTTCTTGATAACCAATTGAAGGTTCTATTACAACAAAAGCATCTGGTAAAACAATTAATGCTCCAAAAACTCAAGCTAATATCATCAATAACGGATTATTTCCAGCTAAAGTAAAAACCATATTAAAAGAAATTATTATACTTGAGCCAACAACAGCTGCTAATGTTGATACAAGTACTGTTCAAAAACCATATTTTTTATTTAATTTCATTTTTTCTCACTTTCTTGTATTAAATGTTTAAACACCAATAAATTTTATAATAAAAATATTTTTATATGTTAAATCTTTTTAATTAAAATCTTAAAGTATAATAAATATAAATTAAAGGTGGTATTTATGGAAAAAATAGAAAATATATTAAGACAAGAAATATTTATTGATGAAGAATCACATAAGTATTATTTAAAAGGTGTTGAAATCAACAGACCAAGTGTTTCAACTATTATGCAATATTTACCACAATATGTTTTTGATGATTCATTTGCTGAAACACAAGAAGGTAAAGAAATTTTGGTAAATGCAATAACTAGAGGTTTGCATTTACACAAAATAGCAGAAGTTTGATTAAAAGATCGCCAAGAAAGAACTTGTTGCAATCTTTATGGTCATTTGGAAATGAAAAGATGATTATTAAAAATACTACAAAAGATTACTAATGACTATAATGAAGAAGATGGATGAGAAATCATAAGTGAACTATCAATGGTGGGCGAACGATATGTTGGAACTCTTGACATTCTACTTATCAATAATAAAAGAAAGCAGTATTTAATTGGTGATATAAAAACAACAAGACACCCTGATCTTCAAAAAGAAACTTTACAATTGACCCTTTATAAGCATTTGTTAGAAGAAAGATTTAAACAAATAAACATTAATGACATGAAGTTAAACAATTATTTTGTTATAAATTGCAATAAAATAAACAAAGAAGTATATTTCATGAGTGAAAATATTCAAAAAATTGCTGAGAAACACACATTAGAAATATTTGAAATATTAAATTTAAGAAATAAAAATTTATAAATTACTTGTCACATTGGTAAAAAAAGGTATAATCATATAGTTGAAATCAAGTTTCAACCGCTCTTTTCTAAGTATGTAACTAAGTAGAAGTATTTAATTTCTCACATATGAAGGCGAGTCTAGACTGGAGGATATAGAATATGTTCGCAATTATAAAAACAGGTGGAAAACAAATTAAAGTTGAAGCTGGGGACGAAATCTTTATTGAAAAAGTAAATGGTGAAGTAGATGATCAGATTACTTTTGACGAAATTTTAATGATTGATAGCAAAGTGGGAGCACCGTTACTAAATGGTGCTAAAGTTACTGCTACTATTGTTAAACAAGGTAAAGGTAAAAAGATTCGTGTTGTTAGATACCACCCTAAAAAAAATGTTAATAAGGTTTATGGTCACAGACAACCTTACACTAAAGTTAAAATTGAAAAAATTATTGGTTAATAACTAATATGATAAATATCATTATTAAAAACATTAATAAAAAAATTCAACAATTAAATATTTCAGGCCATGCTAATGCTGGTAAGTTTAATCAAGATTTAGTTTGTGCAGCTGTTACAGGAATTGTAAGTGGTGCTTTAAATGCATTAGATACAAATTTTGAAAAAGATGTGAAGTTACAAGTTTTGGAAAACGAAATAATAATTGAGAATTTAAATTTGAATAATCATGATTTACAAGTCATGTTAGAAATGTTACGAGTTCAATTATTTACTATTTGAACTCAATATAAAAAAAACATACAAATGAAGGAGGTTCACTAATATGCGTTTCTTATTAGGATTACAATTCTTTGCTTCTAAAAAAGGTACTGGGTCAACAAAAAATGGTCGTGACTCTGAATCAAAACGTTTAGGAGCAAAAAAAGCTGATGGTCAGTTTACAACCGCTGGAGCTATTATTTTTAGACAAAGAGGTACTAAAATCCATCCTGGTCAAAATGTTGGACGTGGTGGAGATGACACTTTGTTCGCTTTAATTGAAGGTACTGTTAAATATGAAAAATTTGGCAAAAACCGTAAAAGAGTTAAAGTAGTTCCACTTGCAAACTAATAAAATAATTTAAAAGATTAGTCTTATGATTAATCTTTTTTTATTACTAAAAATGTAAAATTATATTAATTTAGAAAAGGAGCATCATGTTATTTTTTTTAATCATTATCATATCAATCATGATCGCTATCTTTTTGGTTGGAATAGTAGTATTTTTATTTACTAATAATAAAAATAGAGTTACAAACTCACAAGAGCAATTAACCAAGAATATAGAATCGGTTAGACATCAGCGAACAATTTGAATGCGAAAAACTAAACGAACTGTAGTAATTGGAAATTATGAATATAGAGAAGAATTTGCACAATTCCCATATCTGACAGATTTTAATAAAACTAAAAAGTTTTTAATTGATAAAAAAGTTTCATTTAATACTATTGAAACTTTTATAGAGGATATGAGCAAAATACAAGATCAATTTTTTAGTGAATTTAGAATTCAACAAAAAAGACTGCTAACTAATTTTGATAAAACAAATATTGCTGATAATAGTGCTAATAGAGCATTTTTAATGACTTACTATACAAAAAGCTTAGATAATTATTATTTAATAATTAAAAATGGTTTTGTAAAGTTAATTCTTTTAAGAAAAATTGCTTATATATTGGGAACAGCAAATTTTAATGAAAAACCTATTATTGAAAAACTATTGGAACAATTAAAACAAAATACAACAGAACTTATAAACGATTTGCTTATAAGAGCTAAAGAAAAAAGAAAAAATGTTAGTGGTCAAACATTTAATAAGAATAATTTTTATCATCAAAATGGTTGACATGAACAAAAAGCACATAATAAACAACAAAATAATGAATCACATTGAAATGATTTTGATGATGAAAAATGAGCATATGAAACATTAGAGTTAAATACTAAAGCTACATTTGAGGAAGTTAAACAACAATATCGTAAACTAGCAAAACAATACCATCCAGATATTAACAAGAATGAAGAAGCTAAAGATAAAATGGTTGAAATTAATCACGCATATGAATATATTAAAAAAATAAAAAGTTAATAAGGAGATTGTATGAAAATAGACACTAAAGAATTAATCGAACAATATTTTGACCAAGCTGTTGAATCAACTAAAGAACTAATAAAGATACCATCAGTTGAATCAAAACCAGTTGGTGATAAACCATTTGGGTTTGGTGTTCATGATGCATTAGAATATATTGTTAAACTAACTAAAAAATTAGGTTTTAATCCTGTTAAAGATGATACAAATAAATATGCATACTTTGATTTTGGAACTGGTAAAGATATTTTTGCTATTTTATGTCATTTAGATGTTGTACCAGCTGGTGATTTATCCAAATGATTTACAGGACCATTTGATCCCATTATTAAAGATAATAAATTAATAGGACGTGGAAGCTTTGATGATAAAGGCCCAACAATGATGAATGTATATGCTGTTAAATATTTAAAAGATAAAGGATTTAATCCAAGTAAGTATACAATAAGAGTTATCTTTGGACTAAATGAAGAAACTAACTGAAAATGTATGGAAAAATATGTAGCAGATCACGGGTATGCTAAAACTGGGTATGTCCCAGATGGGTTGTTTCCATGTGTATATGCTGAAAAGTGAATATCAACTGTTGAAATTACAAGTAATGTAAAACCTAACTTTGAAATAAAAGCAGGACAAGCTGTTAATATGGTTTGTGATGTTGCTGAATATACTGGTGACAATATGGCATTATTAATAGAAAAATTAAAAGGTGTAAAAAATATTTCAACTCAAGTTGAAAATGGTGTTTTAGTGGTTAAAGGATTACCGGGACATGCTAGTGTTCCATTTGTTGGAGTAAATGCTGCTACATACCTTGCTAACGCTTTATATGAACTTGGAAATGATCATCCTTTAATTAAATTTGTAGCTACACAATGTCATTTAAACTTTAGTATGTCAAAAGTGTTTGGAGACATTAGTGATGAAACTGGTGATTTAACTCAAAATATTGGTTTATTAAATATTAATAATGAAGAAAGCAAAGTAACTATTAACTTTAGAGTACCAGTATTTACTAATCCTGAAAATGATTTATTACCAGTGTTAGATAAAAAACTAAAAGAATATAATTTAGGATTAAATATTCATCCAGTAACTAAAGCTATTTATATACCAAAAGATAGTGAACTAGTTACTACAATGGTTGATATTTATCAGCAAGTAACTGGTGATATGAATGCAAAACCACAATCAATGGGTGGTGGAACTTATGCTAAAACGATGCCAAACATTATTGCTTTTGGTGCTGCTATGGATATTGAAAATGCATCAATGCATGCTTATAATGAATATGTTGCAATTGATCATCTTAAAAAGATGTTAGAAATATATACTAAAGCAATTTATAAATTGACTAAGTAAAAAAAACAATAGTTTAAATTTAAACTAAAAAATAAAACCCACATTTCTTTTTTAAGAAGTGTGGGTTTTTTAATTACTTATATTTTTAAAATGCTTTCATTATTTTTAAAAATTAACAGATGATCAAGTGTATATTAATCTTTTTAATCATTAAATTATTTTTTAAGTCTTGTTTATAAATTTGTATATAAAATAAGTTTATTAGACAAATATAATAAATAGCCCAACATTAAAGCACTTTGAGCATATACTTTTAAAAAATAAATCTGCAATTAGATTATTCTAAAATGTTTCTAATTTATTTATTAGAACCTGTTTGATTGTTTTCAGAATTTTTTATAATTAACAAAATCTTTTTATCATTTAAACGTATTTTTCAACAAAAAATTAATTTGATCAATAACAACACAAATGAAGAAAATATAAATCAAAAACACCAGATTCCAATCAAAAACATAGTAAAAAACACATCTTTAAAAAGTGCCTTCCAACCAGTTAAAGGGTCTTCATCTTTTTTATTTCTATCTAAAAAAAATGCTATTGGACCTAAATCATCATTTTTGTCTGCAAAAACTTTATTATATGTCGCTTTTGATAGAAAAAGCGTTGAAAGTAATCGCCAACCATCAACATAATTTTCATTTTTAATTCTTTTTGCTGACCATATTAACATTTGTAATAAGTTTATTTGAAACAACACCAATATACATATTAATACAACGCACACTAATGTTATGGTCAATAATGATTTTGGATAACAAGTACCTAAATATAAAGCAAGAAATATTAATACTATTAATAATATACCAGTTAATAAATGGATTCGAATAAGTGCTTTTCTATATTTTTCAAACTCTAACTTAACGCTCTCTAAATATTCTTTTTGCATTGTGAATTTATCTCCTTTTAATTATTTTTAATAAAAAATTATTCAAATATTTCCCCTAAACTTAAAAACTTATTATTATAGTTTGAATAATTTGTTGGGTAATTAGATAAAACTTCTTTATCTCTTTGGTCTAATAGACCACTAAACTCATTTTGATTAATTCTATAAAATTGAGCTAATTTTCTAGTATCTTTTAAATTTTTATTAATAAACAAAGTCTTTCCTATAGCTTGAGTTTTTTTTGAAAAAGTTGGTGTTAATTCTAAAGTGGTTTTTAACAAGGGATTAGCTGATTTATTTAAATCATAACTATTTTCCATTGGATTATTTACATCACCATAATATGTACCAGTTCAAGTTCCTTTTGTCGCTATTGTAGCTGTAAAAAATGTTAATTTTTTAGCTTGATCAATATTGTGTTCAAATTTTCTTGCTTCAGTATATTTTTTTCATCAAGGTAACAAGTTTTGAAATTTAGCAGTTGAATATGAACTAATTGATTTCAAATTTCAAAGAGGATTTGTTATAGAATCAAAAATAAGTACCGCTCTATCTTTAACGCTTAGTCCGCCTCAAAAAGATTTTCACTTACCAGAAATTCCATTATCAAAACCTTTAATAAAAAAATCATTGTATTTACTTCATATATCCTCTCCGTACTCGTTGATAATAAATTTTTTACTTTTATCTAAAATAGGTTGTAAATTTAAAGAATTTAAGTATTTTTTTATACCTGAATCCACTTCTTTTTTCAAAGGTTTCTTAACAGCTTTTGATATCACTTTTTTAATGAGTGCTTTAACTACTTTTTCTGAAATTGTTAAACCTATTTTGGTCAACCCAGCAGCAACTAAAGGTATTGCTGGTGCTAAAAGACCCCCTGATCCCAAGGTTGCACTAACTGTAAAAGAAATCACAGCGGCAATAATAAATCATATACCAATTAATAAAATATCATCTGTAAAGCTATAAACTTCACTATACCCATTAATTGATTGTGAAAAAACGAAAGGATCAGTTTCATCTTTTACAGATTGCTCAAATTTAGGTCATGCGTAATTAGATAAAAAATGTTTTTCTTTATCTTCAGACATCTCAATTTTTCTAAGATATAATTTGCTAATTTCATTTTTGAAGTTATCGTCATAATTGATTGAATCAATATTTAAATAATCTTTAACAAAACTAACCTCGTTATCAAAATCATATTCACCTGATTCTTTTTCATTTAATTCTGAATTTAAAAATGAATAAATTTCTTTTTCAATATTCTTTTTATCATAAGTATAAACTCTATGAATCCCTAAAGAGTTTCTTAAATCAAATGATTTTATATATTTTTTAGTTATCTCTTTTAAAATTGAAGGGTGCATAACTTTAGATTTTGATAAAATATTTTCCTTATACCCACTTAAATTAAGTTTAGTTTCAATTTCTCTTGAATAAGGTAATTTAATTGAAGTTTTTTCTAATTTATTTTCAATTATTTTTTGTTTTTCTAGCATTATATAAGTATTTGTATTCACAGCAGAAGTACAAATTAAACCAGCAGATGCAATAAAAATTATTGTTGCAATTAATGTTAATGTTTTATTCATCATAACCTCCTGAAAAGAACTTAACGTACTAATTAAAATGTTAGCGTTAATAAGGTTGGTAATTCAAAGCTTGTCAGTCATTATAGCAACTTATTGTTTGACTAAAGTTGCGATAATCTTGACTCCATTTTATTGAACAAAATATTTTTTCTTATAGAATGAAGCCTGTGGCATTGATACAACAATAACCTTTCTTGTTATTATAAATTATATACTTAATTTGTGGTTAAAGGCGGAACAAGATAAGGGATCTACTAGAACTTACAAAATATAGGATATAATCTTATTCAAAAATGTGATCAATTGGGTTGATAACTTTCATGCAGGAATAAAATAGCTGATAAGATTAAACTTTAAAAAAAGCTATAAACTTTTTATTGACTTGATAAAAATAATTTTTTAAATTCAACTGAAATTCAATAAAAAGCAATACCAATTTTTTTACCAAAGCAATATATAAATTGACAAGTGAGTGTTTAGAAACTTTAATTTCTAAAATATAAAATTTTTTACCTTTTTTTAATTTTTAATTGTTAATATATATTTGTAAGACTTAAGGTAATGCAGCAAGCTTAATCGTAATTTTAGTACGAGCACCCTTATGCAGAAAAGGATAGTAATATCCTTTTTTTATTACAGAAAGGTTATTGAATGAAAAAATACATAAGTTTTTATTTAGATGAAAGCGGATCTCCATCTTCAGCCTTTTTTACTGTTGGAGGTTTTTTTGTTTATTCAACAGATTATTCAACTATTAATTCTATAAAACTTAAAATTAAATCCAATATATTAAAAACCGAAAAATCTATTAAGGAATTTAGAAAAGATGTAGAAATTTTCAAAGATCAATTTTTAATTGGGAATGATGATGTCATTCACAAAGAGGTTAAATGATCTAGACTAACCACTGATAATAAAGAATTTTTACTACATAACTTAAAGAATTTTGGACAACAAAATATAAGTATTACTAGTAATTTAAAAAAGTGAATATCAAGAGATGGCAAAAAAGCTAATATTGATCTTGTATACAACATAATGGTTTCATATTTAATTGAAAGAGCTTTAATATCTTTAAGGGTTGGTAATAACGAAGATATTGACATAAAAGTTTTTATAGATCAAAGAAAGTTGACACCTAATATAAAAAATCAAAAAGATTTAAAATTAGAATCATTAGAGGGCTATATATCTACAACTTGGTTTAAAGAACAAAAATTTGTCAATTCAAAAATTAAAATTGTGCAATTGGATTCTTATACTAATCCAACTATCAGATATTCTGATTATTATGCTGGTCTAATCAACTCTATGTGTAGATTTTTAAGTATTAATCATAGTAAAGAATGAGACAATAAAATTGATCAAATGTTTGAAAAAGCTCATAGAAAATTTAAGTGTAAGTGTTTGTCAACAATAAAAAATCAATGTGATGCTATTGAATCACTGGTTACAGAATGTGTTTTAAAACAAATTGAAGATTTTGAATGAAACATCAACAAATAATAATTTACCTTTAAAAATATTACAATTAAAGCGTGCTAGTAATCTAGTTATTAAATCTAGTTATTAAAAGTTGAGTTTTTAACAACGAGTTGAAACAAAACTAAAAGAATATAATTTAGTATTAATTATTCATCCTAAACTAAAGTTATTTACATACCAAAAGATAGTGAAGTAGTTACTACAATGGTTGAAATTTATCACAAGTAACTGGAGATATGAATGCAAAACACAATCAATGGGTGGTAGAACTTATCTAAAACAATGCCAAACATTATTAATAACTGACTTATAAACGAAAATATTAACCTAAACATAATTGAAAATATGTTAGAAAATTAAAAGCATATTATTAAAGTAAAAAACATTTTTAACGCTATTTTATCCAAGATATGTTTTATTATGCACAAACTTCCCAATTATGATATAATTATTTACATTGGCTTGAAGAATCATTTTTATCTTGATAGCCTAAATAGGAAAAGAGACAAAAATGAAATTTAAAGAACTAAATCTGAACAACAGAGTTTTAACTGCGCTTGATAAAAATAACTTTTCAAAAGCAACTGAAATTCAACAAAAAGCAATACCAATGTTTTTAGAAAATAAAAATGTATTTGGTAAATCTTCAACTGGAACTGGTAAAACTGCAGCGTTTGTATTACCAATTTTAAATAATATTAATTGTGATAAAAGAGTTATCCAAGCAATTATCATGGCACCCACTAGAGAATTAGCTATGCAAATAGTTACTCAAATTAGAATATTTGGTGGTGGTATTAATAACTTAACAATTACACCACTAATTGGTGGAACTGAAATGAGAGAGCAAGTTAAAAAAATGAAGCAATCTCAAATTGTTGTAGGAACTCCAGGAAGAGTTAATGATCACATTAATCGAAAAAACTTAAAATTAGAAAATGTAAATACAATTATTTTAGATGAAGCTGATGAAATGTTAAAAATGGGATTCAAAAATGAAATGGATGCTATTTTTGAACAAATCTCACCAGACTCACAAGTAGGTTTATTTTCAGCAACTGTAACCCCAAAAGTGTTATCTTTAGCTAAAAAATATATGAATGAATATGAAATGATTGAAATTGAAAACCAAATAGAGGTAAATAATAATATTACAAATACTTTTATTTTTACTAAAAATGTAGATAAAAAAGAATTACTTAAAAAAGTTTTTGAATTACATAAACCTAAAAAAGCAATTATTTTTTCAAACACTAAAAACTTTACAGATAAAATTGCTGATGTTTTATATGATATTGGATTAAAATCTGTTGTTATTAATGGTGATAAACGCCAATCACAAAGATCAAGATCAATTAATGCATTTAAAAATGGTCAAGTAAATATTCTAGTTGCAACTGATGTTGTTGCCAGAGGAATTGATATTAGTGATGTTGATTATGTTATTAATTATGATATATCAAGAGAGAATGAACACTTTGTTCACCGAATTGGTAGAACGGGAAGAAATAACAAAAAAGGTGATTCTATAACTTTTGTTGATAATATGGGAACTATGCGTCAATTAAAAGATATTCAAAAAGAATTCAATATTGAAGTTAACGAAATTGAAATTAGTGAATATAACATTGAAAGAAAACAACAAACTTCTTTTTCAGATCGCAATTCTAACTCTAGATCAAGAAATGATAGATTATCAAAAAATAGTTCTTCATCAAGAAGTGGCGGTTCTAGAGATAATCGTGGTTCAAGAGATTCTCACAGTGCAACAAGAAGTAATTCTGGTGAAGCAAGAAGTCCATGATCAGGGTCAAACAAAGGTGGCGGTTCTAGAAGCACACGTGGTTCTAGAGATAATAATAATTCTAGAGATTCAAGAAGAACAAGAGATAGTAATTACTCAAGAGGTAGCAGCTCATCAAGAAGTGTTAACTATTCTTCAAGAGACAACAAATCAAGAAATGATAGAAAAACTGATTTTAAAAAAACAGAATGAAATGCATTTAAAAAGAATACTAATGCTGATTGAGATTAAATAATCTCTTTTTTATTGTAAAATTAAAACATAAACAGTTTTTAAGAAAGGGGGTATCAATATGTCATTTGAAAAATTTAAATTAAAAGCAACTTTGCTTTTAGCATTAACTAAAATAAACTTTAAGTTACCAACAGATGTTCAAAATGCATCGATTCCTTTTTTGCTTGAAAATGGAAATGTTTTTATAAAGTCTTCTACAGGAAGTGGTAAAACTGCTGCTTTTTTATTACCTATATTAAATAAAATAAATACTGAGTCTGAAAAAATACAATCATTAATTATGACTCCAACTAGGGAGTTGGCTGTACAAATTTATGATCAATTAAAAATTTTTAGTCAAGAAATGAAAAGTCTTTCAACAGCACTTTTAATTGGTGGAGTTAGTTATAACCCTCAATTAAAACAATTAAAAAATGCACAAATTATTGTTGGAACTCCTGGAAGAGTTACTGACCTATTATCCCAAAATAAGTTTGATTTAAATAATGTAGAAACTTTAGTTTTAGATGAAGTTGATGAAATATTAAAATACGGGTTTAAAAAAGATATTGACATTGTATTTGGCGCAATCCCAAAATATTGCCAAATAGGATTATTTTCAGCTACTAAAAATAAAAGAATTGATGAGCTAATGAAAGAGCAAATAAAAGAATTTAAAATATTAGAATTAAATAATGAACTTAAAGTTAATTCTCAAATTGAAAATAAATATATTTTTGTGAAAAACTTAGATAAGTATAAAACATTAATTCATGTTATAGATCAGTTAGAATCAAGAAAAACAATTATTTTTGTTAATACAAAATTAGAATCATTTAATGTTTATAATTATTTAATTAAAAATAATATAGCAGCAGAAGTTATTAATGGTGATAAAACTCAATTTGCTAGGTTATCAGCTGTAAATAAATTTAAAGCAGGAAAAGTTGGTGTTTTAGTAGCGACTGATGTTGTTGGCAGAGGGTTTGATGTTAAAGATATCGATCTAGTGATTAACTTTGAGTTGTCAGATGATAATGAAGATTTTGTTCATCGTATTGGTAGAACAGGTAGACATGATAATTTTGGTACTAGTGTTACTTTTATAAAGAATGCAACAGCACTATATAAACTAACTGAAATAACTAAAGAATTCAATATTATAGTTAAAGAACACTTTTTAGCATAAAAAGTGCTTTTTTTTTTTTTTTTGGCATTTATAATAAATTTATAAAATAATTTTTCAAAGGTATCAAAAGAAGAATATAGCTTATCAACCAAATTTTATTAATTTTATAAAAAAAGTGGTGAGCAACATATTGTAGATTCTACTTTTTATTCTTTTTTGAAGTTATAGAAATAAAAAATGAAAAAAAGTGGGATAAATTATGAAAAAATTATTAGGATTATTATTTGCTGCTGGATTAGTTGCTGCATCCACAACTTTAGTAGTTCAATGCAAAAATGATAAAAAATATGAATTAAATGTAGCTGAAGTAAGTAAAGCAATTGCAAGTAAATTAGGTGAACAACCATTTGATTCAATAGAAGCTGTACAAGAACAATTAAAAAAAATATTTATTACTGGTATTAAATCAGTTAAAGCTAATGAAATTGTTGGTTCAAAAAATGTGCATTTTAAACTTGACTTAATTAAAGGTTATAAAATTGATAAACAAGAGTTTGAATTAAAAGATATTTTATCAGGACCTGTTGTTACACCAGAAGTTGGTACAAATGGTGTTCAAGCTGCATTAGATACAGTTATTAAAAATAAAGAATTTTCTAGTGTAGAAAAAGCAATTGAAGCAGCTAAAACTGTTAAACTAGCTGAATGTTTAATTTTAGATGGTGAACCAACAAATGTTGAAAAAACTATTACAATTAAAGTTAAAGCTGATACAGGTTACAATCTTACTGAAGGATCTAAAACTGAATTTAGTGTTGAATGAAGATTAGTTGAATCTACTCCAATTGATAAAGATACTACAATTGCTGAGTTAGAAAAAAAAGTTAAAGATCAAGATTTTGCAACTTTACAAGATGCTATTGATAAAGTTCAAAGTAAAAAAATTACTGGAATCAAAACAATTGTTGCTGAAGTTCCATCAACAGCAACAAAAGATGTAACTTTAAATGTGACTGTTACACCTAATGATGAATATAGTTTAGGAACTTGAGATGGTAAAACAACTATTACTATTAAAGTTCCTACTGAACTAGAAATTAATAAAGCAAATGTTGATAATGCATTAAAAATAATTACTGGACCATATGAATCTAATGAACTTGCTATTAATGCAATTAAAGCAATTGTAAATGATACATTTTTAGTAGTTGATGTGACTTCAAATACCCGAGCATTTACTAGCGTTACTTTTACAGTTAAAGTTAGTGCAAAAACAGGTTATAAATTAGCTGCTGATATTGAAAATGGAACATCATTAGTTTTAGAAATTGGTAAAGAAGATATTGAAATTAATAAAGCAGATGTTGATGAAGTGTTGGCAAAAATTTCAGGTCCTTTTAACAATTTAGTTGATGCTGTAGAAGCAATAACAAATATCAAAGATTCACGTTTTGAGTTTTCAGAAATTTTAAATTACGATGATCCTTCTAGTGGTAATGGTTATAGAGAAGTAACTTTCAAAATTCCAGTAAACGTCAAAACAGGTTACAAATTAGCTAGTGATCTTGAAAATGGAACTACACGTAAATTATGAATTGGTGATGAAAGTTCTTCTTCAAATATTTCAACTGATTATATTCAAGAATCACTAGATAATGCTGTTAAAAATCAAGAGTTTGCTGATGCTGAAGCTGCTTCTAATGCCGCAAGAGAAGTAAAATTTAAAGCCGGTGTATCTATTGATGGAAAAATTGTCAATCAAGAAAATACAATTACTTTGAAAGTTAAACCTAGTCCAGGTTATAAATTTGTAGCTGGTGCTAAAACAACATTTACTGCAACTTGATTAACAGCTAAAATAGAAGTTTCAACTTCTTATGTTAATAATGCTATTAAAACTGTTGTAAATGCAAATGATGTAACTTATGGAATAAAAGAAGATGCTAAAACAGCTATTGAAGGTGTTTTAAAATCAGATACTTGAAAAGATAAAGTAACTGGTGTTGTAACAACTACTGGTGCTGCTGTTGAGGGTTCATCTGCGAAAGGAACTTATTCAGTTGTTCTTGAAGCTATTGAAGGTTATAGATTAAATGGTGATGCTACAATTAGTGGTGATTATCAATTAGAAATAAAATAGTCTACTGAAGGTGGAAATAGTTATTCTTTCCAAACTATATCAAACAATTATTCTAACTAATTATTAATTTAAAATATTTACAAAAAAAATGAAACCATGCGGTCTCATTTTTTATATTAATCAACAATTATTCTGCATCTTGTTTATCTTTAATTAAAATATCTAACTTTTCACTAATTTCCTTTAATAATAACAATAATGGTTTTTCAAAGTTATCAATTCTTCCATTACTCATTCCATCTGGTTTTTTATCACGACCACCAAATCCTCTGTTTCCACCATCGCGATTTCCAAATCCTCTATTTCCACCATTGCGATTTCCAAATCCTTTTTTGTCATCAAATTTCTTTTCATAACCTTTAAATTCTTTTCTTTCAAACCCCATATCAATACCTAGTCTTTCTAACTAATATTTATTGTATAATAAAAATAGGTGGAAACCTTAAAAATTACAGAAAGTGAGATTATTATCTTATTCTTATTTTTTAAACATTCAATATATAAATAGAAGGGAGATATTATATGAATAATATCTTATTTAAATGTCCTCATTGTCATAAGGACATTACAAAAGAATCATTTGCTAATCATGGTTCAAATTGAACACTAATTGAAAACTATTTAAGTGAGTTAAAAGCTCAACAACTAATAGAGCTTAAAGAACAGTTAAATAGTGAAATAGTTTCACAATTAAATGAAAAACACTTATCAGAAATTAATCTAGTTAAACAAACAATGACTAATGATTTTAACAATGAAATACAATCATTTAAAATTATATTAAATAATAAAGAAAGTTTAATAAAACAATTAAATGAACAAAAAGCTTTAGAAATAGATAAAGAGAAAAATACATTAATTAATCAATTTAATGAAACTAAAAATAGTTTAGAAATTAAAGTAGCTAATAAAGAATTAGAAATTAAGGCAATGGAAGAAAGATTCAACCTTGAAGTTGCAAAAAATAAAGAAGTTATAATGAATCAATTTAACCAAGAGTTAAATGATTTAAAACTACAATTAAATAATAAACAAATAGAAATTGATAATTTAGTTAAAGTTAAAGAACTAGAATCAGAAAAAAAAGAACTAACTATTAAAAATGAATATGAAAATAGAATTAATGAATTAACACAAGCTAATCGCGAATTTAAAATTATTAATTCTAAAAGAAAAGGCGAAAACTTTGAACATGAAGTTGAAGAAGAATTGCAAAAAGGGTTTGGACTATTTGACCAAATAGATAAATTAACTACTGGTGATAGAAAAGCTGATTACTTACAAACAATAAAAAACGCTAAAAAAGAAGTTGTAGGAAAAATAGTATATGAAGTAAAAAATGCTGAATGATCTAATGGATGAATTAATAAATTAGCACAAGATGTTGCTAATAATAAAACTAAATACGGTATTTTAATAGCTACTAGTTTTAATGACCAATATCGTGGTGTACCATTTATTAAATCAAATGAGTATGACAATATTTGAATCACTGATTCAGAAAGTTTTATTTTTGTTGGTCAAATGCTAAGACGTTTTATTGAATTCGAATATGAACTTAATCAAAAGATTAACATCTTAACTAGTTCATCTAACAATGATATTATTAAAGAACTAGAAGCACAAAAAGAAAAGTTAAATAACTACTGAAGCGTAACATTCCCTACTTCTTATAAAAAAATAAAAGCTGAAATGGAGAGCTTAGATAAAGTAAGTCAAAGTTTAATTAATAATTCTAATAAAATCAAAAAATCAGCAGATGTGATTAAAAATCAATTCTTTAATAAAATAACAAGCGAGTTAACTAATATATTAGGAACTTTAGAATTTGGTGAAGAATAAAAAAATGAAAGATTTTATAATGAATCTTTCATTTTTTGACTTTTATAGCTAAGCATTTTATTTGATTAGTGAATTACACCCTGTAATAAAATAACATGATCATTTCAAAATCCATTATTTTTTTAAATATAAAAAACATCATTTATGTTTTATGTTAATCATTATAACTCTGGTTTAATCAAATTACCAGAGCTAATTGATTTAGCTCCTTCTTTAATTTCATGTATTGTTCATTGTGGTAACATAAAATGAGCATTTCAACCTTTTGTTTCATTATAAAAAGTTAGTGTGCATTTGTTTCAAACAATAGTGATATCATCAGTTAAATCAGTTGGACCACCTTTATTATTTCATTTTTTTAATTTTGTAGAAACATTATTTTCTCATTGTGTAATGTTATCTTTTAAATAAAAAGAAAATAGTTTATTATTAAAATCAAGACTGTAACCGTCCACTAAGTCTGATCCTTTCAAATTGTAAACAGCAGTTCCGTTATCTACTAAAGTTTCAACTTTATCGTTCATCACTAAATTAGGCTTACCATCTTTAAATGTTAACTTTTCACTTCCGTATGATCCACCTTTTCATGCTCAAATGTCTGTATCATATGCTCAGTTTGAAACCATTGAACGTGAAATTGCAAATTCAGCAATCTTTTTTCCTCTTTGGTTTTGTGTTTGATAAGGATCACTAACTCTTTGTGCATAACCTTCAGTTCCATACTCATTGGCTTGTCAGATATTAACCATTTTTTTATAATCTTCGTTTTTAGTTTTATCTCAGTCTATAACTTTATCATCTGGAAATTCTTCTTCAATTTTTAAAGCAGCTTCAGCAGTTCTAAAGTTTTCAACTTGATGATATTTACCATCATCTCCAATTGTAACTGGGATAAATCCTTTTTCAGCATTTCATTCACACAACGTTCATCATGCAGATTGAAAAGGTCCACCAAATGGGTTGTCTTGAACTGATGCTGATACATACCATAAATTTTCACCTATCTTAACAACATTTGGTACTTCAACCCCAATATTTCTAACAAAAAGTTCACTTACTTTTTCAATTTTATTTTTACCACCCTTTTCATTGTCTTCAAAAGAATTAATTTTTCAAAACTCTAAACGGTTATGAGCAGAAATTGCAAAATAAACTCCATCATCTGTTTGAAATACAAATGTATCTCTTCAATTTGTATTATCTGTTGGTTTGCTTAAATTTTCTTTGGATAAAACACCTGTTTTATAAAAATCTTGCCCAAGTCCATGTGAAACAAAATAAGCAATACCGCTTTCATCAGTTATGTTAGAGTTGTTGATTATTTCCTCATCACCATTATTTTTATCAATACCAACTAAACCATTTGATGAAGAATTATCACCATTTGATGAAGAATTATCACCATTTGATGAAGAATTATCACCATTTGATGAAGAATTATCACCATTTGATGAAGAATTATCACCATTCGATGAAGAATTATCACCATTTGATGAAGAATTATCACCAGTTAAAATCTGACCTTCTGGTTCATTTTTTGGAGTTAATATCCTTGAAGGTTGCATTGAAACAACAAAAACAACATCACCTGGTTCAAAAAAATTACCATCAGTATCAACTCAAACTGATCCACCCAAAGCTGAAGTTGAACCTTTACCATTTATCGTGTCAAATTCTCTTTTTTGCTGAATTCGATATTCACCTTGCGTTCAAGTGTTTAAATCAGGAGAAGTCATTTCGATTCACCCAGAAGGAAAACCTTTACCATTTCTAAATAACATTCAACTATAAAATAATTTTTGGTCTTCATCTCAAAGAATAGAACATGAATCATTAGCAAAAGCATTTGGTGTTCGATCCAAAGTATTTACAGGACTATATCAATTAATTGGTCTAGCATTCAAATCACTTGTGGGTACACATGCAATTACGCTTAATGGTGTAATAACAACAACTGTTGTTGCAGTCAAACCAAAAATAGCTTTAAATAAAACTTTCTTTTTAAAAATATTTAATATCATAATTATTTATTCTCCATTGTAATTTAATAAAAACATATAAAAATAATTATATCTTATTTATTTAAAACTATCAAAAATTTTATTTTTATTTTATTAATAATGATTTAATTAGTTTTATAATTTATTAAAAGAAAGAATATTGAGGTGTTTATGGAAACCAAAGCTTGAATTCTAACTGGAATTATATCGTTGTTGTTAGTAATGGTAGGTGGAGTGTTATTAGTAAGAATTTTTGTAGTGCGTGTAATGTTGCAAAAAATTATTGAAAAGCAAATGTTAGTAAATCACAAGAAAAATATTCAAGAGTTCAATCGTGCATCTTTAATTATTATTGGTGGTGTGATAATGATTTGTGAATTAGGATTTTTAATTTTTGGTTTGTTGTATTATCCTTTAGCTATTACAATATTTTATATTCAATATGTTCAGCCAAACGACCCAATAAAACCAGAACAATGAGTTGATATATTCTATTTTATGTTTGCTTGATGTATCGGAGTTATTCCTTGAGTTATATGAACTATTAGATATTATGCAAAAAATACGCCTATTTATTTGTTAGCTAATAAAGCTAAATATAAATGAGTTAGACAAGCAATCATTAAAGAATTACAAAAAGTTGATCAACAAATTAAAAATATTAATAAAACACAAAAAGAAATTAGAGAAATATTAATAGAAGAAAAAGAAAAATTGATTCTTATTCAAAACAAAAGAAAATATCTTTTACAATTAATGCACCAAAATAACCTTAAATAATATTATTTTTCATATTTGTAAGTGTAAAATGTAATTTTATTTTAAATTTATTGGTGAAATGATGGGAATAATAAAACAAGTTGAAACTAATATCATTAATCCAAGATAAGCCCCCATGTCAAACAACTGACTAGATGGTTGATAAACCTCGTCATTATTGCTATCAAATTTTGTATTTGTTATGTTTGTGAATTTAACTAAATATACTATGATTGCAACTAATACTAGACCGACTCCGATTAAACATATAATTCGACTAACTAAGAAAATAGAACTTTTTTTATTTTCTTTGTTTTATTTTCTTTGTTAGTTTCAAAGAAAAATTGAGTTAAAGGAATTAAAGCTGAAATAAAAGTTATAACAATTCCAGCAACCATTAGTCCATAAGTATCATGATTTAAAACATTTAGTGAACTCGGAATGCTCACTTGTGTATTATTTATAATACTGTTATATAAACCTAGTTTAGTTAAATTAACAATATAGATGGTGTAATAATAATCTTCTTGATCTTGTTCATAATAATTTTTAATTTTATGTCTAAAACCAATTCCTTCAATTGCACCAATTAACAACCAACCAACAACAATAATAACTAATACATTTCAAACTATATTTCTTGATTCATTTCATTTTTCATTTTTTAATTTCATGCTTTTTCTTCTTTCTTGTTATAATTTTAAATATAAATTAACTTTAAATCAATATTTTTTCATTTTTTAACATTTCACTTTAATTACTAGTTATAATTAAATAAGCAATATTGAAACATCTTTTTTTAGATAGGTAACAATATTGTGAAATATACATATTTAAATATCTATAAAATTATAAGAAGGGAAATATAATAAAGATATGAAAAAATTATTAACATTATTAGCTGCTGTTGGTTTAACTGCAACTGCTTCAGCTGGGGTTGTTGCTTGTGACACAAAAATTAAAGTTGAAAGCATTAAAACTGCTATAGGTAGTGACATTAAGGATTTGGCTGACTTAGCTGCTGTTAATTCTGAATTAGCTGCTAAATTAAAAGACACTACAAATGCAACTTTAAAAGGAGTTAAATCTTTATCAGCTGTTCTTAAAGACGGATCAACAACTGATGTTGTAGTTACACCTTTTGCCAATGATGGTTACAAATTAAGCGGACAATCTTTTGAAATAGCTGGAGCTATTAAAGCTGAAGCTGTTGTTTCTACAAAACCTGTAATTGCAGCAATTGGTGACGTGTCAATGAAAGTTGGAGAAGAAGTTAGAGAAGTTATTGTTTCACTTACAAATCCAATTGATGGTCAAAATATTTCAGCCGTTTCTGGTACTCCTGCTGCTGCAACTGTTGCAGTTGAAGGATCAAAAATTAAAATTACACCTGTAGCTGTTGGTGAATCAACAATTACTGTTTCTTATAAAGATGCTGAAAATGTAACTTTTAAAGTAACTGTTGCTGATGCTGCTGCTGAAGGAAATGGTGCTGAAAATTAAAAAACTGGTGCTTAGTAATTAGTTTTAATTAAATTAATCAAATAGAATCGCATGATTCTATTTTTTTGTTTAATAACATAATGAGGTATAAATGATAAATTACATTAAAACTAAAATACAAAGTATAGATGAACAATATATTTATTTAGATAACAAAGAATATGGATATTACTTTTATTATCTTTTATCAGATAAATTAAGTGAATTAGACCAAAAACAAGAATATAAGTTTTATATAAGTGAATTTAAAAATGAGTTTAGTGATATTCAAATAGTATTTAAGAAATTAGAAACAAGAAATTTGTTTAATAATTTAATTTCTATAAAAACAGTTGGTTTTAAAACAACATTGCTGTTATTAAATAATTTCACATTTGAAGAACTGTATCTGATTACAAAACAATGTGATGTTGAATTATTATCATCAATTAGAAATATAGGTATATATACAGCAAGACTCATTATTGATCAATTACAGCAATATCTTTTTGCAAATAAATTAAATAGTAAAAAAGAACAAGTACTTATAAGTCTAACAAAATTAGGTTATAAGCAAAAAGATATATTAAAAGCTATTAATACTATTGATAATAAACTATCTATAGAACAAATGATAAGTGCTATTATGGAGTTAATAAATGAATAAAAGTTTTAGACCAGAAAAATGAGAAGATTTTTTAGGACAATCTTATATTATTAATAGTTTAAAAATATACACACAAGCAAGTGTAACTAATAAAAAAAGTTTAGATAACATTTTAATCAGTGGTCCTAGTGGTATGGGGAAAACTAGTTTAGCTTATTTAATAGCCAAGGTATTAAAAGTTAAAATACATATTATTAATGGGCCTAATTTAGCCAAACCTAGTGACTTAATATCAATAATAACTGCTATTAAGGAAAATGAAGTTTTGTTTATGGATGAAATACATTCTGTTAGTAAAGAAATATTAGAAGTTTTATATCCAGTTATAGAAGATAGCAAAATATCTATTATTATTGGAAAAGACTATAATTCTAAAATAGTTGATATTAAGCTTCCAAACTTTACTATTGTTTGTGCCACTACTCAAGTAGATAAATTAGCTCACCCTTTTATAAATAGATTTGCTATTTATTTTCAACTTAGTGATTATACAAAACAAGAACTTAGTCAAATAGTTAAAATGACTGCTGAAAAGTTAAATATTGATATTTTTTATGAGTCTCAATTGATTATTGCTAATCATTGTAGAAACACACCAAGAATAATCATTAATCTTATTAAAAGGATTAATGATTATTATACAACTAATCAGATTAATGATTTTAGTCCAAAAAGTATTTATTATGTATTTCGTCAAATGCAAATATATGAATTTGGTTTATATGAAAAAGATTTTGAATACTTAAAAAAACTTAAAGAGCATAAATGTCTCGGGGTTGATTATATTGGACAAATGATAAATGTTCCAAGTGCTACTATTATCAATAACATAGAACCAATTTTGATTAAAGAAAAATTAATAACCAGAACTATTAAAGGAAGGATCTTAACAAATAAAGGAATAGAGTATTTAAATAAAAATATTTTATTAAAAAATACATTAAATCAATAGTATTAATATTATATAATTTCATTATGATTTTTGCTGAAGGGATTTATAAATATGAAACAGTATTTAAATTTAATTAATGAAGTTTTGACTGATGGTGAAAGACGTGAGGATAGAACAAGAACAGGTACTATATCAAAATTTGGTGTTCAACAAAGATATGATTTAAGAAATGGATTTCCTTTATTAACAACTAAAAAAGTTTTTTATAAAGCAATTTTTCATGAAATATTATGATTTATTAAAGGGGATACAAATATCAAATATTTAGTTGACAACGATGTCAAGATTTGAAATGAGTGACCTTATAAAAATTTTAAAGAATCAATTGATTATAAAGGCGAAACTTTACAAGAATTTGTAAACAAGATAAAAGAAGATCAAAATTTTGCTGATCAATATGGTGATTTGGGTCCTGTATATGGAAAACAATGAAGAAACTTTTTTGGAATTGATCAATTTAAATTGCTAATAGAAGGGATTAAAAATAATCCTTATTCAAGAAGACATATAGTGAGTGCTTGAAATCCAGCTGAAGTTGGTGACATGTTATTACCCCCTTGTCATTCAATGTGACAAGTTTATGTATCTAAAGATGGATGATTAGATTTACAACTTTACCAAAGAAGTGGTGATATATTTTTAGGGGTCCCATTCAATATAGCTTCTTATGCTTTATTAATGGTATTGATTGCAAAAGAATGTAATTTAAAACCAAGGTTTTTTATTCACACTATTGGGGATGCACATATTTATTTAAATCACATGGATCAAATTGAAATACAATTGAAAAGAGAAGTTATGCCCTTATGTCAAATAAAAATTAATTCAAATAAATCAATTTATGATATTAGCTTTGAAGACATTGAAGTTATTAATTATAAATCTCATGGTAAGTTAATAGGAGAAGTTGCTGTTTAAAATAGTAACTTTTTTAATATTTAAATTTTTAGCACTCTACTATTGACTTTGCTAATTTTATGTATTAAGATATTGATAAGCCTGAATGGCTTTAAAAAATAAAGGAGATTTATTTTATGGAATTAAAACAAAAAGATGACAATAGTGATGCTTTAAAAAAGTACACAAGAGATTTAACAGCAATTGCTAAAGAAGGAAAAATTGACCCTATAATTGGTAGAGAAGATGAAATTATGAGAGTTATTCGCATTCTTTCAAGAAAAACAAAAAATAATCCCGTATTAATTGGTGAACCTGGAGTTGGAAAAACTGCTGTTGTAGAAGGTTTAGCCCAAAGAATTGTTAAAGGTGATGTCCCCTCAATTCTTAAAAATAAAAGAATTTTGGAACTTGATATGGGAAGCTTAATGGCTGGTGCTATGTATCTTGGTGATTATGAAGCAAGAGTAAAAGCTATAGTTAATGAAATTAACAAAACAAGTGGTGAAATAATTTTATTCATTGATGAGCTTCATTTAATTGTTGGAGCTGGTAAAACTGGTAATGGTGGTGGAATGGATGTTTCTAACTTATTAAAACCAGCATTAGCAAGAGGAGAGTTAAAAGCAATTGGTGCCACCACTTTAAAAGAATATAGAGAGTACATTGAAAAAGATTCAGCTTTAGAAAGAAGATTTCAAAGAGTCTTGGTTGAAGAGCCAACAGTTGATGAAACAATATCAATTTTAAGAGGTTTAAAGGAAAGGTTTGAAACTTATCATGGGGTAAGAATACATGATAATGCAATAGTGACTGCAGCCCGCTTGTCTTCAAGATATATTAATGATCGTTTTTTACCAGATAAAGCAATAGATTTAATTGATGAAGCTGCATCTACAATTAAAACTGAATTATCGAGTGTGCCAAGTGAACTTGATCAAATTAATCGGAAAGTGATTCAATTAGAAATTGAAAAAAGCGCTTTATCAAAAGAAAAAGATGATAAGTCAAAACAAAGACTTGAAGAAGCTGTTGATGAATTGAATAAGTTAAAAGAAAGCCAATTATTATTATCTGCTGAATGAGAAAAACAAAAAGCTTCATTGCAAAATGCTAATAATGTTAAAACAACCATTGAAAGTTTAAAAAAAGAACTCGATTATGCTCAAGCAAATGGTGATTATAAAAGAGCTGGTGAAATTCAGTATTCATTATTACCAAGTTTAGAAAAACAGTTAGTTGAAATTGAAAATGTAAAAACTACTGGACTAGTTAGTGAAGAGGTAACTGAAAAAGATATTGCTGAAATTGTTGGTAAATGAACTGGTATCCCTGTTGATAAATTAATTGAAACTGAAAAAATAAAGTTATTAAGTTTAGAAAAAGAATTAGAAAAAACAGTTAAAGGGCAAAATGAAGCACTAAAACTTGTAAGCGAAGCAATACTTAGAAGTAGGAGCGGAATTAAAGATCCAAATAAACCTATTGGTTCATTTCTGTTCTTAGGACCAACTGGAGTTGGTAAGACAGAAGTTGCAAGAAGTTTAGCCAATATATTATTTAACTCACCTAAAAAAATGATAAGAATCGATATGAGTGAGTATATGGAAAAACAAAGTGTTGCAAAATTAATTGGAGCTCCTCCTGGATATGTTGGTTATGAAGAAGGTGGAAGATTAACTGAGGCTGTTAGAAGAAATCCTTATTCAATAGTTTTATTTGATGAAGTTGAAAAAGCACACCCGGACGTATTTAATGTTTTATTGCAAGTTTTAGATGAAGGGCGTATAACTGATTCATTAGGGAAATTAGTTGATTTTAAAAATACAATTATTATTTTAACTTCTAACTTAACAAGTAATATAATACAACAAGGATTAGAACCAAAAGAATTAAGTATTCAAATCAATCAAGAATTAAATAATTTCTTTAAACCTGAGTTTTTAAATAGAATAGACAACATTGTTACATTTAATGCTTTAAGCGTTAGCGATATTAAAAAGATAGTAATTAAAGAATTGAATATATTATCAAATCGCTTAGAGATAGATAAAGACATATTTATAAATTTTAGTAATGATGCAGTTGAAAAAATAGTAAAAGAATCTTATGATGTCCACTATGGTGCTAGGCCAATTAAAAGATATATTGAAAAACACATTGAAACTTTAATTGCCCAAAATATAATTAATGACCATATAAAAATAAATGTTAAATATACAATAAGTATTCAAGATAACATTTTCACTTTAGATACAATATTTAATTAATTTTTGAAAAAAATAGCAATTAAGACATTAGAGTGCTAAAATATATAAAAGGGTGGTAAAATGTTGAAGCAAAGGCAAGCAGAAATATTAAAAATTATTGTTTCAGAATATATTAAAACCAATCAACCAATTGGTTCTAAAACAATTCAAGAATTAATAACTATAAGTGTTTCAAGTGCTACTATTAGAAATGAGTCAGCTGCATTAGAAGAAACTGGTTTTTTAGAAAAAGAACATACTTCTTCTGGAAGGGTACCTTCTACAAAGGGTTATAGATATTATGTAGATAACTTGATGACATTTGATACAGAAGACAAAACGTTAAGAGAAAAACTTAAAGCAATTATTTATTCAAGAAAATCTAACATTGATGAAGTTTTAGAAGAAGCTGCAAAGATTATTAGTGAGATCACTAAAATGAGTGCAGTTGTTGTCACAAATCAAAACAATCAAAAACTTTTAGCTGTTAAAAAAATGGATTTGATTCCTTTAAGCAAAACTTTAGCATTAGTAACTTTTGTATTATCAGATGGTAACATTCAAACTGAAACTTTTAACCTTTCTAATGTAAGTATTGATGATTTAAAAATAGCTATTAAAATATTTTCAGATTGTTTAATAGATACGCCTTTAAATGAAATTGAAAACAATATGGAAAACTTAAAAGAAATTTTAGCTCAGAGCATAAATAACTATGAGTATATTCTTCAGACATTTATTGGAACTATATTAGAAAAACAAAGTTCTAAAAAAGAAATTGTTGGTATAAAAAATATGTTAGAAAACCCGGAGTTTAATGATACTAATAAATTAAAAAAAGTTATAAGTTTGATGGAAGGTATGTCATCTTTTGATTGATTTGATGCAAATTATTCTGCAAGCCAAAAACAAAATATCATAACTACTAAAATAGGTGAAGAGATTTCTGAAGAACTGTCTGATCTAACGATATTAGAAACTACATTTCAAACTAAACAAGGGTCTACAACATTATCTTTAGTTGGACCAAAAAGAATTGATTATTCACAAGCAAATCACTTAATAAAATTATTTACAGAATTTATAAACTCAGAAGGAGAAGAAAATGGATAAAGATAAAAAAGATATTCAAGATGTTGTTGATAAAATAGTTGATGAAGCTGTAAAAGCAAAAACAACAATTGAAAATAGTGCAGAAACTATTTTAGAAAATGTATCAAATGTAAAAGTCAAATCAAATGATAAGAAACATAAATTGGAAATAAAAGAATTAAAAGATAAAATCCTAAAGCTCGAAGAAGAAATTTATTTTCAAAAAGGTTTAAGAAATGCTGATATAGCTAATTTGACTAAAAAAAGAAATGAACAAGAATCTGTTATTAGAAAATATGGTTCAGCAAATTTAGCAGAAGATTTGATTAAGCCTTTTGATTTATTAAAAAAAGTTGTCGAAGCACCAAATGATAATCCTGAAGTTAAAAATTATCTAACAGGATTTAATATGGTTATTAATCAAATTCAAAATGCATTTGAAAATAATGGGATTAAAGCAATGGGTGTAAAACCTGGAGACGAGTTTAATTCCAATATACATGAAGCAAATGAGTTGGTTCAATCAACAGAGTTTGATTCAAATAAAATTGTTAGTGTTATTAGTGATGGTTATATGATCCATGATCGTGTATTGGTTCATGCAATAGTAAAGGTGAGTGAATAATGGCAAAAGATTTAAAAAATATTTATAATGCTAAAAGTCTGGATAGTGTTTATCCAAAGAAAATTGAAAGTTTATTAAATGAAGGTAAAACTTTAATAATTCCAGTCCATAATGGTGTTCATATTAGTGCATCATTAGAAAAAGGATATTCAGATTTTTTTAAAGCAAACATAGAATTAAAAGAAGAAAAAGAATCAGAAGCAACTTGTGGTTGTGGAGAGAAAGCAAACATACTTGTGTATGTATGAAGATAAGGAGAAACAAAATATGGCAAAAGAAAAAATTATAGGAATAGATTTAGGGACAACAAACTCAGTTGTTTCAATTATGGAAGGTGGGCAACCCATCATCTTAGAAAACCCAGAAGGACAACGTACAACACCATCTGTTGTGGCATTTAAAAATGAAGATATTATTGTTGGGGGTGCTGCTAAAAGACAAGCAGTAACTAATCCTAATGTAATTATTTCAGTAAAATCAAAAATGGGAACTAAAGAAAAATTAAATATAAATTCAAAAGAATATACCCCAGAACAAATTTCAGCTGAAATTCTAAGATACATGAAAAAATATGCTGAAGATAAAGTTGGTGAAAAAATTACTAAAGCAGTTATTACTGTTCCAGCATACTTTAATGATGCTCAAAGAAAAGCAACAAAAGATGCTGGTAAAATAGCTGGTTTAGAAGTTGAACGTATTATTAATGAACCAACTGCAGCTGCTTTGGCTTATGGTTTAGAAAAACAAGATGTTGAACAAAAAGTTTTAGTTTACGATCTTGGTGGTGGAACTTTTGACGTTTCTGTGCTTGAATTAGCAGATGGTACTTTTGAAGTTTTATCAACAAGTGGTGATAATAAACTTGGTGGAGATGATTTTGATCAAAAAATAATTAATTGATTAGTTGAAAAAATTAAAACAGAATCTAAAGTTGATTTAAAAAATGACAAAATGGCATTGCAAAGGTTAAAAGATGAAGCTGAAAAGGCAAAAATAAATTTATCTAGTCAATTAGAAGTTGAAATTAATTTACCTTTTATTGCGATGAACGAATCAGGGCCTGTTTCATTTTCAACTCAATTATCTAGAGCTGAATTTGATAAAATAACTAAAGATTTAGTTGAAAGAACATCAAAACCAGTTAAAGATGCTTTACAAGCAGCTAAATTATCTGCATCAGATATTAATGAAGTATTGTTGGTTGGTGGTTCAACAAGAATTCCTTCAGTGCAAAAATTAGTTAAAGACTTATTAAACAAAGAACCAAACCGTACAATTAATCCTGATGAAGTTGTAGCTATGGGAGCAGCTATTCAAGCTGGTGTGTTGGCTGGTGATGTAACTGATGTTTTATTATTAGACGTTACTCCTTTATCACTTGGTATTGAAACAATGGGTGGAGTTATGACAAAACTTATTGAAAGAAACACAACTATTCCTACAGAAAAATCTCAAATATTTTCAACTGCTGCAGATAATCAACCAGCTGTAGATATTAATGTGTTGCAAGGTGAAAGACCAATGGCTAGTGACAATAAATCATTAGGGCAATTTGCATTAACAGGAATCAAACCAGCTCCAAGAGGTGTTCCTCAAATTGAAGTTACTTTTAAAATTGATGTTAATGGTATTGTTAGTGTATCTGCAAAAGATAAAGCAACTAATGAAGAAAAATCAATTACCATTTCAGATTCAGGAGCATTAAGTGATGCTGACATTGAAAGAATGATCAAAGAAGCAGAAGCAAATGCTGAAGCTGATGAAATAAAAAGAAAAAATATTGAATTAAAACACAAAGCTGAAAGTTATGTTGCGATTATTGAAACTTCAATCAAAAGTGGTGGAGAGCAAGTTCCAGCTGAACAAAAACAACAAGCAGAAGCAATGTTAGTTGAAGTTAAAGAATTAATTGAAAAAGAAGATTATGCAACATTAGAAGCAAAAATTAATGAATTAGAACAAATGATTCAAATGGCATCGCAATTTGCAAATGCACAAGAGCCAGAAGTTTCAGAGAATGAAGAAATTAAGTCTGACGAAACTGATAAGCAATAATTAAAAAACTAAACTAACTTTGGTTAGTTTATTTTTAGAAGGGAAAGCATGGCTAAAAAAGATTATTATGAAGTTTTGCAAGTAAGTAAAAACTCAGATGAAAAAGAAATTAAATCAGCATATCGTAAACTTGCAAAACAATATCACCCAGATGTTAATAAACAATCAAATGCTGAAGAAAAGTTTAAAGAAATAAATGAAGCAGCAAGTGTTTTATTAGATAGTAATAAAAGAGCGCAATATGATCAATATGGTCATGCTGCTTTTGAAAATAATGGCTTTGGTGGTGGTCAAGGTTTTAGCGGTTTTAGTGATTTCTTTTCAAATATGGGTGGAATGGATTTTGGTGACATATTTTCTGATATGTTTGGTGGAGCAAAACAATCACGCTCAAAATCAAGAAATTCACAGGGGCAAAGTATTGAAATTGAAGTAACACTGACAATGAAAGAATTAGTTTTCGGGGTTAAGAAAAGTGTTAAATTAAATTTATTAAGAAATTGCGGAAAATGTAAAGGTGTTGGTTCAGAAAATCCAAATGACGTCCATATATGTAAAAAATGTAATGGAGTTGGGCAAATCATTGTTAATAGGCAAATGGGACCTTTGCAATTTCAAAATCAACAAACATGTGATGAATGTAGAGGGACTGGTAAAAAAATATCAAACCCATGTAAGCAGTGTCATGGTAAAGGGATTCAAAAAGTTGTTGAAAATGTTGAGCTGCCATTACCTCATGGATTAAGACCTGGTCAACAAATGATTATGAGAGATGCAGGACATGCTTCACATGAAGGTGGACAAAATGGTGATCTTTATATTCATATTGCTGTAGCAAATTCTAAAGTATTCGAATTTACAAGTTCGAGTGATTTAATTATGCATTATAATGTTTCATTTATTGATGCTATTTTAGGAAATGAAATTATTATTGATACATTAGATGGCCCAATTAAATTAAAAATTCCTAAGGGAATAAATAGTGGTGAAGTCATTAAAGTACACAATAAAGGTTTATATAAAAATCAAAGTTCTGATAAACGTGGTGATTTAATTCTTAAAATAAAAATTGCTGTACCAACTTCAATATCAAAAGATGAGAGAAAACTTTTAGAAGAAGTTGAAAAGTTATCTGATTTTAAACCAAAAAATATTTTAGATTAAAGTGTTAAAATATAATTACTCTATATTAGAGTAATTTTTTATGAAAGGAGGGTGTATGAAAAAAAAGGTAATTGTTGGATTATCTGGTGGGGTTGATTCATCAGTTGCAGTTCACTTGTTGATACAGCAAGGCTATGAAGTTGAAGGTTTATTTATGCGTAATTGAGATTCATCAATTAATAATGATGTTCTTGGTAATCAAGAAATTAATAATAACATATGCCCTCAAGAACAAGATTATATGGATGCACAAGCGGTTGCTCAAAAATTAAATATTAAGTTACATAGAGTTGATTTTGTACAAGATTATTGAGATTATGTATTTAAACATTTTCTTGATGAGTATGAAAAAGGCAGAACACCAAACCCAGATATTTTATGTAACAAATATATTAAGTTTGATAAATTTATGGAATATGCTCTTAAAAATTTAAAAGCAGATTATATTGCTATGGGTCATTATGCTGGTGTTAGATATAATGATAAATTTAAAGAGTATGAAATGATCAGAGCTGTAGATCAAAATAAAGATCAAACTTATTTTTTATGTCAATTGACTCAAAATCAATTATCAAAGACATTATTTCCATTGCAAGCATTAACTAAACCTGAAATTAGAAAAATTGCAAATGACTTAAATTTAGTCACAGCTGATAAAAAAGACTCAACTGGAATTTGTTTTATTGGCGAAAGAGAATTCACAAAATTTTTGCAAAATTACATTTCAAATCAGCCAGGTGATATTGTTGACATAAAAACTAATTTAGTTATTGGAAAACATATTGGGGTAATGTATTATACTTTAGGTCAGCGTAAAGGTTTAAATTTAGGTGGAATGAATGAACCCTATTATGTTGCTAAAAAAGATATTGATAAAAAAATTATTTATGTTTGCCCTGCAAGTGATGAAAGTTATTTATTATCATCAAGTTGTATTGTTAACAAAATTAATTGAACTGTAGAATTAAATAATTATTTTAAAAATAAAAATAGTTTTGAGTGTAGTGCAAAATTTAGATATCGACAAGATGATGTTAGTGTAAAATTGATTAAACTTAATGATGAAGAATATTTAGTTGAATATGAAACGAAAACCAAAGCAATAACTCCTGGTCAAGAAGCGGTATTTTATTTAAATGAAATATGTATTGGTGGTGGAGTTATTGATAAAGTTATGCAAAATGCTTTATAATAAATATAAGATAGTTAAAATAGAAGGGCTTTAAGATATGGGTGGAAGTGCAGGACTGATAGTCCTATTAATAATGATTATAGTTGTTATTGCATTTGTTGTTATTACAACTATTACTGGAAGAAAAGCTGCTAAGAAAGAAAAAGCACAAAGATATAAAGCTGTTAGAGATGAAATTAAGACTTTTATCGCAAAAACAGAAAACAAAAAAAACATTAGAGTAGAATTTACAAAGGTTTTTGCAAGAAAAGGTCCAGAATACAAATATCGTGATGTATTTGATGTAATTATAGAGTTAATCGAACCAAAAACTCAAAAGTTAATTGAAAAAAGAGCATACGAGGTTGAAGGTATTACTCAAAAAGTTGACAAAAAAAATTATACAACAAGCTGAATTGTTAATAATAAATTAGATTTGCAAGCAACTGAACAAAGAGTTGCCATTGGTCAAAAAGAAATTAAACTATCCAGAGAAGAAATTAAAGCAATGAAAACAGCAGATCGACTTAAAGAACGTGAATTAGCTAAGTATGAAAAAGATGAAATTAAAAAAATTAGAGAAATACAAAAACACCATAAAAAAGATCAACCAATTACAAAAACCACTGAAAACAAGCAAAAATTTGTACCCGTTAGAGCAAGAAGAGATAAGTAGATTAAAACCTACTTTTTTTATTTTTTAAGAGTATAATTATTATTAAATATTAATAACGCATTAAAAATTTTAAGGAGCAAATGATGAGAAAAAAATTAAAAAAAACATCAGATGATACAATCATTTCAAAAACTGAATTAGAAAGAATTCAATTAGAAATGGATAATGAAAAACAACAAGCAAAAATAAACAAAACTATTAATAAAGAAGATAGTTTTTCATCTTTGGTTAAAAGATATTTTAAAAAAGAATGAAGATTGGGAATTATTATAGTTATGTTAGCTATAATTTCGGTTGGTTGTTCAGTTATGATACCATTGCTAACAAGACAAATGACAATAGATATTTCAATCAAAAATGCTGTTGCTAATAATGCTGAAGCTGGACAAATTTCATTGCTTAAAAAAGAATGATGAGGTTTTTCATGATACCATATTCTTTATATTG
Organism: Mesoplasma corruscae; assembly: GCF_002930145.1. Lineage (NCBI taxonomy): Bacteria > Bacillati > Mycoplasmatota > Mollicutes > Entomoplasmatales > Entomoplasmataceae > Mesoplasma > Mesoplasma corruscae. Next base: position 75,954 of record NZ_PHNF01000002.1, read on the forward strand.
CTTTAAGCGTTGTTGGTTTTAGTTCAATAGCTCAATTTTTTAGTAATTACTTTTCATTTATTTTCTCAAAAAGAGTTGAAATAGATTTAAGAAACAAAACTTTAGAAGCTTTAGTAAGACAAGACATATCATATTACTCAGATAAACAAATTGGTGAAATTATTACAGGTGTTATATCTGATACTCAAATAGTGGGTGACCAATTAGCACAAGTGCCAGTCACATTATTTACAGCTTTTTTAACTATAGTTGGTGCTTCTGCAATGATGCTTTATTTTGAATGAACATTAGCAACATCTGTTTTAGTAACTTTTGTGGTTGTTTTAATGATTTTATTAGTTATGTTCGGTTTTATGAAAAATTCAATATCAAGAGTAAGAAAAGTACTAACAACTATAAATGGCAAGGTTACTGATAGAATTTCAAATATTAGATTAATTAAAGCTTCTGGAACAGAAAATTATGAAAAAGAATTTTTTCAAAAAAAACACAAAGGATATTATGAGCAAATCACTAAATTAGCAAAAGTTCAATCTTCTGCGATTACTGTATTATTTTCAGGGATATCATTAATTCAATTTGTAGCTATTGCAACTGCTATGATTAAATATGGTAGTACACCAGGTCCAGAATCAACATTGTTTTTCTCGACAGTTTTTGCTTCATTTTCGTTAGCTCAAGGAATAATGGTGGGTCCTTTATTTCAAGTTGTTATGTCTGCAGTAGGAGTTGCATCAGCATCTGTTTCAGCCCAAAGAATTGCTACAACAGTTAATGCTAAATCAATAATGGATCCTCATTATAATGATGGAATTATTGTAAAAAATGTTGATGGCGATATTCATTTTAAAAAAGTAAGTTTTGCATATCCTGAAAAACCTGAAAAACAAATATTACCTGAATTTGATTTCACTTTTAAAAAAGGTAAATCATATGCTTTTGTTGGAGAAACTGGATCTGGTAAATCAACAATTTCAAGATTATTATTAAGATTTTATGACCCAACAACTGGTGATGTTTTAATTAATGGTAATACTAATTTAAAAGATGTAAACTTGTCAAGTTATTTAGATAATGTTGGTTATGTTGAACAAGACCCACAAATTTTATATGGTGATATTTATGAAAATGTTAAATATGGTAGATTTAATGCCTCAGATAAACAAGTTGTTGAAGCTTGTAAAAAAGCAGAACTAGATGAGTTAATTATGTCATGACCTGATGGATATAAAACAATTTTAGGTGAACGTGGATTTATGTTATCTGGTGGTCAAAAACAAAGATTAATTATTGCTAGAATGTTTTTAAAAGATCCGCAACTATTAATTCTTGATGAGGCAACTTCAGCACTAGATAATATTGTTGAAAAAGAAATACAAGAAAAATTGGAAGCTTTAATGATTGGAAGAACAACTGTATCAATTGCACATAGACTATCAACTATTAAAAATTCAGACCAAATAATTGTTTTAGGAAAAGATGGAAAAGGAATAGTTCAAATAGGAACATTTGATGAACTTAAAACTAAAAAAGGTCATTTTAAAGAATTATACGAAGCCGGATTAATGGACTAAAAAATCAAGTTTTCAACTTGATTTTTTTTTTTTTTTGTGTTCTAATATGATTGCATACTTTAGTTCTTATTAAAAAAAATAACTTTTGCTTGCAAAATATTTTTACAAAAAAGGAAAATAAATAAATGGCAAAAATTAAAAAGAAAAATTTAACAATTTTGTTTTTATCTACAATAGTAACATCTTCAATGTCTACTTATGTTTTTTCATGCGTAGATAAAGTGTTTGGAACAGATATTTCTTCTTTTGCAAACTATGATTGAATTAAAGAAGAACCTTATTTTAAAGGTTATGAAGAAGTTTCTCCAATTAAAGCACCAGTTCAAAATGTTCAAAAGATTGAATCAAATACAATATTGCCTAACAGTTATTTTGATTTAAGTACACAAAGCACTGCGTTTAAAACAAAATTAGAAATCAAAAAACAAGCAACAACTGGAGTGCCTCTTAATTCAAAGTTCTTGCCTAATGGTAATTATGTTTCAGATTTTAAAAAAGTGAAAAGAGAAGACTTTTATAATGAAACAAATAAACTAGTTGATTGAACATCTTTAGCTGATTTAGATGCTAAGTATAATAAATCAAAAATTAAACTTCAAGACACTGAAAAAACTATGTTAGCATGAACTAAATATCAAGATCCTCAAACAAAAGAATTAAATATGTCTACCATAATGGAATCTACTTCGCTTTCAAATTCTAATATTGGAAATAAAAGAGTATATGAAAGATCATTTAATAACTATCAGTATAATGACATTTTAGTTTCATGAGCTGGGGCTATTGATGAGGGGATTATAGTTCCTCCTGCAAAAAATCAAGTTGAAAAAGCACACTTAAATGGAACAAAAATTTTAGGTAACATCTTTTTAGATGGTTATCATGGTTTAACTAAACAAAACTTAAAAGGTTTTTTAGACAAAGATGATATGGGTAAATACAAAGTAACAAGTGTGCTTATTGAAATGGCTGTTTATTTAGGTTTTGATGGTTGATTTTGAAATAATGAACCAAATGGGGCAAGTCCTAATTCTACTGTTGTTGATACAAAGATCACAACTGAAATAATGAAACAATTAAAAGATGAAATTAAACTATCAAGTAATTCACAAGTTCAAAAACTTGAAGTTTATGGTTACAAAAATTACGGAAGATTATCTGCAAAAGAAGATGGAAGAGTAGATCTTGAAGCCGAAGATATCTATAATAATACCGACTATTTTATTCAAGATTTTTGAAATTTTTCTGATGGCCTACAAAATTACTTTGAAGAAAACAATATTTCTGAAAATGATCGCTTTAAAGTTTTTAATATGTATAACGCTGGGGCTTGAGTTGATTCAAAAATTTGATTAGACAAAAATAAAATTGGTAAAAGAGATTTAAGAGATTTAAACTATATACCATTAGATCAAAACGGTGAACCATTTACTAATACCTATTTAATGGAAGAAGCATATTTAGCTCAACCTAAAGATGGAAAATTAGAAACAATAACTTTTAAAGAAAAAGATGATGAATCTACAAATGAAAAAATTAAAGGCTCTAAAAACTCAATTTCATTTTTTGCAGCCCATGTTCCTTATGATATTGCTTCTCAAGAAATGGACGAAATAGCAGGAAATAATAAAACTAAAAATGTTGACTTAGACGTTTATGGGATGGTTGCTGCTAATAACTATGATGACATGATGTACACTGGTGCTAACAAAGCCTTGTCTGATTTAGACAAAGGAGTTGCTGCTTATCCGCATTCATGAAATCAAGATTGATCTAAAATTTATAAAGACAAAAGTTATGGTATTGGTAATCTAATACAAGAAAAAACTGTTCTTATTGATAGTAACAACTTTTTTAAAACAAATTTTTCAACAGGACAAGGTAAGAAGTTTGTTACTGCTAATATTGGAAAAAATTTTTCAACTATTGAAAATTACCCATGAAGTAATACAAATATAGCTGATGTGCAACCAACATACAAATGAGATTTAACTAAAAAATCTTCAGAAGAAGTTGTAATTAATGCTAATTCAAAAAACCCTATTACTGGATTTTATGATTACAAGAATGTTTATTTAAAAGGAAATTCAATAAGTTTAGGATCTGGATATAATCAAAAGGGCGAAATTCAAGAATCAACTTGAGATGCTAATTCTGAGTACACATGAAATATTATGGGGTCAAATTATAAAGAAACAAGTGAAAAAAATATTTCAGCAGTTTTAAGGGTTCCTAAATCATTTGATCAAAAAAATACTTCTATTCACATAATTGATAATAATGGAAAAAAAATAACTCTTGATACATCAGTTGAAAAACTAAGCTATGAATCTGATGCAAATTATAATTGAATTGAATTAGTTGCAAAAACAAACTCACAAATTGCAAAAATTGGTATTACAATAAAAACCAATAGTGAAGATCAAAAATTTTTAATTAGTTGTGGTGAAATAAAAGTTACTAAAAATGAAGGTTCAAAAATTAAAAAAGAAAATAATGCTGAAGATAAAAGTTCAATAAAAATAGAATCTTTAATTAAAAAAAATAATAAAACAAGTTTAAGATTTTCTTTTAACGATAGTAGTTATGATGAAAATGATAAATATGCATATTATGAAATTTATTATAAAAATTTAGACAATAAATTAGTAAGACTAACAGAAAACATAACTAATAATTTTTACATAAAAGATTTAAATAATAATACATCAAGTATTTACATTAAAAAAATTCCAAATAATACTAGCTACGAAGACATATCATGATTTCAATTTAGTATATAGAATAAAGAAAGGATAACCATATGATAGAAATTAAAAACATATCAAAAAAATTTGGTAAAAACATAGTTCTTAATAATATAAGTTTAAATATTAAAGATGGTGAATCTGTAGCTTTATTAGGTTCTAATGGTTCGGGTAAAACAACTTTGCTTGAAATAATAATTGGCCAAATCAAACCCACTTCAGGAACAGTATTTATTGACAACGAAAAAAATGGATATGATAAAATAGGGATTCAATTTCAAGAGGGTATATGACCAAAAGGAGTAACTTCTAAATTAATAATTAATTATTTTAAAAAAAAACGTAACTCAATTAAAGATCCTGAAGTAAAAAAATTAATTGAAATTTTTGAAATTAATGATTTTTTGAACAAAGATCTAAATAGTTTATCTGGTGGGCAAAAACAAAGACTGAATACATTATTAGCTGTTGTTAACGATCCTAAATATATTTGTTTGGATGAAATGATAACTGGATTAGATTTAAAAATGCAACTTAAGTTATTTGATTATTTTGAAAATTTAAAAAAATTAAATAAAACAATAATTATTGTTTCTCACATACCAGAAGAAGTAGAAAGATTATGCGATAGATTCGTTATTTTAAAAGATGGAAATATTTTTTATCAAAATACTGTTAAAAAAGCTATAAAAGAATTTGGGACAATAAGAAATTTAATGATAGATTATTACAAAGGAGTTTTAGTCTCAAATGCAAAGTAGTTTTAAAAAGAACCAATTCTTAAATATGTGAAATAATATAAAGCTTCTTTCAACATCAGTTCTTAAAAACTTAAGAACTTATCTTTATTTAATAATATTCCCTATTTGCATAGTCACTCTTGTTATTGCTTATAAAGTTGTAAAAACTGAAAATGCCATTTATATTAATGACATTTGTTCGATTTTAATATTACCCTCATTTATGGTGATTTTTTTAGTTAATATAACTATTTCTGAATGAAAAAATTCTGTTTTTTTAAAAAGAATACATTCAGCTGGTATATCAAGAAACTCATTTTTATTCTCAATGTTTATTTTTAATTTTATGTTAGGTATCGTTTCATTTATTTTCACATCTTTGTATTCGTTTTGATTAACTTCTAGTTTTTTTCCAATTAATCAAGGTGGAAAACAAATGGGTTTTGCTGAAATGCTTTTTATGATGATGACTTTTAAAACAGCTATGGGTTTAATTATGGGGGTTAGTTTTTGTATAGTTATATCAATATGCATTGGAACTATAGTTTCAGGTGTTTTTAAAAGTGTAGCGCTTTCTCAATCTATAGCTTCTATTCTAATGATATTTGCAGTAATTTCTTCGGATGTTTTTATATCGCCTGAAATAATTGCAGTTAGTCGTTTTTTAGTAAATTTATGTTATATATCGCCTTATAAACATTCTGTTTGAATTAGTATTTTACTATCTTCTGATGCTAATTTTAAATGAATTTATCATGGTGCAGCAGAAGGGAGAGTGTTAGGAGTATCTTTTGGATTGAAAGAGTGATTACCAGTTTTCTCATCAGCTATATATTTAACACTTTTAACATTTTTAAGTATTTTTAGTTTTAAATGGAATGGGAAATAAAAAAATGCAAAAAAATAACTTTTTAAGAAATGTTTCTATCGTTTCATTATCTATTTTTCAAAATTTAAGAACTTATGTTTATTGTTTCATACTGCCTTCATTAGTATCTGTTTTACTTTTTATTTTTAAAATATATATGGGTTCTACTTTAATTACTCCTCCACTTTTATTTGCTATATTTTTTGCACCATCATTATTTTTAATATTAATTGTTAATATAACAATATCTGAATGAAAGAACTCTGTTTTTTTAAGAAGAATACATTCAGCAGGTGTAAGTAAATTCAATTTTTTGATTTCTGTTTGAACAGTTTTTTTGTTTGTAGGGATGATTGGCAATTTATTGTCAATAATTTCAATAGTTATAACTTCACAATTTTTTAGTCTTAGTAATACGATGCCAATAGGGCTTCAAATGGCTTTTATAGGCTTTAAAGGGTGGTTTATATTTGTACTGTGTTTAGTTTTTGCAAACCTTACATCGATTTTTATTGCTTCAACAATATCAGGTTTTTTTAAAAGCATAGCTGTAACTCAAAGTGTCACAATTTTATTGCTAAGCTTTTTTATTTTGTTTTCAGATATATTTTTAGAACCACAAATAACTTCTGGATATAAAAACATGTTCTACACAAGTTATTTTTCTCCATTCAAACCATGAGTTTGATTGACAATGTTAAATTCTTGTGAAAATAATTATAATGCTATAATTCAAGATTATGCAAAATCTTACAAAAGCTTTCAGATGAATTCAATTTATACATTTTTAGTTGGTGCTGGTTATTGTGCTTTGTTTTTTACTAGTTCTATTTATTCTTTTAGATGAAACAATAAAGGATAGAAGATGAAAAAAATATTAAAATTAACTTTTTGCAGTGTCATGATAAGTTCTTTAACTTTTTCTTTTGTAACATCTTGTTCTTTATCAAGAGGATTTTATATTGATTATGATAAGTTAGAAAAATTTGATTTTTCAAAAAATGAAGAAATTATAAACTACGATGATTTTGCTTACAAAATGCCTTTATTTAAAATTAATGAAGATAAAGCAAAAATTATATCAAAACCTAAAGAAATAATTAATTATTTTGAAGAAGATTTTTATACAGGGCATAAAACCAAAAATGAAATAGCGTTACAAGCCACTACTGGAATACCTTTAAATTCAAAATTTTTACCAAATGGTAATGTTTTGACAGAAATGGGGTCTAAAAATAAAAAAGATTTATTTAACTATACAAATAAATTGTCAGATTGAAACACAATTTTTGATAAGGATTTTGCATATAATAAATCAAATCAAAAATTAATTAAATCAACTAAGACAATAGCTAAAGAAATTGCTAAACAATCATCTGATGTGAAATCTACAATTATGTTTGTTTCTGAAAAATCAACTGAGTCAACTTATAGCATTTTACAACAAAACAAAATGTTTTCAAAAAATTTTAACAATTGAGCATATGTAGATTATTTTGTTAATTGAGCAGGTTCATCATCTGAAGGTTTTGTAGTGCCACCACCAACAGATCTTGTTGAATATGGTCACACTAATGGTGTAAAAGTATTAGGGAATGTTTTTTTAGATGGGTCGCATGGATTAACTAAATCTGATCTTAATGATTTTCTAAAAAGAGATGTTAATGGGAACTTTGTTAATGTTAATACTATTATTAACTTGACTCTTAGTTTAGGTTTTGATGGATGATTTTGAAATAATGAACCTAATGGGTATGTAGGAAATGGTTTTATTGTTAGACAAGAAGTTATTCAAGAATTCATTCGTCAACTAAATACTAAAATAACAAAAAGTAATTTAGATATTGAATTAATAAGTTATGAAAATATGGGAACTTTAGAAATCAATGAAACTACATCTAAAGCAAATAGGAGTGAATCTGAATTTTTGCAAAAAAACGGTAGTGGTTTTATATCTGATTTTTTTCAGTGACCAAATTCATCTGAGCAATACATTAAAAAAAATAAATTATCTAATGATGAAAAGTTTAAAATATTTAACATGTATAACATGGGAATTGACTATGAGCCTGGAAAACTGTTATATGATGAGAAAAACTTAGGTAAAGCGGACTTATTAAATCTAGCTTATAAACATTATGATAAAAATGGTAACCAATATTCTAGAAGCCATAATGACTTAGATAAAGAACTCAAAGATTATTTTAATAATGATTTCACTTATAAAGATGAAAATCCGCTAAATTCAATTTCTATTTTTTCAGCTGAAAACGCATATAAATTTGGTGATACGACAATGAGATATAAAAAACCAATATTATCTAAAAAAGATTTTATTGATGTTAGTACACTAGCTACAGTTAAAAGTGAGTATTTTGATGAGGCAATATATTCTGGATACAACAAAAACATTTCTGATAATGACAAAGGAAGTTTATCAAGAAACTATGATGAGCTATCAAATAATAAAGAATTGAGTTTCGGTGTTGGAAACATAGTTCAACAAAACACTATTATTAATGATAAAAATAGTCAAATATTCACAAATTTTTCAACAGGTCACGGTAATCAATTTGTCACTATTTCAGAAAACAAAAGAGAAACTTTAAATGACTTTTTATGAAGTGATAGAAGAATGGGTGATTTACAACCAACTTATAAATGAAATATTTCTGAAAGTAATGATGGTTTGTCTAATAAAAAAATAGCTTCAAGTAATATCACTGGATACTATGATTATTATGAACCTTATTTAAAAGGTAACTCAATTGCATTAGGATCTGGTTTTGATGATAATGATGGAAAAATATTAGATGCTGTTTGAGATGAAAATAAAACTTATGATTGAAAAATTTTTGGGACTAATTTAAAAAAGAAATTTGAAACTCAATTTACTTTTAAATATAAGTTGTCATCTTTATCAAACATTGATTTATTAGCTGAAGTAAAACCGTTGGTTTGAGATTCTAATGGTGATAAAATTCAAGTTAGTTATAAAGTTAATAAAAATAATGATTGAGTTGAATTAAAATTTAAAATAATACCTACTGATAAAGGTATAGCTTCTGTTGGATTAGGCATAAAACCAAAAGTAAAAAAATTTAAGTTAAACGTTGGTGAATTTTCATACAAAAATATGTCAAATGCTTATGAAGAAACTGAAATAAATATCAATACTAAAAATTCTTTTATTGATGTTCAAGTTAGTGATAATAAAAAAGAAACAAAAAACTTAAGATTGCATTTACCTAATGAAAAAATAAACTCTAATGAAATATTGCAAATATTTTTTAAAGACTATTTAGAGAAAGACGTTTTAAAAAGCATAGGTTTTTCAAAAACAAATCATTTATTTTTAAGAAATATACCAATTACAACTAATGAAATATATGTCAAAAAAATAGACATTTTAAACAATAAAGAAAAATGATCCAAAATTTTAATTTCAGAATAATAAAAATTTAAATAAAGTTTTAAACTTTATTTTTTTATGTTTAATATTTATAATTGAATAATATTTAGTAAAATATATTTTAAAGAAAGGGTGTGAATTATGATTAAGTTAAAAACACCTGTGAATAAAGAAACTTTTAAACTAGCTCTTAGTGAATGTATTAAAAAAGCATGAGTGTGAGATAACAAAAATAACTTTGAATATGCAGTTAATTTGTATAAAAGTAAACAACTAACTTTTGATGTTGGTGCCTTGCTTGAAGATCAAGAAGAGTTTGATGAATCAGCAGTAGCAATTGACTTATTTGAAGCATATGCTAATGTTGATAAACTGCCACCATTAGAAGCTCAAGAATTTTTAAGTGCATGAAATCAAGCTTGAGAAAATGAAGAGGGATTTGATATTGATTCTTTTAAAGGTGAATCTATTGAAGATGGTTTAGCATTTGGACATAAAGTTCAAGAATATTTTGACATGTTAAATATTTTCGAAAACAAAACTTATCAAACTAATTTCAAAACATTAAATTTATCTGATTTAAATTTTGCTAACTCACTTGATGCAACTCAAAAAGCATTATTAGATGATAAAGTTAAATATATTTATGAAGCAGGTTTTTCATACAATAATGAAATGTTAAAAACTAAATGTGATGTTATTAAGATTAAACCAAATAAACATGTTGAAATATATGAAGCAAAGGCAACATCAAAAGTTAAAAAAGAACACTTTTTTGACATAGTCTATCAAGCTTACATTTTAGAAAAATTAGGATTTATTGTTGATAATATTTTTATTGTTCATGTTAATGGTAACTATGTTAGAGGATGAGACTATAATAAAATTCATGATAATCAATCATTTGGTGACTTTGCTAAATTAGTTCATTCATCATTACCACCAATTAAATATGATGAAATAAAAGAAATGGTTAATAGTGATTTTGTTGTATTATCAGATAATGAACTTTCAGATTTAGATTTGCAAGCATTAGTATTTATTGATGAACTAACTTGAGGAACAAAATCCACAAGAAAAACTCTTTTTGAAGATTATAAAACTTTTAAGTCAACATTTGATTTAGATGTTATTTTTTCAACAATCTCTAACTTTTTAACCATAGATTCAAATAGTGAAGAAGCTTTAGAAATGTTGAGTAATTTAACTTGTCAAGTTAAAATAGAAAAATCAAGATCAGGCATTTTTAATTATGCTGGTGGTAATAAAGCATATAATTCATGTTTTCATGCAATGAAATGGTTTGATAAGTACACTCCTGGTTTTTGAAATATAACTAAATTAGCTAAAAAAAATAAATCATATATTATAAATAATTCAAAATCCCCATATTTTAAAGACTATGAAACACTTTCAGATCATTCAATTCCCTTAAATAAAAAGCGAGTTTCATTTTTAGAAACTAATCAAAAAGCTCTAAGAATGTTTGAAGTATACAAAGCTCAAAAAGAACACCCAAATGACATTAATAAATGAAAAATAATTGATCCTAATAACATTGATTTAATTAAAGGGTTATTAGGAAATTATTTACATACCCCAATATATATGTATGATTTTGAAACGTCAAAATGAGCTATTCCACGCTTTAATAAAACTAATAGTTATTATCAAGTTCCATTTCAATATTCAATTGATGTAATCACTAATGATAAATTTGATTACAATGATTCAACCACTATGCCTCATTATGATTTTTTATCTAATGAAGTTAATGTCGATCCAAGACCAAAGTTTATTGAAAACTTTATTAAAGATTCTTTCAAGCATGGACCTGGAGTTTATGTAGCTTATAATGAAAGTTTTGAAAAAGGTGTATTAAGAAAATTAGCTTTACTATACCCTGAATTTGCCAAGCCATTATTATATATAGTTGAACATACAATCGATTTAATGGATTTCTTTTATGGGAGTGATAAAGAAAATAGACCATATTTTTTAATTTATCATCCAAACTTTTTGGGAAGTTATTCTATTAAAAAGACTCAACCAAGTTTGGATGCTAATTTTTCATATAATGACCTTGTTATTAATAAAGGTGATAAGGCTAGTGAAACATTTAGAAACTTTGTTGATAAAAGAATACCTATTGATGCTTGAAACATAAGCATCAAAGAAGGAATGTTGAAATATTGTAATCGTGACACATTAGCAATGGTTGTTATATTAAAAAGAATTAAAGAATTGATGGGTAATATTTATGAATAAAATTAAAGTTATATTTTGTGGAACACCTAATATAGCAGCAAATATCTTATTATCACTTTTAGAAATGACAAGTGTGAGCATTGAGTTAGTTATTAGCCAACCAGATAGAATTGTTGGTAGAAAAAAACAACTAACACAAACTCCAGTTAAAAAAGTTGCTCTTGAAAATAATTTAAAAATTGAACAGCCATTAAAAATAGCTGAAATTTATGAAATTATTCAAAAATCTAACCCTGATTTTATTGTAACTTGTGCATATGGTCAATTTATTCCAAGCAAAATTTTACAAATTCCAAAAATTGATGCAATCAATATTCATGGAAGTTTATTGCCAAAATATCGTGGTGGAGCACCAATTCAATATGCAATTAAAAATGGTGATAAAAAAACAGGTATATCAATTATGAAGATGGTTAAAGAAATGGATGCAGGAGATTATTATGTTCAAGAAGAAATTGATATTGATGTTAATGATGACGCTGGAAGTTTATTTGAAAAAATGACTTTGCTTGGTCAAAAAATGATTAAAAAATATTTATTACAAATTTATAATAATCAACTTCAATTAATTAAACAAAATCCTAAAAAAGTAACTTATTGTAAAAATATTTCTTCAGAAGAAGAAAGAATTATTTGAAATAATAAAGGTGAGGTAATCAGAAACCACATCAGAAGTCTTTCACCATCACCAATTGCTCACACATTTATTAATAATGAAAGATATAAAATAAAATCTATTGAACTTACAAAAGTTAAATCTAAATATAAAGAAGGTAGTGTGGTTGGTATTAAAAACGAAGGCATTCAAGTAGCAACTGCTGATGTTGATATTATAATCACAAATATTCAAAGACCTGGTAAAAAAATGATTAATGCTAGTTTATATAAACATAATAATTTAAATGATATAAAAGTTGGTGATTTTTTTGAATAAAAATAAACTAAGTATTAAAAAAATTTGTATTCTTGGTTTAATAACCGCTTTGTTAATAACTGTTTCATTAACAACCACACTATTTTGAAAAGGCAAATATGTTGTGCAATTCACAAATGGATTATATATTTTATTTTGTTTAACTATTCCTGGAATTGGAATGTTGATTGTTGGTGTTGTTTATGGAAGTATGATTGATTCTATTGCAAATTCATTTAGCACAATACCTATTACTATTTTTATTAATGTATTAATTTTTTTAATAATTAAGATTTCTAATAAAACATTTGTTCAACATATTTTAGCATTGTTTTGTTGTGTGTTGGTTTTTTTGTATATCCCTTACCAATGATATGTTAATTGAAACGGTTTGAGCAGTGATGAAAGGTATGGATTATTAATTAGTGAACTAATTGTTGATGCGATACAATTGTTAGTTTCTTTTATAATTTTTGAGTTTATGTTCTTAACTTTGACAAAAACAAAACTAATTATTAAAATACAAAAACAATACTAAATTAAAAAATGCTATAATTTATTTTGAATTAAAATAAGATTATATGAAAGAAGGATTAAAGAATGTCAGTTAATGATTTACGTCCAGGCACAACATTTATTTATGAAAAAAACTTATTTGTTGTAGTAGAACAATCTTTTTCTAAAACAGGTAGACAACAAGGTAAAGTTAGTGTGAAAGCTAAAAACTTAAGAACTGGAGCACGTGTTGAAATTACATTTACAGGTGGAGATAAAGTTGAAAAAGCCATGATTGAAAGAAAAGATATGCAATATTTATACAATGATGGTAATGATGCATATTTAATGGATATTGAAAGTTATGAACAAATTCAAATACCAATGTCAAGATTAGAATGAGAATCAAAATTTTTAAAAGATGGTCTTATGATTAAAATGACTGATTTTGATGGTGAAGTATTAGGAATATCTTTACCTGATAAAGTTGAACTTGAAGTAACCCAAGCTGAAGGTGCTGTTAAGGGAGATACTACTAGTGGTGCTCAAAAAAAAGCAGTTCTTGAAACAGGGCATGAAATTATGGTTCCTTTATTTGTTAATGTAGGAACAGTTATAATTGTTTCTACAGAAGATGGTAAGTATTCAGGAAGAGCTCAATAAAAAGGAGGATATTATGTATATCTCAATTGAAAGAAATAACAGGGGTTCATTAGACATTGAAATAAATGCATTGAACAGACTAATTGAACATTCAGTTACATCAGATGTACGTGATGTTACTAAAAAAATAAAAGACATTGATGTGTGAACTGACATTTATTATGACAATGTTGTTTATGTACTAATTAAGATAAAATTAATAGACAATGCAATGATGTTAGATGAACATCAAATTTATAAAGGTGTTGAAGAAGCAATATTTCAAACACTTGGTTTAAAACCTAAAAACATTGCAATCGCTTATAGAAAATAGAGGAATTGAATAAATGAAATTTACAGAACAAAAATTTACAGAACAAGGAACAGGTAAGTGAATAGTTTATATTGATGGACAAGAATGAACAGATGTTTTAAAAAAAGCTAAAAATAGAGTTATTTCAAATTTAGAAGTTCCAGGATTTAGAAAAGGAAAAGTTCCACCAGCTCAAGTTGAAAAATACGCATCACCTTCAAAAATTTACAATGAAGCTTACAGAATGATGATTTCACCAGCATTTGATTTTGCCAGATCACAAGATGTTAAAGTTGAACCAATGAATTCACCAACCCCATTACCAAAAAAAGTTAGCGAAAAAGAATTGGTTATTGAGTTTATATTTGATTTAAAACCTGAAATAAAATTAGGGCAATATAAAAACATTAAAACTATTGAAAAACCTAAAACTGAAGTTACTGATGAAGAAATCGCTGCAGCTATTGATCAATATTGTGAACAATTTACAATGGAAAAAACAAAAGATTCTAAAGAATCTATTGTTAATGGTGATGCTGTTATCTTTGACTTTGAAGGATTTTTAGATGGTGTTGCATTTAAAGGTGGAGAAGCTAAGGGCCACAGACTAGTTATTGGATCTAAGCAATTTATTCCAGGATTTGAAGAATCAATGATTGGTTTGAAATTAGGTAATCATGAAATTGAAGTTGTATTCCCAAATGATTACACCCCAGAATTGGCTAATAAAAAAGCAATATTTAAATTAAACATAACTGAAATTAAAACAAGAGAGCTTCCAAAAAAAGACGATGAACTTGTTAAAGATTTAAATTTACCAGGTGTTAATACATATAAAGAATTTGAAGCAAGAGTTAAATCTGATATTCAAAAACAAAAAGAGACAAATCTTAAAAATCAATTTGTTAATGATTTGATTGTTGAAATTGCAAAAAATTCAACTATTGAATTGCCTAAATCGGCAATTGAAAATCAAACAGCCGATCTTAAAAAACAATTCGAAGAAGAACTTAAAAAACAAAATATGGATATTAAAAAGTATAAAAAGAAAACAGGTTTATCTGATGAACAAATTAACGAAGAGTTAAAATTTGATGCAATTGCTAAATTACAATCATATTTAATAACTTCTGAAATTAGAGCTAAAGAAAAATTTAAAGTTAGTGAAAATCATTTAAATGCTAAATATGAAATGTTTGCTTCTCAATTTGGGATTGATGTTGAACAAGTTAAAACTATGATTAATCCTGAAATATTAAACGGCGAAATTATCAACGAATTATTAGTTGATTTCTTATATTCAAACAATGGATAAAAATAACCTGAAAAGGTTTTTTTATTTTTTAGCACTCTATACTATCATTTGCTAAAAAATAATGGTAATATATATATAACCTAATTAAGGAGGTTGAATTGATGAGTAAAAAAAACATATTACCAATAATACCAATTAAAGGGAACGTAGCTTTACCTTTAATAACAAAAAATATTGAAGTAGGTAAAAAAACGACTCTTAAAGCTGTTGACTTTGCTTCGCAAGAATCCGAAGCATCAGTTGTAATTGTTCCAATTAAACAAAGTTCAGAAGGTGAAGTAAAAGTCAAGGATTTTCTTGAATTTGGAACTATTACAGATTTTAGTGTAATTAAAAAATGAGAAAATAATGCTCTAACACTAAAACTAAGTCCTAAATTCAGAGTTAATATAAATAAAGTCTGAAAAGATAGTGAAAATGATTTTTGAATGTGTGAATTTGAAGAAGTAAACACAATTTTTGACTTAAATGAAGAAGATAAAAAAGAAATAGCAAGTTATATAACTGATCAAGCAAAAGATAATAAAGAATGAGAAAAGTATTTACATGTTAATTTAGAAAATAATAATGATGAAATTAACTATGAATTATTATTAGATTCTATAGTTAATGACTTTGCTTCAGGAAAAATTGTTCAAAACCCAGATTTTATTTTAAGTCCTTCTTTAAAAAATAGATGAGCTATTTTGAAAAACATTTTATCAAGCGATGAGGATGAAATGATTGTTCAACCAAACAATGTAGCTTCAGAAGCACAAGCCAGAGCGAATGTTGAACATGTTATCAACAAAAAATTAAAAGATAAAATGGATAAACAACAAAAAGAATATTATTTAAGAGAAAAAATGAGAATAATCAAAGATGAATTAGATGAAGAAGACTCTGAAAATGATAAAAATTCTATTGAAGGATATAAAAACAGATTAGCAAAAGAACCTTTCCCTATTGAAGTTAAAAATAAAATATTAGCTTCAATTAAAAGAATCGAGGCTATGCAATCAGGCACACCTGAATGAAATACTGAAAAAAATTATGTTGATTGAATGATGTCTATTCCTTGATGAGAAGAATCTGAAGATTTAACTGATTTACAATTTGCACAAGATATTTTAGATAAACATCACTATGGTTTGAAAAAAGTTAAACAAAGAATTATTGAATATTTGGCTGTTAAAACTAAAACTAGTTCTTTAAAAGCACCAATAATTACTTTAGTGGGTCCCCCAGGAGTTGGAAAAACTTCACTTGCTAAATCAATAGCTGAAGCTATTGGAAAAACTTTTGTTAAGGTAAGTTTGGGTGGGGTTAAAGATGAATCTGAAATTCGCGGTCATAGAAAAACTTATGTAGGTTCAATGCCAGGAAGAATTATTCAAACTATGAAAAGAGCCAAAGTTAAAAATCCTTTATTTTTACTAGACGAAATTGATAAAATGGCATCTGATCAAAGAGGTGATCCTGCTAGTGCGATGTTAGAGGTTTTAGACCCAGAACAAAACAAAGAATTTTCAGATCATTATATTGAAGAACCATATGATTTAAGCCAAGTTATGTTTATAGCTACTGCTAATTATGCTCAAGATATCCCTGAAGCTCTATATGATAGAATGGAAATCATTGATTTATCAAGTTATACTGAAATCGAAAAAATGAAAATTGCTAAAGACTATTTAGTAGATAAATCAGTAAAAGAACATTCGCTTTCAAAAGAAGAATTAACTTTTACAGATTCAGCTTTAGAAGAAATTATTAAATACTACACTCGTGAAGCCGGAGTTAGACAACTTGAAAGACATATTAACTCTATTTCAAGAAAATATATTGTTAAGCTATTGAATAAAGAACTTACAAACTTGATTGTTGATCCTAAAATAGTTAACGAATTTTTAGGAAAAAGAATATTTGACCATACTGAAAAACAAAATGAATCACAAGTTGGTGTAGTTACTGGTTTAGCATATACTCAATTTGGTGGAGACATTTTACCTATTGAAGTAAGTTTATATCCTGGAAAAGGTAATTTAGTATTAACTGGTAAATTAGGTGATGTTATGAAAGAATCTGCAACAATTGCTTTAACTTACGTAAAATCAAATAATAAAAAATATGGAATTGATTCCAAAATTTTTGAAAATAACGATATACACATTCATGTTCCAGAAGGTGCAGTGCCAAAAGATGGTCCAAGCGCAGGTATAACAATTACAACAGCGCTTATTTCTGCCTTAGCAAATAAACCTGTTTCTAAAGAATTTGGAATGACTGGTGAGATTACTTTGAGAGGTAATGTATTGCCTATTGGTGGTTTGAGAGAAAAATCGATATCTGCTGCTAGAAGTGGATTGAAGACTATTATAATTCCAATTAAAAATGAAAAAGATTTAGATGAAATTCCAGATGAAGTAAAATCTATTTTAAAAATAATACCTGCAGAAAAATACGAGCAAGTATTTGATATAATTTTTAAATAAATAAATAAATAAAAGTATGATTATTGCGATTGTACTTTATTTTATAAAAAGGAGAAAAATGAAAAAACAAATCAAAACGTATAACGAGTTAACTCCAAAAGAAATTTGAGATATTTTTAAATTAAGAACAGAAGTCTTTAATGTTGAACAACAATTTATAATTTCTGATATTGACGAAAATGATCTGATTTCTCATCACTTGACTTTTAGAAATGAAGATGATGAACTAATTGCATACTTAAGAATTTATTTAGAAAACGGACATTCAACTTTAGGAAGAATTGTTGTGCCTTTAAAGTTTAGATCGAACAATTATGGGAAAATGTTAGTTCAAGCAGGAATTGATGCTTGTTTAGAAAAATACCCTGATTTAGAACTTGAAATACATGCTCGAGATTATTTAAAAAGATTTTATGAATCTTTAGGGTTTGTATCAACTTCAGAACCACATATGTTTGATGGTGCACCACATAGATTTATGAAAATGGATTATTCCAAAAACAAAAAATTAAAAACAAAATAAAAAAGAGGTATTATGCCAACACCATTAGCTTATTTATTAAGACCAAAAACAACTAAAGATATTATTGGTCAAACTCATTTATTGGCCAAAGATGGATTGGTTGAAAGAATGATTAAAAATGATTTTACATCATCACTAATTTTTTATGGTCCAAGTGGAACTGGAAAAACTTCTTTTGCTATAGCTTTATGTAATGACTTAAAAATTGAATTTGATACCTTTAATGCAAGTTTTGAAAAAAAAGAAAAGTTAACTAGTATTTTAAATAAAGCGTTATCTTCAAAAAGATTTGTATTAATAATCGATGAAATTCACCGATTAAATAAAGATAAACAAGATATATTATTAAGTTATATGGAAAATGGAAATATTATATTATATTCAACAACTACTGAAAACCCATATTTTGTAATTAACCCAGCTCTTAGAAGTAGAGCTAATATTTTAGAATTAAAAAGAGTTGATCCTTTTGAATCATTTGAATATATCAAAAAACTTATTAATTCAAATAAACTTAATATTTTATTAGATGATGAAAGTTTGAAATATATTTGCGAAATTAATAATGGTGATATTAGAAGCTTAATTAATAATTTAGAAATTCTCATTAATTTATATGCAGAAGAAAAATTAACCTTAGATTTAATAACTAGTATATTTATGAATGCTAAAAATCCTTCTACTGCAGCTGGTGATGATTTTCATGATTTAAAATCAGCTTTTCACAAATCTATACGTGGAAGTGATGTGGATGCGTCATTGCATTACTTTTCAAGACTAATATCAATTGGAGATATAGAAACTTTGATGAGAAGAATGGTAGTTATGGCATATGAAGATATAGGGTTAGCAAATCCAAGTCTTCCGCCACGTGTATACACTGCTTGTGAAGCTTTTAGAACTTTAGGCATGCCAGAAGGAATTATCCCGTTAGGATTAGTTGTTATAGAAATGGCTCTATCTCAAAAATCTAATTCAGCAGTTAATGCAACTCATCAAGCATTTGAAGACGTTCAAAAAGGGATGGTATATGATATTCCTGATTATTTAAAAGATGCTCACTATAAATCTGCTGTTAAATTAAATAGAGGTGTTGGGTATAAGTACCCTCACAATTATAAAAATGCATACGTTGAACAACAGTATTTACCAAACAAAATAAAAAATATGAAATATTACATTGCTAAACAAGATGCAAATTATGAAAAAAGGGTTTGAGAAATATATAAAACATTTACAAACAAGACTGATTAAAAATTTATAAAAATAAAGAAGAAAAAAACTTTTTTATTTTTTTTTATTTTTTTCACACATTTATTTTTTATTATGATATTATTTTTAAGTGTCTCTCAGGAGATGCTAATGATCTTTGAAAACTAAATAGAACAACATTGTACAATCCTGTAAACAATTCAATTGAGTACAGATTAATATACAACATAAATATAATAGTCAGAATTAAACAATTTTAAAATGAGAGTTTGATCCTGGCTCAGGATAAACGCTGGCGGCATGCCTAATACATGCAAGTCGAACGGGAGTGCTTGCACTCCAGTGGCGAACGGGTGAGTAACACGTATCTAACCTACCTTTTAGTGGGGGATAACTTTTGGAAACGAAAGATAATACCGCATATTAATATCATTATCGCATGAGAAGATATTCAAAGATCCGTTTGGATCGCTAAAAGATGGGGATGCGGCGTATTAGTTAGTAGGCGGGGTAATGGCCCACCTAGACAATGATACGTAGCCGAACTGAGAGGTTGATCGGCCACATTGGGACTGAGATACGGCCCAGACTCCTACGGGAGGCAGCAGTAGGGAATTTTTCACAATGGACGAAAGTCTGATGAAGCAATGCCGCGTGAGTGATGACGGCCTTCGGGTTGTAAAGCTCTGTTGTAAGGGAAGAAAAAATTTGAGAGGAAATGCTCTTATCTTGACGGTACCTTACCAGAAAGCCACGGCTAACTATGTGCCAGCAGCCGCGGTAATACATAGGTGGCAAGCGTTATCCGGATTTATTGGGCGTATAGGGTGCGTAGGCGGTTTCGCAAGTTTGAGGTTAAAGCCCGGAGCTCAACTCCGGTTCGCCTTGAAAACTGTGGGACTAGAATATCAGAGAGGTAAACGGAATTCCATGTGTAGCGGTAAAATGCGTAGATATATGGAAGAACACCAGTGGCGAAAGCGGTTTACTGGCTGATTATTGACGCTGAGGCACGAAAGCGTGGGGAGCAAATAGGATTAGATACCCTAGTAGTCCACGCCGTAAACGTTGAGTACTAAGTATTGGGGATTACCTCAGTGCTGCAGCTAACGCATTAAGTACTCCGCCTGAGTAGTATGCTCGCAAGAGTGAAACTCAAAGGAATTGACGGGGACCCGCACAAGTGGTGGAGCATGTGGTTTAATTCGAAGCAACACGAAGAACCTTACCAGGGCTTGACATCCAGTGCAAAGCTACAGAGATGTAGTGGAGGTAAACATTGAGACAGGTGGTGCATGGTTGTCGTCAGTTCGTGCCGTGAGGTGTTGGGTTAAGTCCCGCAACGAACGCAACCCTTGTCGTTAGTTACTAACATTAAGTTGAGGACTCTAACGAGACTGCTAGTGTAAGCTAGAGGAAGGTGGGGATGACGTCAAATCATCATGCCCCTTATGTCCTGGGCTACACACGTGCTACAATGGCTGGTACAAAGAGTCGCAATCTCGCGAGGGGGAGCTAATCTCAAAAAACCAGTCTCAGTTCGGATTGAAGTCTGCAACTCGACTTCATGAAGCCGGAATCACTAGTAATCGCGGATCAGCTATGCCGCGGTGAATACGTTCTCGGGTCTTGTACACACCGCCCGTCAAACCACGAGAGTTGGTAATACCAGAAGTACGTAGCCTAACCGTAAGGAAGGCGCGTCCCAAGGTAGGACTAGCGATTGGGGTTAAGTCGTAACAAGGTATCCGTACGGGAACGTGCGGATGGATCACCTCCTTTCTATGGAGATATGACAAAAACAGATTGACTATTATATGTTCTATTTAGTTTTCAGAGATCATTAAAAATGAATCTCTGGAAAAGAGTATTGTTCTTTGAAAACTGAATATTAGATAAGCATTGTAAAAAGATTAAATAAATCAAATCAATTTTAACAAATTAATAAATTTTACTGAATCAATTATCAATTGCTTTAAGATTTTTTCTAAAAAAATAGTAAGGGCACATGGTGAATGCCTTGGAAAATGGAGCCGAAGAAGGACGTGATTACCTGCGAAAAGCATCGGGGAGCTGGAAGTAAGCTTTGATCCGGTGATATCCGAATGGGGAAACCCAATATGATTAATCTCATATTATCCATAAATGAATACATAGTTTATGAGAAGGGAACCTTGGGAACTGAAACATCTTAGTACCAAGAGGAAAAGAAAATAATAATGATTCCGTTAGTAGCGGCGAGCGAACGCGGAAAAGGCCAAACCAGTCTACGGGCTGGGGTTGTAGGACATCTTTTAGAGTTACAAAATCAATATATAGTAGAAGCTACTGGGAAGTAGTGGCATAGAGGGTGATACCCCCGTATACGAAATATATTGATCTCGTAGATGTATCCTGAGTACGACGAAACACGTGAAATTTTGTCGGAATCCGCCGAGACCACTCGGCAAGCCTAAATACTCCCATTTTACCGATAGTGAACCAGTACCGTGAGGGAAAGGTGAAAAGTACCCCGAGAGGGGAGTGAAATAGTTCCTGAAACCATGTGCTTACAAGAAGATAGAGCCCGTTAATGGGTGATATCGTGCTTTTTGTAGAAAGAGCCGGCGAGTTACTATATCGTGCGAGGTTAAGCAGAATCTGTGGAGCCGTAGTGAAAGCGAGCCTTAATAGGGCGTTTAGTACGATGTAGTAGACACGAAACCGGGTGATCTAGCCATGAGCAGGTTGAAGTTAGGGTAAAACCTAATGGAGGACCGAACCGACGTTCGTTGAAATGACCGCGGATGACTTGTGGCTAGCGGTGAAATTCCAATCGAACCCGGAGATAGCTAGTTCTCCCCGAAATATATTTAAGTATAGCGTCGAGGTTTACCGCAATGGAGGTAGAGCACTGAATCTATGATGGCCCCACCTAGGGGTACTGAATAGAATTAAACTCCGAATGCCATTGTCGGATACTCGGCAGTCAGAACATGGGTGATAAGGTCCATGCTCGCGAGGGAAACAGCCCAGATCGTCAGCTAAGGTCCCTAAATTTAGGTTAAGTGTGTAAGGATGTGAAATTGCACAAACAGCTAGTATGTTGGCTTAGAAGCAGCCATCATTTAAAGAGTGCGTAACAGCTCACTAGTCGAGTGATTTTGCGCCGAAAATGTACCGGGGCTAAACCTAATACCGAAGCTACGGATTGTATTTTTAATACAGTGGTAGGGGAGCGTTCTAAGTGCAATGAAGTCAGACCGTGAGGACTGGTGGAGCGCTTAGAAGTGATTATGCCGGCATGAGTAACGATTGAGGGTGAGAATCCCTCATACCGTTTGACCAAGGTTTCCTGGGCAAGGTTCGTCCACCCAGGGTTAGTCAGGACCTAAGGCGAGGCCGAAAGGCGTAGTCGATGGACAACAGGTTGATATTCCTGTACCTGCTAGTTAGTGATGGAGTGACGGAGAAAGGTAGTGTATCCCAGGCGATGGATGTCCTGGGTTAAGCACAAAGGCGGCAACATAGGCAAATCCGTGTTGTATTAAACGCTGAAGTGTTATGAGGAGTGAACGGTTCGCCTAGTAACGAAGTACATGACCCTACGCTTCCAAGAAAAGCTTCTAACTTAATAACTAGTAGCCTGTACCTATAACGAACACACGTGGTCAAGGAGAAAATCCTAAGGTAAGCGAGATAACTGTAGCTAAGGAACTCTGCAAAATAACTCCGTAACTTCGGAAGAAGGAGTGCTCACTTTTAGTGAGCCGCAGTGAAGAGGGAGGGGCAACTGTTTAGCAAAAACACAGCTCTCTGCTAAGTCGTAAGACGAAGTATAGGGGGTGACGCCTGCCCAGTGCCGGAAGGTTAAGAGGAGAAGTCAGCGCAAGCGAAGCTTTGAATTGAAGCCCCGGTGAACGGCGGCCGTAACTATAACGGTCCTAAGGTAGCGAAATTCCTTGTCAGGTAAGTTCTGACCCGCACGAAAGGCGTAATGATCCCTTCGCTGTCTCGGCTGCAGACTCGGTGAAATTTTAGTACCGGTGAAGATGCCGGTTACCCGCAACTAGACGGAAAGACCCCGTGGAGCTTTACTATAACTTGATATTGAAATTTGGTATAACGTGTAGAGGATAGGTGGGAGACTTTGAAGCTGGACCGCTAGGGCCAGTGGAGTCGTCCTTGGAATACCACCCTCGTTATATTGGATTTCTAACTTCGACCCATTATCTGGGTTAAGGACAGTGTCTGGTGGGTAGTTTGACTGGGGCGGTCGCCTCCTAAAATGTAACGGAGGCGCTCAAAGGTACCCTCAGCATGGTTGGAAATCATGCAAAGAGCGCAAAAGTAGAAGGGTGCTTGACTGTGAGACTTACAAGTCGAACAGGTACGAAAGTAGGATTTAGTGATCCGGCGGTCCCGAGTGGAAGGGCCGTCGCTCAACGGATAAAAGTTACCCCGGGGATAACAGGCTGATCTCCCCCAAGAGTTCATATCGACGGGGAGGTTTGGCACCTCGATGTCGGCTCATCGCATCCTGGAGCTGTAGTCGGTTCCAAGGGTTGGGCTGTTCGCCCATTAAAGCGGTACGCGAGCTGGGTTCAGAACGTCGTGAGACAGTTTGGTCCCTATCTGTTGTGGGCGTAGGAAAATTGAAGAGAGCTGTTCCTAGTACGAGAGGACCGGAATGGACACACCTCTGGTGCTCCTGTTGTCACGCCAGTGGCACAGCAGGGTAGCTATGTGTGGAACGGATAATCGCTGAAGGCATCTAAGCGAGAAGCCTCCTTTAAGATGAATTTTCCCATTTTTAAAATGTAAGATCCCTTGTAGACTACGAGGTTGATAGGATGGATGTGTAAGTATCGTGAGGTATTAAGCTAACCATTACTAATAGATCGAGAGAATTTTTAGAGAAAAAAGCAATTGAATGATGCAAGTCTAGTATTTAGTTTTCAGAGAACAATTCTGAGATAATGATCTGGTGATTACAGCATAGAGGTCACACCTGTTCCCATACCGAACACAGAAGTTAAGCTCTATAGCGGCGATGATATTGCATTTGTGAGAAAGTAGCACGTTGCCAGTTCAAAATTAAAGAACCGAAAGGTTCTTTTTTTTTTTTTTTTTTTTTGCTTTTTGCTTGTATTCAAATTGTTTTAAGAGTAACATTACTTCTAAATATAGAAAGGGGAATTAAAATCATGCTAAGTTTAGTTAATATAAGTAAAAAATACAAAAGTTTACCTATTTTAAAAGATATAAATTTAAATATCAAAGAAAATGAAAAAATAGGTATTATGGGTGTTAATGGCTCTGGAAAAACGACTTTAGCAGAAATAATATTTGGTGTTATAAAGCCAAATAAAGGAAAAATTATTTTTTCAAATAGCAACATAGTAATTAAAAATGCAGTTTTTCAAGATGTATCATTT
Organism: Mesoplasma corruscae; assembly: GCF_002930145.1. Lineage (NCBI taxonomy): Bacteria > Bacillati > Mycoplasmatota > Mollicutes > Entomoplasmatales > Entomoplasmataceae > Mesoplasma > Mesoplasma corruscae. The sequence continues at coordinate 100,864 of NZ_PHNF01000002.1, forward strand.
GATGGAGAATTAAAATTAAAGTCAATTTTCAAGTTTTTTTGTTCCGCACTTAAGGTTAAATGTGGCAACAAAAAAATATCTGAAAAGTTTGAAAAGTTCGAACTAGAAAATCAATTAAATTTAAGATACTCTAATCTTTCTGGTGGTCAAAAACAAAAGTTTAAATTTCTTATTGCACTTTTAAATAATCCAAACTTTTTGTTACTCGATGAACTAACAACTCATCTAGATTACGAATGAAAAATTAAAATAGTTGATTTAGTTACAAAATATTTAGATACTAAAGAGTGTGTTTTGCTGTTAATTTCACATGACTCTTATGAAGTCGCTAAGTTGTGTGACAGAGTTATAGTTATTAAAGATAATGTAATTAATAAAGATTTTAAATTATCTAGTAACTTTGAAGAATCTTTATTAATCATTAAAAAAATGGTATATGATAATGATTGCAATAATTAAATTAGAACTAATTAAGTTTTTGAAAAATCCTTTTTCATTATTTTTTTCATTTCTATTGCCTTTTATATTATTAATTTTTGAAGGTACAGTCTTTGGCGTTAAGCTATATTATATTGGTCCAGGCCTAATTATAATGAATGCTGCAACGCTAACTATTTCAATATTAACAAATTCTTTATTTAATGACAGAATTACAAAAATAACAAAGCAAATTTCAATAACTCAACTATCTATTTTAAAATACATGTTTGGAAAACTTATTTTTAATTACATTTTATTTCTTATTAATTTTTTTATTATTACTTTTTTCTCATTTTTAATTTTTAAAATATATTGAACTTTATTTATCATAATTTCTTTATTATTTATTACAACAATTGCTTTTCTAACTTTTTTCTTTATTTCAGTAATTATTTCTAGTAGTTTAGAGACTTATAAAAATTGTTCGTTTACTGCATTAATTTGCTTTTATATAATTTTATTTTTATCAGGTTCTGTAATACCTGCTGAACTATTTCCGAACTGGGTGAAAATCATTCAAATCTTGATACCTAGTGGTTCGGCTATTTTGATAATTGTTAATTTAAAAGAAGGAATAATTTTAAGTTCAACTTGATATTTTTACTTGATAGCAATAATTCAATTAATTGTTTTTGCTCTTTGAGCTTTTAAGAAATTTAAGTGACAGTAATTATTTTATGTCATAGAAAGGTAAATATGAAAAAAGATAAAATTTTGATATTTCAAACCTTAGATCAAAACATGAATCTAAATACTCATGTTTTTTTATTGCATTCAAAATCTACAAAATAATATCCCCTTAATTTAAAATCAATTATTTATTAAAGGTGCTATACTATAAATAATACAGTTTAAAGGAGTAAATATAGATGAAAAAAATACTTAAAAGCTATATGAAAACCTTTATTAAAAATTGAGTTTCTTCATTATTTATTATTGTATTTTTAGCATCGTTAACAACAGCAATTATAGGCATTTTAGCTTCACCCATACAAATTTATCTAAAATTGCATTCCAGTGAAAATAAAACTGTTAAATATGACAATAAAATAGATTTAGATAATTCTCAAAGCGTAATCTATAGTTATGATTTTATTGAAAAATATTTTATGACTGAGAATGAAAGTCCTATTGAGAGTGAAGGTATAAACATTTTAAAATCAAACGCAAATGTAGACATTGATTTGAAACCAATTAGTTATTCTCAAACTGAAAAAGATAATTTAACAAATGTTTTTAACAAATTTTTAGCTTCTTATAGAACTAGTAGCATAGGAAGTTTGTCTTTAAGTACAAAAAACTTTTCAACAATATTTAAAGATGATAAAGAAATAAAAAAGATTATATGTTTGCATATCACTAAGGCTATTAGTGAAGCTATATTTGAACTGGAAAGTTCAAGCAACGATGTTACTAGCCAAGACATTAGTTCAGCTCTTCTTGGTGCTTTATATAAAATTTTTGTTTTTGCAAACTTGAACAAACTAATTGATTTTTCAGATGTTTCTTTAATTGATCAATTAAAGAATTTAGAACTAAATAGCTTAAAAAATTTGACTGAAAATTTGATTAAATTAATGGTTGAAAATTTTAAAAAAAGCCAAGCACAAGACCAAGCACAAGAATTTTATTTTTTAAATTATGCTTTGATAAAATCAGAATATTCAAAAAAACTTTGAAATAAAAATTACCTACATGATGATAGAGTTATAGTATTAGAAAAAATTATAGAAGAAATCTCAAAAAATAAAAAAGCAAATTATGAATTGAGTGTTAGTCAGTCTTTCAAATTAGCTCCCTCTCAAGGTATTTTTGGTGGAAAAAATACAGCTGACTTAAAAAGTGAATATAGTTGAGCTATAAATACAAAAGAAAAGAAATATTCTGATATAACAAAAGTGTTATTTGACAAATCAATTGCTAAAAACTCAGAAAATACTCACGAATGAAAAGCTGATTTAAATGATAACCCTGAAGTTATTATTTCTGCTGCTTTTGCAAAATTAAATAATATTAAAGTAGGTGACTATATAGATTTACCAGAAGCAAATTCATCACAATTTGGAACGTTTTTAAACTTCCTAAGTAAAGAAGAAATTTTTAATAATATTCATCTAACTGAAATGTATTTTACAAACTCATTTAAAGTTAAAGTTGTTGGCATAGGTCAAAATTTAGAAGATTTTTTTCCGGGACCCTCATATTCATCTTTTAATCAAAAACAAAACAATTACGCTATAGTTTATGCAAATAATAATTTCACACAAAGATATAAAAATTTTGAATGAAAATTTTTAAATAGTTCTGAATCAACAGGTTCTTTATCTTTAAAAATTAAATCAGAAAAAACAAGTGACAAATTAGAAGCTCAAGATTTTATATTTAAAAAAAACAATGATGAAGATTTTTTAATTTTTCAAAAACCAAGTTCATTTTTAAAAAAATGAAGTGACAGTAACTTTGACAAACAGTCAACCAATTTAAAAATTAGAATTATTATTTTTATAGTTATATCTTTTGTAATATTACTTTTAGCTTTTTTGTTTATAAACTTTAATATTAAAAAAGAAATAAATGAAACAAGAAAACAGCTGGGAATTTTTAAATCTTCTGGATACTTTACAACAGAACTTAGTTGAGTATTTGCGCTTAAAACTTTTGTTTTATTTTTCACAAGTATATTAATAGGTTTTTTCTGTTCTTTCCCATTTCAAAAGTTTGCTGCTAGAGGTTTTGAAAACTCTTTAACAATTTATTTTAATAAAGTCTATTTTTCACCAATTATGTTTTTAGTTATTGTTATTGGGATACCTTTATTCTTTTTGTTTATTGCTTTCTTATTTACTTTAAAAGACTTAAATGAAAAACCATTATCTTTAATAAACAATGATAAAAAGAGAACCTATAAAACTAAAAAAAGTTTATTATCAAAAATTTCAGAAAAACATAACATATTTTTTTCTTGAAGATTAAGAAAAGCTTTCATTAAAAATTCCAAAGGGAAGTTCGTTATGATTCAAACTCTTTTTGCTTTTTCTTCACTTTCATATATTTTAATATTTGGATCTCAAACTTTAACAACAAAAATTATTAATCAAAGTTTTGCTGTTTACAATGAAAAAGTTGATCATTATTATGATTGAACTGGTTCATATTCAAAATACGTAATAAATTCGCAAAAAAAATATGATTGAGATCAATCAAAACAAAATCCTATAGAACTAGACTATAAAGATATATCAGATTTTAAAAACACAAATGATTATTTAACCAGTGAAGATTTAACCAATGATTATAGATATAAAGTTTCTGCTTTAGCTCAAATGACTATAAACTATTTCAATAGTTTAAGTGATGAAGATAAAGTTCAGTTCATATTGCCTCAAAATGAAGTAGAATACACTATACAAAAAACGTTTGGATTTGATTTATCATCAAGTCCTGATGGTAAAACAATTAGTGATGTAAATTTTTTATCAACGATTTTAAATTTTGACTTAAACAGTGATTCATTAAAAGAAGGCATTTTCGAGATTAAAACAACTGGAAAAACTAATAAAAAAATTACTTTAGAATCTTTAGAATCTTCAAAAAATGAAAATACTGTAACTCTTAAAAACATTACAGAAGCTAAGCTTAAAAACATTTTTTATAATGAATTAACTCAACTATTTGCTATAAAAATGTTTCAAATAGCTGCTATTTATGAGTATTTACCTGTAATGCTAAATAAACCAAATAGTAAGTTTACAACTGAAGAATTAGTTTCTGCTTTTGCATCAAATGAAAAAATTAATTTTAACTATCATCAGTTCATTAATATAACAAGCAATTTGCCATTATTAAAAAATTATAATCCAGCTAAATCAGTTTTTTGAAAAACTGGTGATAATAATGAGATGTTTAAACATACATCATCAATTTTAAGCGACACAAAGCAGTTTGATGATTCTCAAATAATTTCGCTATTGTACAAAGGAAGTTTGGATTTATTACCTTCTACTTTATCTTCAAATTTATTAATAAGTGATGCAAACGAAAATACTTTAACTGACAAAATGATAAACTTTAATAGCATAATGTTTGATAAAAATAAAGAAACTTTGACATCGAAAATATATTTGAATGTAGGTGATAAGTCTGATGAAAGTCTTATTCAAACCTATTTATTGTCTGATCAAACATCAAAGTACGGTGACTTTAGAAAAACATTTAATTTTTATGGTATAAATAATAATCAAATGAATGAATTTTTAGAACCTTCTGATGGTGTTATTCCCGCAATTATTCCTTATTTCTTGCACCGAGATAAAAATATTAATATTGGTGATGTTCTAACATTACATAGCAATACTTCTGAAAAGTTAGAAATAAAAGTTAAAGTCGTTGGCATAAATCAAGCTGAAACAATTTCATTAGGTCAAGATTCAATCATGTTAAATAAAGAGAGTTTTGAAAATCAGTATTTTAATAGTGATTTATTGGACAAACCAGTGTTTAATCAATTATTTTCTTATAAAGAAATGTTATCAACTGAAATGTCTTTTTCAAATATTATCACTTCCTTTTTAAAAACAATAAATAAAGAAGAAAATATCACAATAACTAGTGATAAGCAATCAAATGTATTTTATGAAATGATTTATGGTGTATTTGATGAAACTAAAGAAAAACCTTCAAAAGTAATATCTTCAACAACAACAAATGTTTCAAAAACACAAAATACTTTTTTATTAACCAATTCGTCATTTTTAACTAAATATTGAAATAAGTCTGTTCCATTTAACATCATGAAATCAGCTGCAAACTTTGCGATCGAAATTTCCAATAAAATTATGTTTGTGTTTGTTTTACTATCAACTATTATTTTATCTATTATTTTATTAGTGGTAATAGGCATAATAGTTGATGAATCAAAAGCTACAATATTAACAATGAAAGCTTTAGGATATAAAAAAATGCGAGTTAATTGGACTATTATGGGAAGTTATATTATAGGTCTACTAATTTCGTTTGCAATAGCTTTTATTTTATCAATTATCATTTGGCAAGTTCTTTTATATTGAGTATCAGTTAAATTTTCTGTTTATATATTCTTAGGAGTGGATTATAGGTCGGCTTTAATTACAGCACCAATTGTTTTTGTTGTTTTAATATTTGGTTGATTTGTAGCTAATAAACAAGTAGAAAAATTATCACTATCACAAATAACCAATATATAATATTTATATTATGGAATCGATTAAAATAAAAATCATAAATGACTTTGAAAAAAAGCATATTAAAAAAGAACAATCAAGTGAAATTTTTAATATCAACTTTAAGTGAGAGTATCTCTCACTTTTTGAGTTATGTTCAAAACCTAAATTATTAGCTTATATAAAAAAAATATATAAAAAAGATATAAACTGAAAAACAAACAATTTTGTTAATGAAAGCATTGATCAAATAAGAATCTTTTTGAAATCTATAGATTGTGCTTTTTGAGATTACATATGCTTAACAAATGATTCAAAATTAATCTTAAATATGTATGAAGAATTTTTAAGAGAAATATATTCTAAATCCAAAAAATTAGTGAACAATCATTTTATAAGCATGATTATTTGTATGAACGAAGGTATTGAATATACTTTAAATCATGAAAATCACCCAGTTATTGAGAGTTTTGATACAATATTTCAAGATTTTAAAATATGTTTTCAAAAATTTATTTTAAAAAGGTTAAAATCTATAAATAAGAACTATCCAGGTATAAAAATATTGCAATTAATTATTAGTGCTTATGAAGAACAATTAGAAATAATATAAAAGGGGAAACATGTTAAATAAAATAGAAGCAATTAAAACCTTAGTAATAAAAGAATTAGCAGTGGCTAAAACTGTTTCAGAAATAGAAGCAATTAAGAAAAAAAATCTATCAAAAGATTCCGAATTGAATGCAATTTTAAAATCATTAAGAAGCTCTGAAATAGAAAATAAAACTGAAGTTGGAATGAAAGGTAATGAATTAAGAAATTTTATTAATGAACAAACAACAAATAAAATAAATGAATTGAGTAAAATTGAAAATAATATAAAATTACAAAATGAGAAATTTGACCCTTCAATTCCAAGTTCTTTAATTAGACTTGGAACAATTCACCCTTTAAATATTGTTGTGGAAGAATTAACTGATATATTTAGCGAAATTGGTTTTGATGTATTACCAAATCGTGATGTTGAGTTTGATAAATTTTGCTTTCAAAATTTAAATTTACCAGTTGGTCATCCTGCAAGAGACATGCAAGATTCGTTTTATATTAATGAAGAGTTAGTGCTAAGTACTCATAATACAAACATGTCTGCTAGAATGTTATTTAAAATGGCTGAAGAAAAAAATTTTGAAGGAAGTTATGCAAATATTTCAATTGGGAATGTTTATCGTAGAGATGATGATGATGCTACTCACTCTCACCAATTTATGCAAATGGATGTTTTGGCCGTATCTAAAAAAATTAACTTTACTAATTTAAAATGAATTTTAAAATATATGTGTAAAAGATTGTTTGGCGAAGATGCAAAAATTAGACTCAGACCAAGTTTGTTTCCTTTTACTGAACCAAGTGTTGAAGTTGATGTAAGTTGTTTTAAATGTAAAGGAAAAGGTTGTTCAATTTGTAAATATTCAGGGTGAATAGAAATTTTAGGATCAGGAATTATTAATGAGCAAGTTATGAAATTAAATGGAATGGATCCTTCAAAAAATACTGCTCTTGCTTTTGGAGTGGGTATTGAAAGAATAGCTATGTTGAAATTTGGTATTTCTAATATCAGAAGCTTATATGAAAATAACATTAAATTTTTAGAACAATTTAAGTTCTATGGGGAATAAGGATAAATATGATAATTACAAGAAAATGATTAAATAAATACTTAGACTTAACAAATGTTACAAATGCACAAATTGCTATTGCTTTCAACTCACTAGGCTTTGAAGTAGAAGAAGAAATTGACTATTCAAAGTTTAGCAATAATAAAATAGTTTTGGGATACATAGAATCTGTAGAACAAATTCCTGAAACAAATTTGAAAAAAACTGTCACAAAAATTGGCGCTAACAAAAAAGTTACTATTTTATCAACTGCAAGAAATATTATTGCAAATAATTATGTTGTGGTTGCTTTGCCTGGGGCAACTTTGTTTAATGGAAACATATTAGATAACCGTAAAATGTTAGGCATAGTTTCAGAAGGGATGTTTTGTGCATATAACGAAATAGCATTTTCAAATAATAACTTAACTGAAGCAGAAATTGTGGAAATTGTTTTTGTAACATCGTTATCAAAAGATTTAGAAAAACAATTAGGTAATCCAATTGGTGAAATAATTGGACTTGATGATTATGCTTTTGATCTAGATTTAACACTTAATAGAAGCGATGCTTTAGCTGGCTATCAATTGGTTAAAGAACTAGCTAACTATTTTGATTTAGAACCAATTGAATATAAAAATGAGTTTAAGTATAGTAAGCAAACTCAAAAATTTAATATTAATATAAATAAAAAAGTAGAACAAAATATTAATACCATATCATACAGTTTAGTTCACTTGAATGAAAATGAATTTAATTTAACAACTCACGATGATATTTTACTAAAAATATCAAAAATTAAATCTAATGATAATAAATTTGAACAATTAGCCAATATAGCAACTTTTAAAACCGGTCAACCTTTTATTTTAATGGATGCTGACAAAGTTACAAATGATTTTGAAATAACTAATCAAAAATTTGATGACAAAGAGATTCTAGTTTTAAAAAATAACAAAAGATTAGTAAACATTATTGGTCTAAAAACCGAAAAAGAATTTGCAGTAACTAATCAAACACAAAGAATATTAGTTCTAATGTTAAATATAGATCAAATTATAATGCGAGGACAATTAAAAAAATTAAATATAAATAATATTGATTTGCAAAGATATGCTAAGCCGCTAAATAAAAATTTATTTAATCAAGGGCTAATAGCTTTACTAAATGTGTTTAGTAAATATAAAATTTTAGATTTTGTTGAAAATATTGAAGTTGTATTAAAAGGCGAACAACCTTTAAATGTATATAAAACTACATTATCAAGAATAAATCAAATTTTAGGTATGGAATTTACTGTTCCTCAAATAATAGATTTATTCAAACATTTAGACATTAAAGTCACATCAAAAAAAGATGAAATAACTTTTGATATTGATGAAAATAGAACTGATATTTACGGTGAATTTGATTTATGTGAAGAAGTTGCAAGAATTTATGGTTATGACAACTTTGATGAAAAACCATTAGAATTTACAATGTTTAATAAGACAAACAACCTTGAAAGAAAATTAAAAAATAAAGTTGTTTCATATTTTGTAGGTAATGGTTTTAATAATATAAAATCATATTCTTTAACTGAAAAGACAACTAATAAAGCTTGAAACATGTTTGATGTTAAAGGGATTATTAATGTAATGAGTCCTCTTTCAATTCAAAGGGAAAGTTATAGAACTAATTTATCTAAAACAATGGTTGAAACTATTATTTTTAATGCAAATAATGGAAATAAGAACTTAAAATTATTTGAAGTTGGAGATATTTTTGGACTAAATGAATTTAGAGAAAATCATTTATGTTTTGCTGTTAGTAATCAAATTGTTAAAGATCCAATCACAAAAGTTGATATTAAATCAAGTTATGCTTATATTCAATCTTATTTAATTGCTATTTTAAATTTTTATAAAGTTAATTTAAAAGAAGTTTCTTTTATTAATAAAGAACCAACAACTTCAGATATCCACCCTTTTATTAATATTGAAGTTAAATATAAAAATAAAACTTTAGCTTACATATTTAAATTGAACCCCGCTTTTGAAAAGGCAAATAAAATTGGTGAAACTTTTGTTTGTGAAATAAACATTAATGCCATTTATGATGTTTCTGAAAAAATTCATAAAACTAATGAATTATCTAAATTTCAAAAATCTTACAGAAATATTTCAATGGAATTATCTAGAGAGCAAAGTTACCAAGATATTGTTAAATCAATAGTTGATGGTGTTAAACATTTGGTTTCTTATGAAATAGTTGATATTTATGCAGATGATCAAATGAAAAATGAGAAAAAATACTCAATAACTTTTAAATTTGAATTTAACAGCATTGATAAACAACTAACTGAACAAGAAATTTCTTCTCAATTTAATATTATTTTAAATAGAGTAAAAGATGCTAAGGTTAAAATAAGATAATATGGATATTAATTATTTTGAAAATAATTTACATACTGAAATAATTAAAGAAATTAAAACACTTGAGGATTTTAAAATATTTCATCCTTCAGTTACTAAATTATCTAAATTTGAAATTGATGTTGATTTAGATTGAAGTAAATCGCTTTCTATTTTAAGTGTTAATGGCATAATTAATTTTAGTTTACTTTTTGTAAATGAATTCACTAATAAAGAAGAAGAATACTCAAATTCTATTGATTGAAGTGAAGAATATTGTTTTTCTTCAAACGCAAGTTCAAATTCTAATATTATTTTGGGTGATAGGTTTAATGTATTAAATTACGCTATAGAACAAATAAACATAAATTTGCCATATAACTTATCCAATAACAATAATGATATAATAAAAAAAGTATGCTCTAATGATGTTTTTTTTACAGAAGAAGAGTATAATAAAAATGAACAAAATAAACTGGACCCAAGATGAAATCAATTGGACCAGTTTAACAAGAAAAAGTAAAAAGGAGGTACCAAATGGCTGTACCATTTAGAAAGACTAGTAAATCCGTTAAGAATAAAAGAAGAAGTCATTTAGCTTTAGTAGCATCTAATTTAGTTTCTTGTGAAAATTGCGGAGCAATGATAAAATCTCATAGAGTATGTAGAGACTGTGGATTTTATAAAGGTAAAGAAGTTAAATCTATTGAAGATTAATTTAAAATAATAATAAAATGAGCTTTGAGCTCATTTTTTTTCTATTTTTTACACATTTTTATTAATAAGTTTTATAATATTAACATGATAGTGGGAAGAAATGGGGGAAAGTGGTATGTTATTTTATGGAACATATGAACATAATTTAGATGAAAAACAAAGACTTACCATTCCTTCTAAGATACGTGGAAAAGTTCAAGGAACTATACTATACGTTTCTAAAGGTTTTGAAGGAAGTTTAGAAATGAGAACTGAAACTGAATTTCAAAAGTGAAGCAATCAAATATTAAGTCTATCAAGTTTTAATAAAGACACTCGAATGTTGACTCGTGAAGTTATCGCTAACACCCACGAAGTCGAATTAGATAAAAGTGGAAGAATTAATATACCCGCTAACCTTTTAAAACTAGCAAATATTAATAAGTCTGTTTTTATCTTGGGGATGGGTGATCGTATAGAAATATGAGATAGTCAAACCTTTAATAACTATCAAAAAGCAAATGAAAATAAACTTGAAGAGATATCAGAAAAAATTTATCAAGGAATAAATAACTAATGAATAAGCATATACCAGTTTTATTAAAAGAATCAATTGATTATTTAAATATAAAAAAAGACGGAGTTTATGTTGACTGCACATTAGGCAGAGGTGGTCATTCTAGTGAGATTCTCAAAAAGTTAACTTCTGGGATGTTATATTGTATTGACCAAGATGCTACTGCTATTGAAGATGGTGAAAATAATCTATCAAAAATTAGTAGCAGGTTTAAAATATTGCAATCTAACTTTAAAGACATAGCAATGATGTTAGCTTTAAATAATGTTTTGAAAGTTGATGGCATTTTATATGACTTGGGAGTATCTTCACCTCAATTTGACATCCCAAAAAGAGGTTTTAGTTATAGGTTTAATGGGCCGCTAGACATGAGAATGGATATTGTGAACAATCCTGTCACAGCTGAAACTATATTAAATACTTATTCACAAGAAGAACTTGAAAAAATTTTATGAAATTACGCTGATGAAAAATTTGCAAGATCAATTGTAAAAAACATTATTCAAGCAAGGCCAATATCAACAACTTTTGAACTAGTGGACATTGTTAAAAAATCACTACCTGCAAAAGTGCTTAATTCTCCAAAACACCCAGCAAAAAAAACTTTTCAAGCTTTAAGAATTGCTGTAAATGATGAATTCGAATCTCTTAAACAATCTCTTCAACAAAGTTTGGTCTTATTAAAACAAAAAGGAAGAATAGTGGTAATAACTTTTCATTCATTGGAAGAAAAAATAATTAAAGAAGTTTTTAAAAAAGAAACATTAGATGAACAAAAATACTTTTTAAATAACTTGCCATTTGCATTTGAATCAGATAAGCAATTTAAGTTAGTGATAACTAAACCATTAAAACCAAGTAAAACTGAATTAGAAAAAAATAAAAGAAGCCACAGTGCAAAACTATGAGTTATAGAAAAAAAATAAGGAGATATTATGAAAAATAAACCATTAACAACAATTGAAATAAAAGAATGAAGTATTACAATTGCAACAACTAAAACTTTTAAAAATAAACCAATTAGTATTTTTAATGAAACTAAATTTTTTGATATCCCTGTTTTAAACTCAAATGGTCTTGTTATAGAACCAATTATGGTGAAAAAAGCTCTTGGAAATATTTTTAATCAATGTTCTCTTGAATTTTCTAAAGAATACTTAAAAGAAGTCATTTGCATTTTACCAAGTCAAACTTATATTAAAACACCAATAAAAAATTCTTTTAGATTATCTGCAGATCAACCAATTAATAAAGAAATGATTGATAAATTGAAGTTATCAATTGAAAAGAAATTAAAAGAAAATGATCATAATGAAATTTTCAATTTAAATTTTGAAAACATTCTAGTAAATGATAAAAAATGAGAAAACTTTGAAGAAATTAATGGCTCATTAGTTACTTTCATTTATAACTATGAAACTATTGACAAAGCTGTATATAAATCACACACAAGTATTGTTAAAAGTTTTGGTAAACAAATAAGCAAAATTGTTCCCAATATTCAAGCTTTATTTAACATACCAAATTCTGGCATAAAAACACCAGAAAATGCAATTATTATTAATTGAGAAAATAACAAAGTTGAATTTGGTGTTTTCAAAAAAAATAGCATTCAAACTTTTAAAACTTTAAATCAAGGTTTTGATAAAGTAATTGAAAAAATGGCTAAAAAATTTAATATTGATGAAAATTTATGTCGAAAATATTTATTTGAATCATTAGACTTAAACTCAAATAACTTTTTATCAAATATAATTCTAAAAGTTAAAAACTTTAAAAATGAATATGAATTTAATGGTTATATATTTAAAAAAGAGTTTATTAAACAAATCGATGAAGTTTTAAAAAAAATAACTGAAATTATTTCACAAAGTTTAGGTAATGAATTATTTAGATTTCCTATTTATCATTATGGCATATTAACCCAAATAACAAACATTAGTAAATTCTTCAAAACTAAAACCACAACAAATAATTTTTTTGGTTCTTTTTCTTTAATTGGGACACTTAATGAATGTATATTAGCAACAACATATGGTGTTTGAAATACAATTGATACCTTAATTAAAAATGAAAAATCATTTGATAAATTACAACCTAAAAAAGTAGAGGCAAACTTGTCATTTGATTTTTTCAATCACCCTTCTGAAAATGGATATATGCAAGCTTTATTTTTAAAACAAGATGGTATAATAATAGATAAAGTTAAGCCTAATGAAGGAGAGCAAAAGTATGAGTAGTAAACAAGACTTTAGTCAAAGAGCAAAGATAAAAGTTATTGGTGTTGGTGGTGGAGGAAATAATGCTATCACAAGAATGTTTGAATATGGAGCACATGGCGTTGATTTTTATATAGCTAACACTGATGCTCAAGTTTTAGCAGGTTCAAGTGTACCTAATAAATTAATTTTAGGTGAAAAATCTACAAAAGGATTAGGTGCAGGAGCTAATCCAGAAGTTGGTAAAGCTGCAGCTATTGAGAGTGAAGCTGAATTAAAAGAATCTTTAAAAGATGCTGATTTAATTTTTATAACAGCTGGAATGGGTGGTGGTACTGGAACTGGTGCTGCTCCTGTTATTGCTAGAATTGCACAAGAAACTGGAGCTTTAGTTGTAGCCATTGTAACTAAACCATTTAGGTTTGAAGGTAAATATAGAAATCAATTTGCTGAAGAAGGAATTATTGAATTAAAAAAATACGTTGATTCTACTATTGTTATTTCAAACGATAGACTTTTAGAATTTATCGGGGCTAAACCAATTCAAGAAGCTTTTGGTGAAGCGGATGCAATTTTAAAACAAGGAGTACAAACAATTACTGATCTGATTGCAGTACCAGCATTAATTAACTTAGACTTTGCTGATGTTAAAACAGTTATGTCTAAAAAAGGAAATGCTTTATTTGGTATTGGTTTAGGTACTGGGCCTGATAAAGCGAATTTAGCAGCAAATGATGCCATATCTTCAACACTACTTGAAGCCTCAATTAATGGAGCTAGAGATGTTATTGTTAATGTAACTGGTGGAGAAGGTATTTCATTAAATGATGCATATGATGTTGTTGATGTTGTTAACCAAGCAATTGATAACCCTGAAGTTAATATTGTTTTTGGGGTAGCTATTAATAAAGAATTAACTGAAAAAGATGAATTAGTTGTAACTGTTATTGCAACTGGATTTGATGAAAACAAAGATATTGAACAAAATATTATTAAACCTTCTGTTAAACCAACAACTGTTTCAAGTTTTGCAAATCTTAGATCTTCAAATTTAACAAAACAGGCACAAAAATCAATCGAAACATTAAAAACCACCACATTTGAAGAGGAAATATTTAATGCACATCAAACTATGCAAAGTTCTTCACTGTTAAACAATGAAGAACAACAAGAAGAAGAATTGGATAATGATTTTCCAACATTCTTAAAGTAGGAGGTTTTATGAGCAATAAATTAAAAAACTTTTTAAATAAATTAAAAACCAAAAATGAAAATATTCATAATGATTTAAAAGAATATGATATGTACGATGAAAATGAATCAGAATTATTGAAAGAAAATAGTAAAGACAATTTAACTATAGAAAAAGATATTTTATCTAAAAGAACAGAGATTTTTGTTCCAAAGATTTTTAATGATGTTAAAAATGTTGCAGATGAGTTAAAAAGTAATAAAATCGCATTAGTTGATTTATCTCAACTAAAAAGCGACGATAAAAGAAGAGTGATTGACTTCATTTCAGGTGTTATTTATATAAATGATGGATCACAAAAAAAATTAGAAAAAGAAATATATAAATTAATAATTAGGAAATAGATTTCTCTATTTTCTTTTTTTATAGTAAAATAGATTTAAATTAAAGGAGTTTCATGGCAGAATATTCACCAATCGCAAGAACTATCATTAATATGTGAAACTCTAGTTTTACTAAAACTTTCTTTATAAGAACAGATAGAAAAAATGTTAAATTTAATTATGTTAAGACATTTAATAGTATTAAACCAACTAATCGTAACTCAAATAAAAAAATGAAAATAAAGGAGTATAAAAAACCTACTGGTAATACAATTATTACATCAAAAGATGGTTTAAAAATTGTTGCTAGTGTTTGATTGAATCCAAAAGTGTCTGACAAATGAGTAGTTGGTGTTCATGGGTTTAACTCATCAAGGTTTGATGTTTTATATTTAACATGACATTATCGCGCTCTTGGATATAATATTTTAACATTTGATTTTAGAAATCATGGGGCCAGCGAAAATGACATTGTTTCATGGGGATATAAAGAAAAATGAGATCTTATGTCAGTAATAGAATGATTAACTAAAAATTATATTATTTCTCAAATAGGCTTAGTTGGAACAAGCATGGGAGCTTTTACTTGCATTTATACTTTAATGACTGAACAAGGTTTTATTGAAGAAAATAAAATAAGGTGGTTAGTATCTGATTCAGCATATATGTCTGTTAATAACATGATTTCAGAAATGATTTCTGATAATGCTTTTAAACTAATTGAAACTTATGCTCAAAATATTTTAGAAGATGTATTAAAAATTTATAAACAAGAGTATAAAGTTGATTTTAAAGGTTTAGATTTTATTAAGTTGATTCAAAAAGGACACAATTATATACCAATAATGTTTATACATAATCGATTTGATCGAGTGACTAATTTTTTAGACAGTTTCAAAATGCAAGAGATTAAAAATAATATCGAACATAGTGACCAAAATGAGTTAATCATTTATGATGAAGGTTATAATCATACAAAATCCATTATTAAATTTACAAAAGACTATACAAATAGAACTTTAGAATTTGTTAAAAAACACCAATTAGAATCAAAATAAGATAAAATATTATTGTATAAAACTAAAGGACAAGTTATATAATAGTTTATTTAAAGAGAGTCGAAGTTTGCTGAAATTCGATAATAAACGTTATTCTAATATCACCTTTTTTTAACAGAAAAGAAAAACTATAAGTTGAGTAGAATTCTGCGGTGGAACCGTTAAAACTTTAAAGATAACAAATCAAAAGATTTTGTTAATTAGGATGGTACCGCGTTTTTAATCGCTCCTTATTCAAGGGGCGATTTTATTTTTTGAAAGGAAACACATGAGCAATAACTATAAAGACACACTGTTAATAGGGCAAACAAAATTTGACATGAGAGCAAATTTAAAGGAAAAAGAACCTACTATTCAAGCATTTTGAGAAGATGAAGATATTTATAATAAAAAGTTAAATATTAATAGAGATAAACCATTATTTATGTTACATGATGGACCACCATATGCAAATGGTGATTTACATTTAGGTCATGCACTTAATAAAACGTTGAAAGACTTTATCATTAGATTTAAAAACTCTAGTGGCTTTAAAGCACCATTTATTTGTGGTTGAGATACTCATGGATTGCCAATTGAAACTGTTGTTACTAAAAGTGGGATTGACAGAAAAACCACACCAGTTGTAGAATTTAGAAAATTATGTGAAAAGTATGCTTTAAAACAAGTTGACAATCAAGCAAAACAATTTAAAAGACTTGGAGTGTTTACTAATACTGATCTTAAATACATAACTTTACAACATGAATTTGAAATGAGTGAATTAAGATTGTTTCAAAAAATGTTTGAAAAAGGTTTAGTTTATAAAGCCTTAAAACCAATTTATTGATCACCCTCAAGTGAGTCAGCCTTAGCTGAATCAGAAATTGAATATCAAGATGTTAAATCACCAACTATTTTTGTTGCTATGAAAATAACTGAAGGTAATGAATTTGTTAGTGTTGGTGATGAAATTGTTATTTGAACTACCACTCCATGAACTATCCCATCAAATCAACTAGCAGCTGTTTCTGAAAACATTGAATATGTTTTAGTTAAAGTAGAGTCAAGAAGATTCATAGTGGCTAAAAACCTTCTTGAAAGTATCTCTAATCAAATTGGTTGAGGTGATTATAAAATTATAAATAATTTTTATGGGGACAAATTAATAGATGTTAAATATGCACACCCTTTGTATGACAAAAAAATTAATAAAGTTGTTTTAGGGCATCATGTAACAGATGAAGCTGGAACAGGAATTGTTCATATTGCTGGAGGTTTTGGAGAAGATGACTTCATTATTGCTAAAAAAAATAATATAGAACCATTTGCACCAATTGATGACCAAGGTAAATTTACAAAAGAAATAGCTCAATATGATGAACAACTAGTAAATGTTTTTTATGAAGATGCTAACAAAATTGTTGGTATGCAATTACAAGAAAAAAATAGATTATTAAAGTTGAAGTTTGTTTCTCATTCATATCCACATGATTGAAGAACTAAAAAACCAGTAATTTACCGTTGTACTTATCAATGATTTATTAATCTAGAAAAAGTTAAATCCGACATTTTAAAAAATGTTGATAGCATTACAACAAGACCTGAATGAGCAAAAAAAAGACTTTATCAAGTTTTAGAAGACCGTGTTGATTGAACTATATCAAGACAAAGACTATGAGGTGTTCCTATTGTTGCTTTTTATAATCAAGATAAGGAATTAGTTATTAATGATGAAATTTTAGATTTTGCTATTAAACAAATTGAAAATTTAGGAACTAATTCTTGGTTTGAAAAACCAGCAAATGTATTTTTACCTGAAAAATATCATAGTCAAAATTTTGTAAAAGAAAAAGATATTTTAGATGTATGATTTGATTCAGGATCTTCTGCAATTGCTTTAAGTGAGAAGTATAAAGAATTTAAATTGCCATATGATGTGTATTTAGAAGGAAGCGATCAGTACAGAGGTTGGTTCAATGCTTCTATGATTAACTCTACAATTTATTCAAATAATGCACCTTACAAAAAATTAATTTCTCACGGAATGACTGTTGATGAAAAAGGCAATAAAATGAGTAAGTCACTAGGCAATGGAATTGACCCAATAGAATTTGCAAATACTCAAGGAACTGATATTTTAAGATTATGAGTTAGTTCAACTGATTATTCAGATGATCAAAAAATTGGTAATGATATTATTAAACAAATTGGAGAAAGTTACAGAAAAATTAGAAATACAATTAGATTTATTTTAGCTAACTTGTTTGATTTTGATTCAATTAAACATTATCAGACAAATTTAGAAGAGGTTGATAGATATGCTTTACATAATTTAACTTTAAATAAAAATAAGATAATTGAAGCTTATGAAAATTTTGCATTTAATCAAGTTTACAGCACATCTTTAAATTATGTGACAAAAGATTTATCATCATTTTATCTAGATTTTATTAAAGATATATTATATATTGAAGGTGCAAATTCCACAAGAAGACGTCAAGTTCAAACTGTTTTATATGAACAATTAATTATGTTAATTGATGCTTTAAGACCGATTATTCCTCATACAATTGAAGAGGTATATCAAGAATTTAATATAGAAAATAAATCTAAGTCAGTCCATCTTGTTGATATTAAAGAACAAAATTTTACTCAAAATAATGAGTTTGTTAATAGATGAAATAAATTACAATTATTAAGAGAAGATGTAAATAAAGCTTTAGAAATAGCAAGAGAAGAAAAAATAATTAGTAAAGGTTTTGAAGCTATTCTAAATATTGATTTGAAAAGTGATTACAAAGAACTTGAAACTATAAAAGATTTAAATCAAATATTTATAGTTAATAAAATAAATTTTGTGAGCTTAGAACAAGGATTAGAATTAAAAACATCAGTTATCAGTGTTAAATTAAAAACTGGAGAAAAATGTCAAAGATGTTGAGCAATTTTTGACACTTTAGTTAACTATCAAGTCTGTACAAGATGTAATAATGTTGTGAATAGTTTAAAATAAACTTAATAAGAATAAAGGGTGAAAGTATGATACTTAAAAATAGGATTAATAATTTTTGGTCATTTTTAAAAAAATATAATTATGAATGAAAAATGAAATTAATAGTAGGTGTGCCAATTATTATTATTTTAGTAGCCTTAGATTGAATTTCAAAAGGAATAGTTACTTCTAATATGACATTGGGTCAATCAAAAGATTTCTTACCAGGTTTTTTAAACCTTAATTACATAATTAATTTAGGAAGAGCTTGAGGTGAAAACAATGATTCTGCAAGTTTAGCAAAAAATATATCTTTTGCAGCAATATTCACAATATTAATATTGGTTGTATTTATATTTGTAAATTCCAAAAAATGAATAATACCAATAGCCATGTTATTTTCAGGTGCATTTGCTAACGTATTGGCCAGATCTTGAGCTCCAATGAATGCTGATGGTGTGCATGGTGGTGTTGTTGATTTGTTGGTGTGAGATTTTGATTTCCTTATATTTTCAAAATCTTATATATTTAATTTAGCAGATGTTTGGGTTTGTGTTGGTATACCTTTAATGGGGGTTTGTTTTATTATAGAATTGATACAAATGTTTTTAGAGGCCAAGAAAAACAAAAAGGAATTACATGACTAAAATATTAATTAACGAATTTAAAAATAGATTAGATAAGTTTTTAGTCGAAGAATTAAACAAAGACCAAGAATATTCGAGAAGTTATATCCAAAAGTTAATTAAAGATGGGAATATTTTAGTTAATGGCGAAATGCAAACAAAATCTAATACAAATTTACAAGTTAGTGATAAAGTTGAAATTAATTTTCCTGAAATTAAAAAATCCGAACTTAAAGGTGAAAAAATTGATTTAAATATAGTTTATGAAGATGAACATTTATTAGTAATTAATAAAGCTAATAACATGGTCGTTCATCCAGGTGCTGGTAACCCTGATGGCACATTAGTTAATGCTTTACTTGGAAGAGAAGAAATAAATCTAAGTAATATTGGTGGTGTTGAAAGACCAGGGATTGTTCATCGTTTAGATAAACAAACAACAGGTCTAGTTATTGTTGCCAAAAATGATAAAACTCATCAAGAATTATCCAATCAATTAAAAGATCATAAAGTCTACAAAGAGTATATCGCGTTAGTGTGAGGTAATATTGAAGAAGAAAAAGGTGTCATTGACGCACCTATTGGTAGACATCAAAATGATAGAAAAAAAATGATGGTGACGAATAAAAACTCTAAGTATGCAAAAACTAATTTTGAAGTACTTGAAAGATTTGAAAATACAACTTTAGTTAAATGTTGAATAGAGACTGGAAGAACACATCAAATCAGAGTTCATTTCAATTTTATTAAGTTTCCAATTGTAAATGATCCTATATATGGTAGATTATCTGATAAAACTGATGAATTTGGTCAAATGCTTCATGCTTATAAATTGCAATTTATACACCCCATTAAAAAAGAAATGGTAAAATTAAAAACAGAACTACCTAAAGAATTTTTAGATAGAATTAAAAAAGAAGGAGGAGCAAAGCATGAGTGATAAAAACATTCAAATGTTTAAGTCTTTTATTTCTTTTTTAAAAAAAGAATACAAATATAAAGAATTAAAAAAAATCCCAGCAAAAGAAAATAAAGTATTTTTAGTTAACAGAATTTATAAATATCAAATTATAATTTTAGATAATGATCAAAGTGCTAATGATCTAACTAGTGAAAATATTTTATACAATGATTCATCAATTGATAAAGATTCAATTTTAAAAATTACTTTTTCTAATAATGTGCCAAGACCTTTACAGCAAATTAATGGTATTTGATCAATTCAAACAAATAATGAAAAAGTTCAAAGTGATTTAATTCAAATTTTTGGTGATATTCATAAATTAAACCTTTATCAAATAGAAGAAACTAAACCAGAAAATTCTAACATGTCAATTCAAGAACAAAACGAGATCAAGGTAAAAAACTTTAATTCATTTATGGCTAAAATTAAAAATAACAAAATTTCTTTTACTTGAGCTATATTGGTTTTATTTATTATTTTACCTTCAATAGCAACAATACTTGGAAGTGTGTTAAATATAAATTGATTAGATGAAACCACAATCAACGCACCAAACATAGTACATAGAAGTTGAACATCAGGTGCTGCACAAATAGTATTTGGCGGTACAAACAGGACGATAACAATAAATGGTGGTCAGTATTGAAGAATTTTAACATATGGATTTAGTGCTATGGAAAATAGTAAAAGTGGATTATTGTTTGATTTGCTTATATTATTCTTTGTTTGCTCTGCTCTTTTTTCTACATCAAGAATGACTGAAATAGTAAACGGTTCTGTAAAAAAAATAGCAATACCATTTGTTGTTAGTTACATTTTATTAGGATTTATTACATCAACAACTATGCCATATTCAATAACTTCTGGTCCTCTTCCTATTTTATCTATCATGATAGGAATAATGCTAATGAATGTTTCTGGTGATAAAACACCAGTATCAATTTTTGCAAAAACAAAATCAGTTTGACCAATATTGATCATTATCTTAGTTGCATCTTCATCAAATGATACAATGAGTTCATTCTCAATTGCTTTTTTAGGAATGGTTTTTGGTTCAATAACTTATGCATTAACAAGCAAAGGTGCAAATGAATGAAAAATATCTGAAAAAATTATGTTGTTTTTATTAGTTTTATTTATTGTTGTTGGAATTGTGTTTTTATTTGTTTTAAAAACAATTCCTGCATACAATAATAATATTTTAGCTGCTATAAACTTTTATTTAAATAAAGGAATTATTAGTGATGGATACGCGACTAATTTAGTTGTCAATAAAATTGGTTGAATGGGGTCTGTGCTTTCTGCTGATATTGGTTGAGTATGACAACCCGGAATTATAACAGGTGTCTAATATGAAAAGGCAAGGCTATTTAAGTTGAGAGAGTTTTTTTGTTAGCGTAGCTAAGGTTTGTGCAATGAGAAGTAAAGACCCTTCAACTCAGGTCGGCGCTGTTATTGTTAATCCTTTAAAACAAATAATAGCTACTGGTTATAATGGTTTCCCAAGAGGAATTGATGATAATGAGTTTCCTTGAACAAAAAGTCAAGAAGTAGAATGAAAAAATACTAAATATCCATTTGTGGTGCATGCTGAACTAAATGCAATTGTAAACGCAAGAGCAGACTTATCAGATTGCAGTTTATACATAACTTTGTTTCCATGCAATGAGTGTGCCAAAATTATTATTCAAGCAGGTATTAAAGAAGTTTTTTATACAGGGGATAAAAATATAGATTCTAAAGAAGCCCAAGCTTCTATTAGAATGTTAAAAGCTGCTAATATCACAACTAAAAAAATAAATGATATTATTGTTGAAGTTACTAAGTAGTCTTAATGGCTATTTTTTATTAAATGATAAATATACAAAAATGAAAGAGAATATTTATGCAAAGAATCGGAATTGACATTATTGAAAATAAACGCATTAAAATAAAACAAAAATTTATTGATAAAGTTTTAACAATAGAAGAAAAAGTGCTTTTAGAAAGTATTATTTCTAAAAAAGCAAAAATAAACTTTATTGCTGGTAGATGAGCTGTTAAAGAAGCTATATTTAAATCTCTTAATTCAAAACAAAAAATAAGTTTTAATAAAATTAATGTTGGTTATGATAATCAAAGCCCTATAATAACTAATCTAGAATTAAGTAAAATATTAATTTCAATATCTCATGAAAAAAAGTATTCCATAGGAATGGCTATTAATATTTATGATTAAGATAATATGGGCTCAAACAAAAAGTGGGGTAATAGGAAAAGACGCAAAATTACCATGGAATATACCTGAAGAAATGAAGCATTTTAAAAAAACTACAATTAATTCTAGTGTCTTGATGGGCCGAAAAACTTTTACATCAATGAATAATAAAAAACTACCTAATAGAATTAATTATGTTTTGACAAAAAATCTTGATTCTTATAAAGACAATCAAGATGGCTTATTTTTTATAAATAATGTTGATTCACTAATTGAAGAATATCAAACTAATGAAAAAGATCTATATGTTATTGGTGGAAATTCAGTTTTTAGTAAAATGATTGATTCTGCTGATCAATTAATCCGAACTATTATAAAAGAAGAATATGAAGGTAATGTTTACATAGATGAAGTAAATTTAACTAAATTTGATAAAATAAATGTAGTTGAGTACAAAGACTTTTATATTGAATATTTTACAAGGAGAAAAGATGACAACTAATAAAGAATTAACAAATCATGAATTATCAGAAAATAAAATAAACGATAATGAGCGCAGTTTAAAAATTAGTAAACTAAAAATTATTTATTTATGGTTTCCAATTTGAAGAATGATGACTAAAGCCAAAAAAATTAGTAAAAAAAATTACAAAACTCCTGGTTTTTATTCAGAAGAGTATGCTTATAATTTTGCTAAAAAATCAGCTAATAGAATTTTAAAAGCTTCAAATATAAATATTACAGTTGAAGGGTATGAAAATTGATTAGATCGTGGAGTTATTTTGGCAGCTAACCATCAGTCAAATTTTGATCCAACTATTCTTTTTGCTTTAAACAATTTTTACTTGAATCAACCTATGGCATTTATTGCTAAAAAAGAATTGTGAAATGATAAAAAATTAGGTAGATTTGTAAGAATTATTGACTGTATTCCTTTAGATAGAGAAAGTCCAAGAAATGCTTTAGAAGCATTTAAAGAAGCTAAAGAACTTGTTGTTGATTATAAGAGATCTTTAGTGATTTTTCCAGAAGGTACTAGAAGTAAGTCACAAGAAATAAAAGATTTTCATCCAGCAGCACTTAAAATAGCTCAAATGGCTAATGCACCTGTTATTCCTGTAACAATTATTAATGCCTATCAAATATTTAAAAAAGATAGACCAAAAAAAGTTGAAGTAAAAGTTATTTTTGGTAAACCAATAATGCCAAGTAAACATATATCTTTAAAAACAGAAGATTTATCAAATAATGTAAGAAAAGTTATCTCAGAAAACATGGAAAAATACAAGGATAAAGATTTGATTTGAGATTACAAAACTATAAATAAAATTAATCCTAAAAATGAAGAAGAAATTAGAGAATCAATTAAGAAAAAAACTAACCCTTCACCAAAAAAACAAAAGAAAAAACTTAAAGATATTTTCAATGTAGTTGACTAATAACAAGTGTGTTAAAACTACTTGTTTTTTTATTACAAAAAATTTTCAAAATTTCTTATTTTTACTTGTTTATTTTTTGTCTTTAAGATAAAATAAATATTGTCCTTGTTAGAATAAGGATGCATATCTAAAGGTAATGCTGACTTAGCTCAGATGGTAGAGCAATTGACTAGTAATCAATAGGTCGAAGGTTCAACTCCTTTAGTCAGCACCATATAAATGGAGGGGTAGCGAAGCGGTCAAACGCGGGTGGCTGTAACCCACTTCCTTTGGTTCGGGGGTTCGAATCCCTCCCCCTCCACCATTTATTGGGCCATAGCCAAGCGGTAAGGCAAAGGACTTTGACTCCTTCATGCGCCGGTTCGAATCCTGCTGGCCCAACCAACTATGACTCGCTAGCTCAGTCGGTAGAGCAACTGGCTTTTAACCAGTGGGTCCGCAGTTCGAGCCTGCGGCGAGTCACCATTAATTATCCCCAAGTGGCGGAATCGGTAGACGCAGCGGACTTAAAATCCGCCGGGCTTTATATCCTGTGCCAGTTCAAGTCTGGCCTTGGGGACCATTTTAAAATAATACAACCATTAAGGTTGTTTTTTTTTTTTTTTTAAATAATATTAATAATAAAAAAACTAACTTAAAAAAGTTAGTTTAATCAGGAATTCTATTTAAAACACCTTCATCTCATTTATCAATCAATTTTTTATAAGGTTCTAGACCACTATCGTTAAAAGAAAATTTAGATGTTCCTTCTTTTTTATAGATATCTTGTAAAATTGATTTATTATTACTTTCAACATTACTAAAAGCTAATGTTTCATTTCAAGTTTTAAACATATTTTCAATATCTTTTGAATCATATGATCTACCTTTATTTTTAAAAGCATCTTGGTCTTTTTGAAGAATAACTTTATCAACTTCATTGTAAACTGTATAGCCATTTAAATAGCCTATTAGCTCACCATTTCTTATAATTAAGAAAATAGGCCCTTTCGACTCGCTAAGCTCTTTAACTTTTGTTTCAATTAATGTTTGAGCTCCATCAAATAACTCATTTTTTTTAGTTTTAGTATTAGCTTCAGCTAACTTTTGATTGTTTGTTTCTAAAGTAATGTCATAAGTCATTCTAGCTATTGAAGGAGTTAATCAATCACTTAATATTTTTTTAGTAACTTTGCTTGTTCATAAGTTATCAATTGAAGAAGCTTGATAGCCTGCAATTTTAATATCTGTTCCAAGTGCTTCTTTTGAAAAAATAACATTTTCAGTTTTATTTATAAACTCATGTCTAGAATTTGATTTATTTCATTTTGTTGAAACTTCTTGAATTCCAGCATCATTTCCAAGAGAAGTTAATTTTCCAAGATCTTTAAAAGCTTTAACAGGACCAGTACTTGCATCTGTACCATTATTTAAAACTGCAAAAGCATCTGTTAAATTTTCAGTGTTTGTTGCTTGTTTTAAAGCATATTCAAATGATAAAGAAGAGTAGTTGTCAGCCCCACCTATATAATAAACTAGCGTTGAACCTTTTTTATCTATTTCATTTACCCCTTTAAAAGTTGGTCTTGTACCATCAGCTAATTCAATAAATTGATTAACTGTTTCTGCAACATTATTAGAACAAGAAACAACAACTAAACTAGGTGTTGCTGTTAACGTTAATGCTCCCAAAATGATCAATAATTTCTTCATGTTTTCTCCTATAAGATATATTAAATATATTTTACTATAAAACTGATTTTATAACAAATAAAAATTATTTAAATATTTATTAATATATAAAAATGTTTTACAAATCTGTGATATTATTTATTATAGATTGTCTTAAAAAAACAAAACAATTTAAATGAGCAGCGAGGTGAAAGTTTATGCGTGAAAAATATATTCTACGTTGTACTGAATGTAAAAATGAAAACTACATTGGTAGAAACGACAAGAAAAAAGAAAAAATAGAAGTTAAAAAATTCTGTAGTAAATGTAACAAACATGAAGTTCATAAACAAAAAAAATAGTTAATACTAATTTTTATATTTTGATTGCTTTTAATATTTTACAAAATAAATCATTCCATAAAATAAAGTTAGCAAGAAAAAGTAAAGATTATTTGCAAGAAAAATGATTGTTTTATATATATTAGCTAAAACAATACTAAAAAATAATTTTCTAAAAATGCAGAAAATTATTTAGATATTCTGAAACTAAATAAAAATCGTATCATATAATATTGGTATAATTTATTTAAATAATTTTTTATTAAAAGGAGATTTTATGTCAAAACAAAAAATTATAAAAAATTTATTAGAAAAAAATAATGCTGATGCAATATTATTATATTCACCACAAAATAGATACTGATTTTCAAGATTTCATTCTTCACTAGGGTATTTAATTGTAACTAAAGAAAATAGTTATTTATTTTTAGATGGTAGATATATTACTGCTGCTTTAAATAATAAAAATATTCCAAGTGATATTAAAATTTCAGGTTTTAATAAAGGATTATGAGACTCAATTAAAGACGTGTTGAAAAATGAAAATATTAAAACATTAGCTTTTGAATCAGATTGAGTTCATTATTCAGAATATGAACAATATAAAACAATCTTTAAAGAACTAACTTTAAAACCAGTTGATACTTCGTCAATTAGAATTATTAAAGATGAATGAGAAATAAAACAAATTCAAAAAGCATGTGATATAACTAATGAGGTATTTGAATCAGTTTTAAAATTTGTTAAACCTGGAATGACTGAAAAAGAATTACAAAGATTTGTTGATAATGAATTTTTAGTTTTAGGTGCTGATAAAATCTCTTTTGATACTATTGTCGCTAGTGGAATTAATGGTGCAATGCCACATGCTGTTCCAAGTGATAAAAAAATTCAATTAGGTGAATTAGTCACTTTGGATATGGGTTGTTATTACAATGGCTATTGTTCTGATCAAACTAGAACTTTTGCAATGGGAGAAATTGATAAAAAGTTAGAAGACATTTACAATACAGTGTTTGAAGCTCAAAGTTTAGGTATAAGTTTAGTTAAAGCTGGTGAAGATGCTGGTGAAATTCATAAAGCTGTTGCCAAATATATTGATGAGCGTGGTTATGCTGGTTACTTTACACATGGTTTGGGTCATGGTTATGGTGTTGAAATTCATGAAGAGCCATACACTTCACCCACAGGTAATAGAACACTTGAACCTAATATGACTATCACTATTGAACCTGGGATTTATATCCCTGAAATTGGTGGTGTAAGAATTGAAGATGACTTATTAGTAACAAATAAAGGTTATAAACTTCTAACTTCAGCTAGAAGAGAATTGGTTAAAATTAAGTTTTAATTAAAACATGTTAAGGAGAAATAAAAAAATGACAAAATTTAAAATATCGTATAAACTATTTTTTGGACTACTATCATTTACTGTAATGATTGCGTATTATGTATGAGGAATTTTTAATAATAATGATATTATAGACGTATATAATGGAAACTATGAGACTTTTACAATAGATTATTTTACTACTTTTACATTACTTTCAAATGTTCTAGTTCATGCATGATTAATTGCAGCAGGGATCAATTATAAACAAGAAGGTAAAAGCAAATTATTAGGTCATACAACCGCAAATACTTTAGCAACATTAATTACTTTAACTTTTATAATCTATAATTTTGTTTTAATTCCTGTTCAAGGTTTTCCAACACAAACATTTAGTTGAATAACTTCAATAATAAATCATGTAATCACACCAATTATATTTGTAATTTATGTAAACTTCATGATGGAAAACAAAGAAATCGTTATTAAAAAAGAATACATTCTAAAAAAATTCTGAATTCCATTCACAATGACTTTAGCATATTGTTTATTTGCAATGTTTAGAGGTGAATTAAGACTTAAATCTGGTTACACAGAAAGTATTCTTTATCCTTACTTTTTCTTAAATGTTCACAAAGTAGGACCTATGGGAATTCCTGGATATGGATGATTCGCAATTGCCTTTGTTTTAGTTGTTGTAATACTTTTTAGCTTTAGTTTCTTATACAATTGCATAAATAACAAAATGGTAACTCGTAAATTTATAAAAACAAGCACTTTTTAATTTAAAAACTCCTATTCAAGATATATAATTTATATATCGAAAAAAAGGAGTTTTTATTTATGGCAAAAACTGTATTATTACATGTAGATTCATTAGATTGTGCAAGTTGTGTTTCTTCTGTTGGAAAATCACTTCGAAATAATTTTATAAAAGATTATACAGTTTCATTACTTGAAAAAGAAATAGAAGTTGTTTACGATGAAAATGAAACTAACGCCAAAGAGATTAGAAAAATATTAAAAAAATCAGGATATAAAGGCACAATTGTTAGCGAAAGTTAAAACTAAAAAGTTTTTAAAACAACTGGTTTTTTTAATAGATATTTTACTAGCGCTTTCTTTATCGATTATTAATTTAAACTCAACCATAAGTAATAATTTATATATGGTGTTTTTTGGTTTTGTCCCGTTAGCTATTATTAACACTTATTTTATAGGTTGAAAATATATAGAAAGAACATATTTTGAAATATTTAAGTGAAAAAGAATAGGGATGAACTTTTTAGTATTTGCATCAACTCAAATATCTTTAATTTATAGTTTAATAGAAATTATTTATTATTTAAATCGTGGTGATTATTTAGAATTACATTTAATAGAAATTCCAATTTTTGTAATTATCTTTGTAAAAATAGGTGATTTGATAAATGACTACATAAAATCAAAAATTGGGAATGACTTAAAAAAAATTCAATCACTTCAATCTAAAAATGCATTTTTATTGAGAAATGAAGAATATATAAAAGTAAACGTAAATCAAATTAGTGCTGGTGATATTATTAAAGTACCTATTGGTTACAATGTTCCAATGGATGGTATTTTAATATCTAAACAAGCACTTGTTGATTCACAACTTATTAATGGTGAAAATCATGGTTTGGAAATATCATATAAAGATAATGTATTTGCAGGAATGAGGAATATGGGTGAGGAATTTTCAATTGAAGCTACAGGTTTAGTAAAAGATAATTTAATTAATAAAATGGTTAAGAAAATAAATCAAATTCAAACTGAAAAAAAAGGAATTCAAACAATTGTTGATAGAGTACTTTTGTGATTTACACCAGTTGTTTTAGTTTTATCTATTTTAGGTTTTTTCATATCTTATTTCTTTTTTGAAAATGGTAGTTTTTTGTTATCCTTAAAAGTTTCTATAACTGTTTTAGTTTCCGCATGCCCTTGTGCTATAGGTTTAGCAACACCATTAGCTATTTTAATAGGTGCTAGCAGGGCTGCTAAAAAGGGCGTTATATTTAATAAACCTGAATCTTTTAGTAAACTGCATACAATTTCAACAGTTGTTTTTGATAAAACTGGTACCTTAACTAAAGGCGAAATTGAAGTTAAAGATTATATTGGTGATGAAAAATATTTACCAATAATTGGTTCATTTCAATTAAACATAAAACATCCAATTGCTTCGGGAATTGTTAATTATCTCAATAAAAAAAATATTGACTGTAACATAAAATTACGTCAAATTGATAAAGATTTTTTAACATTCACATACTTAGATGATCATTATCAAATAATTAAATATAGTAATTTTAAAAGTGCAGGATCAGCACCTGAAATTAATTTTAGACAGACTACAAATACAAGCTCATTATTGTTTAAAAACAAAAATCTTGTAGCTCAAATATTTTTTGAAGATAAGTTGAGAGAAGGAGTAGATGATAAAATTCAAGAGTTGATGGTACAGGGTTTTAAAGTTGTAATGATTACTGGGGATAATATTGGAGTTGCTAAAAAGGTTGCTAGTTCATTAAAAATAAAACATGTATATGCAAATATGACACCAGATAAAAAGCTTCTTTTAATTAAAGAAATGCAAATGAATGGGGAAAAAGTTCTTTTTGCAGGTGATGGCTTAAATGATGCTTTGGCTATTAAACAAGCTGATTTATCAATTGCTGTTATTACTAAAAGCACTTATTTAGATCTTGATGCAGATATTGCTTTGTTAGATTCAAAAATTAGTTTAATAGTTGACACTATAAATGAAGTTAAAAATACTAAAAAAATTATTTATTCAAATTTATTTTGAGCATTCACTTATAATTTAATAATAATACCTTTAGCTTTATTTGGTGTATTATCACCACACATTGGAATGTTAGCGATGTTCTTATCATCAATTTTAGTTTTATTAAATTCTTTGTATTTTAAAATGAAAAAGTAAATAAGATGAAAATTTTACAAACCAGATTGATCAAATAATGATGTTTTAAATAGTTACATGATAATGAAATGTGCATTGTTAGTCACGATAATAACTATCTTTTTGAAATGCTATTTTAAAGTAAATTTAATCAGGTTTGACCTGATTAACTATTTTAAATAAAAAAATAGTTGAAAAATTTTGATAAATACAGTTGAAGTTTTACTATTAATAAACAAATAATAAATTATTTAAAAAAGCTTAGAAATACTAAGCCAGAAAGCATTATTCAAAATTATCTTATAGATTTGAAAAAAGGTTTACATTTGTTGGTCCAGTCACAAAATACTCATTTCTAAAATAATTTTTTATTGACGATATTTAACTTCTTGTTCTAAACAAAGCATTAATTTTGTCGTTCATAATATTTACAAAAATACTATTATTTGTTTTTTCAAACATGTATAAAGCTCAATAACCTCATAAATAATTTTGAAACAAAATTAAATCATTTAATTTCTTTTTTTCTTTTTCTGTTAAATTTAATAACTCAATAAATTTATCATGTTTTTTAACAGGCAATGACTCGCTAATAAAACTTGCATAATCAAATAAGTAATGATTATATGAAGCATATTCAAAATCAATAACTTTTCATCCCTTTTTGAAATTAATAAAGTTATTTAAAACTAAATCATTATGAGAAAAAACAGGATAAGAACCATCATCTCAATAATTATTTAAAATTTTAATTATTCTTGAGTCAAAAACTTTTAGTTGTTGAATTTCTTTTTGAACGTTAGATTTAAAAAACATCAAAAAATCAAGTGGTTTAAATACTGCAATATTTTCTAATTTTAAATTATGAATATTTTTTATAATATTGATAATTGTTAGCATTTTATTAGTGCATATATTTACTTGACTAAGTGTTTTAACATTTTTAAAAAAATGGGTTTGAGAAGTAAATAAAGTTTCTTTTTGATAAGCAAAAGGGATAATAACATACTTATTTTTTATTTTATTTAACTGATCATAAATTGCTATTTCATTATTTCTATTTAAATAATCATCACAAAAAATATGAGATTCTTTGTAAAGGATGTTATTTTTAACATTTATTTTATTTGTTAGTCCTAATATTTTATTTTTATTCATATTAACCTCTAAAATATATATTATATATTTAATAGACAAAAAGGAATTAAATGAATAAGAAAACATTATGATTTGCTAGCTCCAATAAAGGTAAAATAAAAGATATTAAAAGTCTTTTGGGCTTGTTTGATATTAAGTTCTTAGATGAATTGCCTGATTATGTGGAACCAGAAGAAAATGGTGATACATTTGAAGCTAATGCAATAATAAAAGCTAAGAGCTTAAGTGAAGTTGTTGACGGGTGAGTTATATCAGATGATTCTGGTTTTTGTGTTGATGCTTTAAATGGATTTCCAGGAGTTCTTTCTAAAAGGTGGGCATATCCTGTAAGTGATGATGAAAAATTGTGTGAATTATTATTGGCAAAAATTAAAAAAGAAACAAATATGAGTAATTTAAAAGCCAATTTTACAACTTGTTTAGTTTTATATAATCACACTTTAAATAAACAATACATTTTCACTGGTTTGTGTGAAGGTCAACTAGGTGATAAAATAATAAAAGGTAATGATACTTTTGCATATGATTGAATTTTTAAACCAGATCAGTTTAATGTTTATTTTGCAGAATTATCAAGTGAATTAAAAAGAAAAATATCAGCAAGAGGTATTGCTGTAAAAAAGTTAATAGACTTTATAGAAAGTAAGGAATTTGAATATGAGTATTAATAAAAAAGTTAATGTTGTTTTATTTGAACCTGAAATTGCACAAAATGTAGCAGCAATTATTAGAACTTGTGTAGCTACTAATTCTGTTTTGCATATTATTGAACCATTAGGTTTTATTTTTAAAAAAGAAGAACTTAATCGTGCTAGTGCTGGAACATTTGATTTAGTTGACTATAAACTTTATGATGACTGAAACGATTTTGAATCACAAAATAAAAATATAAATTTATATTGTATTTCAAGATATGGTAAAAACACACACAGTGATTATGATTTTAATGAAAATAATGAAGAAGTTTTTGTAATGTTTGGGAAAGAATCAACAGGAATTGATAAACAAATCCTTAAAGAGAACTTTGATAAAACATTTAGATTACCTATGTCAGAGCAAACCAGAAGTATTAATTTAGCTAATACTGTAGGTATTGTTGTTTATGAAATATTAAGACAATGAGATTATCCAGGTTTGAGTAAAACAGAAGTTCAAAAAGGTGCTGATTATATAATGAACGAAGAGTGAAGAAATGAAAAATAATACAAAAAAAAGAATTGCATTGTTTGGGGGAAGTTTTGATCCAGTACACACTGATCATTTAAGCATGGCTTTAGCTTGTAAAGAAGATTTAAAATTTGATGAAATTTGAATGATCCCAACGTTTTTATCACCTTTTAAAATATCTGTTAATACAACGAACAAACATAGAATTGAAATGTTAAATATTATGATTGAAGGTTATGATTTTATTAAAATACAAGAATTTGAAATTAATAATAATAAGCCAACCCCAACAATTGAGACTGTGAAGCACTTTAAAAGTATTTATCCTGAATATGAGTTTGCTTTTGTTATTGGGACTGATAACTTGGATAGATTAGAAGAGTGAAATAATTTTTATGAGCTAATTGATTTAGTTGAATTTGTTGTTTTCAAAAGAAGTGAAAATTTTAAAAGTAATATTGCAAAAAAATATAACTTTAAAATATATGATTTTAAAAACACTTTTTTAAGCTCAACTAACATTCGCAAATTAGTTGATATCAAAAACCAAGATAAAAGAATTAATCAGTATATAAACGATCATTTACTTTATTTGAATAAAAGACTAGAACCGTTTTTAGATGAAGAAAGATACCAGCATTGTATAAATGTTGGGGATATGGCTTATTTGTTGGCAATTAAACACAAAGTAAATGTACACAAAGCAAGAATTGCAGGAACTTTGCATGATGTTACCAAAAGATGACCCAAAGATAGACAATTAGAATATTTAAACAAGTATAACCCAGAATTAATAGCAGAACCATTTCCTGTTTGACATTCATATACTGGAGCTCTTCATTTAAAATATGATTGATTGATCACAGACCAAGAAATCTTAAACGCAGTTTTTAATCACACTGTTGGAAGTGATAAAATGACTGATTTAGATATGGTTGTATTTTGTGCTGATAAAATATCAAAGGAACGTAATTATGAAAATGTTAATTTCTTTAGAGCAGAATGTTTTAAAGATTTAAAAAACGGATTTAAGTTATTATTAGAACAACAATTAATAAATGCAACTAAAAATCAAGATGTTAATAACTTAGGAAAAAATATTTTAAAAACAGCTAAAAAATATTTAAAAGGGGATAAAAGATGAAATTAATTATTGGAGCTATGTTTGAAGAACTTCAAACAAGTATTGATTATTTCAAAGCTAAAAAAATCGAAAATTCAATTTGTAATATATATGAAAATGAAAAAATATTATTTTGTGTTACAGGAATTGGTTTAATTAATGCAGCTGTGGGCTTAAGCTATGTATTAAACAATTATGAAATATCACAAGTTATAAATATTGGAACTAGTGGAGCTTGTGATTCAAGTTTAAAACAAAAAGATATAGTTTGAATAAATAAAATTTTTAATAGCGCAGCTGATGCTACAGTTTTTGGTTATGATTATGGACAAATCCCAAAAATGCCTAAATTCTATGAATCTGCAAGCAATGATTTGAAAGAAAAATATATTAATAAAAATATTGCGTCATCAGATATTTTTATTAATGATATTGAACAAGTAAACAAACATATAAAAAAAATACCAAGCATGATAAGTGTACTAGACATGGAATGTTTTGGGTATGCACAAACAGCTTATATTTACCAAAAACCATTTATTTCAATAAAGGTAATAAGTGATGTTATTGGTACAGAAGATAGTAATGCAGTGCAATTTAACGAATTTATAAAAATAGCTGGTAATGAAATTTTGAATGTAGTTAAAAATCTTATATAATTAATTTAAATAGAAAAAGGTGTTTTATGGCTAACAATAAAATTAAAGGTAGAAAAGAATCTACAATCTTAAGAGAATTAACAATGATTTTGGAAAGAGAACTAAAAAATGATGTTCTAAGTGCAGTATCGATTGCTGAAGTTAGACTAACAAATGATAGTGAAATTGCAAAAGTATTTTGATCGTTTTTACCAATAAAAGGAATAACAAAAGAATTAATCCAAAATGAATTAGACACTAATATTAAATTAATTAGAATGAAATTATCTAAAAAATTAGATACTAGAACAGTTCCTGAATTAAAATTTGAATATGATACAAGTTTGGAAAATGCAAACAGAATTGAAGAGATTTTAAAAAAAGTTAAAAATTAATCATTATAAAAATATATAAGAAAAATAGGCGACTTTTTAAGCACTTACTTTTTTAGTAACACTCTATATAGATTATTTTTCATTACTAATTTAAAATATCTATTTTCAAAAATCTTTATTTATCTCTTGATTTTGGTTTTTTATAAATTCTCTTTTAGTCTTTCAAAAAGATAATAAAAAAGTAAATACTGCATGTACCAAAAAATTATTATAATATCTAAAAAGCTGGCTTTTCATAAAGAAATCCTTTTTTTATAGAGTATTTAAAACAAAATAACTTCATTTTAAATGGTTTAAACCCAAAAATCATTTCCACTTCACACTTATAAATTCTGTACTTATGGTTGGAAACCCCAACCCTTTTCAAAGACTTAAGAAAATGTTAAGTTTAAGAGTTGAATAGTAAAATCTAGCGCTTTTTAATTTTTTATATCATACTTACCATTTTTAATCACTTTTTTTGTATAATCTTTAATGGTTAAAATTAAACTTAAAAATTATTAAAAAGGTGGAAATAAAATGTTTAAAAATAAATTTTTAATAACAACTATGGCTGCATTTTTTATTTTAAGTTCTTCACCTATATATTCAATATACTTTATAATACAAAACTCAGTGAAAAAAGAAGGAAAATTTTCAGGTAATCAGTTGAAAAACCTTTTAAATTTTAATGATATTCCTTTATCACCTTTATACAGGAAAAGTTGAGAAAAATTGATAAGTGATTCTGATTCATTTTCTGCTATTTATGATTGAAAATACAAACTAAAAATGGAATCATTATTAAATCGAATCTTAAATAAGGATATTAATATAATGAATGCCGACTTTAAGAAAAAACCGATTTCAACAAAAACAAAATTAACTGATGCTGTTTATTTAGGTTTACAAGTTATGGGCCATAATAAACCAACAGCTACAGAGATGCATGAAATTGGTAGATATGAAATAGCCAACTTTACGGCACTTGAAAATGCAGGTTATACTATTTATGTAAGTAACAGTGATAAGAGACTTGAAATTTTATACACAGATGAAAATGATACTTTCACCGATGGCGAAAATAGAAATTATGTTAAGTTAAATAATAAAAAGGGAACGGATAATATTTTCTTTAAAACCACAGAATTAATAACAAGTGAAAATGTAGTAAACCAGCCAAATAGTGACATTCCAGTATATTTTAAAGCAAAAAAAGATAATGAGATACTTGATTTATATGACCCATTCTATGGAAGAAATAAATTGGAAATTCAAGTAAGATCATCTGATTCTGAGGAATATATTCAATATAAATTATGAGATTGAAATCAATATAATTCAAATGATCTTGATTTAAATTGCTACATAGCAAATAACTTTATTAAGATTTATTGTGAAATCGCTTTAAATTACATTGATTTTATTGATCCGCTATCTCCAAACTATCATCAAAAAGGTAGTCCTTTAACTGATGCTAATGATCCATTTAAATATTCAGGAACAACACCCGGTTCGCTTTTATATTATGCATACAAATATAATGCATATTATGATTTAAGAATATTTGTTTTTACAGTTGCAAATAATAATCAAAGAATAGTTTATATAAGCTATGATCAAAATAATGAAATTGAATATGACAAAAGTAGTAATAAACCTATTGTTGATGAACACTTAAAAGATACAAAAAATAATATAGAAAATAGAGAAAGACTATCGTTTAATCCTTGAATTGATTTAAATAAATCAATGCGTGCTTTTGTTGAAAAAACTTGAGACTTATTAATGTTTACGATGGAGGAAATGAGCTAGTATGATAGAAATAAAAAATCTTACTAAAAAATATGGACAAAATGTTGTTCTTGATGGAATTAACTTAAATATTAAGGATGGAGAATCTATTGGTATTTTAGGAGCTAATGGAGCAGGTAAAACAACATTAGTTGAAATAATTTCTGGAGTTAGTGACTTTTCAAATGGAGAAATTAATTTCTACAATTCAGAAAACGAAAAAGATAACTCACTACAAGAAAAAATCGGTATGCAATTTCAAAGTGGCAGTTGGCCTTTCAACACTAGAGGAGTTGACTTATTAAATCTTTTTGTTGGTAAAAATTGAAAGAAAGATAAATATATTGAAAATTTATTAGATATATTCGAAGTTACTACAATTATTAAAAAAAGAATATCTTATTGTTCAAGTGGGGAGCAACAAAGATTTAATTCAATGCTATCCATTATTAATAAACCAAGTGTGCTCATATTAGACGAATTGATTACAGGTTTAGATTTAAAAATGCAAATTAAATTAATTAATTTCTTTGATAAAATGAGAAAAAATGAAAAAATTACTTTAATAGTTATATCTCATATTCCAGAAGAAATAGAACAAATCTGTAAAAGAATAGTTGTACTAAATAAAGGAACTATATTTATCGATAAAACGGTAAATGAAATAAAAAAGCAATATGGATCAATTAGAAATTTCTTAACTTTATATTTTGAGGGAAAGATAAATGACTAAAGCAAGTTATAGTGAATTTTTTAAGAGCAGTTCTAACAACTTTAGAAAAGTATTTAGAGCTAGTTTTATTTCTTCAATTAAAAATGAAAGAGCATGAGTTTTCATAATTCTTGGCTCACTAATAATTACAATTATTTGCTTTGTAGGGTATTCAACTTTTTCTAGAACATATGAATTATTACCACCTCAAATGTTAGCGATATTTATCATTCCTTCTTTTGTTTCGGCAGCATATTTTGTTATATTTTTAATTGAGTGAAAAGACACTTCACTTTTAAAAAGAATCAAATTCTTAGGTATTAAAAAGTGATCAATAATATTTTCGTTTATGTTATGTGCTGTTTTCTTTGCATTTATTTCTGAAATTATTGTAATATTTACAACTTTTTTATTATCCTTAATATTTATAAGAATAAAATTTTACTACATCATAGATTTAAATTGATGAATGTGAATATGATTCTTTTCTTTATCTTTTCTTTGTGTTTGTTCTTCATTTTTATTTTCTTCAGCAATAGCGGATTTATTTAAAAGTAAAAATGTTAGAACATCAGTACCATTAATAATTTTTCTGCTGTTCTTGGTGATGTCAGATACAATTATCCCTTCATTTATTTCAGCTAGATGAGGTACATTTAATTATTTTGGGTATGCTTTTATTTCAAAATATGTAGTTTGAAGTTTATTAATTGTTTCATCATATTCTTTTGTTGATTTTAGTGGTGGAATACAACAAATAATTTTTGATGAATCTCATAGTGAAACAACTCTATTTGTTTCAAATTTATGAATTCTGTTAACAGTTTCAATAATATTTATACTTGCAACTTATTACTTATCAGTGAAATTTTTCAAATGAAAATAAGAGAGGAAAAAACATGAAAGATAAAATACCATTTCAAAATGTATTACGTTATACTTTTAAATCAACTTTTAAGTCTTTTAGAAATTATTTATTTTCAATAATATTGCCAGTTTTTATTATTTTAGCCATCTATCTAATAAAGACTTCTTTTGGACAAAGTGATTATAGAGAAAAGTCTGGCCAAATATACAATCTGTTAATAATACCTTTTACTTTTTCTTTATTTGCTTTTTCTTCAACTTTAGTCAATTGAAAAGAAAGTGTTTTAGTAAAACAATCAAAAATATTTTCAATAAGCAAGATTAAAATTTATTTTTCAATTTTTATTTCAATATCAACACTTACATTAATTTCGCTTATTTGCTCAATATTGGCATTATTTACAGTTGATAGCTTTTTAGAAATCAAAAATTTTTCAATGACTTTTTGAAACATGGCAGGATTTTACATAATAAAAGGGAAATTTATTGAATATTTAAACCTAATATTTGCTATAACATTATTGATAGTCTTTTTTACATTGTATTTGTTTTTAATATTTAATATCTGTTATATTAGTTCACTAAAAATAAAATCAATAGTTTTAATACAAGCTATAAATTTTATTATAATAATATTATTCTTTGCTTTAGGTGATGTCGTATTAGATGTAAATTTAGTGACAAATAAATATGCACAAATGATTTATAATATTTTTGGTTATTTAACACCAACTAAATCTTTTCAATGATTATTCATTTCATTATTTACTAATACTACATTTGCAGGCTACAATTTATTAGAAACAATAGTTAGCCCAAACCTTGAAGTTCCTTATACATTTTTAACTAATAAAACATGAATGATCCTACCTGTGACATCAATTTTTTCTACAATTTGAACTTTAGCTTTTTTCTTGCTAATTCAAAATTCTAATAAGAAAGGTAAAGAATAATGAAAAAACTACTTTCTTTAATTACAGCAACTTTTATTATATCAAGTACTGCCCTTAATGTTCTTGCATGTGATATAGGGGATTCATCAACAAGAAATTATCTAGAGGCCTTTGATGATTTTGATTGGTCAAAAGGTCAAACTCAAGATGGTGATGGGTATAATTGAAAATATGATGATTTTATTAAAAACGGAATGAAACTGGAAAATTCGCAAATTAATGA
This sequence comes from Mesoplasma corruscae, assembly GCF_002930145.1. Taxonomy (NCBI): domain Bacteria; kingdom Bacillati; phylum Mycoplasmatota; class Mollicutes; order Entomoplasmatales; family Entomoplasmataceae; genus Mesoplasma; species Mesoplasma corruscae. The sequence continues at coordinate 140,189 of NZ_PHNF01000002.1, forward strand.
AGTTTCGTCAATTCAAGGGCCTGTTGACAAAATTTTTAATTATGATAAATATTCAACATCATATAAGGGAGCAAATTTTGTTAAAAAACAGGCAACAACAGGAGCACCTGTTATTAAATCATATAGACCTAATGGTAATAAGTGATCAGACTTTGGTTTAAGTTCAAAATCTAGAAAACATTCATATATAAATTCTATTTTAAACTGAAATGATGGTTCAGATTTAGATTTATCATATAATCAAGCTTCTTATGGTTTGCGTGGGAGAAATTATGTAGCAAAAAGTAGCGTTAAATCACAACAAAAAGAAACCTTCTTTAATATGTTTCATGATCCTTCAAATGCTTCAAGTTCAATAGTTGGTACTAAGAACCCATTTGGTGGTAATCTAACTAACCTTTCATACATTCACGAAATGTACACATGACCTGCAATTACAAATAAAGGTTGAATAACAGCTTCGTTTGCTGATTACACAGATTATATGCATAAAAATGGTATACCTGTATTAGGTCTTTGATATATGTCAGGTTGAGAAGATTTAACTCGTGAATCTCTAAAAAACTTACTGGAAAAAGATTCTACAGGACATTTTAAAATAGTTGATATCTTAATTGAACAATGTTTAAAATACAATTTTGATGGATGAATGATTAATAATGAAGCAAATGGTTCTCAAGGTGATGGATATGTTATTAAAAACTCAGAAATTAATGAAATAATGGATGATTTCAATAAAACAGCGATTGATTTAGAACCTCAATTAAACAAAAGACTAAATATTGTACACTATACTAATAGTGGTTCTTTAGATTATGATCATTTAAACAATAAACCAACTTCTAAAAAAACTGTTGACGCAGCAAGGTATGCAAGTGAAATTCAGCTTGATTTTAATCATGATAATCTAGTTTCTGATTATGACGCATATTTAACAAATGTTTGAAATGGTGATCAGTCAAAAAGAAAAACAATTTATTCACTTTTAAATGAAAGCACCAATATTCCAGGTGTAGGTAATTATGATGTAAGAAATTTAGTCTTTCAAAAATCAAAAGATGCCAATGGAAATGATGTTGGTTTTGGTAAAGCTAATAACTCGTTTTCAATTTTTGGTTCAGGTGGAGCCAATGAATATGCAAAAGATTTCAAAAACTACTACTTAAATGCTTCTGAAAACAAAACTGATGAATACAAAGTTTTTTTAATGCAACAAGAAGTTGCTAACCTATACTCTGGGTATCAATTTTTTGGAAGTAACAGTTATTTAGAAAATGATGCTGATGGATATGACACATTAATTTCACAAAGTGTGCAATCTGTGGCAGGAATCTATCAAAATGATCCTAGACTTTCATATACTAAGTTTGCAAAAGATAAAAACAAAATAACTCGACCTGAGTTTTCTTTGGGTGAAAAAGAAAAAGGCAATGAAGGTAAAAAAATCAATAGTTATGGTGTAGGGAATGCTTTTTGAGAAAAAACAGTTATAGCAGATTCTATAATCCCAAATGATTATAGTGAACTAGATAAAGAAAAAACAAAAGAAGTTGAAAATGACCCTACTTTGGAAACTTATTTTTCAACTGGGTCAGGTATTCAATTTATTAATAGAGATCTTAATGGTTCTATAATGAATCAAGAAATTTACCCATGAACTAATTCACGATTAGCTGATGTTGCGCCAACTTATCAGTGGGATTTTTGATCAAGTGAAAAAAATGATGACACAACTAAAATATCAACCTCAGACGGAGATAAAAATGTAAGTAAAATAACTGATTCAGGTCAATTAACAGGATATTATGATTATTATGATGCATACCAAAAAGGAAATTCACTTGCAATTGGATATGGTTATGATTTTGATAAAGAAGGAACAGTAAAACCAGGAAATTGAATCAATAATCCTTATTATTGAAATATAATGGGTACAAACTTACAAAAAAACGATTATACAGTTTGTTTTTATGTTAAAGCAACTGATAAAGACTCAAATGAAAGTTCATCAAATGAAGATATTAAAAATATTGCCAAAAATACTAAAATAACTGCGATTACATCTGATCCTACTACTGAAAATAATGATGCTAAACCATTAGTATTAGAAACAACAGTTGAAGAGGAAAAAAATGGCTGATTTAAAATATCATCTAATCTATCTCAACTACAAAATATTTCAAAGGACAAAAGAATTGCAAAATTAGGAATACAAATTAATCCAGGCACAACAGGTTCAGAGAATCAATTTATTTTTAATGTAGGTGGATTTAAAATTGACAAAAATTCCAACAAAACTGATAATGTTATTAATGATGGAATTAGTTTTATCGAAAATGAATATGTTGTAAAGAGAGAATCAGTAAAAAATAATGTAAATATTAGATTTAATTGAGAAGATAAAAACCAAGATGCAGTTGATTACTATCAAGTTTATTATTCGACTGATAAAAATAGTTGATATAGAGTTGGTCAGACAACTCAAAATAGATATTATATAAGAGAGTTGGATGAATCAGATGAAGAAAACATTTTTATTGGAATTCAACCAAAGTATAAAAAAGGAACAATAGGTAAAATTAATTTTGCTGGTATAAATACAAAATATAATTACTAATTCAACAATGAAATAAAGGTGTTAATAAATAAATATGAATATATTTCTCTAAGTATACAAAATGATAAAAGAAAACATTATCATTAAAAATGTATATAAAGAGATTTTTTTATCTAAAATATTAAACGAAGTAAGTCATTTATCTTATCAACTAGACAAAAAAATATAGTAAAAGAAAATTTTGAAAATAAAATTATCTTTTTCGTAGTTATCAAATAAATACAAAGTTTCTTATTCAAGCAATTAGATTATGATGCTGAGATCTTGAATATATGTACTTTTTGCCCTAGAAAGTTAAACAACAAAACAAAATGGTAAACAAGTAAAGTCTTTATCTAGATCTCTTGGTACAAAATATAAGTTAAAGCTATTTTTCAAAAGCAACTTAAACAGAAAATATTTAGCCCATACCTGAAAAAAGTTTTATTATTTAGTGAGTTAATAACAAAAACTAACAATAAATAAAATACAGCTTCTGAAAAGTTCTTTTAGATCTTAAAAAGAAATACCATAAGTATTTCAATAAAAAGATTTGAATGTAATTAAGCAAATTGGTGAAAACTATATAAATTACTACAACTACATTATAATTAAATCTAAATCCAACTGTCAAACTTACAGCTACTTAAACGAAACAAAAAGCTATTTTACAAATGGAATAAATTATTATTAAAAAAAATGCTTTGTATACTGGGAAAATGTATTCACATAAAAATGTAATGATTTTTTTCTTACTATTTTAATAGCACTCTCTTCTTTGAAACTTTTTTATTTTAATTGTAATTTAACTTCAACATTATTTCTTAATGCTTTGGAATAAGGACAAACTAAATCTGCTTCATGCATTAATCTCTCCCCAATTTCTTGATCTATACCCACAATTTCAACAATAATTTCAACTGATAAATTGAAGTTTAAATCTCCGTTATGATGTAATGATACTTTAGCAGTTACATTGCTTGGAAAAACTGAATTATTTTTATTCATAACTGCTTGTAAAGCCCCGTTGAAACAAGCACTATAGCCAGCTGCAAATAATTGTTCTGGGTTAGTTGTGCCTTCGACATTTAAAGTTGGTGAAGAAACTTTTAAATTAAATTTATTATCAGGTGATGATACTTCACCAGTTCTACCACCTGTATTTTTTATTTCTGCTTCATAAATTTTGCTCATAAATCTCCTTTTATAAATTAATTATAAACCTTATTAATGTTTTAAATCAAAACAATTTAATAAGAATTTTTAAATAGTGAAATTAAAAATTTAAATATTTTTAAAGCTTTCTACTTTGTCTAAATTAATATAAATAAAATAAAGAGTTTTCAAATGATCAATTTTGTAAATGTAGAAAAAATGTTTGCAAAAATAAAATTGCTTTAATCAGTATGACAATGCATTTTTGCATTATTTGTAAACTTATTTTATATTTTTTCTTTTAATAATCTTAATTTATTCCAAAAATATCAAAATAAATTATTAAAAAATAATTGCTTAGTTGTAGTTATTTTTTTTATTTCTTTAATAATTCTATATGAAAAAAAAATTTATTGATCATTGTTACCCTTTTAATTATGTTTTCATTTTTACCATTTCAAATTTATGTAAAAAATAATTCTTACAACTACTTTGAATTGCGATATAAGTTTAATCATAATATAAGAAATTTTTCGTACCCTGAAAAGCTTTTAAAAAAAAGATATAAATTTTATTGACTAGATTTTGCTGAACACAAAAGTAGTTTAACTTGATTTGAGCCTTTAAAAATTGATTTAAATACTAATTCTATATATTTAGACATCAAAAGTAAATTTGTAATTAAAAAAAGATTAGATTCACTAGAAATGAAGCACTTAAGTATTTTTTTATTATCAAGTTATGAGCAATATCAGCTTTTTCAAATTTTAAAATTAAAAATTCAAAGTGATGAAATCAAAAATAAAGTAAAGGAATTTTGTGATGAAAAAAACTACCCATTTTTGTTTGAAAAAGGAATTAGTAAAATTATTTCATTCTAATGTGTGAAAGGCTATTTTTTTATTAATTTCAGTTTTTTGTTTTAATAGCTTTATATTTAATAATTCTTTTTATTTTTTGGTAATTTGAATTGTGACTTTTATTGGCTACTTAACAATTGGGGAAAATAAAATTAAATCATTATTAGTTTTTTTATTACCTGTATTTATTTTTTTTATTTTATTCAAAATAAAAAGCGTTAATTATGTAGATAACACAAAAATAGAAGGTATATGCAAAATCAAACAAGTAAAAGAATCTTACATTGTTATTGGTTGAAATAGTTTTGACTTTTATTTATCTAAACCAAAAGCAGTTGATTTAAAAATAGGCGATCAATTTAAATTTGATGGTTTTGTAAAAAAACTTGTTTCTAATAGCAACTATTATGAATTTGATTTCGTAAAATTTTTAAATAAAAAATTTGTTTTTTATGAATTAAAAGTTTCTGATATAAAAAAAGTGGAAAGCAAAAATTTAAAAACTGTAATTTTTTGACTTTTTAATAGAGTTAGTTTTTCAGATCTAACTAGATTTTTTTGGTTACCAGAAAAATTTAAATCCAAAGAATTAAATAACTTATTAATAGAAAATAATATTTCTTATATTTCAAATTCCTGTATTTTATTACTTATTCCTTTAATTAATCTTAGCTTTAAAAAAACTAAAAACAAATTATTTAACTTTAAAAATATTATATTAACAGTTATAGCTCTTGTAATTTATTTACAATTAGAAAATTTGTTATTGTTAAGAATTTTAATATTTTGAATCTTAAAATCACTCTATAAAAATAAAAGTAATAAAATTTTAAATTTGCTAACTATATATTTAATGATTTGTTTAAAACCAAATTATATTTTTTCAACAGGTTTTATCTATATAAGTGTTATTTATACTTTATCTTGCTTTTTACCTAAAAAAAACAAAAAGTATTTAAACTTTATTTTTTTCTATTTTTTATTTATGGGTTTAAATATGTATTTTAACTATAATATTAATCCCATGACTAACTTTATAGCTTTAATTCTAATACCAATATTTAATATCTTTGGAGTTTGTAGTTTAATTTTTGATGGTATAGGTGTAAACAACAATGCCTTATATTTGAGTTTATTCAGACTTGTTAGTTGAATTACAAAATTTGGTATTAATTTTAATATTGGAAAAATAGAAATTTGATTTATATTAACTTATATGATTGTTTTGACTGTTTTATTCAACAAACAATTGCTAGATTTAAAAACAAATATAATAAGCTTTATAACAATCATTTTAGCAATATCTTTGCTTTATTTATTAAAACCTAATCATAATCTTGCGATGTTAAATGTTGGTAACGCTAATTCTTTTGTATATCACAATAAATGAAATAATGTGACCATTATTTTTGATGCAGGGACAGGAAAAAATAAAAGTACAGAACTTGTTACAAGTTTTTTAAAATATTATGGAATCAATAAAATAGATATGATTGCTATATCCCATTATCACGAAGACCATTACAATAATTTATTTAGTTTGCAAGAAAATTTCAAAATAAATTTATTTGTAAATAAGGATAATTTCAAAGAAGTTTATAAAATTAAAAATGTTATTATAAGGTTTTTTAATGACCCATCAGCTAGTAGTGAAAATAATCAAAGCATCATTCCTTTTATAGACGTTGGTAACTTTAGAGCTTTATTTATGGGTGATGCAGAACAACCCACTGAAAACCATTTAATGCACAGAATAGATTTTATAAATTATTTAAATTTAAAAAGAGTGGATTTACTACAAGTTGGACATCACGGAAGTAAAACATCATCATCTTTAGAATTTTTAAAATTTATAAATCCAAAAAATGCATTTATAAGTGGAACTGATGAAGGTGGAAATAAAATTTTTCCTCATAAGCAAACTATTGATAATCTTAATTTTTTAAAAATTCCTTATTTTATTACACAAAGTAAAAATAATTGATTTTTCAATATTTTAAGTAAATCTATAACAAAAAAATAAGGAACTAACCTTATTTTTTAAATTTAAATAAAATGCTTATAAAATTAAGCAGACATTAAACGTGATTTTTCTCTAGCAGCTTTATTGTCTTTTAAAATCCCTTTTTTTAAACCTTTGTCAATTAGGCTTACAGCATGAGTAATTTTAGTTTGAGCATCAGCTGCTCCTTCACTTTTAGCGTGTTTAGCATGTTTAATTGCTCTTCTAATTTCTGATCTAATAGCTTTATTTTCTACTCTTGATTTTTCATTAGTTAAAACACGTTTTTTTTGTGATTTAATATTTGGCATAGTTTCAACTCCTTTTCAATATTTTTATTTTAAGTCAATATAAAGTATAACAAATTCATAAATGAAATAGAGAAAAATAACTCAAAATGATTTTTTTATATTATTAAATGATGATAATAAGTTAAAATAATTTTATATAAGGAGGGGTTATGCATTTCATTTATTCTAGTGATCACTTTTTGTTATCAAAAACTCTTAATAAACTACTTAAGCAATTAAACAATGATCAAAGTTATGAAGTTGAAAAGTTTTCTTTGATTTACAACAATTTAAATGAAATCTACAATAGTTTAGTTACGATTTCTTTATTTGGTTATAAAAAAATAATAATAATTGAAGATGCATGATGTTTTACAGAAGAAAAAGTAACTTTAAATAAATCATATTCTGAAGAATTTATATATCAAATAATTGATAGCATTACAGACAATATTGTAATTTTTACACTTAATACTGATAAGATATCTAAAAGATTAAAATTAAGTAAATATATTGAACAAAAAGCAGAATTAATGCACATTAAGAAGATGGATGATTCACAAGTTATTCAATATATTAAAACGTTTTTATTCAAACAAGGTAAACAAATTGATTTAGAAAATGCAACTTATCTTTACAATAAAGTCCCAAATGATATGCAGAGTCTTTCTAACGAATTAAATAAACTATCAAATTTAGAAGTGATTGAAATAAATAAGCAAACAATAAACGCTAATATTAGCAAATATATTGAAAATGATGTTTTTGAACTTGCAGAAAGTTTTGTTAAAAATGATAATAAAAAATTCATTAATTTGTATAAAGATTATTTATTAATCAATGATGATATTATCGGTTTAATTGCTTTGATACACACTAATTTAGTTTTTTTCAGAGATGTAAAAATTTTAAAAGAAAAATTATTATCAAAAGAAGAAATAATATCTAGTTTAAAGGCTCACCCATTTAGAGTTAAGTTGGCTTTATCAAACAATCTAAATGTTGCATCTTTAAATGAAAAAATTAAGTTAATTTACACAATACAAAAAGGAATTATTAATCAAAATATTGATAAAGAAAACATAGCTGAATACTTATTTATTAAAAACATGAATAATTTTTAATTTTGGCTAAATTCGTTTATATAGTATCTTTGTTTTAAAAGAGCTCCATGTTATAATAATGTAAGTTAAAAAGGAGTTTTCATGCAAAAACCAAAAGGGACACAAGATATTTTTTTAAAAGAAGCAAAAAAATGAAGATGATTATCCAATGAATTTATTGATGTATTAAAAAAATACAATTTTAATGAAATAATAACTCCTATTTTTGAATCAAAAGAAGTTTTTGTTCGTGGTGTTGGGAGTGAAACTGATGTTGTACAAAAAGAAATGTTTGAATTTGAAGATAAGTCTAAAAGAATCAATGTTTTAAGACCTGAATTAACAGCCCCAGTTGTTAGGTCTTTTATTGAAAACAAAATGTATGCTAATGAAAATTTACCTTTGAAATTCTTTTATAATGGTCCAGCTTTTAGATATGAAAGACCTCAAGCTGGAAGATACAGGCAATTCAATCAATTTGGGATTGAAGTTTTTGGCAATGATTCACTAGAACAAGATATTGAAATTATTTTATTAGCAAATAAATTCATTAAAACTTGTAAAGTTGATCAATTATTATCTATTGAAATAAATTATTTGATTAGTGGTGATGCTAGAAAAAAATATGAAATCGCATTGTTAGACGAAGTAAATAAAATTAAAGAAATTTGTGCTGATTGTGAAGCTAGAAAAGAAAAAAATATTTTAAGAGTTTTAGATTGTAAAATAGATGGTTACAAATACAAACAGTTGCCTAAAATGTCTAAGTACATTAATGAAACAGACAAGTTAAGATTTGAACAAATAGTTAGCCAATTAAAAGCATTAAATGTAAACGTCAAAATAAATGAAAAATTAGTTCGAGGTTTAGACTATTATACAGGTATTGTTTTTGAAGTAACAAATGTCAAAACTAGTCAAGCAGTTATTGCTGGTGGAAGATATAATAATTTAGTAGAAAACATGGGTGGACCTTCAATCCCTGCTATTGGATTTGCAGTTGGTTGAGAAAGAATGCTGATTTTAATTGAAGAAAATCAAACTTTAAAAATAGAGGATAATGAATTAGATGTTTTTATTATTCCTATTTCAGATAAAGGAAGAATCATAACTAATAAATTAATGAATGAAATGAGAGATGAAAGTATAATTGTTGATACTAACTGAAATATTTCTAAACTTAAAAATGGATTTAAAGCTTCAGAAAAAGTTTTAACAAAAAATCTTATAATAATTGGTGATGAAAGCATATGTACTAATTCATATGAAATAAAATCAAAAGTATCAGACAAAATTGTAAAAGTAAAATATGATGAAATAATCTCATATTTAAAATTAGAGAAAGGGTGTAAATAATAATGAACCGAACACACAATTGTGGTGAACTTAGCATAAAAAATAAAGGTGAAGAAGTTATTCTTCAAGGATGAGTTAAAAAAGTTCGTAATATTGGACAAGTGGCATTTATTGATTTAAAGGACATGTATGGTGTTACTCAAATATTAGTTAGTGATCATAAAAAAGATTTGCTTAGTGATTTAAAATCAGAGTATGTTATTAAAATCATTGGAACTGTAATTGAAAGAAAATCAAAAAATTTAAACTTAAGCACTGGTGAAATTGAAATAGAATTAAAAGAATTAGAAATTATAAATAAGAGTGAAATTACACCATTTCTTATTGAAGATGAAGTTCAAGTTAATGAAGATACAAGAATGTCTTACAGATATTTAGATTTAAGAAGACCTGTTATTCAAAAAAATTTAATTTTAAGATCTACAGTAAATAAGACTATTAGAAATGAATTTGACAATCTTGGCTTTATAGAAGTTGAGACACCTATATTTGGTAAATCTACTCCAGAGGGTGCAAGAGATTTTTTAGTTCCTTCAAGACTTAATCCAAATAATTTTTATGCTTTACCCCAATCACCTCAGCTATACAAACAACTATTGATGATTGGTGGTTTTGATAAATATTATCAAATTGCTAGATGTTTTAGAGATGAAGATTTAAGAATTGATAGACAACCAGAATTTTCTCAATTAGATATGGAAATGTCGTTTTCAAGTGCATCACAAGTTCAAGAAATTATTGAAAAGGTTGTTAAAAAAGTTATTAAAAATACAGTTAATGTTGATATCAATGAAGCGTTTTTAAAAATGACTTACAAAGAAGCTATTGATGTATATGGAGTTGATAAGCCTGATTTAAGATTTAATTTACATCTTAAAACTTTAACTGAAATATTCAAATCAACTAATATTCATTTTTTTTCTAATATAAAATCTATTGACTCTATTAGAGGAATTATGGTTGAAAGTTTATTGTCTAAAAAAGATTTAGAAATACTAAATGAAGCAGCTAACCAAAAAGGATTTAATTCACTTGCTTTTATTAAGCATGATAATGGTAATTGATCTGGGTCATTAGCTTCAAGTTTAAGTGATCAAGAAAAAGAAGAATTAATTAAGGTATTTGAAATAAAAGATCAAGCAACTATTTTGTTGAATTTTGGTAAATATCAAAAAGTATCTGAGATGCTAGGTGTGGTTAGAAATAAAGCAGCAGAAATATTAGGATTAACTAACAAAAATGATTATAAATTTTTGTGAGTTATCGACTTTCCTTTATTTGAATGAAGTGAAGAAGAACAAAAATTTGTAGCAGCTCATAATCCGTTTACAATGCCACACAGTTCATCTATTGAAAACTTCGAAAGCGATAAGCAAAATGCAATTGCTGATTCTTATGATTTAGTTTTAAATGGATTTGAATTAGGCAGTGGCTCTGTTCGAATTACAAATCCTGAAGTTCAAACTAGAATGTTTGAAGCTATTGGACTAGATCAAAAAACAATCGACAATAATTTTGGTTGATTTATAAATGCTTATAAATATGGGGCTCCAATTCATGCAGGTTTTGGACTTGGAATTGATAGATTAACTATGATTTTAGCTCATACTGACTCAATTAGGGATGTAATTGCTTTTCCAAAAAATTCAAAAGCACATGATTTAATGAACCATGCCCCAGGTAATGTTGCACAACAACAACTCGATGAGCTTTATTTAAAAATAATACAAAAAAAATAATTATGATAAGGAGGTAACATGAATAATTTCTTTAAACCTATTACAATATTCGGAACAAATATTTCATTTTTAACAATATTTATTATCTTTATGAGTTTGTTGGTTTTATCTTTAGTAATATTTATTTTAAACTTAATCTTCAAAAAGAAAAAAGGAATTAATGATAGCAGTAGAAATGATTTAGAAATAAATAAAATTGATGAAGAAATAAATTCTATTGTAAAAAAATATAGAATTAAAAATATAGAAGAAAAAGAGGTAGACAATGGATAAAGAACTTATGAACATAGATAATAAAGAATCTAATCCATTGGAAGTTGGAAAACAATTTAAAGATTCTGTAGATCAAAACATTAATTTGAATAAAAATCAAAATGAACGTTACGTAAATGTTGTACCAGATTTTTCTAAAGAGGAACTTGATAGTGTTGAAATTCATTCAAGTATTGCAAAAGAAATTAGAATGGAAAAATATAAGTTAACTCTTTCTATTTTATTAAGCATAATAGTTTTATTTTTATCAACCTTCTTTTTAGCGCTATATTTTGCAACAAAAGATGTTGCTTTAGGCATTAATAAAAGTTCAATGCCACACCCGGGCATAACTATTACAGGCATAGCGCTGCCAATTATTGTAATTATTGTTAATCTTATTCGCTTGAGTCATTTAACTTCTGATATCAAAAGATATAGAGCTGAATTGATCATGGGAAGAGAAAGAATTCCTTTGTTTTTATTAAATACATATAAAAAAATAATTAAAAATTACATTTACTTAAATTGAATATGTATAACAATATATTTATATTCAAGTATCATTGCTGGTGTTTTATTTGGAATTAATCAAGCCATCAAGTCACCAAACATTAATACAACTGTGATAATATGTTTAGTTATCTTGGGAGTTACAATAGTTTTTCACATTTTAGCTCTAATTTTTAATTACAAAAGAAAAGGTAATATTGATGCTTATTATGGTTATGAAATAGTAACTATTGAACAACAATTATTGTTAAGAAAAGAAGCCAATAAGTTTTGTATGATTTTCTTTTTTACTATTCTTTTAATAATTGGGTTTGTAATTACAATTCCAATTTTATTAGTTAGAAAAAAACAAAACAAAAAGTTACTTTGATTTATATAATAAAATTAAAAATAACTTTTATATCTTGAATTTTTTTTAAAATTTAAGATATAATTTTAATAATCTATTGAAAAGCGGGTGAATAATTAAATGGCAAGTATTAAAGTACATGAAGGTGAATCAATTGAAAAAGCACTTAAGCGTTTTCAAAAAGTAGCATCTGCTCAAAAAGCTGAAGCTAGAAAACGTGAATACCACATGAATAAAAAAGAAAAAAGAATCTACAAGCAAAAACAAAACCGTAAATTCAAGTAATTAAATTAAAAAAGTTTTCCAATATTTAGGAAAACTTTTTGTTTTGTTATTATTTATTCAGTTATTATGCTTTTCTTTTTTAATTTAAAAACTTTTAAATATGAAAATAATAAAAAGATCAATGGAATGGCATAAATCATTGCTAAAATAGGTGGTTTAAAAAATCATATTACATTTTATTATATTTTCCTTCTTCAAAACTGTGCAATATTAAATAAGATGTAATAGAACAAAAAATAAATTCTGTTAAGAAATATAAAATCACTCAACCTAAAAATGAATGAAAAAAATTTCTTTGCAACATTTTAATTTCCCTCTTTGATTTTTTTAATAATAATAAATTAATTTAATTTTTTGATTATTTTAAGTTATTTAAAAATACAATGTAAATATCAATAAAACCTTCAATGTAGCTTAATTGTAAATAAGAAAAATACATTAAGTTTAAAAATTGTTGTTCTGTAATTTCATTAGCTTTAAACAGTCTTGAAGAATATTTAACAATAACACCAATAATAACTCTTGGATCAAATAAATCTTTTTTAAACTCAATAACCTCACTAAAAATCTTTTTAAGATTATTTTTAATTTCATCATTTCCACCAAAATTTGATATAACTTCTTTTTGATAACGTTTTCATTTTTCAAAATTTTTATTATTTGCAAACTTAACAGCATTTATTTTAGTTATTTGGTTAAATTCGTCATCTTTATTTGAATAGTAGAACTCAGCTATTGTTTGAATTGCACTTACATATCCATTCAAATTCATGTAATTAATAATAGAGTTATCAAACTTTTTGAAAGCAACTCTATTACTTACAATTATTTTTATTTTTGGAATATAAAAGTTTAAATAATTATTAACACCAGCTATTAAACCTTCATAATCAGTTTCAGAAGATTTTGAAAATTTTATAAAGTCATTTGGATTTAACCCAAATTTAAGAATCATATTTCTTGACTTTTTTAATTTATTATCAACTTTTCTAGTTCATCACGGTGTTACTTTATCAAGATTATCTAAAACATTTTTATCAGTTATTTGCAGTTTATAATATTGAATCATAATACTCCTTTAAAATATTTAAAAGTTTTGTTTGGTATAATTATATATAATTTAAATATAAAGAGGTACATCATGAATAAAGAAGTTGAAATAGATTTTTTAGAGCCAAGTTTGTCAATAATAATTTCAAACTTAGAAGAAATTGAATACGAATTAGAAAAAAGTAGTTCTATTAATAAAGACTTTATAAATTTAATAGATAAATTCAATGAAGTTGAAGAATTGTCTGAACTACGTAATTTATTTGATGAATTAAAAAAACAAGCACCTGAAATTAAAAAAACTATATCAAAACTTGAAATTGAAGATAAGTACGAAACTTTAATTTCATTGTATTCAGCAACCCTAACTTCTGAATTTTTGCATGAAAATGAATTTTTGTTTAATCATATTGAAGAAGTTCAAAAACTTATTGAAAGTAAAGTTGTAAATGATGATTATGAAATATTTGAAAACTATAAAACTATTATCATTGCTAAAATAAATGAATTATATGCAAAAGCTTTAATTATTTTTGAACAACAGCCAAAACAAGATAATGAAATTTTAAAGATTTTAAAAATAGCTCAAGAAGAAACAAATCTTAATGACTTAAGAGAAGCAAGCAAACTTTTGATTGGTATTTTAAAAATTATTTTTAAATATGATGATTTAAAATCAGAAGAATTATTAATAAGTTTGGTTAAAGCTGATGTGTTAATTTCTTTAATTGATTTATGAAGTGAATTTGAATTAGAAGAAAATTAATATGTCAAACAAGCATTTAATGGTGATTTTTGTTATATCTTTATACCTTATAGTTCTTTTAATATCTGGAATATTAGCTTTTATGTATCATGTAAAGCATAAACCATTTATGAATTTTAATAAAAAGTTTCATAATGAAGTGATAAAGACTTTTAATGATTTTGTTCTAAAAAATAATCTAACGCCTGTTGAGGGTATTTTTGAAACGAAAATAGGTGAAGACATTTTATTAGTTCAGAAAATGAAAGTTGAAATATTACAAAAATCAAAAAAAGAAATAAAAAAAAGTCAAAAGGATATTGATAATAATATTTTTAATGTTATGAAAAGCAGTTATAAATTATTTAATAAACCTAAAAAAATCTTTTTTGATGAATGCAGCGTTTTTTTAAGTAATAAAAGATTAGTTATTAAAATAAGAGATGATTATAAAATAATTTCTTTAGATAAAGTTTTGATTTGTAGTTTTTATACATTGCAACATATTGGTGAACTCTTTAAAACACTATTAATTGAAACACAAGAAGAAAAACTTATATTTATAGTTGAAGAATTAACAATAGGAATAATGATAAACAAAATGTTAGGTGGTAGCAATGGACAAAAAAGATATATATAATTTAATTGCATTATTAGCTTCAGTTATAGGTATTAGTGGGGTTATACTATACAGTGTTTTAATTCAATTTAAAAAACAATGAACATTGCATAAATTTGAGCAGCAAAAAGCCATTCATTTTTTTAACAAAAAAGCTTTTTTGTTTTGTTTGATAAGTGTTTTTATTTCTACTTTTGTTTTTGTTTTTGTTTTATTAAGCGCAGGATTAATGTTTTTAATTGAATTTAAAATAATGTTTTTTATTAATTCAATTATTACATCAGTTTATTTTATTTGTTTAATAATGACTTATTTTATTTGAAGAATTTGATCCAAATCTATTTATTTTATTATTGTAAATGATGAAATTATTGTGGATGATCAAGTTATAAAATTTGAAGATATACATAGCATCACAAATGATGAAAAAAGAAAAAACATTATAATTCACTATATTAATACAGAAAAAAAAGGTACAATAATAACTATTAAATATAATTGAGAACTAAAAGATCTTATTA
This sequence comes from Mesoplasma corruscae, assembly GCF_002930145.1. Classification (NCBI taxonomy): domain Bacteria; kingdom Bacillati; phylum Mycoplasmatota; class Mollicutes; order Entomoplasmatales; family Entomoplasmataceae; genus Mesoplasma; species Mesoplasma corruscae. The sequence goes on from NZ_PHNF01000002.1 coordinate 155,624, forward strand.
TAGAAAATAAAATTAATAATCATTTTATTTAAAAGGAGCTTAATGTTTAAACAAAGTGTTTTTATTAAATCAGCAGCTGATAAAAGCGGTTGAATTGAAGATGAAATTCCTGAGATACTTTTTGTAGGTAGAAGTAATGTTGGTAAATCAAGTTTTATAAATTCATTAGCAAATAATAAAAAATTAGCAAAAGTAGCAAACACTCCAGGTAAAACTAGGCTGTTAAATTTTTTTGATATAAACAATAGTCTTTTTAGATTGGTTGATGCACCAGGTTATGGGTATGCAAAAATAGCAAAAGATGCAAAAATGAGATTTGCTGAAATGATGGAAGAGTATTTTGATGAAAGAGAAAATTTGAAAGCAATTGTCATGTTAGTTGACTTGCGTCATAAACCAACAAATGATGACCAAGAAATGTATCACTTTTTAAAATCATCTAATAAAAGAGTTTTAATAATAGGAACTAAATTAGATAAGTTAAAAAGAAATGAAATTATTAGAAATGAAAAATTAATAAAAGAAACTTTAAATTTTAATCCAAATCATACGTTCATAAAAGTTTCAAATGAAAACAAAGTTGGGTTAGAAGAAAGTTTTGAAGTTTTAATAAGATTAATAAAGGAAAACTAAAATGAAAAAAATAGAGAGTTATAAAATAAAAGAAGTTGAAGTCCATTTTAAAAGTGATTTTAAAAATGGATTAACAGAACAAGAAGCGCAATCCAGACTGGAAAAAGATGGCAAAAATGAATTAGAAGTTAAAAAAATAACTCCATGATGAGTGATTTTATTACATTCTTTTATAGAACCGCTTCAAGTTATTTTAATGCTAGCTGCTATTGTTTCTATAATTGCGCCTGCTGCTGTTAATAATTGAAAAGTTTCATTACATGATTTTGTTGATTTTATAGTTATTATGTTAATTGTTATTGCTGATGCTATTTTAGAAACTGTTCAAACGGTTAAAGCAAGAAAAAGCGTTGATGCTTTAAAGTCACTTTCTAAACCAAGAGCAGTAGTTTTAAGAAATGGAAATCAAAAAGAAATTGCTGCTAGTGACTTAGTCGTTGGTGATATTGTTATTTTAGAAGCTGGTAAATATGTGCCAGCTGAGTTGAGAATCATTGAATCAGTTGATTTTATGATTGATGAATCTATTTTAACTGGTGAATCAGTTCCTGTGGAAAAAACTCATAATCCAATTAAAGAAACTAATATGTTAGCTGACATGAAAAATATTGCTTTTATGTCTACTTTTACAACAGCTGGTAGAGCAATCGGTGTTGTAATTAAAACAGCAAAAGAAAGTGAAATTGGAAAAATTTCTAAAGCTATTAATGATAATGATCAAGAACAAACACCTTTAGAAAAAAAACTTACAAAATTTAGTTATTGAATTTCATGTATTGCTGGGATTATTGGGATTATAGTATTTGTTTCTTTATTTGCAACTGGTAAAAGTGAGAATGGAGCATGAATTAGCTATTTAATGGTTTCTATTACTTTAGCAATTGGTGTTATTCCTGAATCATTAGCAGCTGTTGTTTCTATTACATTATCTTTTTCAACAAAAAGAATGGCTAAGAATAATGTTATTGTTAAAAAATTATCTAGTGTTGAAACTTTAGGTTCAGTTAATGTTATATGTACTGATAAAACAGGAACATTAACCCAAAATAAAATGACAGTTCAAAAAGTTATTTACAATAATAAAATAGTCAATGCTAAAGAGTATATTGCAGAAAATAATAAATTGCAAAAAGATTTATTATTAAAAGCACTTGTATTACCAAATGATGGAGTTACTGAAGGTGAAGAAAGAATTGGTGACCCAACTGAGTTAGCTTTAGTTGACTATGCTGAATTAATGAATATTGATGAACAAAAATATAGAAAAATGTATCAAAGAATTCATGAGTTACCTTTTAGTAGTGAAAGAAAATTAATGAGTACTTTAAACCAAGTAGATGATAAAAAAATAATTTTTACTAAAGGTGCGATTGATCAATTATTGAAAGTATGTAAAAAAATTATTATTGAAGATAAAATTGTACCTATATCTGAATCACACAAAAACGAAATATTGAAATCAAGTATGAATTTATCAAGTGATGCTCTTAGAGTTTTAGCTTTTGCCTACAAAGAAACTAATAATGATTTAGCCAAAGAAGAAGATTTAGTTTTTATTGGCGGTGTTGCTATGATTGATCCAGTTAGAAAAGAAGCTGTTTGAGCTATTGAACAAGCTAAGTCAGCTGGAATAGATGTTTGCATGATTACAGGTGATCATGCTATTACTGCACTTGCAATTGCTAGAGACTTAGGTTTGGCATTCGAAAAATCACAAGTTATTAGTTCTGATGAATTGGAAAAAATGAGTGATGAAGAATTAACTGATAAAATTGTCAATGTTAGAGTATTTGCAAGAGTTAATCCAGAACATAAAGTAAGAATTGTATCTTGTTTACAAAATAAAGGTTTTATAGTCTCTATGACTGGAGATGGAGTTAATGATGCGCCTTCATTATCAAAAGCTGAAATTGGGGTTGCTATGGGTATTACAGGTACTGATGTTGCCAAACAAGCAAGTGATGTAATATTGACTGATGATAATTTTGTAACAATTATGTTTGGTGTAAACGAAGGAAGAAATGTTTATCAAAAAATAAAAAGATCAATAACGTTATTAATGGGATTTAATTTAGCTAACGTGTTATCGATATTAATAATTTCATTAATAATTAAGGTTTCTCCTCTAGAAGCTACAAATATTTTATTTATTAATTTAATTGTAGAATCATGTTTAGCAATCGCAATTGGTATGGGTCCATTAGACAATTCTTTAATGAAGCAAAAACCAGTAGTTGGTAAAAATGGTTTGTTAAAAGGTCTAGCATTCTCTATTTTAAAAATAGGGATTGTATCTGCTGTTTTCACAGTTTTATCTTTCTTTATAGGAATGATGGCAACAGACACTGTTTATTGAGCAAAAAAAATAACTGAATTATCAGCAGAGCAATCATGATGACAACAAATTAAACTCATTAATTCACTTCAACAATTAGACGATTATATAATAACGGGTAGAACAAGTATGTTTATTACTATGGTGATTTCACCATTACTATTTGCTCATTTAATAAAATTGTCAAATTGAAAAGCTGATAAAAAAGTAAGTTTATTAATTTCAAAACCTTTAATAAATGCTTCTTTAATAGCTTTAGTATTATCTTTAGCTGTAATGTTTATTCCTTTAATTAATGACAAAGTTTTCAAGTTAATGGGATTTGGAACTAGTGAAGGATGAAATGCAAATAATGTTTGAGTTTTATTTTCAGCTTTAGGAATTGCATTTTTACCATTTATAAGTATTTTATTAATTGACATTATAGTTTTTTATTCATACCACTTATCAATTGCTAATTGAGACAAAAATCAAAAACTTGTAGCAGAGTTAGTTGAAATAGACACAAAAGAATTTCATAACAAAAAGAAAAAATAAATTTTTTAAACAACGAATTTAATTTGTTGTTTTTTTATATTTTTTGCATTTTAATTGCATTAAAGTAAGGTTAAAGTATTAATATTATAATAAGTTAATATTCGTGAAAAAAAGGAGTCTTATGAAAACCATAATAATTGGAGGATCTGCCACAGGGATGGGAGTTGCTGCAAAACTTAAAAGATTAGACCCAAAAAATGAAATTATTGTTATTCAAGACAAAGAATATGTATCACTGGGAGCTTGTGGAATACCTTATTTTGTGGGTGATAATTTTTCTAACCCTGAAACCTTAATTGCTAGAACAGTGGAAAAATTTGAAGAAACCGGAGTTAAGGTTATAAAAAATACTAAAGTAGATAATGTTAATTTTAAAAACAAAGAAGTATTTTTTAATAATGAATCTTTAAAGTATGATAAATTAGTTATAGCTGTTGGTTCCAAACCTATAATACCGTCCACTAAAAATGTTAATGCAAATAACATATTCACTGTTAACTCAAAAGAAGATGGAATAATAATTAAAAATAAAATAACAAAAGAAAGCAAAGTTTTAATTATAGGTTCTGGATTAATAGGTTTAGAGATGGTTGAAAATATTTATAATAGTAAGCATTCAAAGATAACCATTATAGAAAAAGCGGATAAAATTCTTAAAAATATTTTTGATGAGGAGTTTAGTGATTTAGTTGAAAATAAAATTCACGATAAAAATATTACTCTTATAAAAAATGATGAAGTTATTGAATTTTTAGTGGATAATAAAAACAATGTAACTCATGCTAAGACACGAAATGGTGAAACTATTGAATGTGACAGCGTTATTTTAAGTATTGGTGTTTTACCAAATACGCAATTGTTTAAAAAAACAAATTTAGAAATGGAATTAAATGGTGCTATTAAAATTAATCAATATTGTGAAACTAATATAGCAGATGTTTTTGCTGGGGGTGATTGTTGCAGTAGTTTAAGTTTCTTGTATAAAAACACAAAAACTTTTTACTTAGCTACAATAGCACACAAACAAGCAAAAATAATAGCTGATAATATAAATCAATCAAAGTCAAATCAGTTTATGGGCGGATTAGGTACAACTATAATTAGATTTTTTGATCTTGAGTTAGCTCGAAGTGGAGAAAACAGAACTTTTATGGAAAACCAAAAAATTAAAACAAGAGAAATTTTAATCAAAGATAAAGATCATACTAATTATGTTAGTAACCAAAAAGATTTATGACTAAAAATAATAGTTGATAATAATACAAATGAAATTATAAATGTTCAACTAGCAGGTAAAAATAAATCTGTTTTGAGAATATATGGATTAGTTAGTTTAATTTGATCAAGAGTTAAAGTTGATCATTCTTTAGAACAAATAGATTTACCATATTCTCCACCGTTTTCAAGAACAACAGATATAATACATATAGCTTTAAGTAAGTTATGTAAAGAAAGGTAATAAATATGTTATTAAGTAGTTTTAGAGAAACTTTTTTAGAAAAGTTTTTAAGTATCAGCACATGACAATCATTATTAGCTATTTTAATCTTTTTTGGTTTAATGAGCGGATTTTGATATGGACTAAAAAAAATTAAAATAAAATTTGTTTACAGAATTTTAATAGGAATGCTTATAGGATTCATTGTTGGAATAACAATACAAATAATAATAGGTTTTCCTGGTGGATCATGATTCTCTCACAGTGGTAATTCAGCATGAGCAATGATTGATGGTAATTGAATAGATATTTCTAAATATTATGTTTCTAATGAAGAAGATTTTGTTTCAATTTCTTCTATTGTTGATTTAGAAAATGCAGCTGATTTAATTAAAGGAACAATATTTTCTGATAATAATGGTACTGAAGCGTTTGTTAATGCTATAGTATCAGATCAGTCAATTAAACAAGGGGTACACTGAGTTATAGAGTTCAATGTATGAGCTTCTTTATTAAAGCAAGTTTTTATAAATGGTATATTATTAATTACTGTGCCTGTTGTTTTTATTGCTATATTTAAAGTTGTAGCTACACCTGGAACAAAAGGGTTGGGAAGAATATCTGGCAAAGCAGTAGCAATATTATTAATAAATGTTGCAATTGCATTTACAATAACTTTTTGATTGGGATATTTTTTGAAAATAGGAAATGGTTTAAATTTTGATAATCAATTACAGGGTGGTTCAGGAACAACTGATTCTAAATCTTTACCCTCAATTATTTGAGGTTATGTCCCTTCAAATTTTGTATCAGCGTTTTCTGCTGCTGCTGTTCTTCCAATAATTGTCTTAGCAATTTTATTTGGCACAGCAACAAAATTTGTTAGAAAAAAACATCCTGAATCAATGAATAATTTAATGAATTTCATGAATAGAGCATGAGACATTATAATGTCAGTCTTAATGATATTTATGAAAATAATGCCATTAGCAGTTATGTCCATGTTGGCAACTTCAATTACAACAAGAGCAATTGGTGCTCTTGGATCAATAGGATTAATTTTAGCTGTTGGGTACATTGGTTTATTTGTGATGCTTGGTTTTATGACATTAATCTTATTTGTTTCAGGTATCAATATAAAAGCATGGTGAAAGTATGCATGAAGACCTTTAATACAAGGTTTTTCAACTCAATCATCAAATGCAACTTTACCAATTACAATGCAAACTTTGAATAGTGAAATGAAAGTCAGTGATAAAGTAGTCAGCATAGTAGCCCCACTTTCAACTTCATTAGGATTAGTTGCTTGTGCTGGGGTTCAAGCTGGTTTAATTATGTCAGTTTTATATACAGGATCTGATTCAGTTAGTCAAATGAATATATTTGCTTACTTTATAATGGGTTTATTTACAACAGTTGTTGCAAGCATTGGGATTGCTGGAGTTCCTGGAACAGCTACAGTTGTTACTTCTGCTGTGCTAAACGGAATTGGATTTGGGCCATATTTTGCACCAGTCTATGCAATATTTGGAGCTATTGATGGATTATTTGATATGGGTAGAACAGCTACAAATGTTACTGGTGGTGTTTTTGCAGCAACACTTGTTGCTAAAGAAGAGGGTTTATTCGAAAATGAAACAGAATTAATATCTGCAAAAAAACTTGAAAGTATCAAAGACAAAATTTCTAAAAAAGAATCAAAAAAATCTAGAAAAATTTTTAGAAAAAATAAAAATTAATTTTAAAACTAACAAATGTTAGTTTTTTTTGTAATCAAAAAAAGAGATTAAAGTTAAACTTAGTTATGATGTTTTATAGAGCTAAAATGATTTTACAAAATTTTTTAATTGGTTCATAGTCATTTAATTGACGTTTTAATCTAATATTACAAAATGATAAAAAGTTTTTGATTATTACATTTAAAAAGTTTAATTAATAGTTAGCTTTATCATCAACATTTTTTTAAACAACAGTGGTCATAATTATTTTTGCTTTAAAGTTTATACTAATTTAAAAAAGAATAAAAAATCAAATCTTAAAATGGTTTAATTTTATATCCTAGATAATATATAATATATATAATTAAAAACTTTATCATAAGTAAAATAGGAGAAATAATGGCAAAAAAAGAGCTAGCGAGTAAATATAACAATGCAGAAGTAGAAAAAAATAAGTATCAATTATGAATGGATAAAAAATATTTTAAAGCTAATCCTAATTCAAATAAAAAACCATTTTCAATTATATTGCCACCACCAAATGTTACTGGTAAATTACATATTGGTCACGCATTTGGAGTTAGTATTCAAGATGCATTAATTAGATACAAAAAATTTAAAGGTTTTGACACTGTTTTTATCCCAGGGATGGATCATGCTGGAATAAGTACTCAAGTAAAAGTTGAAGCAAAATTAAAAGAACTAGGAATTAGTCGCTTTGATATTTCAAAAGAAGAGTTTTTAAAACATGTTTGAGATTGAAAAGAAGAGTATGCATTAACAATAAGAAATCAATGATCTAAAATGGGGCTTGGTTTTGACTATGATTTAGAAAAGTTTACACTTGACGCTGATGTTAACGCAAAAGTCCAAGAAATTTTTGTAGAATTTTATAATAAAAAATTAATTTATAAGGGTAAAAGAATTGTAAACTGAGATCCAATTCAAAAAACAGCTGTTTCTAATATTGAAGTTATTTACAAAGAAGTTGAAGGAGAAATGTTTTATTTTAAATATTTCTTAGAATCAAAAGATAATTTTTTATCAGTTGCTACAACCAGACCTGAAACTATGTTTGCTGACCAATGTATTGTAGTTAACCCAAATGATCAAAGATATGCTAAGTTTATTGGGAAGAATGTTATAAATCCAGTTAATAAAGAAATTATTCCAATTATTGCTGATGAATATGTTGAAATAGAATTTGGAACTGGTGTTATGAAATGTACACCAGCTCATGACTTAAATGACTTTGAGATTGGCGAAAGACATAATTTAGCAAAACCTATTTGTATGAATGAAGATGCAACGATTAATCAAATGGGTGGAGAACTTTATGCTGGATTAGATAGATTTACTGCTAGAAAAAAAATTATTGAACAAACTAAAAAAGATAATACTTTTATAAAGTCTGAAAAAATAGTTCACCAAGTTGGATATAGTGAGAGAAGTAATGCAATCATAGAACCTTACTTGTCTGATCAATGATTTGTGGATATGAAACCATTTCAACAAATGATTCTTGAAATGCAACAAAATGATCCAGAAATTGTTTTTTATCCAAAAAGATTTAATGATGTATTGATTAAATGAATGGAGAATGTTCATGATTGAACAATTTCAAGACAGTTATGATGGGGACATCAAATTCCTGCTTGATACCATATTGATGACAAATCAAAAATTTATGTAGGAACAAAACCTCCAATTGATATTGAAAATTGAGTGCAAGATCAAGACGTTTTAGATACATGATTTTCATCTGGTTTATGACCTTTTGTAACAACTATGCGCAGCGAAAATGAACAATCAGTTTACTTTAAAAAATACTTTCCAATTAGTGTTATGGTAACTGGATTTGATATTATATTTTTTTGAGTTGCAAGGATGATATTTCAAACTAAAGAATATACAAATAAAATACCATTTAAAAATGTTTTGATTCATGGTTTGGTTAGAGCTGAAGATGGTGCTAAAATGAGCAAGTCTGCTGGGAATGGTGTTGATCCTATGCAAATTATTGAAGAAAAAGGAGCTGACGCTTTAAGGTTTTTTTTACTAAATGGTTCGACTCCAGGTTTAGATTTTAAATTCAGTGAAATAAAAATTACCTCGGCTTGAAACTTTATTAACAAACTTTGAAATGCTTCCAGATATGTAATGATCAACATTGATGATTCATTTGTTTTAAACAAAAATTTTTACAATGAATTAAAACTAAGTGATGCTGATAAATGAATTCTTACACAATTGAGCATTGTTGAAAAATCAGTTAGTGAATTAATGGATAAATATGAATTTGCTCTTGTTGGTAAAATACTTTATGATTTTGTTTGAAATACATATTGTAGTTGATATATAGAATTGTCAAAAGTGAATTTAAATGATTCAGTTAAAAAAGCAGCATCTAACCAAACGCTTGTTTATGTTTTAAAAAATATTTTAGTTATGCTACATCCATTTATTCCATTTGTGACTGAACATATATACCAAAATTTAAATATGAAAGACTCTATTTTAGAAGAAAACTGATTAAAAATAAATCACTGTTATGAAACTGATTATCTTAATATTGTTATAGATTTAATTGGTTCAATTAGAGAATTTAAGGCAATTAATAATTTAAATAACAAAACTCACTTAGTCTTTCAAATTAATAACTTAACTTTTGATAAAAATAAAATTATTAACAAAAATTTAAATCAAATAAATGAATTTTTATTATCATTTGTTAATTCCAAAATTATTTTAGATATAAATGATGATAATAAAAAAACAATTATTCCTATTCAAGACTTTACAATTGAAATAAATAATGATGAATTTATTGATAATGAAAAAATGCTAAAAGAAATGATAATTCAAAAACAGAGTCTTGAACAAGAGCTTTTAAGATCTGAAAAAATGTTAAATAACATTAACTTTATTGCTAAAGCTAATCCAGATAAAATAGTTGAAGAAAAAGCTAAGTATGAGCAATACAAAATTCAATTAGAATTAATCAACAATAAACTAAACAAGATTTAATAAATAAAGTTATAATTTAAATAAGAATGTAATTTGAAAGGTTTTTATGAGAAAAGTTTCTTTAGATTTAATTAAAAAAATAAATAACTATGTTTTAATTCAAAAAGTTTCAAATGATGCTGTTTTAATTTTAATTAATCATGAAATAAAATTGTATCCTCATGACATTCAAGAACATATTAAAAAGTATATAAAGTATTTATTGTGATTAGACGATAATCAAAAAGATACTAAAAATGCTTGAGATAAATATATAAATCGTGTTGAATGATTAGAAGAACAAAACTCTAAAGATTCATTACCATCACAAAGTAATAAATCAAGAATGCAAAGAATCGTTCAAGATTTTGAAGAACAAGAAAAACTTTTAAAACAAAAGCGTGAAAATAATAAAAGATTAGAATCAATATCAAAAGAATTATGAAAAGACCATATTAGTGATCAAGAAGATATTCAAATGGCTTTTGAAGAAGTTATATTATCTAATGGGGAAACTTTTATTGCTACTTTAATTGAAGAATCATTGGTTTTGGACGAGGGAACTAATGAGGATTTAAATCAAACAATTATTTTTGATGATGAATTAAACACAATTTTAACTGAAGATAAACTTGAAGATACAAAACTTGAAGATATTATTCAAATTGCAGAAAATGAAAATGCAGTTCAAGATAATGCTTCTTTAGATGAAATGCTTTTAAATAATTTAATGAAAGAGTCAGAAGAATTAATTGAAGATCAATTAGAAGATTTATCAAAAGTAGAAACTCAATCAACTGATATTTTAACTTTAGATTTATTACATGAACTCGAAAAAAATGATCAGAAAACTTCTACATTCGGAAAAACATTTAGAGCTCTTCCAATTATTGACTTAGAAGACGAAGAACAGGAAGAAGAATTTAAACAATTTAGTTCTAATAAATCAGTTGATGAGATATTAAATGAAATTAATTTAAGACTTGATAACAATAACAGCGAATTATTTAGACTAAACGAAGATGATGTTAAAGACGAAGACATATCAACATCTGATTATTTTATGTTTGAAGATGTTATTTCAAAAGACTCATCAATTGAACCAGAAATTTCATATAATCAAGATTTAATTGATGGTAACACAATTATGATTGAAGAAGAAAATCAAGAAGAATCAAATGAAGATTTTATAATTGTTGATGATTACACTTCTAAAACTAATCTAGAAGAATTGAGAAGTTTTGAAGAAGAATTTTCAGATATTATTATTGATAAATCACAATTGGTAGAAGAAGGTTTTGATTCAAGTTTAAAAACTCCTGAAGCTTTGGCTAATAATAATGAAAACATACTTTATAATTCAAATGAAAAAAGTTTGGATAATCAAAATACTACTAATGATAAAGTTGAATTTTCCTTACAAGCAAAAACTGAAAGTTTAACAGAAAATGAGATAAAAAAAGCATCAATTGAAAGTCAAGATTATGCTGAATTTGAACTTGAACAAAATGCTTTAGATACAATAATTAGTGATTCTTCATCACAAATATTGGTTGATAAAGAAGAAACATATTTAACAATTAGAAAGTATGATGATTTGCCTTTAGAAGAGTTTATTTTGAACGCTGAAGAAAAGACATTATTTGAAACAACTTCTGAAGATGAAGAGACAGTTGATCAATCAATGTTTGAAGACTCAACACTACAAACATTTGCTGAAAATCAGAATTCAACACTTGGAGCATTAGAGTTTTTAAATCAACTAGAAGATAAGTATTCAACATTATTAGAAGTTGATTCTGAAGACATTAATAATACACTTCAAGATTCACAAGAGTTTAAAACTAAATCAACAAATACAATGGAAGCTTTAGATTTTTTAGATAAAATGAACAATAAATATAGTGAAATTTTAGATGAAGAAGAAGATTTAACAGAATTTTTAGAAGAAATAGAATAATAGCAAGTTAAAATAAATACCAAAAAGGAAGTAAAAGAGAAAGTTTAGAGTTTTCTCTTTTACTTCCTTTTTTTTGCTATAAAGTTGTCTAGCATTTTTAATATCAATTGTTCATTATTTTTCATAGATAACTTTAATAGTTTTATCATATTTTATTTTAGATACAATTTATTTTTTATGATAAAAAAACAACTAATATTTGTTAAATAATATTTTTAGTTTATAATTTAAAAGAGATGGAGAAATGTTTATGAAAATAATTATTAAACACCATTTTTGACTTTTTTTAATTAATATATTTTTGACAATTGTTGGATCTATTGGGACACTTTTCTTTGCTTACTTTTTTGGTAAAGTTATTGAGTTTGCAATTTCTAAAGATTTGCAAAGCTTTATTTTTTATATAATTGTTGCTTTGCTAACAACTACCATCGCTATTGTTTCTGATTACTTGTCAGTGTTAATTCAAAATAAAATAATTAAGGAAATTAACCAAGAATTACGTAAAAAATATTATGACAAAATTTTATCTGATCAATTTAATAGTAATATAGACACTGGAAAATTTATAAATAATTCATCAAACAAAATATCTCAATTAGAAATATTTTATTATGAAAGTGTTTTTTCAATTTTTAATGGAATTTGTTTTTTAATTTTATCAATAGTTATGGTTATTTATTACAATTGATTAATTTTTATAATAACAACTTTTTTTTCAATTTTAGTGTTTTTAGTTCCTTTTTTAACAACTAAAAAATCCCAAAAAAAAATACAAATTTCTAATCAAGCAAACGATGATTTTTTACAGTTTAGCAAAGATAGTGTTAAATCATATTGAAATTATTGAAGCTTAAATAAAACGAATAAACTTAAGTCCGATTTAATGAAAATATCAAATAATTATGAAAAAGAAAATAAGATAAATAAAAACTTTCAAGGATTGCAAGTTATGTTAAGTACAATAACAATTTATTTAATTCAAATTATTTTAATAACTTTAATTTCATTTTTTTTATTTAAAAATATTTTTACAGTTGCAATTGTTGTAACTTTGTCACAAGTAACATCACAATATATTCAATCATTTGGAATAATTCTAAATCATTTTATTAAATATTTAAACTTACGCAAAACAAATAATGAGATTAATGAACCCTATATCAAAGAATTAGAAAATTTCACAAAGACTAAAGTCATTGATGAAAAATTAGATTCAATAATATTTAAAAATTTCACATTTAAATATGATGAAACAACAATTTTGGATAAAATAAATTTAAAAATAATTAACGGTGATAAAGTTTTAATTTTGGGAAAATCAGGAGTTGGTAAATCCACTTTGCTAAAGCAATTATTTTATCCAAGATTATTTGAAGAAAAAAGTGAAATATTCATAAATGATATGAGTTGTGAAAATTATGACATTCGTAAACAAGCAGTTTACATTGATCAAGATATTTTTTTAAGTAAGGACACAATTTGAAACAATATTACATTGGCAAATCCTGAAATCAACAAGGAAGAAGTTGATTATTATTTAAATTTTTTGCAATTAAACCATTTAATTGATAGATTAGAATTTGGTCTTGAAACAATTATTCTAGATAACATGCAAAATTTGAGTGGCGGAGAAAGACAGCGTTTTGCAATTTTGAGAGGTTTGGTTGCAAAAAAACCTTGGTTGTTTTTGGATGAAGTTAACTCTGCATTAGATAAAAAAACTTCAGGCTTAATAATGAATTATTTATTAGATAAAAAAGCTTTCACTATTATTATGGTTGCTCATCATATTGAAAAGGAGCACTTAATTAAGTTCAACAAAATTATTAAATTATAATTCATTTTTAAAATTTTAAAGTCTTAAAATTTTAAATTGTCATATATTTTTTTATTTTATATACAAATAAGTTTTTTGATAAAATGTATTTCATCTTTTTTTCATTTTGACTAATACCGAAATATTTATTACTAATTTAATTTAATTATTTACTAATATTTTATATTAATAATTAAGAACCAGCAAATTTCAAAACAACTAATATCTTTAAAAAATTATTTTAATTATGTCAAATAGAAGTAACTTTTTAAAAAGCTTAACTCATCAAGGATTTCATTTAATCACCTTTATAACCTTAATATTACATGATATTTTAAAACAACCAACACTAAAAGAAAAAGGTACTTACATCGATGGTCAAAATGCATAATTCTAAGTGATAATGCCTCAATTAATTAGAAAGTAAAATGTCTTAAAGCCTCAAATTTATAATTGAGGTTATGAAATGAGAACAAAGTTAGACGAATGTATTCGAAGCTATTGAACAAATAGTGAAGAGCAAGATTACAAAATAAAATCAGCAATCATACTTAATTGCACAATATGAAAGATTAATACAAAAATAATAAGATAAAAAAATGGCATAAAAGGTTTATTCATAAAAAATATAATAAAAAACCTAATAACCAACACTTATTTTTGTAGTTAAGAAAATTTTAAAACTAAGATTTTAAATTTACTATGATTTTAGTTATTTACATTTTTGAGAAAAATTAATTCAAGATCACGGTATTAAGATTTCTTATAAAATATTAATTTTTTATTCTTGAAAAACAATATATTATTTAACCTTTTTTTCACACCGTTCTTCTAGGAAGAAAATCATCTCAATGATATAGAACAATAAATTTGCAAAAATATTTTAAATAAATAATAAAAACTCAATTTTATGACTGTGCTTTTATCAATATTGTTAATTTTTATTTAATACTTACTTTTTTGGTATCCCTACAAGTCTATTATTTTTTTTATTTCAAAAACTTATATTAATAATAATTAACATTATAGTAAAATTATATTAATAGAAATGATTTGTGATGAGATATAAAGACTTAAAAATTGATGGTCAAAAAGTTATTTTAAATAATAATCAAAGTATTTTTTTTGATACTAACAATATTCAAAAAAATATTTCAGAAATTAAATTTCCTGTTTTGATTGTTGATACAGAATTTTTTAACAGAAGTCATGACTTAGAAAAAACAGAACCACATTTATATGATGAACAAAATAAAGACCAAGTTTATTTAATAAATTATTCATTCGCTAAATCTTTTAAAGAAATAGAAATTAGAAATAATTTTAAATCTATAAACAATTTATCCATTAAAAGAAAACCAAATGATCTTAATTATGATTTTAAAAAACAACATGACTCAATGTTTGCAAGTTTTATGAGCATGTGTTTTAATAAAAATATTAAAACAATAATTTTTGCAGGACAAGATAATGACAAAAAAATATTAGAGAATTGAATTAATTCACATAAATCATTATTTCATAATAGAAAAAGTGATTTATTTATTTTGAATAAAGAAACAAATACTTATAAATTAAATAGTTTTGATATTTATGACTTATTAGAACAAACCTTAAGTTTCACTAACTTTGACAGTGAAGGTAATAAATTCTATAATGAAAACAATTTAAAAAACGGTCAAAAGGAACAAACCATAGCTCTTCGTAGTTTAAAAAAATTTTTTAATTACACCAAAACATTGCATACTAATGTTGATTTTGAAGAAGAAGATATATCATTTTTATGTACAAAAGCCTTAAAGTTTTATTCATTAAAAAAGTTGGATGAAAAACAACATGCATATTTATCAAAATTTATAAAAGATGTCAAAAAACATTGTTATAATGATGTTTTAAAAATTTTATTGTTGATAAAATTTATTAATTACATATATTGAAAGATTGTGGAGAAAAAAGATGAATAATTGCATAGGATGTGGAATTTATAAACAAATAGAAGATCAAAATAACCCAGGTTATGCTGCTAAAATAGATAATCTTTATTGTTTAAGATGCTTTAAAATTAAAAACTACAACGAACTTATTGCTCAAGAAATAAAAGCAAGTGATTTTATTGAAAAATTAAAAGAAGTTATTAAATCAGAAAAACCAACAACAGAGTTTTACTATATACTAGACATTTATGACTTAAATGCTTCAAGAATTATTGAATTAGAAGAATTGTTGAGCAAATTTAAAGTAATTATTATTATAAATAAAATTGATCTATTACCCAAATCTGTAAAATTAAGTAAAATAAGAAAATATATAACTGAACTTTTTGCAAAAACAAGTTTAAAAAAATGTGACATTATTTTAATGACCACAACTAAAAAGATTTTTGTTAATTCACTTTTAAATAAAGTGAAAAAAACACAAACAGTTAAATATTTTATAGGTTCTTCAAATGTTGGTAAATCATCAATCATTAACGCTATAATGACTGCTAATAATTTAATTCCTCAAGTTTTAGTTTCTAATTATTTTAATACAACATTAGAATTTATAGATATTAAGTTAGATAGTCAGACTAAACTAATTGATACACCAGGAATAAGCAGGCAAAATTCTATAGCTAACTTAACAACTAATAAACAACAAAAACATATGTATTTTACAAAAGAATTAAAGCAAATAACATATCAATTAAACAGTAATAATTCAATATTTTATGAAGCTTTATGTTGATTTGACTTTTTATCAGAAAAGGAAATAGAAAATAGTTTTCATGTTTATACAAATAAAGATATTAAAACACATAGAACTAGTTTAAAAAATAGTTTAAACTATTATGAAAAAAATAAATTTTTACTAGATTTAAATATAAAAAATAAAAATATTAGTAAGTATGAATTTTTATTTGATAAAAAATCATTTAATAAAGAATATGATATTGTGATTTCAGGACTAGGTTGAATTAGTTTTAAAGTAACTAAAGAATTTAAAATCGTGATTAATATTCCAACAGATAACAATAAAGTTGATGTTGTATTAAGAAGGTCCATCATTTAATAGGTTAAAATACTTATATTAGGGGGTTTAAATGAAAGATACAAATAGCATGTCAATGAGTGAAATTATAGCCAATATTAATGAATTAGCAGCAATAAAAAAGTCTAGAGAATTAACAAAAGAAGAAAATATTTTTAGAGAAGCTTTAAAAAGGGTTTATATAAGCAATTTTAGAGCAGGATTAGAACAACAAATATTAAATACTAAAGTTGTAAATAAAAAAGGAGAAGATATAACTCCAGAAAAAATTAAAGAGGTAAGAAATGAACATAAATAAAAATAATCATAATTTAAATGCTTTAAGAATTTTAGGTATTGAATCTATTAATAAAGCAAATTCAGGTCATCCTGGTATAGTTTTGGGAGCAGCACCTATAGTTTATACATTGTTCAATAAAATTATGAAACACAACCCAAAAAACCCCAATTGATTTGATCGTGATAGATTTATTTTATCAGCTGGTCATGGTAGTGGATTATTATATTCTGCTTTACATTTAGCTGGTTATGATCTGAGTATTGATGATCTTAAACAATTTAGACAGTTAAATTCAAAAACTCCTGGTCATCCTGAATCTCATTTAACACAAGGTGTTGAAGTAACAACTGGTCCATTAGGGCAGGGAATAGCGATGGGAGTTGGTTTTGCAGTGGCTGAAGCGCATTTAGCAAGTATTTTTAATAAAAATACTGATTTAATTAACCATAATACATTTGTATTATGTGGAGATGGAGATTTACAAGAAGGTGTTTCTTATGAAAGTATTTCATTTGCAGGTAGACAAAAATTAAGCAAGTTAATTTTAATACATGATTCAAATGACATTCAATTAGACTCAGAAGTTAAAGCAGTTCAATCAGAAGATTTACATTTAAGATTTAAATCATGTGGGTGAGAAACTTTTAAAATTGAAGATGGTGAAGATTTACAAATGATAGAATCGACTATATTAAAAGCACAAAAAAGTGATAAACCATCATATATTGAAGTTAAAACAATTATTGGAATTGGTGCTACAAATCAAGGAACAACTGGAGTTCATGGTGCTCCAGTTGGAAATGATATTTTAAATGTAAAATCTTATTTTGGATGAAGCGAAGAAGAATTTATTATTCCAAAAGATGTTTATAAACATTGAGAGCAAAATTGTATTATTAAAAATGAAGTAATTGAAAAAGAATGAATGAAAAAACTTAGTTCATTAGACAAAGAATTATTGCTAAAATTTAATAATCACTTAAATAACGAAATTAATTTTGATTTTAAGTCGCTGTTAAATGAAATACCTTTAAAAAATGAAGCAACTAGAGTAAGCAGTGGAAACATTTTTGATAAAATAAATAACTCACAAACAAATTTAATTGGAGGTAGTGCTGATTTAGTTGGTTCAACTAAAATTAAAGGTGCTGATGGCATATTTGATATTAATAATCGTAGTGGACGTAATATTTTGTATGGTGTAA
Organism: Mesoplasma corruscae; assembly: GCF_002930145.1. Classification (NCBI taxonomy): domain Bacteria; kingdom Bacillati; phylum Mycoplasmatota; class Mollicutes; order Entomoplasmatales; family Entomoplasmataceae; genus Mesoplasma; species Mesoplasma corruscae. Next base: position 173,585 of record NZ_PHNF01000002.1, read on the forward strand.
GAGAGTTTGCAATGGGTGCTATTAATAACGGTATTTACAAGCATGGAGGTTTAATTCCGTTTGCTTCAGGATTTTTTGTATTTGCTGATTATATGAAACCAGCAATAAGATTAGCATCAATTATGGAAAATAAAACTTTGTTTATTTTTACACATGATTCAATTGCTGTTGGTGAAGATGGACCTACACATCAACCAATCGAACAATTAGCAATGATTAGAAGTATTCCAAATCATATGTTATTTAGACCATGTGATTATGCTGAAACTTTAGCAAGTTATGAATACATGCTAAATAAGTTAACAAAAACACCTTCAAGTTTGATCCTTACAAGACAAGATTTAAAACAGTTACCTCACAATAATGTATTTGAAGAAGTGTCTAAAGGTGCCTACATTATTAAAGATGCAAAAGATGCACAAATTACTTTAATAGCTACTGGTAGTGAAGTTGAATTAGCAATTAGTGTTAGTGAATTATTAGATGATCAAAATTTTAAAACAAAGGTTGTATCTATGCCTTCAACTAATTTATTTGATCAACAATCTCAAACATATAAGGATTCAATAATTGACAAAAAAACTTTAAGAATTTCAATTGAGATGGGAACTACTTATGGGTGAGATAAGTATACAGGAGATAATGGATTAAATTTTGGTATTGATAAGTTTGGAGCTAGTGCACCAGCTATTGATGTAATTAAAGAATATGGGTTTACAAAAGAACAAATATTTAATACAATTATAAAAGCAATTAGAAAAGAGAAATAAAATATGATTCTAGCATCAACATTTTCAAGTGGAGCTTTAGCAGGTATGTTAATTGGAGTTATTATCGGGGCTATAATTATTGGAATCATTATTGGTTTTTTTATAACAAGAGCTATGGTAAGAAAACAAATTAAAGACAATCCACCAGTAACAGAAAAACAAATTAGAGCAATGTATATGAGTATGGGCAGAAAACCCAGTGAAGCTGATATAAAAAGAACAATGCGTTCAATGCAACAAGCTAAAAAATAAAAAATGAAGTAAAAGGTTTTTAATAGAAATCTTTTTTTATTTATGTAAGTTTAAACTTATAATTATTTTTTTAATCTATAAAAAATAACAAATACTATCAAATAGTAAATGATGTTGTTGTAATGAATAGAGAAATAAAAATTTAACAAAAACTTAATCTATTTAATATTAAACTTAAGTGTGAAGAATGTACTTCACACTTTTTTGGTAATGAATTAAAATTTATTTTTTTGATTTATGCTAGTTGTTTAATAGCTAAATTAACTCTCTTGCACTTTTATAAAAAGTTGCATGGTTTTCTTTTCAAACTTAGTTATGATCCATTTAAAACCTTTTTGATAAAACAAGTTCAAAGGCAAAAAATTATATTAACTTTATGTGATTCACAGTGCCCAAAAGTGTTTTTTATGATTATCTACTTTTAATGCATCTATTTATATTATAATTTTAATAAATTCTTTATTTACTCATTACCTGAATTCATATTATTTATGCAAGCTAATTTTTATTCTTTATGTAATGTTTTTTAAGAACTTATACATGATCTTTCAATCTTACTTTTTTTATATACTGAAGCACATAATAAAGCAATTTTTAGTTGAATGGGCATAAATTTATATTTTGTATTAGTATCACTTTGATGAGTATTTGCTTTGTTGAAAAAATGACAATTCTTTTATCAGTTAATATTTTTTCTTGATTGCAATAATTTAAAAAGATATTCTTGTAGTCATATAATACACCTATAGTGCTTCTTGTTTATCAAGGTAAGCAGAAAGTGTGATTCCAGTTTAACTGTAAATAAAAGCATGAAGTCTTCATTTTTCCTTTTTTAATTTAATTATGAATAGAAGCTTCAGTTTTGACACATTCTCTAAAAAAATCTTTATTGGTTGTAAAGGGTTGGTAGATTTGGAGTCTAGACTTTTATTATTTAAAAATTTTTTTAAATTCTGTTGTCAGCACTTTTATCTTCTTTAATTTTTTTCATCATTTTCTTTGAAGTTGAACGATATAAAAAGGTTAAATATTATACTGTTTTTCAAGAATAAAAATTAATTTTTTATAAGAAATCTTAATATTATGACCCTGAATTAATTTTTCTTAATAATGTAATATAACTAAAATTATAGTAAAATTTCCCATCTTAGTTTTTAATTTATGTTATCTAGAACATTAGGTGTTGCTTATTGTTTTTTAATACAATTTTTATGAACAAAACCTTTTATACTATTTTATTTTTTTTATCTTATTATTTTTTGTATTAATCTTTCATATTGTGCAATTAAGTATGATTGCTGCTTTTATTTTGTAATCTTCTCCTTCATTACTTGTTCAATAACTGCAAATGAATTTCTTTTGATTTAGTTGACTTCTTTCTTTTTTGTTCACCTAAAATATAATTTTTAAGTTTTTAAGACATTTCTACTTTCTAATTTTGAGACCAATATCACTGACAATTGGACAAACTGTATATAAAAAATATAAAATCACTTGTTTTTTTTTTTTTTTTGTAATAATCAAATATGAGTTTTTAAAAGCAAGATAAATTTAAAAACTTTAGAAAAAAATAGAGGTAACATTGAATGGATAAAACTATTTCAAATTTTATTAAACCAAAAGCATTAATTATAGAAAAAAATGCAAATCCATCCAAAGAAACTGAAAAAAATAATGTTATTAAAGTTGAAAAATTTCATAAAAAATTTAAAGACATTAATATTGGTCCCTTTTCTTTTAACATAGAAAATGGTAAGGTAACAGCATTGCTTGGTGGTAGTGGTTCTGGTAAATCTGTATTTTTAAATTCATTATTAGGAGCTACATTAAATTATAATGGTAATATTTTTATCAATGGTAAAGAAAGAAGAAAAACAAACTCAATTGAAAATAATTCAAAAGTAGGTTTTTATTCTCAAATGGATTTTTCTCTATATTCAATAACTGCTTATCAATTTTTGTTTAATATGTGTAATGTTATGGGGTTAGATAAAAACTTTGTAAAAATGAAAATAGAATATTGATTAAGAAAATTTGATTTATGATCATCAAAAGATAAACTATTAAATGCTTTTTCGTGGGGAATGAAAAATCGTATGAATTTAATCCTTTGTTTTATTAAAGAGCCTGAAATACTAATTTTAGATGAACCAGGAGCTAATTTAGACTCTAAGTGAAGAAATCATACTTACCAAATATTAAATGATTTTAAAAAAGAGTTCAATAGTACGATTATCTTGACTGTTCACAATATAGATGAAGTATATGATATCATTGAAAACTTTGTAATTTTAGACAAGGGAAAACTTATGTTTTCTGGTTCAAAGTCAGAATTAAATTTGTACAAAAAAATAAGGATTTTTTTTGAAGAATACAATGACTTAAATAAAATTGAAAAAATTTTAAACAAAAGTAATATTTTAACATTTAGTTTAGACCATTTTACTAACTCACTTATAGTTGGTTTAAAAGTTTCGCAGACGTTTAATGGTGTTTTAGCAATTTTAGAATCAAACAATGTGAAACCAAAAGACATAATTGGGCAACCAATTAATATTGATGCAATTTCAAAAGCGCTTGAAGATAAAATAAATATTCATATTCCAAAATATGCACCTATTGCTGATATAGATAAGAACGAAGATGTCAAAGAAGAAGAAATTAATGATGCATGAAACTTTTTAAAAAAAATTGAAAAAAAATATGGTGACCTTTTAAGTCTAGATGGTTCAGAAACATTAATTGAAGATGGTGTTGATTCTGATTTGATCGATGATAAAGATTTTAAAATTATAGATCAACATTTAGGAATAATGAGTGAACAAACGTCAGACCTATCTTTTGAAAATAATGAGTTATATGCATTTAAAAAAGAATTTTTGACTACAATGGAAGAGATAAAACTTTTAAAGTCTGAAGTTAAAAACATTAGTGAAGCTAAAAATAATTTTGAAGAGCAAAAAAAAGAATGAAAAAGTATTTTAGAGCAGTCAAGTTTTGAAAATAGAGATTTAGATGTTAAAAAAAATGAGCTAGAAGAACACATTAAAGAATTAAAATTTTTAAAACAAGAAATTTTAAATTTAAAATTTGAAGAATTTGAAGGCATTAATAAGATTAAAGATGAATTTGCTAATAAATTAAACTCATTAAAAACTTTTGTTAATGAAATAAAAGAAGAATCAGAAAATAACTTTTCATTTGAAATAAATGAAAAAATTTCAGAATTTAATGAGTTTAAAAATAATTTTAAAGATATGTCTTCAAAGCAAAAAGAAACTATAAAAGAGGAACTTGAAGTTTTGAAAGAATATTGTGCACAAATTGACGAACAAACAAGTGAAGTAAATAAAACTAGAAAAATGTTGGATAGCCAAATTATAGAATTTAAGGATTTACAAAATGATTTTATTTCTCAGATTGAATTAGAAAATGAAGATCTTGATATTAAAAGAAGTAACTTGGAAAATAAAGTTTTAGAATTAAAATCTTTACAAGAAGAAATTGCTGTTGCAACTATAAATGAAGAAAAATATATTGAAACAATTCAAACGGACTTTGCAGAAAAATTATCTGAACTAAAAGTTTTTGTAAAAAGTATAGTTAATGAATCTAATGTTTTGATTGATTCAAAAAAAGAATTAGTTGAAAATATTAAAGATTTTAAAGAATTTCAAAATGAGTTTATCAAAACCATTAATATTGAAAAAGAAATACTTAATAATAATGCTACTGATTTAAAAGAATATCTAAAAGCAATAAAAATAGATTCAAGCCAAATTATTTACTCAAAAGAGATAATTAATAAAAATATATTGGAGATTCAAAATCTTTATGAAAATTCACTAATAAAAATAAAGAACAAAAGCGATTCAGAAATTGAAAATTTAAAAAAAGAAATAGAGTCATTAAATTCAAAATTATATAGCTCAACTATATTTTCACTTAAAGATAGTAAATATCAAACTCCGATTGCAAATTTTAATCAAGTTTCTTTAAAGGAACAAGAAATTGATATTCTAAAAAAAGACCTTTACAAAGAACGAACGTATTTTGAAAATTTACGTAATGAAATAAATTTAGAAAAACAAATAAATGAAAAATTAGATAAATTTAATAAAGATTTGAAGGAACGTGAAAATGTTTTAGAGTTTGAAAGATTAAAACGTGAAATTCAGGATGAAAAAAATAAATTGTCTGAATTAATATTCTTGCAAAAAGCAAAGGTTTAAAATATATGGTGCTAAAAAGAGTTTTAAACCTTGTCACTTGTTTTTTTATTTTTTTTGGTTTTTTGGTTGTTAGTTGTAAAACTGAATTGAGTCCAATCAAACAATACAAGCCAGTTTATGATTTTTATGCTCTTGGTCAATCATTAGAAAATAAAGCTAGCGATGAATTTCATAATGCAATAATGAAAAACCAAAATGATTTAATTTATATTGATCCCAACTTTGCAACAAATAATAGATTAGTATTTTTTACCCAAAATAATATGAAGAAAATTTCCGAACGAAAAAAAATTCAAAATGTTTCTAATAACTATCAATTATTAAATGTTCTGGAAAAACAAAACTTGAATCAAGATTTAGAAAAAATAGTTAAAAATTCTAATTTAAAAAAAACAATTTTGGATTCAATGACTCAAGAACTAGGAATTTATAAGGAAATTCTAGATTTTCCTAATAGCGAGTTATGGTTTGATTCAATATCTTGAAACTTTGACTATTTGGATTTTAATTACTTAGATTTAAAAAGTGAAAATCTGTATGTTTCTAATTTAGATTTAAACCTAGTTTTTAACTATAAATATTTAAATGTAAATAAAAATATTATTAAAAAACAATATGTTGAAAATATTAGTATAACAATTTCAAATCAACAAAATATCATGAAAGATTTGAAATACTTAACGAAAGATTTAAGAGAAAATCTTTTAAAAAACAAATTTCAATATGCTTGATTTGATGCAGCTAATCTTAATATTAATAATTATTCAAAAATGTTTAAACTAAGTTCAATAAACTTTCAAAATGTTTTGCAATTTAAAAAATTTGAGGATAGTTTTTTAAATTATATTCAAAAAAAAATTTCTTATCATGAAAGAAACGGTGAAATAAACTATGATTTTATATTTAAAAACAGTGACAATTTATTTAAATATAAATTAATTGATAAAATAAGTAGTTTTGATATTAAAGAAAATAAATATAATGCAAAAAAAATAAGCTTGGATGATAGCATGTCAACTTCAAATGCAAAAAATACAGCTCTTTTTAAATTGATTTTTAGTGAACTAAAAGCTGAAGATGATATAGTGTTAGAAAATAAATTAGTTAGAGGTAGTAATTTGCTAAATAAGTTTTTAAGCGAAAACTATAATGAATGGGTAAATGATTTCCAAAAAATTTTTAACGAAAAGTTTAATACCTATTCAGATTCAGCAATTTCATATGGCGAAATATATCTTAAAAACTTTGGCTTATATTTTAAAGAATTTAATTATTTTCATCCTGTTAAAATAAGTTATTATACATGTACTTCAATTAACAATTTTAATGATGCTTATTTAAATGACGCTTCATACAAAGGTATTTGTATCCCAGCTAAAGATAGTATATATAAAGCAATTTATCAAAATGTTGTTGATTCAATAAAAATATTTCAGCAAGCATATGCGCTTCAAAAAAATGATTGAAAAACTATAACAAAGGCTTCGAGTTTGATTATACTTAATCAGAATAATATATTTGACTTATATTCTAAATCAAATACTGGTATATCAAATATTAACGCAACACTTGGTTTATTTATCGCAAGCCAAAACTCTTTATATGATTTAGACTTGAGAAATAAATTTTTAGATGAAACTAACAGTTATTCTTTTAACTTTCAGTTCAGTAGTTCCCAAAACAAGACAAATATCCCTTATATTAAAACAGAAGATAAAAAAATTATTTTTACAAAATTTAAAAATCAAGATAATTTAACAATAGATATTAATCTTTCATTTTTAAATATTACTTTTGAAATTGTTGATGAAAACTACTATCTATTTGAGCGAACTTTATTACAACAAAATTAGTATTATTACAAAAGAAAGGCAAAAATGAACAAATTATTATTAATTCTTGGACCATTATCAGTAGTGAGTGCAACATCAAGTGTTGTGATAGCTTGTTTAACAAATGATGGGTTTAAGGTGAAAGATATTTCAATAATTAAAAGAAGTTTACTGATAATTCTACAATCACGTGGTGAAACAAAAGAGGGCTGAGACAATGAAACTTTACAACAAGCGGTTATTAATGCAAAACTTGATGAAGAAGATGCGATTTCTGTTCAAGTTAGTGAAGTTAAAAGTGGAACTAGTACTGAATTTAAACAAGAAATTAATTTTAAAGGAAATGCAAGCAGGAAAAATAAATTTCTATATAGTGGTGAAATTGTTTTAGAATATTACTTTGGAGAAAATTTACCATTTAAAACAGCTATTTCTCAACAAGACATTGATAAATCTTTTTTAAATATGGAACACTTTTTATTAAACATCACTTTTAATAATAAAACAACTGTTGAAAACACATTTAAAAGTTATAAAAATATTCCAGGAGCACCTGTGGAAGGTATTATTTTTGGAGAAGTTAAAAATTTAAAATTTGAAGAACAAAATGTCCCTTCAAAAGTTAACTCAAGACTAATTTTAGTCTTTAGTTTTGAAGCAAATGCTAAACTAAAAAATGATCAATATTATTTTGAAGAAAATATTTCAAATAATTTTAAAAAATTTGAAGGAAAATTGTATGCACCAATTACAGTGAAAAATGAAACAATTAATAAAACGTTTGAAAACATTAAAAATTTAGATTGAAAGTTTTCAAACATTGATGAACTTAGAAATCAAATTAAAAATAAAATTGAAACAATTTCTTTAGAAAAGGGCATTAAATACAATAACTATCAAATACAAAATGTTTTAGCTGAAAATATAAGCCAACCAAAGTACTGAAAAGCAAATATTAGTTTATCTTTACAACCAAACGAAGAATTAGGGTATAAATTTGAAAATAATGCAACAACCAATTTTGAATTAACTGTAAATTTAATAACTTTAAAAAACATCACAAATGGTACTTTAAACTGAACAATATTTGAGCAAGAAAACGGTCAAATGTTAATTAATCCTCAGTTTATTAAGTTTGGCCCAAAAATTGAAAATAATAACTTCGCTAATTTACAAGGAGAAAAATTATTATCTGATGGTGAAACAGAACTTTGAGGAAAAAAAGAAAACAAAGAAGGAAAAGTAAATCCTCAAAATCAATGAGAATGAATAAATGAAAAGGGCTACAGTTTTGACAAAGAAGCAAAAAAAGATTTTGTTGAAGCTATGATGAAAGAATCTAAAAATTCAAAATATAGTGTAGAGCAAATTATTGATGATTTCATGCAATATACAACTTCTTTCAATTATTCTAAAGAAAGCTTTGACTTTACCAAAAATGATAAAGCGTTATTCTTTAAAGAACCAAGTGCTCAATCTTCTAATAGAGATCAAGAAATATTTTATTCAAATGTTTTGAGTAAACTAGGTAAAAAAGATTTACTTGAAAATTTAAAAAACAATACAACAGAAATTAAAAAGGGAACAGTTTTAGGGAAAGAATATTATACTGTTCTATTTTTATCATGTATTGATGAAAATAATTATAAAGCTTCTGACAAAGCATTTAGAGTAATTTTAAACAATGTAAGTTTATAAAACGTAAAAGTTATTAAAGATAATAACAGAAAGGAGGTGGTTTTATGGTCGAAGAAAAGCACCACATAGAAAATGAAAATTTTGATTTTCATCAAGTTGTAAAACAAAAATTAATAAAATATCGAAAAATTTCATTTACAAAATTAATGAAATTTAGTTTTAAAAGTTTATTAAAAGAAAAACTTTTTTATATTTTAAATATATCTATTCTTTTGATTTCTATTGCTATTGGTATTTTACTTGCGTTTATTAAATCCGGAAGTACGCAGGTTGTAGTTTTTAACTTTTTTATACTATTCTTTATTTGCTGCTTAATGTTTGTTTTTATTTTAAGAATGGTTCAATTTTTCTTTAACAAAAATTTTGAAGATAAAACTACTTATATTGTTTTAACAAACCAGGTAAGTAGAATTAAATTTTTTATAGCACAATATTTTTTAATGATTTTAATCGTTGGAACGAATATTTTAGTAAGTTTTTTAATGATTAACTCTTTTTACTCATTTTTCACCTTATTTAAATATGAGATTTTTATTTTAAGAATGACAATAATATATGCTATTTATTCATTTATTGCAACTTTTTTTATAATAAACTTTGTAACTTTTTTAATTTTTATTTTTAGTTTGCAAACAACAACAATTATATGCACTTTATTATTAGCACTTTCATTTATTGCAAACATTCCAATGTCATTTACAAAGGCTAATGAGAAAAGTTATAATATTCAATTTGAAAATAGTCAGCTTTTTAAGTTGAACGATATATATGATGCGTACACCTTAAATGATAGTATAGCAAAAGGCAATATAAAGTATTCAAACCTATCTAAATACATTTATGATTATTTTATTGAAAAAAAGTTTACAGTAGATGATTTTTCTTCAACACAAACCATAAATGATCGTATTAAACTATGATCAGATTTAGGATTAATCAATTCTGAATCAACATTAATTAAAGCTTCTGATTTAAATTTATTTACTAAACCATTAAAAGGTGATATTGTTCCACAATCATGGCAAAGAAATGACAAATTCAATATGCAAATAAAATTAAAAAACACTTTTATTTCAGAAACACAATTAGATGATTTAATCTTAAAAACAAATAATCAAAAAATAGAAAACATACTAATTGAATTTAAGCAATTTACAAATGAAATTAATGAGTATTTTAAAAATAATTTGCAATATGAAAAGTATGACTTATTTGATGATTTCTTATTTTTAGAAACAGGAGTTGAAAATTCATATTTGGAAAAAATCAACGCTTCAGGTACAGAAGAAATTGTTTCATATGCTTTACAAAAAAAAGATGTGCAATCAATTTATAAATATGCAATTTTAGGAGATAATTCAGACGGGTTTAAATTTAGCAATGCAAATGATTTAGTAAAACAAAAATTAAATTTTAATTTAATGTATGTTGCTCAAATTATTGAAAAATACTTTATAAAATATTCTAGCAATTATATTTTTATGTCATCAAACCCAATTTCAAAGACTTCAGGTGATTGAAACCAATATATAAGTGGCCGAAAAAATAATCAAATATTATCTTATTTCAACTTGTATAATGGGTTATGAATGAACTATACACAAAACTTAGGTTTTTATAATAAAGACATTTGATTTGCACCAAGTTCAGACTCAAAAATTTATTTAGAAGAACAAAAAAATCTTTTTTTAGGATATCCTGAATATACTCTAAAACTCGATTCGAACAATAATGTTATTAGTGAAAAGACAACGACAAATTACATTAAAGCATGGTATTATTTAGCTATTTTGTTTGTAATAAGTTTATTGTGCTTTTTAATAGCATTATACAAATTTAAGAAATTTGATTTTTAAAAAAAGAAAAGGAAAAAATTATGAAAAAATTATTAGCAATATTAGGATCATTAACAGTTTCTGCTACCTCAGCTTTAACTATAGTTTCATGTAAAGATAAAACAGAGGAAACAAATGTCCCACCAACAGATAGTAAAGAAGAAATAAGAAAATTAATTAGCAAATTTGAAAGTGAAGTTAATACTAAATGAGCTTCGGTTGTTACAAATAAAATTAGTGAAGCTTCAACATTTGTTGAAAAGCCAGGGCAACAAAGCAACTTTACATTTTTCCAAAAAGAAAAATTAAAAGACGTTTATGAAAAAGCTTTGAATGTTAGTGAAAATACAACAGCAAGTCAGATAAAGTTTTATGATACTTTAGATACTAATGACAAAGAAATTTTAACTAACAATATTCAATCTTTGTTGTCAACCCAAGAAAATATTAACAATTTGAAAAAAGAAATTTCTGCTTCTACTTATCAAGTTTTAATTGGGGATTTAAACTCAAATTGAATTGACAACGTTAAAATGAATTATGATAAAGCAACAATAAGCTTTACAGATAAAGATATGGAAAATAGTTTTTTAGCGAACATTGAAGTTGAGTATGAAACTAAATATTACTACATGGATGCTGAAAATGCAAGACAGACAAAATCTCTTCAAGGAAGTGCTTCAATAACTATTTCAGATGACGGAGCTATTATTGAAGTTATTAGTAAATTACAACAAGAACTAGCTGCTGATTTGTTGAAGACAGGTAATCCTTTAGTTTATTTAGATAAAACTAGTTTGAATGATATAAATGCGATTGAAATTATTGGAGGATCAACAAACAAATATAAAAATGAAATTGAAAAATATTACGAAAAATTTGCACCAAAATTAGTTAAAGAAATTAAAAAAAATTACTTTGACAGTTCTAAAAGTCCAGTTTTAAAAGGTATTAAAGTTGATTTACAAAATCCAAAAGATGTAATTAGAAACAGTTCACAAGATGCAAAGGTTGGTGAACTTAAATTAGATAGAATTCAAACATCTTCAACTGCTCAAAATTTTAAACCTGTTGATGAAAAGCAATTCGCTAGACAATCAACTTATTTTGGAGAAATTAAACAAGATGCAAGCATATTGTTGGGTGATGATAGCAAAGCAACTGATTCAACATTATATTCAGACTTAAAAACCACTTATGAAAAAACCAAAGATGAATACGCAAAAAGTTTCAAATTGAAATATGAACAAATAACCGAAAAATCAAGCAAAGAACAAGCAGCTAATATTGAAAGTTTACTAAATAATTCAGTAAACTTAGAACAAGTTTCAATTAAAGGAATTAACTTTCAGTTAGCAAATGGATATAAACAAAATTTAAATGATGTTTTAATTAATTTATCAGTAGCAGTTGATAATAAATCAACTTTAAACGAGAACAAAGCAACAGGTAAAACATTTGCAGCTTACTATAACGGAATTTCTTTAATATTAGATCAATTTCACAAGTTTTATGGAACATCACCATCAGAAATTGATCAAATAAGTGAATCTAGCGGTGCTACAAAACAACAATTAGGATTACTATTTTACATGAATGGAAGTGCAAATTCAGAATTTAACATTTGAGATTATTGAAAAGGGTTAAAAGGAACAGATAAAGATCCATTCATTTGAGAATATTTAAGAAATAATAAGTCATCACAAATGTTTACCAATGCATTAAACCTTGATACTGGTGATGTTCAAGCAGCACAAATAAGAAATGAAAGCTTTATTTCAAATTTAATTGGAACAAAAGATTTTAAATTAGATTTTTCTCAACGCCATAGTGGGTACTGATCAGATTTATACAGATATAGTATTGATGATAAAAAAGTGAATAAATTAGAGCCAGGGATAAAAATGTCTGGGCTGAAGGGGTATTGAGGTAACTATCAGTTATCGATATTAACTGACTTATTCTCAATATCTGCAGGTACAAACAGCACTCCAACTGGTCAAGGTAATGCTTTATCAGATGCAGATGTCACATTTACTTTTATTGGTAAAAAGAGCATATAAACTTTACTTAAAGTTATGCAAGTCAGTTTATACTGACTTTTTTATTTAATTAGGAGTAAATAAAAGTTGAATGAGAAAATATTGGTGTTATGCTGAATCTGTGGTTTCTGGACTTTGTTAAAAGTGCTCTCGGTATGGTTCTAAGAGTACTCTCTTTTAAGGTTATAAAAAAATATTAAATATTAAAAATATATAATCGCATTTATTATTTTGGGATTATTTTGTGATTTTTGAAAAAATAAGAATTATTCATTTAATAAAATTTTGAAATAATTGACTTAAATGCTTAGGTTGAATTTCCCCTATAAAAGTTATGTACACCTTTTTTATTCAAATCCTTGACAACCATTAATATCTAAAAATGTCTTATATCCTAACTCTATTGCATGCTCATAAGTAGCTTTAACACAAACTTCTAAAGCTACACCAACAATTGTTAATTCTTCTATATTATTTTCTTTTAAAAATTCATCTAAATAATTTGAATTACCTTTTTCATCATAAAAAGCACTATAACTTTCAGCATCTTTTTGAGTCCCTTTAATTATTATCTTATCCATTAAATTCTCATCAATATAAAGATCACAACCTTTAGTGCCAATTAAACAATGTTCACCTCATTGCTTAAATGAATAATGATCAATTGGGTGATTATCTTTTGTTGCTATAACTAAATTATTATTATTTTTAAATTCTTTAATCAATTTTAAAATATATTCTTTTTTTGTTTCAGCTTTTTTTACATATAATTTACCATTGGGATCAACAAAATCATACTGGTAATCAACTATTATCAAAGCTTTATTTATAAATTTGTATTCTTTAACTGATTTTTGGTTAATTGGAAAAATCCTTTGTTCTGTACCATTTTTTAATCTTTTCATATTTGGTATATGTCTAATAGCTAAAATTATTATTCCTATCAATATACATATTTGAGCAGTTACAATACCATCAGCAAATTCTTTGTTAGGCGTTAGTGTATGCAATCAATTGTTAAATGAAAACATTCATAATCCATTTGCTCAAGTTTCTTTAAAACCTTCATACCCATTTCATTGATAAACAAAAATATTTGTTCCATATATTCAAGGAAAAAACATTAGTATAAGAATAAAAAAAGTAGCTATAATCGATGACAAACTAACTTTACCTGTTGATAAAGCTACTATTCATCAAATAATGAAGAAACACAAAAATAATGATGGAGAAACAACAAGTATTAGCCCACAAAAACAACTAACAGCTTTCCCACCTTTAAATTTAAATCAAATTGGTCAACAATGCCCAATTATTGCAAATACACATGGTATAAAATAACTTGTTTGGGAAAACAAATCACTTGGAATACAACTTAATCCAAATGCAACAAATGCTGTAATAACTACTTTAAAACCATCGAGTAAAGCAACAGCTAAAGCTCATCTTTTCCCCAAAGCTCTTAAAGTATTTGTGGCACCAGGATTTTTTGAACCAAAATCGTATATATTTATATTTCTAACTCATTTTGCAATAAGAACTGATCAAAGCACACTACCATATAAATAACCAAATATTGATGCAAGAATAATTCCTAAATAAAACATAAATTATTACTCCTTTTAAGATTATCAATTTATATTATAACAATTTAAGTTAAAATTTTGTGTTATTATCTTTTTATATGAAAACCTTGGGAGAATAAAAAATGTCTATTAAATTCAACAAAAATGAAAATTTAACTATTGAACAATTACAACTTCAAAATGAAAAATTAAAAGAAGAACATAAAGTGTTAGAAGCACAAATTAAAGCAGTTGAAAAAAAAGTTATCGGTTTTTTATGATTATTTTGATTTATTCCAATACTTGGGTGAGTTGTATATACAGTTATTTATTCTAAAAGAAAACAGTCACCAGAATACTTAAAAGTTATGTTACCAATTAAAGAAGAAATAACAATAAATGAATTGCAAGTTATGCATAATAATATTTTAATCGAAAAAAAAGATATACAGTAATAACTGTGTATCTTTTTATTAAATGGTGAACAATTGTTTGCTAATACTAGAAATAGTTTTGGTAAACTACAACAATAAAATGAATATTTAAAAGAATCAGGTAATATTGTGTTAGAAGGAAAAGAAGTTTTTTAAATTTTAGCTTAAAATTATATAGAATTGTTTCTAACTAAAATATTTTTAATTAGCATAAACTTTAAAGTATTTAGAAAAATACATCGAAGCTTTAAATCTAAAGGATTATAAAAATAACAAATTTAGTAGATTATTTGTTGATATGCAAAAAAAACATTTCTTTTATCTGTATTAGTAACTAATCCAAAAATTATTGTATCAAATGAACCAACAGCAAATTTAGAAGTAAAATCAAGATTAGATTTTATCTACATTTTAAAAGACTTACCTGTAAATACCAAAAAACTACCATATTTCTTAACATAACATTGATGAATTAAGTCACATTCTTAATAGAACCGTAATAATTAAATAAAATGATGAAAATGGTCAAGTAGTTTACAACAAAAATTTGTTTCAAAAACACAAAATTTAAAATAAATTTATGTAAAAGCTACGGATTCAAAAACATTAAGCATTGATTTTGAAAAATAAGCGCAATTAAAAAAGAAAAATGTGCTATTATGTAAACATACAGGGAAGCTTTATAACAAAGTAAAATAAAAGTTTTACTGTTAGAAAGGAACCTATTATGAAAAAATTATTAGCACTTAGCTTGACAACCTTAATGGCTGTTACAGGAACCTTAGCATTAATAGCAACTTCTTTTGAAGCTCAAACTTCATTAAGAACACCAAATAATGAAATTAACTCCTTTAATAAAGTTATGAGTAGTCAAATGAACTACTCACAAGAATCAGCCAAAGATTGGGAAATAGAACCAGTTTTATTTGTTAACAATGAAGAAATCATTTTAGAAAAATCAGAAATGAGTAAAGAATTAGACGGCTTATTTTATAATTTTGTTCAAAATGAACAAGAAAGTGTTTCTGAAATAGTTAACAATGATCATATTATAGAATATGCAAAAAATGAGTCTCGAAAAATTCTTGATCATTTCAAGGGTGAAAATATTAATTTTTCTACTCTTATTAATTATTTACAAACAACAGTTACTGAATTTGGAATAACATATAATTTGTACATTAATGGTATTGATTCTGTTAATTCGCTTCCAAACCATAAATTAAATAGAATTGCTTTTGAACCAACCCTTGGTGGTAGTATTGGTGGTGGACATATTAGTTCGCCTCACACTCCAACAGATAGTTTGGAAAGAATCAACAAAATAGTAAAAGATCTTAAAATTGTAAAAACAGCTCTTACTACTACATCTGCTGCTGCTGCTATTGCTGCTGCTGGATTTTATGCAGCAGCTATTCCAAGTGCAGGTATATCAATAAATTGAGCTATTTCTTGTACTGTAATTAGCGCTGTTACTGCAACTGCAGCAAACGGTGTATCGCTAGCCTTATTAAAATATGATGAAAGCATGAGTAATATTAAAAAAGGTGCATCTGCTCTTATTGCAACTTTGTCAATCGGGCATGTTTTAGGGGACACAACGAAAGCAATACTGAGAACTGTATCACTTTCTCTTACTCCAATATCTTGAGCATTTCCACCTGTTTTGGCTCTTATTGATGCAATAGCAGCAGTAATAGAATTAATAGATGTAGTTTAGGGGAATAGTATTTATGATGACTTGAGATGTATATATATATCTGATTTATGCATTAGTTTCTTTATTGTTTGGTTCTGTTTTTGTGGCGGATTTTACATACATATCTGCATGAAAAAATAAATACTTCTATATTAAAATGAATTTTGGTCAAAAAATAAATATAAAAGAGTTTCCAGTCCTTTTAAAAGCAGAAGTATTAAGATTATTTATTTTTTATATTATTGCTTTTATTGTAATAAATTTATCATTTTTTTATTTGTGTTTTCTTATACCTAGTGATTTATGAATTAAGAAATCCCACTATAATATTTCAATTATTGTAATTACATTAATTTATTTATTAACATTAATTGTTATGTTTATTTTGGTTTATAGGAACATTAAAAAAATGAAAAAATTTAAAATATTTTCAAAAGCAGAAGCAGAAGCATGCTATATTGAATATTTTAAAAAAAATAATGATGTGTTAGAATATCAAAAAATTTTTTTATACAATGTAATTCTAGAAGAAGTTTCTTGACTAAACAAATCATTTCAAAATCATCAAATAAAAATCAAGAGAAAAGTTCAAAAAGTTGTTTTAAAAAATGACCCATATAAAGAACTTAAACTTTTCTTACGTTATTTAAGAGCTTATGCGTTTTTAATTAAAAGAATCCGCAAAAATTGTGTATTTAAAACAACCATTGACCAAAAAGAAATTGATTTTAATGATTTGCAATTTATTTTTATAAATAACTTCCAATCTATGTTTAAATCATAATACCAACCAGTTTACAGGAAAAATTTTCAACTGTTATTAAATAATTGGCTACTAAAGTTCTTTAACACCTTTAAGTATTGCATAAAATGAAATTAAGACACTATTTCTCTTGTATATAATTTTATAAAATATAGGTCATTTCAAAAGTGAAATGGCTTTTTTTGATTTTAATAATCATAACTGGTAGTTTTTTAGATTTAAACCCATTTTTAGTGTAATTATAATAATTTATATAGTTATCAATTAATTTGCCAAATTCTTCAGAAGTACATTGTTCTAAAACTTCTAGGCATTTAGTTTTTAACGGCGAAAAAAAAGTTTGAATGCTGCATTGTCTAAAACAACCTAGATTTGACAAAAAATAGTTAAGTTATTATTATTTGCAAATCTTTTTTGCTCAAATTGAAATGTAATCAACACCATTATGTGAATGTATTATTTTTGGTTTTAAAGGATTATGCAATCTTTTTGTTTTTTCATGTATCTTGATAAATTTAATTATTGTTGAATTTAAGTACAATACATATTTGATATATTTTATACTTCTTTTGAATGAGCTGAAAAGATAATTGATTTGTTTGCTTTGATATTTGACATAATAAAAATTCTCTTTATATACAATTGTAATGATAAAATGTTTTTTATCATTTTGTATACTTAGAGAATTATATTCATTCAAAATAACTTGTAGTTCATTTTTTTAAATATCGAATAAATCTAAAAATATTTTGTCATAAATTCTTTCAAGTCAATATAAAGTGTGAACTGTTGTTTTATTAAATTTAGCTTTCATTCTATTTTCCAGTAAATCAATATAACTTTCTCATATTTCTTTATAACATTCTAAAATCTCTTTATTTATTTCTATCATTCTAGATTGGTCAGGTCTTGTTAGATCATCTTTATTTACAAAAATAAATAATCCGTTTCTTGAAGAAAAGTTATTTTTATTAAACTTAAGATTTAAATAATTTTCTTCAAATTCAACATCTTCAAATAACGATTTGTTTGAAAAGTATTGGTCTTTAATTAATTTAACATAATTAGACTCAACAGCTTTATCTTTTTCTGCAATTTTACCAAAAGCATTCAAAAATGAAGGCAGTAACATCATGTCTAACATAGCTCTTGAAATTGCTCAAAATGTAAATATTCCTGGTCCACTTCATTTGTTGCCTTTTCCATAGGCTAATAAAATACCTTGTATTTGATAATTTATTATAACAGCCACTATAAAGTTTGCCCCAACAAAGAAAATTCAAAACCAAATAGGTGTAAATGAAATTTCTCTATAAGCTTGAAATTTATGCCTATCAACTTTACTTTTAAAATTGAAAACAACTATTTTTTTATAAAATAAGTTTTTAGAAAATCAATTCATATAAGTAAATTTTACTAATATTAATAATGATAATGAAATAATTATTCAAACTAATGTATTATTGTCTAAAAACATATTAGTAATAAATAAAGTAATAACTGTGATTAATAAAAAAATATCAATTAAAAATAAAATGAATAACTTTAGCGATCAAACCAATAATTTATTTGTAATTTTTTTATGTACAAATAAAAGATCTTTTGCCTTTTGTTTTTCACTAATATTGTTACTATTTATTTTTTCATTTAAATCTGATAATAATTCTCTTGTTTCTTTTTTGTTTTTTGTACCATTGTTTTTACACATTTTCAAATCCTTTCTAAAAAAATTATATAAATAATTATAAACCAAAAAATAATGAGTTTTATTTTTAATTTCAATTTATAATTTTTATTAATTATATGCTAAATAAATACTATTTAAAATAAAATATATATTTTGTATTTATTAACCTGATGAGTTAAAATTAAAATAATGTAAATAAAAGGGGAATTAAAATGAAAATAAATTATAACGACATGTTAATGATGCTTTGAAATTTAGATGAGAATGTTGCTGTATTTAGTGATTTTTCAAAATGAGACCTTAATGAAGATAACTTAATTATTGAAGCAAAAAAAGAAGGTAAAAAAGTAATATTGATTAATAAAGAAAATAATAATTTACTGTATACTATACCAACTAAAGGAATGGAAATTAAAGCTAGCAAAGCTAATGCGGATTTAGTAGTTTGATATGGTTTTAATGAGCAATTTGATTATGAATTAATTAAAAATAATTTAAATATAACAAAAGCTTTTGTTTTTGATAATAACATTGATTTAGAACGTATTAAAAAAGCTTTTAGTTTTGAAATTTTTATTATGAAATATGATAATTCTTTAAATGAATTAACTAAAAAAAGTAATATTGCTTTAAGAGAAGGTAAATTTAAAGATTATCAAAAAATAAATAATTTTAATTATTCATTTTCTGGATTTGTTTCACAAGGAAATCAATTAGGTAGAACTATAGGTTATCCAACAGCAAATATAATTGTTGATAATCATTTAATTTTAAAACCAGGAGTTTATGTAACAAAAGTTAAATTGCCAAGTTTTGATCAACAATTACAAGGTATTAGCGTTTATTGAACTAATAAACAAGGCATTTCAGTTTTTGAAACATATATCCTTGATTTTGAACAAGATATTTATGGGTGAGGAATTGAAATTGAAATGCTTTATTTCATTAGAGAAAGCATTGAAGTAAAAGACTTTAATCATTTAAAAAAACTTTTAAACGAAGATAAAAAATTTGCAATAAATTATTTTAAAGGAGAAAAATAATGAAAAACCCCATTTTAGGAAGTCATGTAGGAATGAGCAAAAGCAACAAGCATGGTGAATATTTGATTGGTAGTTTTAATGAATCATTATCATATGGGGCTAATACTTTTATGATATTTTCAGGACCTCCGCAAAATACAATGAGAACTGATTTAGATAAATTACACATTAAAGAAATGCAAGAATTAATGAAAAATAATAATTTAGATATAAAAAATTTAATTGTTCATGCACCATATTTAATTAATATATCTAATCCAGTTAATCAAAACACTTGAGATTTTGGAGTTGATTTTTTAACTAAAGAAATTTTAAGATGTGAAGGTATGGGGATCAATATTTTAGTGTTACACCCAGGAGCTAGATTAAAAGGTGATTATCAAAAAGCACTTGATGCTTTAGTTAAAGGATTAGATGCTGTAGCAGCACATCAAAAAAACACTATTATAGCTTTAGAAACAATGAGTGGTAAAGGTAGTGAAGTTGGTATTAACTTAAAAGACTTTGCATATGTTTTATCCAAAGTAAAAGAACCTGATAAAGTTGCTGTTTGTTTAGACACTTGTCATATGCATGATGCTGGATATAATCTTAGTGATTGAGATGCAGTTAAACAAGAAATCAAACAAACTGTTGGTAAAGAAAAAATTAGGTGCTTTCATTTAAATGATTCTCAAAATCCAATAAGTGCGCACAAAGACCGTCATGAAAACATTGGGTATGGGCATATTGGTTTTGATACTTTACTAAAAATTTTATGAGATGAAGAATACATTGATGTTCCTAAAGTATTAGAAACTCCATACCACAATGATAAACCGCCATATAAAGAAGAGATATATAACTTATTGAACAAACAGCATATATTAAAAATAAAAGATTAACTTATATATAATATAAAAGAACAGGAGTAAGATGAGTGAATTTAAAATTAATTTGACGGATCGTAGACGAATACTAGTTCAACTATTTTATCGTTATGCATTAACTAATAGTGACATTAGTGTGATTAAACAAGATTTATTGGATGAAACACAAGAAAAATTAGATATTCCGACTTTTGAAATAGCTAACAAAGTAGCTGATCAAATATTTGAAATTATTGATGTTATCGTCCCAGTTTTAAGTATTAAATGACAATGAGAAAGAATCCCTGCTTATGTTCAATCTGCTTTAATTATTGGAACATATGAAATTAAAAATACAGATACCCCAAAACCAGTAACAATTAATGAAATTTTAAAATTAATTAAATTTGCTATGCCTGATTATGAATACAAATATGTAAATGCAGTTTTAGATAAAATGGAAAAACCCAATGGATAAACATATTTTTTCGATTGGTGAAATTAGCAAAAATTTAAAAGAAGTAATAGAAGGAAACACTTATTTTAAAAATATTTATGTTAAAGGTGAAATTTCTAATTTGGTTTTTAATAAAAGCGGACATATATACTTATCTTTAAAAGACGAGCAGTCAAGTTTAACTGCAATGATATGAAAAAGCAATGCAAACAAGTTTGTTAATTTGAATTTAAATGAAGGAATGGAAATTATTGCTTATGGACGCATAACTTTTTATATCCCCAATGCTAAAGTTAGTTTTGAAATTACTGATATTAGTGTTGAAGGTGTTGGTGATTTACAAGTATTATTTGACAAACGTTTACAAGAAATTAAAGCATTAGGGTGAACTGATTTATCAAGAAAAAAACCAATTCCAAGATTTGTACAAAATATTGGGATTATTACAGCTGATACTGGAGCTGCAATTAAAGATTTGATAACAACCATTAAAAGAAGAATGCCTTTAATAAACATTTATTTATTCCCATCAATGGTACAAGGTGAATTTGCTAAAATAGATATTGCTAAAAAAATTAAACAAGCTAATATGTTTAAAGTTAAACTAGATATATTAATTGTTGGACGTGGGGGTGGAAGTTATGAAGATTTATGAAGCTTTAATGAAATGGAAGTCTTAAAATCTGTAATTGATTCAACAATACCCATAATTTCAGCTGTTGGTCATGAACCAGATATCACTTTAATCGATTATGTATCAGATTTAAGAGCTCCAACTCCAACTAGTGCTGGTGAATTAGCAACTCCTAATCAAAAAGAGTTACTAAAAGAGTTATCATATATTTATCATAACCAAAAACAATTAATAATATCTCATTTAAATAATGATAAAAATACTTTAAATATTCTTATTAAAAACAATTATTCAATTATTAAAAATGAAATTAACAAAGAACAAAAAGAATTAAATTATTTTTATCAAAATACTAAAAATTTAATTAATAACATTTTAGATAAAAATAAAATATTACTTGAAAATATAAAAACTAAAACACAGTTGCTAAATCCAAAAAAACCTTTAGAAAAAGGTTATGGCTTATTAATTTATGATAATCAAACTATTAATACAGTAAATAAGCTAAAAGAAAATGACATAATTAAAATTATTTTAAATGATGGAGAAATTTCAACTCAAGTGAAAGAGGTAATTAAAAATGGAAAATAAGACATATGATAAATTAATAGAAGAATTAAAACAAAGCACTCTAAAATTGTCGTCTAATGAAATTACAATGCAAGAAGCTATGAAAATTTTTGAAGATAATATTGCAAAGATCAATCAAGCTAAAGAAATGTTAACTGCTTATGAAGGCAGTGTCAATAAAGTATTAGAAGATAATCAAATAAAAGACTTTGAATAATTAAAAAATATGAAAAAAGAACAAATCATTTTGCATTTAGACATGGATGCTTTTTTTGCTAGTTGTGAACAAGCAAATAATCCTAGTTTAAAAAATAAACCTATTATAGTAAGCCGTTATGATGAAAAATCAATTGTAGTAGCTGCATCTTATGAGTGTCGAAAATATGGTGTAAAAGCTGGGATGCCAATTTTTAAAGTTAAACAACTTTTAAAAAACGTTGAATTTCACATTGTAAGTAGTGGTTATGATCTGTATGAAAAATACAGTAAAAAAATATTTGATATTATAAAATCTCAATTTACTCATAAAGTAGAAATATACGGATTAGATGAATGTTTTATTGATGTTTCTGATATTTGAAGTTTTTATGGAAGTGTTAAAAACTTGTGTTTAGCTATTCAAGCTGCAATCTATCAGACAACAACTTTGACTTGCTCAATTGGTGCTAGTTTTAATAAAATGTTTGCTAAAATGGCAAGTGATATGCAAAAACCTAATGGTATTCAAATCATTACTAAGCAAAATTTCAAAAGTTTGATTTGAAGCATGGACATTTCAAATGTTATTGGAATCGGACATAGTGCACAAAAACAAATTGAAGCTTTAAAAATAAGTAAAGTCTTTGAATTTGTTGAAATTGATGAAAATTTAGTTGCTAAACTTTTTGGTAAAGTTGGGTTTAAAATTCAAAAAGCTTTAAAAGGTGAAGATTACTCATTTGTTGATTATTTATCACATGATATTAAATCTATCTCAAAAGAAAAAACTTTAACTGCAAACAATAAATTGCTAGTTGGAGATGAGGAAATAAAAGAACTTTTATTTCAACTAACTAAAAATGTTGTTTTCAAATTAAAAGAAAATAACTTAAAAGCTAAAACTATTCAATTATCAATTAAATTTTTTGAAGATAATAAAAAATCTAAATTAAGAAAAACTTACTCTTTAACATTAAACAAACACACAAATGATTTAGAAATAATTTTTGCAAATTTAATAAGTAAATTATATGAAATCGAAAAAGAAAATTATGTATCTTTAATTGGTTGTGGTGTAAGTCAATTAAAGGAGATAAGTAAGATTGTTATTCAATCAGAGTTGGAGTTATAATAAAATAAAATGATTAGGAGAAAATAATATGAAAAAAATATTTTTTTTAATATCAAGTTTATTTACAATTATTCCTTTTAAAATAAACTCTGTTGCGAAGAAATTAGATAAAGAAAAAAATAAAGTAGATAATGTTTTGGAATTAGGTAAAGATATCGATAAATCTAATGCTAAAGATTCAAGTGGTAAATACAAACATAACATTTCTAACTTTTTTGTAATTGGTGATAGTTTAAGCGATGTAAATGGTTTAACAACTTTTGTAGAACAAAGGATTAAAGCTTTAAAATTAAATGCTGAATTGATTATTAAAGGTGATGCATATGGTTTTTATAAAGATGAAAAGTTTTTTAACTGTTTTTCTAATGGACCAACAGCTGCTTTTTTATTAGCAGAAAAATTAGGTATAAAATGTTTAAAACCTTCTAATATTTATTCAGAGGGAGTAAATGGTTTTGGTAATAGTTATGCTGTTGCTGGAGCTACTGCTGGTAAATTAAACACTAATTCAGGAGCTTTTTTGAATGATGTTAGAATTGATATTCAAGCTCGTGCTTTAATTCAACAACATAAAATTAATAAAAATGATTTGGTGTTTTTTGAAATTGGAGGTAATGATTTGGCTTATATTGTTAAGTTAATTCAAATTGGGGAAGATTATACTTCTTATTTAGAAGATGCAACTGAACGTATAAAAATAGCGCTTTTTAGTTTATTAAACAATGGTATTAAAAATATTTTATTTATGACACCACCACCAATTGATTTTCCACCTATATTTCAAGATATTATGAGTAAAAAAGAATACATTTTAATTAAAGAAGTCATTCTTTTAGCAACTGATCAGTTTCATAAAAATATAATTGAAGTGCTAGAATTAACCAATGAGCACTATAAAAATTGTGTTCATTTATTTGATCTTTATAAAAATACTGAATTTTTAAAAAATAAATTTTATAAAACTTTTTGATTTAAAAAGAAAAAACTAGCTTTAGAAATGATAAACACAAGTGCTACTAATTGAGAAGAAGTTGAAGTAGAATTAACTATTGGTGAACAAACAAGATCAATAAATGGAGTAAGAGACTTAATTTCCTTACTACCAGAATTAATTTTTGCTTCAAAAAAAGCAAATAATAAAATCTTAATTCAAATTAACTCAGCAAAATTTAATGATCCTATTAATTTTGATTGTTATTTTTTTGTAGACAAATTGCACCCAAATAAAAATGTTCACTATATTGTTTTTAAAATACTTTATAAAAAAGTTAAAAAAATTATGAAGCACTCAAAAAATAAATAACTTTCAAATTTATGATAAAATTATATGAAAGTGCTAATTTTAATAAATGCACTGAGGAGAAAAATATATGAAAAAATGAATGCTGATAATCTGTATTTTTATTGCAATCTTTTACTTTATTGCTTCACTTGGGTTACTAATTCCTGGAATGGGATTAGAATCTAAGATGTTTATTGATTCAGTAAGAAAACAGTTAAAAATAATGACACCTAAAAATAAGTATGTTTTGAATCCAAAAAGTGCATTATATGAACCAATTATGTTAACTGTAGTTAAAAATTCATATATAGCTGATGCTATATCAACTATAAACCATGATGATGACAATGAGTATAATGAGTTAAATACTCAATACAGACAGTTTTCAAATGAATGATTTCACAAAAAATGAGATAAAATAATAGCTGAAAAAACTCCTATTGATTTTTATGACATTGGTAATGACATAATAGAATTTGACATGGCAATTGCACAAAAATACCAATCATATGGATATGTGAATACAGGTATTCAATGAGTTTTTCATAAAGATGGAATAAGTGATATATTTTCGAATAAATTAAAACAAAAATCAAAAAGACAACAGGGACTTATTGAACAAGAAGAATATGATGCAAGAATTGAATCTACAAAACCAGGTTTAACAGGGATAACAGTTAGTTATTCACCAGGAACGCTTTTAAAAAATAATAAAGCTTGATTTGTAAATCAGCAAATTGATTCTTTAAAGTATGCATTAAGTATTAAAGGCTTAGAAAATCCATTTATTGATACTAAATTAAAAGCTAGTGATCTGCCAGAACACATAACACCAGACGTGCTTTATTCTCCTAATTTTATTAGAGGTCAAATTATTACTCAAATTGCTTTTATAATGCTATGTAGCTCAGTTTTTATTACACCAACAGTAGTTATTTTTTCAACTACCAAATTAATAAAAAATAAAAGGAGAAAATAGATATGAAAAAAATTTTATCTATATTAACTGTGCTTAGTGTTTCAACACCATTGGCTATTCAAGCAGTTTCTTGTTCAAATGAATTAGATTTAAATAACCCTTATTTAGTTGGAAAAAATATTGACAAATCTCAAGCAAAAGATTCAAGCGGAAAATATCAATTTGGAGTTTCTAATTTTTATGTTATTGGAGATAGTTTAAGTGATCAAGATGGTTTATCAGGACTTATTAACAATAAATTAAGTACAAGTATATTAAAAATTAATTTGCAATTAGGCGGAGATGGTTATGGGTATGATGAAAATGGTGTTCATCATTCTAACTTTTCAAATGGTCCAACTGCTTCAGTTCAAGTTTCTAAAGCATTAGGTTTAGAAACTTTTAATGCAAGTAATCAATTTGTTGGAATAAAAGAAGAATATGGAAAAAATTATTCTGTTGGTGGTGCTACTGCTGCTCAAGTTAGTGGGATATCTAGTATATTGTTAAATGATGTAACAGTTGATAAACAAACAAAAACATTAATAAGTCAACAAATAATTCATGAAAAAGATATTGTATTTTTTGAAATTGGTGGAAATGACTTAATGTCAATGATAGATTTAAGAAATAGTCCATCAGATCAATTAAAATTTATGAATGATAGCTTAAAAAGATTAAGAATAGCTTTATTAAATCTTTTAAACAATGATGTTAAAAATATTATTTTTATGACACCACCAATTATGTCTTTTGTTCCCAGGTATGCAAATAAAACAGGCGACGAGTTAAAAGCAATAACAAATGTTTCTAGTGAATATTATGAGAACGTCTTAAAGTTATTAAACGAAATTAATCCTTATTATAATGATTCAATACATCTTTATGACTTATATAAAGATACATTAGGTGAAAAAGGAGAAACTAATTTAGAAAAAAGATGGTTAGACACTTTTTCAGACAGTTCTCTTAAAGAAAAAGCTAAATCAAATTTAAGAGTAGCTTATACTGATGAAAGCAAAATGGATTTTGAAGTTAAATTAAATGACAAACCAATTGACATCTCTGAAATTATAGAAGAATTAAAAACAAAGCCATTCGATGAAGTTGTAAATACAATTATTGAATTTTTAAAAAATAACTTACAAGCTGAAAATATTCTTGATGTCAAAATTAAAACTATTAAAGCCCAAGAACATGATGATTTGAATTCTTTCTTTTTTACAGATTTCGTTCACCCTACAAAAGGCGTACATGAGTTAGTTTCAAAAGATATCTTGAACATAATAGAGGAGATAAGTAAAACATGAAAAAATTAATACTAAGTTTATCAGTTATAACTATTTCAGTTTCTAGTGTTACTAGTGCTTTATCTTTTACTAAATTATCTGATGAAAATGCTAATACAATAGATGAAATGAGTTTACTAGCTGAGCAATATGCAAAAATCTATTATTTAAATCAGGAAAAAAATTATAATGTAAATTATGTTTACAATAATAATGTTAAAGATTTTTATATTTCTGACATTTCTCAAGTATATAACTCTTCATTACCAAATTTAAAAGATTGAACTAGATTTTCATCCGTGTCTAATAAATATTTAGATGCAAAAGATGATCAATGAAAAGGAGCCGAAAATCTAACTACAGGGTTAACTCCAAAAATAAATTTTGATTTATCTGGTTTTAATAGCATTATTCAAAATTTGGGTTCGTTTATTCAAGATGATAATTTTATGGGTTTAATGCTTTTTTTATTACATGAAGGTTTATCACTTAAACCTGAAATTATTACAAACTTGGACTTTTTACAATATGGAAAGGTAATTTTATCAGATGAAAATCTTGATGCTTTAGCTAGCGCTTTTGATATGAGTAAGTATCAAGATATGACTTTAAAAGAAAGTTTAAATGAAAGTATTATTAGTTTTGCTAAAGGATTAAATACTATAACTGGTGGTGCAGAGTCAAACAACAACAATATAGAAATGTCTTTAAAAAGTATTGAAAATTCTATAATTAAAATCAAATCAAATAAAATAGATAGTTTTAATCTAATTACTAATTTTTCAGCCATTTGTGATATTTTAAATTTTATGCATGTTTCAGCATTTTATTTAAATTCATTTATTACACAAGAAATAAGTAAAGAAACTAGCGTTTTGCTCGAATGAAATGATTTAGAAGAATTTAGAAATAAAAAAGTTAAAGAATTTGATAATAAATTTGATATTAAGAACCTATTGAAATATTTAGATAAAGCTATTAATGTTGAAGATAAAGAAGGCATTAAAATTAGAAATTTATTAAATGTCATTTTTTGAGAAAATAACGATTTTAAAACTATTGGGTCAATTTTCCAAATTCCAAACTTTTTTAAATCATTAACAGAAAATGATTACACTAATTCTTGAGGAATAAGCGGAGTTTTTAAAGCTATTGGAAATGCGGTGAGTGATGATAAAATTGCTATTGGAAATATGCTAGTTACATCAATTGCTTTAGTTTCATCTGACGCTAAAATAGTAAGTGGGGATTTAGTAAACTCAATAATTGACTTAGCGGGACCATTATTGGGAAACTTTATTAAAGATGAAAAGATGAAAAATTTAATAACTGCCCTACTTAATTCAAATTTTTTAGAAACTCCATGGGAAGTTTTATGGTCAGGTAATGTTTTAAAAGAAATATTACAAGTTGATAATTTATATATGTTAACTCAACAAATAAAAGAAAAGCTATCTCCAATCATTACACCACTAGATATTGATAATGAAAGTGTTGTTTTTTCAATAGATTGAGATACTCTTTCAAAAATGATTTTGGAATTAAAAGGTGTTATTTCTATTTTAGAAAATGACCCGAAAATGATTTCACAAAAATTAGGAGGTAAGATTCCGATTGCTGAAGATTCATTCATTTATTATTTACGAAATCTAGAAAAGGATTTACATGTTGGGTCAAATTTAGTTCCTTTAATCACAAAGTATTTAGATGATAAAAATCAGATTGAAAAAGAATTAGACAAAAACATTAAAAATGATTTTCAGAATTTGAAACTAAAAACTAAAGTTGATATCAATAATAATCAAACTTTAGTTTCAATTGATAATAAAAAAATTGATGTGTCTTTTGAAAAAAAGGATAAGTCAAAAAAATACATAATTAATAAAATAAGTTATGTTAATTAAAAGAGTCTTTTATATTTAAACAAGTAAAAAATAAAAAACTACATCTTATTAAATAACACTGGCGAAAGCTGGTGTTATTTAATAAATTCTAAAGTTCTAAATCATTTTATTATTCTCCCAATTTTTAAATCATTTTTCAAATGTTTATTCTATCTAAATATTTTTAAAATGCTTTGTTTTTTATTAAATACTGAGACATAAAAAAATCTACACTTTTAACAAATGTAGATTTTTTTAAAGTTTAAATATAGATTTTTCTTTTTAATAATTAATGTTTGTGATCTTCATTTTGGTATTTTGTTTTATATATTTTATAGAACTTTTAAATTCTTTTTTCATAATATTATCTGTTGTTAAAAGTAATTGTTTTTTTATAGTTTTAATTTCTTTTAAAGAATTTTGTTTAACTTCTTTAACTCATTTATTTCTTTTATGTTTTAATTCGGTTTTAAATAAATGAAATTTCTGATCTATTTTTTTTAATTCTTGATTTCATATTTTTATATCTTTGTTTAAAATATAAGTTTTATCTTTTTGTAATTCAAGTTTATTCATGCTTTTTCTTGTTAAACTATAATTATTATTGATTTGTTCATTTAAAGCTAAATATCACGATATTTTAGAAGGAAGGTTAAATTCTTTTTTTATAACTTTTGCTCTTTTTAAAATTTGTTGATTTGTATAAGTGTATAAAGCACTTGATTCTGAAAAAGATAATTTATCTTCAATATTTAGTAATTTTTCATTAGCTTTAAAACTTATAAACATTTTCTGATTAATAATATTTATTAATTTAGATAATCATTTTAAATCAGAATTATTATTTATTTTATTTCTTAGTGTATTTGAAATGTATTCAATGCACAATGTAACTATTATGATTCCTAATAATAAAGCTCCAAATTCCCTAAAATATTGATCTGTAAAATAAGTATTTAATAAAAATCCCATATTCCCAGCCCCAACAGCACCTAACATAATAACCTCTTTGTAATTTATTTCAAATCTATACAAAACGTTTGAAACAGCTGCAGTAGAAGTTTGAGCAATAATACCATATCTTATTCTACCTAATAACCCTAAACCTGTTGCTTCCATTTGAAATATTATTTTTTGATTAATATCATCAAATAATTCTCTGTTATATTTTGTTAACATACCAATAGTCCCCATTATTAAGGCTAATACTCCAGTAAAAGGACCCATTCCAACAACAACTAAAAAAATTAAAGCATAAATATATGTTGGAACAGATCTTAGAGCTGAAGTTATAAGTAAGAAAAATCTTGCTACATACTTATTAACTATTTTTTCAGAAGAAAGCATTCCTAAAACATAAGCAATTATAGCTCCAATGAAAGTTGCAACAACAGCAATAGATAATGTTTCATACAATAAATACACCACACTATAAGGTGCATTGTTATTTCCACCAGAATTAACTGATGTAAAAAAAGAAGATCAGCTAATTTTTATCATTTGTAAAATATGACTATTTAAAAGTTTGACAGTTTCTTTGTTGGCTAATTCTCATTTTACTAGTGTTAATGAATAAATAAGCAAACTCAATAAAAATAAATATAAAATAATTCTTTTTATAAAATGTTTTGGTTCATTTTTAAGAACTTGTTCGACACTTAAATTATTAACAAACTCTTTATGTTTTAAAGTCTGTTCTTCTTTAATCGAAGACAATAACTTGAATTTAAAAATTTCAGTTTGCATTTTTATCATTGTTGAATATTTTTTATCAATTCTTATGTTGATTTTGTATTCTTGATTTCAAATATAAAGATCTAAATCATTTGAACTTTTAGATTTAATCTGTAAGTATTCATTTTTATCATTGATTAAATTTAATTTATATTCATTTATAAAATTATTTTTAATTATTAATTTTTTGCTCTTTAAAAGTTTTGTCTCATTCTTAGAAAGAGATAAATTTTTTAACTCATTATTTATTTCTTGACAAAGAATGTTTTCAATGTAAAAAGAAATAAACTTTTCATTCTTTATTTTTCGCAATTCTTTTTCGAATTTTTTTTGCTCTTTTTTATCTAGCAAAAAATCTTTATCTTCAATAATATAATTTTTTATTAATCAAATAAATAATTCTAAAGACAAAATTATAACAAGAAGAATTGTAATTAAAAAACCAACTCTATCTCATCTATCATATGCAATAGAAGTATCAATTAATTGACCAATACCAATTTTTGTAACACCAGCTATAATTGAAATATATCTGATGTTAGTTTCAAGAGAATAAAAAGTTGTGGATAATGTATGGTGAGAAATTTGTGGCCATACAGCAGTTCTAAAAGATTTAAATTTTGATGCTCCAGTTGCTTGTGAAGCAATATAAATTTGAGTATCTATTTGTTCAATTCTTTCATATAATGTTTTACCCGCAATTGAAAAAGTAAATATAGTTAAAGCTGCCATGACAGTAAAAGTTGTTGCTCCAAAATAACCAACTAATATCAAAGCGTATGTAAAAGCTGGGATTGTTCTAAAAATTGATAATATAAATCTTGATATAAAATTTCATGATTTATTTTTAACTATATTAGATGATGCAACAACAGCAAAAGGTATAGCTAAAACAATACCAAAAATCGTTCCCGCAAAAGACATTGATAAAGTTTCTCAAATAGAATTTATGGAATTTTCAAAAAAAGAATTATTTGAAGATCCTTTATCTAAAAAATCATTTCAATCTCAACTAAACATTTCTTTAAACCTTTGAAACAAATCAGGAATACTTTGAAAAAATTCATTTCACTTAGAATCTAAAGTAAATCAAGATATTACAACAATGAACAAACAAAATATAGTAAGCGTTCAAAAAAATAATCTTTTTGGTTTTTTTGATAACTCTGAATTAATTTTAAATACTTCACTGTTAAACTTTGCATTTATTTTTCTATTAAACATACTTATACACCACTATATATTGTATCTATTTCTTTTTTAGTTAATTTTGAGGGTTGGTCATCAAAAACAATTTTTCCATCATTAAGACCAATTATTCTATCACAATATTTTATTGCTAAATCTACGTGATGAATATTAATTATTACAGTCATTTTAAAATCTTTATTTATATTTTTAAAATCTTCCATTACTCTTGCAGATAAAACTGGGTCTAAAGCAGAAACTGGTTCATCAGCTATGATAATTTTTGGGTTTTGATTTATAGTTCTTGCAAGAGCTACTCTTTGTTGTTGACCTCCTGAAAGATTTTCTGCTCTTACATAAGCATATTCTAATAATTTTAATTTACTTAAAGACTCTAGTGCATTTTTCTTTTCCTCTTTTGTAAAGTATCCGATTAAAGATCTAAAACCACTAATTTGTGCTGCTTTTGAATTTAAAACATTTTTTAGAACATTTTGTTTGCCAATATTATTATATTCTTGAGACATTAATCCTATATGTGTTCTTAGTTTTTTTAAAGATGAACCTTTAGTTGAAGAAATTTCGTATTTAGTTTGTTCATCAATTTCAATCAAAATTTCGCCAGAAGTTATTGCATTTACTTTATTTATAGTTTTTAGTAGTGTTGTTTTACCAGCACCAGAAAGACCAATAATAGCAACAAATTCACCATCATTTATTTTTAAATTAATATTTTTAAGTACATGTTTTCCATTGGGCCAAACTTTATTTACTTTTTTAAACTCTATCATTTCCTTATTATTTAATCTTAAAATGCACAAAAGTTCATTTTAGTTAACTTTCCATTTATTTTTCTAATTTCAATTTTGAATTTGTTTTAACATAGCATCGGATTTCTCACTTACTGATGCTATGTCTTTATCATTTTGTGCTTCTCATTCATTACTTGATGCAATATCTTTTGGAATTGAGTAATCTGTGTGACTATAAATTTTAAATATTTCTTTATTTTCTTCTTTTGAAATAAGCTCTTTAAAGGCTTGTCTAACATCATTTAATAATTCTACACTATTATTTCGTTTTCTTGAATAGATAATTCCATCATTGATAATTTTATCTCCAACACCAATAACTCTTGAATTTTTGATTGCACTTTTTGCTCTATTTATTGTAGTAGTAGATTTATCATCTTTTAAATCTGCTCTAATATCACTAAATCCTACTGCAAAATCATAAGTTCCATTTTCCACTCCTTCAGCAGCATTATTATAGTCTGTTTGTTTTTTAGAATTAGAATAAAGTTTTTCTAATTCTGCTTCTGGATAACCTATAGTGTTTTTTAATCACATTAATGGAAAAATGCTTGAAGCACCAGAAGTCTTTGATTTTCCAAAAGTAAATCCTTTTTTGCTTTCGTTAATTAAAGTTTTTACATTTTTAACATAATTATTATTATTTCATTCTTCAATTTTTCCAACTTTTTCTTCCATACTTTTCAAATATTCATTATTAATATAAATATAAGATCTATAATAAGTTACTTGTTCATCAGATTTATAAATTTTATCTAATGAAGTTTTGTTTGTAATTTCATCAATGTTTGAAAAACTTTCATTATATTTAGTTGCTACTAAAAGTGAGTCCTTTTCATCATATTCTGCTTTTGAATCTAAATTCGTTTCAACTTCGGTTTTCATACCTTGTCTTGAAGCTTGTGCTAATATACCAAGTTTGTCATAAGTTCCATCAGCTCTTTTATTGCCTTTGAAAGAATTATATGTTCCGATTGGTAAAAATGATATATCAGCTTTTCCAGCTGTTAAAACTGAAGCTCCAGCTTCATAGTTACTTGAAACAGAAACTTTAACTTTTTTCTTAAAAGAACCACCTCTTGCTTCAGCTTTCTGACTTAACTTATTTTGCAACTGTTGTTCTAATGGTTTCACTGTATTAATTACTTCAGTTCCTGCTTTTGAAGGTATAAACACAAGTTCAAAAGTTTCACCACCCCCACAAGCAACAACACTAGTAGCTGTGGTTGATGATAATCCAATTGCTGCAACTATTGATAACAATTTTTTCATTTTTCCCCCTTGTTTGAAAAAAGCAACTTAAATAAAAAGAGAGTTGATTGTTTTCACAAAAACTCCCCACATCAAACTTATATTCTCAAAATTAGTTTTAAGAAGACGATAGCTCATTTACTATCGTGAAAAGTTTTTCTTACTTATTTAGTTGTCATAGACATAATATAATAAAAAAAACAAAAAAACAATAATATAAAA
Organism: Mesoplasma corruscae; assembly: GCF_002930145.1. Classification (NCBI taxonomy): domain Bacteria; kingdom Bacillati; phylum Mycoplasmatota; class Mollicutes; order Entomoplasmatales; family Entomoplasmataceae; genus Mesoplasma; species Mesoplasma corruscae. The sequence continues at coordinate 207,895 of NZ_PHNF01000002.1, forward strand.
GAAATAATTTTTAAATCTGTAAAATATTATTCAAATCTCCAAAATGTCATTTTTTTGTTAAGATAAAGTATATAAAGATTATAGAAAAGAAGAGATAACACGTGAGTACACAAGTTTTAATATTAGACTTTGGAAGTCAATATACGCAATTATTAGCTAGAAGAATTAGAGAATCTAATGTTTATACAGAAGTATTGCATTTTGACACAACATTTGAAAAAATAAAAGAATACAAAAAATTAAAAGCTATCATATTGTCTGGTGGACCTTCAAGTGTTTATTTACAAGATGCTTACACAATCGATAAAAAAATATTAGATTTACCAGTGCCTATTTTAGGCGTATGTTATGGAATGCAACTTTTAACAGAACACTTTGGTGGAAAAGTAGAGTTAGCTAATGCTCAAGAATTTGGTAAAACAACTTTAAAACTAGAAGATTTAAATTCTAAACTGTTTAAAAATGTAGATAAACAAACTCAGGTTTGAATGAGTCATGCTGATCATGTAACTAAAGTTCCCGAAGGTTTTGAAATTTTAGGTTATGGAGATACTAGCATTGCTGCTATAGGATCAATTAAAAAACCTATTTTTGGAATTCAATTTCATGCTGAAGTTACTCATTCTTTGCAAGGCGAAGTTATGTTAAAAAATTTTTTATTTGACATTGCTAATTGTGAAAAAGATTGAAGTTTAAAAAATTTTATTAAAGAAAAAATGAACGAAATTAAAGCTAAAGTTGGAGATAAACAAGTTATTTTAGGATTATCTGGTGGAGTTGATTCATCAGTTGTAGCTGCTTTAATAGGTAGAGCAATTGGCAAGCAACTAACTTGTATATTTGTTGATACTGGTTTATTAAGACTAAATGAAGATATAGAAGTTATGAATGCTTATAAAGACAATTTTGACATTAATATTAAAAAGTATGATGCAGGAAATATTTTCTTTGAAAAATTAAAAGGCTTAAAGGATCCTGAAGATAAAAGAAAAGCAATTGGTAAATGTTTTATTGATGTTTTTGTTGATGCTGCAAGAGATTACAAAAATGCTGATTTTTTAGCACAAGGTACTATTTATCCTGATGTAATTGAGTCATCTTCAAGTTCTAAAGCTGCAAAAGTTATTAAATCACATCATAATGTTGGTGGATTACCTGATGATTTGCAATTTGAATTAATTGAACCAATTAGAAACTTATTTAAAGATGAAGTAAGACAAGTTGGATTAGAATTAGGATTACCTAAACATATGATTGATCGTCATCCTTTTCCAGGACCTGGACTTGGTATAAGAGTAATTGAAGAAGTTACTAAAGAAAAATGTTTAATTTTGCAAAAAGTGGATGAAATTTTTATTAGACGCTTAAGAGAAGAGGGGTTTTATGAAAAAGTTTCTCAAGCTTTTGCAACACTATTACCTGTCAAAACAGTTGGGGTTATGGGAGATAATAGAACATATGATTGAGTCGTTGGTTTAAGAAGTGTTAATACTATTGATTTTATGACTGCTACTTCAACTCATTTACCATGAGAATTCTTAGATTCTGTTGTAAATGAGATTATTAATAAAGTTGAAGGTGTTAATCGTGTTGTTTATGATATAACTTCAAAACCACCAGGAACAATTGAATGAGAATAAAATAAAACAACTGAAGATAAGATATTAATATTTTTAAATATTTTATGTTATTATTTAAATTAACATTTTAGACATTGAAAGGGAATTATGAAAAATAATTTGAACGGAAAAATAATAAATCAGGCGATGACATTTGATGATGTACTTTTAGTACCTAATTATTCTGAAGTATTGCCACATCAAACCGAATTAAAAACAAAATTTGTAAGAGATATTTATTTAAATATCCCAATTATATCAGCTGCTATGGATACTGTTACAGAGTCTGAACTAGCAATAGCAATAGCTTGTGTTGGGGGAATAGGGATTATTCATAAAAACTTTTCAATACAACAACAAGCAGAACAAATAATTACAGTTAAAAATAAACTAGTAGTAAATTTAAAAGATGCCTCATTAGATAAAAAAGGAAGGTTATTAGTTGGTGGCGCGGTAGGAGTCAATGATGAAACTTTAAAAAGAGTTGAAATTTTAGTTCAAGCAGGAGTTGATGTAATTGTTGTTGATTCAGCGCATGGTCACAGTAAAGGAATATTAGATACCATCAAAAGTATTAGAAAAATTTATAAAGATTTACCCATAATTGGGGGTAATATTTGTACTCAAGAAGGAGCTAAAGCTTTATACGAAGCAGGAGTTGATGGAATTAAAGTTGGAATTGGCCCTGGAAGCATTTGTACAACGAGAATTGTTGCAGGAGTTGGTGTGCCACAAATTACAGCAATCAATGATGTTTATGAATGAGCAAAAGATAAAGATGTCACTGTTATTGCTGATGGTGGAATAAAATATTCTGGAGACATTGTTAAAGCAATTGCAGCTGGAGCACAATCAGTTATGTTAGGAAGCATGTTAGCTGGAACTAATGAAGCACCTGGTAAAGAAATTCACATTAATGGTAAAACATACAAAACATATGTAGGGATGGGTTCACTGGTTGCTATGGAACGTGGAAGTAGTGATAGATATTTTCAAACTGGGGCTAAAAAGTTAGTTCCCGAAGGAATTGAAGGTATTGTTCCACACAAAGGTGATTTAAATAATGTAATTTTTCAATTGATTGGTGGTATAAGAAGTGGAATGGGTTACACTGGGAATAAAACTATTGAAGAATTGAGAAAAAATGCAAAATTTGTTAGAATTACAAGCGCAAGTTTAAAAGAATCTCACCCTCATGATATTCAAATAACAGCTGAAGCTCCAAATTATAAATAGAAAAGGTTGATAGTGAATAGAAACTTTTTAATCTTTAACAATTTATCTTTTTTTAACTAAGTTTTTTAATTAAAAACTTAGTTTTTTTTTGAAAAAAAGAATTATAATTTATTTATCAATTAAAAAACTAAAGGAGAAAAAAGAAATGTGATTTTTTAAATGTAAAAAAAATAATAATGTAGTTAAAGACAAAGCTTCAAAAAGTACAGATGAAGCATCATCTAAGATTCAAAACAAACAAACATCACCAAGTGTTACTAAAAAAGCAGTGGATATATTACACGATGATCAATATAGCAAAACTTCTAAAAGTTTAGCAGGAAGTGCTTTATCTCAAAGCAATTCAAATAAGAAAAGCTCACAAAAAGAAGCTTCAAAAGCTTCAAAAGTTTTAAAAGATAAAAGATTTAGTCAAGAATCAAAAAGTGTTGCAGCAAGTGTTTTATCACAAACACCTTCAAAAAAAACAGCTAAAAAATAATAGAAAGATATGTTAAAATGGCTGAAATTATATACGATCTTTCAAATGAATACAAAAGATATTTATCAAGTCATATAGAAAATTCAAAAATAGATATCCAAGCAAATAGTGAAACTATCAAAAAAATGAATGCAAAACAAGATAAAGTTCAAAACCTTGATAAAAAAATTAAAAGTTAAAGAAAAATAAACATTTTTTTAATAATCAAAAGACAACTTAAGTTGTTTTTTATTTTCATTTGCATTAAAGTAGGTTTAATGTAATATAATTAAATCAATAATTAATTAAAAGGAAAAATATGCAGAAAATATACATGAAGCAAATAGCTGATAAGCTTGGGATTGAAGAACACACATTAAGATTTTATGATAAAAAAGGTTTATTTCCTTTTTTCAAAAGAGATGAAAACAATTATAGGTTTATTTATGAAGATAAAATAAATTGAATTGAAATTGTATTATGTTTAAAAAAGTCAGGAATGAGTTTAATAAAAATTAAAGAATACATTAATTTAGCAATGGAAGGTGAAAACACTTATCCTAAACGTTTAAAAATGATGTTAGATCAAGAACAAATTGTTTTAGCTAAAATTCAAGAACTAAAACAGCAATTAAAATTTATTGAATATAAAAAAAGTTTATATAAAAATAAAAAATAATTAATTTTTTATTTTTACTTGCATTAAAGTAGGTTTAATGAAATATGATTAATTTGAGTTGAAAAACTTAAAGGAGTAAATTATATGAAAACAAGAACATTAGGTAAAGATTTAATTGTATCAGAAGTGGGTCTGGGGTGTATGGGCTTAAGTTTTAGTCAACCACCATTTCCAAGTAAAAAAGAAGCTGTAAAATTTTTAAGGCAAGCTTATGAAAAAGGTGTTACTTTTTTTGATACAGCTGAAATATATGGACCATTTGATAATGAAGAAGTCGTTGGTGAAGCTTTTAAAGATATGCGCGATAAAGTTGTTATTGCTACTAAATTTGGTTTTTCATTTGATGATAGAAAAGTAACTGGTTTAGATAGTAGCAGAGATAGTATTTTAAGAGCAATAGAAGGTTCATTAAAGCGATTACAAACAGATTACATTGATTTATACTATCAACACAGAGTTGATCCTAAGACACCAATTGAACAAGTTGCAGAAGTTATGAAAGAACTTTATGAACAAGGTAAGATTAAGCATTGAGGTTTAAGCGAAGCTTCTCCAAAAACAATAAGAAGAGCTCATGCAGTATTTCCAGTTACTGCATTGCAAAGTGAATATTCAATGTTTTGAAGAGAAGTCGAAAAAGAAATCCTTCCTACTTTAGAAGAATTGAAAATCGGATTTGTTCCATTTTCACCATTAGGTAAAGGTTTTTTAACAGGTACTATTAAACCAGGGCACATTTTTGGAGAAGGTGATTTTAGAAATACTGTTCCAAGACTTAATACACCTGAATATATAGAACATAACTTTAAGTTGGTCAGTTATGTTGAGCAATTAGCTATTAGTAAACAAACAACGCCAGCAGCTGTTGCTATTGGTTGGTTATTATCGCAAAAACCATGAATAGTCCCAATCCCTGGAACTAAAAAAATAACAAGAGTTGAAGAAAATATTTCTGGAGCTATGGTTAAATTTACAAAAGAGGAGTTAGATAATATTAAAAAAATACTAGATAGTATTGAATTACTTGGACATAGATATAATGAAGAAAACGAAAGCAATATTGATAAATAAAAACTATTCTTCTTTGCATTAAAGAAGAATAGTTTTTATTATATTAAATTTTATATATTTACTTAAACTTGGGTTGTTTGTCTCATTTTATATTTGTATCACTTCAAAATTCTGTATGCTTAGTAACCAGATTAACATTTCAATTAGTTAAATCTTGTTTAAAACTCATTTCTTTACCATTATATGATGGATAACGATCATTTCAAAACATTTGAGTCATATCTTTAACTTTTGACGTATCTCAAGCTGTATATTCTTCACCATTTTTATCTTTTACTTTTTTAGTAGATATATCTTGATTAAATGAAAAGGCATTACAAAACATATATGACATATCTGTAACTTTTGACGTATCTCATTTTGAGATGTCTTGATTAAAACTTGATACACCTTGAAACATCGCCTTCATGCTAGTAACATTGCTTGTATCTCAATTTGAGACGTCTTGATTAAATGACATTAATTCTGAATTGGAAACTGTTGCAAGCATATATGACATATCTGTAACTTTTGACGTATCTCAAGCTGTATATTCTTCACCATTTTTATCTTTTACTTTTTTAGTTGATATATCTTGATCAAATGAAAAGGCATTACAAAACATATATGACATATCTGTTACTTTTGTTGTATCTCAATTATTTATATCTTGATTAAAACTTGAAGCATTTTGAAACATTGCCTTCATGCTAGTAACATTGCTTGTATCTCAATTTGAGACGTCTTGATTAAATGACATTTCTTCGATTTCATCTTCAACAGATTCAGGAGTTGATGCAAACATTGCCATCATATTAGTAACATTGCTTGTATCTCAAGCTGTATATTCTTTACTATTTTGATCTTTTACTTTTTTAGTTGATATATCTTGATCAAATAAAAATGCATTACAAAACATATATCACATATCTGTTACTTTTGTTGTATCTCAATTATTTATATCTTGATTAAAACTTGAAGCATTTTGAAACATTGCCTGCATCTTAGTAACATTACTTGTATTTCATTTTGAAATATCTTCATTAAAAGATTTAGCACCATTAAACATAAAAGACATATTTTCTACTTTTGATGTGTCTCAATTGCTTATCCCTTTAATTGAATTTAATAAAGAATTTGCAAAAAAATCTTTTAGTGATGTTATTTGTTTAGGTAAAATGTTTGGTAATGATTTTACAGTTTTTAAATGATGTATTGTAGAACCATCTGTTTTGAATCCAATTTTATATATTTCAACTGCGTTTAAATTTGAAAAATCCATTAAATCAGTTTCTAATAAATTTCCATTTTGATCTTGATAAACAGTAATATTATCTGCTAATGAGTCATCAGAAATAATTGATGTGACTAATTCAATTGAGCCATTATACTTATAATTATTATTAACTTCACCTTTACCTGTAAAAGTGTATTTTATTTGATTAACTGTTATTGTTTCATTTTCAATAGGTTCTAACTTTGCTTTTTCAACTTCAATTCCTCCAGCAACATCGATGTTGGCAGTAATTATAGCTTGATTTAATTCTTCAACACTTCATTCACCATCAGTTTTTGAATCTAAAATATTTTGTAATTTATCTTTGATTAATGAAATATTTTCTTTTTTCTCACTAACAATTGGCTTTTGTTTTTTATTCATAACATAAATTACAGGTCCAGCAATTGCAACTGTAAGTAGTAAAGATGATATTATTGCAAATAATATTTTTTTCTTTTTCATTTTTGCCTCCAAGTTAATTAAACTCAACTCAATTATTACAAAAAAAAAAAAAAAACAATACATTATGAAAATAAGTTTGAAATCACAAATAATATTGATTTTAAACTTATTTCTAATATTGTATTCTTAATTAACTTTTTATTTAGTAAAAATTGGCTGTTTATCTCATTTTATATTTTTGTCATTTCAAAATTCTGTATGGTTATTAACCTGACTAACATTTCAATTAGTTAAATCTTGTTTAAAACTCATTTCTTTACCATTAAATGATGGTAAATAATCATTTCAAAACATTTGCGTCATATCTGTAACTTTTGACGTATCTCAAGCTGTATATTCTTCACCATTTTTATCTTTTACTTTTTTAGTAGATATATCTTGATTAAATGAAAATGCATCGCAAAACATATAGCTCATGTTAGTAACATTGCTTGTATTTCATTTTGATATATCACCATTGAAATTTAATGCATCTTGAAACATTATTGACATGTTAGTAACATTGCTTGTATTTCATTTTGATATATCACCATTGAAAGATTCAGACCCATTAAACATTGCTTCAATACTAGCAACATTGCTTGTGTTTCAATTTGATATATCACCATTAAAATGTAGTGCATTTTGAAACATACAAGACATTATTTTGACATTTGATGTATTTCAATTTGAAATATCACCATTAAAAGAAGAAGCATAATTAAACATTCACCCCATATTAGTAACATTACTTGTATCTCAGGCTATATATTCTTTTCCGTTTTCACCATTTACTTTTTTAGCAGATAAATCTTGATTGAAATTTGCAGCTCCTTGGAACATTCCATTCATATTAGTGACTTTTGTTGTATTTCAATTTGATATATTACCATTAAATAATGGAACACCTAAAGAACTATTAAACATTACTGACATATTAGTAACATTGCTTGTGTTTCAATTTGAAATATCACCATTGAAATATAATGCATTTTGAAACATTGCTGACATGTTAGTTACATTACTCGTATTTCATTTTGAAATATCACCACTAAAAGAAAAATCGGAATTAAACATTCATGACATATCTGTAACTTTTGATGTATCTCATTTTGAAATATCACCATTAAATAATTTAGCACCATTAAAAGTCGCTTGCATATTAGTAATATTTGATGTGTCTCAATTGCTTATCCCTTTAATTGAATTTAATGAAGAATTTGCAAAAAAATCTTTTAGTGATGTTATTTGTTTAGGTAAAATGTTTGGTAATGATTTTACAGTTTTTAAATGATGTATTGTAGAACCATCTGTTTTGAATCCAATTTTATATATTTCAACTGCGTTTAAATTTGAAAAATCCATTAAATCAGTTTCTAATAAATTTCCATTTTTATCTTGATAAACAGTAATATTATCTGCTAATGAGTCATCAGAAATAATTGATGTGACCAATTCAATTGAGCCATTATACTTATAATTATTGTTAACTTCACCTTTACCTGTAAAAGTGTATTTTATTTGATTAACTGTTATTGTTTCATTTTCAATAGGTTCTAATTTTGCTTTTGCAACTTCAATTCCACCAGCAACATCGATATTATCATCAATTATAGCTTGATTTAATTCTTCAACACTTCATTCACCATCAGTTTTTGAATTTAAAATATTTTGTAATTGATCTTTAATTGTAGAAATATCTTTGGTTTTGTCATTAACTTCATTTCACTCATGAATTAAAGTAACAGAATTATTGTATTTATAAGTATTTTCAAAAGTTGCATTACCAGTAAAAGTGTAAGTATCTTTGTGATAAACACGTTTATTTTCAAAGTTTTCTAATTTTTCACCAGCATCAATACTGATCCCACCATCAACATCAATATTAGCATTAATTATAGCTTGATTTAATTCTTCAACACTTCATTTACCATCAGTTTTTGAATTTAAAATATTTTGTAATTTATCTTTGATTAATGAAATATTTTCTTTTTTATCACTAACAATTGGCTTTTGTTTTTTATTCATAACATAAATTACAGGTCCAGCAATTGCAACTGTAAGTAGTAAAGATGATATTATTGCAAATAATATTTTTTTCTTTTTCATTTTTGCCTCCAAGTTAATTAAACTCAACTCAATTATTACAAAAAAAAAAAAAAAACAATACATTATGAAAATAAGTTTGAAATCACAAATAATATTGATTTTAAACTTATTTCTAATATTGCATTTTAATTAACTTTTTACTTAGTAAAAATTGGTTGTTTGTCTCATTTTATATTTTTGTCATTTCAAAATAGTGTATGGTTATTAACCTGACTAACATTTCAATTAGTTAAATCTTGTTTAAAACTCATTTCTTTACCATTAAATGACGGTAAATAATCATTACAAAACATATATGACATATCTGTTACTTTTGCTGTTTTTCAATTAGATATATCTTGATTAAAAGAAAATGTATTACTAAACATATAGCTCATGTTAGTTACACTGCTTGTATCTCAATTTGAAATATCTTGATTAAAGTTGACGCATAGTTGAAACATTGTTTTCATATTAGTAATATTGCTTGTATCTCAATTTGAAATATCCCCATTAAAAGACATTAACTCTGAAGGTGAACTTGCTCCAAACATTCATGACATATCTGTTACTTTTGAAGTATCTCAATTATTTAAATCTTGATTAAAATTAATTGCGTTTCTAAACATGAATGACATATTTGATACTTTTGAAGTATCTCAATTATTTATATCTTGATTAAAAGATGAAGCATAATTAAACATTCCCTCCATATTAGTGACATTACTTGTATCTCAATTTGAAATGTCTTCATTAAAAGACGAAGCATTTTGAAACATTCTGTACATATTAGTCACTTTTGAAGTGTTTCAATTATTTAAATCTTGATTAAAATTAATTGCGTTTCTAAACATGAATGACATATTAGTAACATTACTTGTATCTCAATTGCTTATCCCTTTAATTGAATTTAATGAAGAATTTGCAAAAAAAGAACTCAATGAAGTTATTTCTTTAGGCAGTGTGCTTGGTAATGTTTTTACAGTTTCCAAATTATATATTGTAGAACCATCTGTTTTAAATCCAATTTTATATATTTCAACTGGATTTAAAACTAAAAAATTCATTTCACTGGTTTGCAATAAATTTCCATTTTTATCTTGATAAACAGTAATATTATCTGCTAGTTGTTCACCAGAAATAGTTGATGTGACTAATTCAATTGAGCCATTATATTTATAATTATTATTAACTTCACCTTTACCTGTAAAAGTATATTTTATTTGTTTAACTGTTGTTGTTTCATTTTTTAAAGGTTCTAATTCTGCTTTTGCAACTTCAATCCCACCAGCAACATCGATATTATCATCAATTATAGCTTGATTTAATTCTTCAACACTTCATTCACCATCAATTTTTGAATCTAAAATATTTTGTAATTGATCTTTAATTGTAGAAATATCTTTGGTTGTGTCATTAACTTCATTTCACTCATGAATTAAAGTAACAGAATTATTGTATTTATAAGTATTTTCAAAAGTTGCATTACCAGTAAAAGTGTAAGTATCTTTGTGATAAACACGTTTATTTTCAAAGTTTTCTAATTTTTGACCAGCATCAATACTGATCCCACCAGCAACATCGATATTATCATCAATTATAGCTTGATTTAATTCTTCAACACTTCATTCACCATCAATTTTTGAATTTAAAATATTTTGTAATTGATCTTTAATTGTAGAAATATCTTTGGTTTTGTCATTAACTTCATTTCACTCATGAATTAAAGTAACAGAATTATTGTATTTATAAGTATTTTCAAAAGTTGCATTACCAGTAAAAGTGTAAGTATCTTT
>NZ_PHNF01000003.1:0-82742 GCF_002930145.1 Mesoplasma corruscae
TAAAATATTTTGTAATTGATCTTTAATTGTAGAAATATCTTTGGTTTTGTCATTAACTTCATTTCACTCATGAATTAAAGTAACAGAATTATTGTATTTATAAGTATTTTCAAAAGTTGCATTACCAGTAAAAGTGTAAGTATCTTTGTGATAAACACGTTTATTTTCAAAGTTTTCTAATTTTTGACCAGCATCAATACTGATCCCACCAGCAACATCGATATTATCATCAATTATAGCTTGATTTAATTCTTCAACACTTCATTTACCATCAGTTTTTGAATTTAAAATATTTTGTAATTTATCCTTGATTAATGAAATATTTTCTTTTTTCTCATTAACAATTGTTTTTTGTTTTTTATTCATAACATAAATTACAGGTCCAGCAATTGCAACTATAAGTAGTAAAGATGATATTATTGCAAATAATATTTTTTTCTTTTTCATTTTTGCCTCCAAGTTAATTAAACTCAACTCAATTATTACAAAAAAAAAAAAAAACAATACATTATGAAAATAAGTTTGAAATCACAAATAATATTGATTTTAAACTTATTTCTAATATTGTTTTCTTAATTAACTTTTTATTTAGTAAAAATTGGCTGTTTATCTCATTTTATATTTTTGTCATTTCAAAATTCTGTATGGTTATTAACCTGACTAACATTTCAATTAGTTAAATCTTGTTTAAAACTCATTTCTTTACCATTAAATGATGGTAAATAATCATTTCAAAACATTTGCGTCATATCTGTAACTTTTGCTGTATCTCAAGCTGTATATTCTTCACCATTTTTATCTTTTACTTTTTTAGTAGATATATCTTGATTAAATGAAAATGCATCGCAAAACATATAGCTCATGTTAGTTACACTGCTTGTATTTCATTTCGAAATATCACCATTGAAATTTAATGCATCGCAAAACATATAGCTCATGTTAGTTACACTGCTTGTATTTCATTTCGAAATATCACCATTGAAATTTAATGCATTGCAAAACATATAGCTCATGTTAGTTACACTGCTTGTATTTCATTTCGAAATATCTTGATTAAAGTTGGCACATAGTTGAAACATTCCACTTATGTTAGTAACTTTTGATGTATCTCAATTTGATATATCTCCATTAAAAGACATTTCTTTAAATTCAGAAGTTGATGCAAACATTAATGACATATTTGTTACCTTTGATGTATCTCAATTATTTATATCTTGATTAAAATTTGATGCATTAGTAAACATAGCATACATATTAATAACATTACTTGTATTTCAATTATTTATATCTTGATTAAAATTAATTGCGTTTCTAAACATTCATGACATGCTAGTAACTTTTGATGTATCTCAATTATTTATATCTTGATTAAAATTTGATGCATTATTAAACATAGCACCCATATTAATAACATTACTTGTATTTCAATTTGAAATATCTTTATTAAAAGATGAACCATTTTGAAACATTCTGTACATATTTGTCACTTTTGAAGTATCTCAATTATTTAAATTTTGGTTAAAAGAAGAAGCACCATCAAAGGTTGATTCCATATTAGTGACATTACTTGTATCTCAATTTGAAATATCTCCATTAAAAGACGAAGCACCATCAAACATTCTAAACATATTTTTTAATGATGAAGTATTTCACCCTGAAATATCTTGATTAAAATTTTTAGCATTTAAAAACATTTGAGTTGCATTGTTTACTTTTGAAATGTTTCAGTTTGAAATATTCCCATTAAAATTAGTTGAACCATTAAAAATGTTAATCATATTTTCTACTTTTGAAGTGTCTCAATTATTTAATTCTTGGTTAAAATTGGATGCACCTTCAAACATTGACGACATATTAGTAACATTACTTGTATCTCAATTGTTTATCCCTTTAATTGAATTTAATGAAGAATTTGCAAAAAATGCTTTTAATGAAATTATTTGTTTAGGCAAAATGTTTGGTAATGATTTTACAGTTTTTAAATCATGTATTGTTGAACCATCTGTTTTAAATCCAATTTTATATATTTCAACTGCATTTAAATTTGAAAAATTTATTTCACTAGTTTCTAATAAATTACCATTTTGATCTTGATAAACAGTAATATTATCTGCTAATGGTTTACCAGAAATAATTGATGTGACTAATTCAATTGAACCATTATACTTATAATCATTATTAACTTCACCTTTACCAGTAAAAGTGTATTTTATTTGATTAACTGTTGTTGTTTCATTTTTTAAAGGTTCTAATTCTGCTTTTGCAACTTCAATTCCACCAGCAACATCAATCATAGAAGTAATTATAGCTTGATTCAATTCTTCAACACTTCATTCACCATCAGTTTTTAAATTTAAAATATTTTGTAATTTATCTTCAACTTCAGAAATATCTTGTGTTGTATCGTTTTCTTTATTTCACTCATGAATTAAAGTAACAGAATTATTGTATTTATAACTATTTTCAGAAGTCGCATTACCAGTAAAAGTGTAAGTATCTTTATGATAATCACGTTTATTTCCAAAGTTTTCTAATTTTTGACCAGCATCAATACTGATCCCACCAGCAACATCGATATTAGCATTAATTATAGCTTGATTTAATTCTTCAATACTTCATTCACCATCAGTTTTTGAATCTAAAATATTTTGTAATTTATCTTTGATTAATGAAATATTTTCTTTTTTAGCACTAACAATTGGTTTTTGTTTTTTATTCATAACATAAATTACAGGTGCAGCAATTACAACTGTAAGTAGTAAAGATGATACTATTGCAAATAATATTTTTTTCTTTTTCATTTTTGCCTCCTGTATCCAAGTCAATTAAACTCAACTCAATTATTACAAAAAAAAAAAAAAAACAATACATTATGAAAATAAGTTTGAAATCACAAATAATATTGATTTTAAACTTATTTCTAATATTGTATTCTTAATTAACTTTTTATTTAGTAAAAATTGGCTGTTTATCTCATTTTATATTTTTGTCATTTCAAAATTCTGTATGGTTATTAACCTGACTAACATTTCAATTAGTTAAATCTTGTTTAAAACTCATTTCTTTACCATTAAATGATGGAAAATAATCATTTCAAAACATTAATGACATATCTGTAACTTTTGACGTATCTCAATTTGAAATATCTTGATTAAAAGATAAAGTATTTTGAAACATTCTGTACATATTAATCACTTTTGAAGTGTTTCAATTATTTAAATCTTGATTAAAATTAATTGCGTTTCTAAACATTAATGACATATTAGTATCATTACTTTTTATTTCAATTGCTTATCCCTTAATTAAATTTAATAATGAATTTGCAAAAAAATGAGTGAAGATATTAATTAATCAAAATAAAAATTATCAACATTCAACAAAGTGATAAAAAATAAGAACAAATAAAAAACTTAATATTTTTTATATTTCTTCGTCAAATGGATTAATTTTATTTCTATTTGTTATATCTTGTTGAAGTATTTCTTGGGCTTGTTTAGTTCTATTTTGATTACTTGCTAATGCTTCAGCTTGATTTTTATCTAACTCATGTTCTTTTAAAAGATTTTTAAGTGTTTTTTGTTTATTTTCCTCATATGAAGTATATGCTTTTTGATTTAAAAAAACTTGGTATTGAATTCTTGAATATAATTCTAATATTGAACCAATCATCGATAAAACAATTATTATAACTATATGTAAAATGTATTCTCAAATAAGTATTTTTGTAAAGTGTACTAAAATAATAAAAATTATAGCAACAATAGCTTCAGCTACATAGCATGATAAAGAATACAAACCAAACCTTTTGTCTTTATTTGAAAATTTAAATTCTTTTGAAATAAAAATATCTTTTAATTTAACAAATCAATAAGTAAACAACAAACTAAAACCTATCAATCAAAATAACACTACAACTGAAGTTAATCATGATGGAACAATACTTGTTAGTTCTTTTCTTAAATAAATAAAAATTGTAGAAATACTAATTAAGAATGCAAGAGTTGCCACTGTTAATAAATATTTTAAATATACTTGTCTTTTATCCATATTATTTGTTTTCTCTCTTTTTATAAGTTTATTGGTAACTTATAATAATTTTACATTAATAAAATAATTAAAATTAAAAATCACTAATACAAGTTAGTATCAATTTTAAAAACATTTATCTAATTAATTTATTTAAATAATTTCATAGTTAATAGTTTATTAACTAAAGTTGTTTGTCTTAATCGTTCGTCTTTTTCGATTGCATCAAATAATGTATGTGAACTACTAAAAATATGTAAATTTTCTTTAGTTCTTGTTATTGCTGTATAAATAAGTGAATTAGTTAAAAATATTGAATTATAGGCATTATTATCTAATACTAATACAACGTTTTGATATTCACTTCCTTGAGTTTTATGAACACTAGTAGCATATGCTAATTTGACATCAATAAAATCAGATGGTTTAATAACTATTTCTTTTTCATTAAATTCACATACAACAGCTTTTAAACGTTTATAAGCATTATATTGAAATGCAACAATTTTACCAACATCACCATTTGATAAATCATAATCAGGTTCATTTCTTAAAAACATAATTTTATCATCAACAACAAATCTATAATCCCCTCTTTGAAATATTTTTGTTTGATCATTAATATTTTTATTAAATTTATATTGGATTTCAGCATTGATTTCATCAATTCCTAAATTTCCTCCATACATGGGGCAAATGATTTGTAAAAAATTTTGTTTTGTTTTTAAATCATCTCAATTGTTTTTTACAATTTCAGTTATTTGGTTTAAAACTTCTTCATTAGTTTTGTCTAGTTGAGAAAAAATATTTGTTTTATCAATAATGTCTGATAACTCTAATGTTTTTGCTAAAGTTTTATAAGCAATATCTATAATCTCGCTTTTGTTTTTTTGTCTATGTATTTGATTTAAAAATATTGTTGAAATTGTTTTACTATGGATCATATCTTTAAATACATTTCCATACCCAACACTTGGTAATTGATTAGCATCCCCTACAAAAACTATTTTTTCAACATTATCACAAGCTTTTAATAAGTTTGAAAATAATCAACTATCAACCATTGAACACTCATCAATGATTATTAATTGCTCTTTTAAAGGATTATTTTCATTAATTTGAAACTCATTAGTATCTTTTGCTTGCAATAGTTTATGAATAGTTGTGGCGTTAGAATTTTTAAAAGTTTCTCTGATTCGACTAGCAGCTCTTCCAGTTGGGGTTGCTATTGCGAAATTATTTGAATTATTTAGTCTATAAAATAATTTAACCATGGCTTTAATTAAAGTTGTTTTGCCAGTCCCAGGTCCACCAGTAAGAATTAATAAACGATTGTTAGCAAAAGTTTTTAAGGCTTGAATTTGAATATCATCAAATTTAAAATCTTGAATATTATTTTCATAAGCTATTTCTTGAGCTATCAAACTTATTTCAAAGTCTAATTTATTTTGATTAACTAGTTTTGATTTTAATTTACAAAATGCCAAAGATTTTTCAGCAATTACTATCTCTTCTTCATAAGATTCTTTAGTATATATTTTATTATCTTCAAAAATTAAAATACCTTCTTTTTTAGCAAATAAAAATCCTTTCATAATTAAATCTGGTTCTAAAATATTTAACTTTTTAATTAATAGTCTTGATAAAACATTTTTATCAGTATAAGAATCGCCTTTATCAAATAATATCTCATTTGTTAATTTTCAAGCTCAATAACCAATTCTTTCATCTGAATGTAAATCTAATCCAAATCAAACAGCCACTTTATCTAGATCATCAAATGACGCTATATTCTTTTGATAAGTGTATGACAAAAAATTATTTTCAAAATAATTTTGAATAGTTTGATTATCATTTTCAAATTTGTTTTCCATTCAATCTAAAATAGAAGTTTTTAATCCATTTTCAAAAAAGATGTATCTTAATCTTTGTTGTCCTTCTTTTTCGATATTGTCTTTTATTCCGTTAATAATCACTGGAATAAAAGATTTAGGTAAATCAGGAATTTGATCTAAAATATCTAAGTTTTCACTTAATTTAACAATTGCGTCTTCTTTAAAAAAGTTAACTATTGTTTCAGCTGTTTTTTTTCCAATGCCAGGAAAACTTGGACCTGATAAAAAATTAATTTGATCTTTTGTAGAATGGATTGGTGCTTTTCTAAAACTAGTTACTTTAAAGCTTCTTCCATATCTTGGATGTTCTTCAAATTCACCTGTTATTTCATATAAAGTTTTTTTAGTCATAGAACCAATAATTCCTTTGATACTTAATTGATTTTTCTCATTATCTTCCATACTAAAAATTCCAGTTCCTCAACCAGAATCATTTGATACACCATTTTTAATTAAATATCCACGATATGTTTTACTTTTTAGCATATAAACCTTTCATTATTAGATTTTATATTAAAATTCTATGTGAAAGAGAGTAAAATTAAATAAATTGATAAAGGGTGCAATATGAAAGATAAATATAATTTTAAAACTAGTAAAAAATATTTAAAAAAATATAAATATACTTTTTGAAAAAGAATATGGGTAATTCTTTTATTTCCAATAGTATATCCTTTAAGCTGATTTGTAACTCTTTTTTTTAATGCATATTTGTTTAAATATGATAGAAAAGGTCTTGATAAAAATGGAGATGAAGTTAATACTTTTAATCACTTTTTAAAAGATATAAAAGCAAAGAAATTAAAAAATTTAGAAATAGACCCAAATGCAATTAAAGCATTTGAAATTCAACATAAAAAAAATCAATCAATTAGTTGTGTGATGCTGAATAATAAAACAAGCAAATGAGTTGTAGCTTTACATGGTTTTAAACGTAATAAATACTTAGGAATTAGAAATGCGATTAATTTATTTAAACAAGGTTATAATGTTGTTAGTTTTGATGCATTTGCACATGGTGATACTTTTGGTGAGTATTCAGATTTCGGGGTTACTAATTCAAAACTTTTAAACACTGTGATATCTTGAATTAAATCGAATAATAAAGTTGAAGAAATTGGCGTGATTGGTGTAAGTATGGGGGGAGGTACTGCTGTTTATTGAGCTCAACAATTTTATCTAACTAATAAAGTTGACTGATTAGTATCAGATTGTGCTTTAACTCAACCAGTTGAACAAATAAGATTTTTTTTAAAAAGATATTTCAAATGATTTGCTTGATATTTTTGTTCTTTTAATATAAATGGAAGATTTAAAAAAGTTTCTAAAACAAATTTAAATGATATGAATACTCAGATCAATCTTGAAAGCATAAAAGATCTACCAATATTATTTATACATGGTAAAAAAGATGATTTTATTACTTATCATAATTCAATAGTTACATATTATGAGCAAAAAAAATATAGCTTTAATTCTTTATCAGAATTAAAGCTATTTGAGAATGCACGACACAGTGAAAGCATTGTTAAACATCAAGACGAATATAATGAATTAATAAATAATTTTATAAAAAAAGTTAAAAAATAATTTTATATTAATCTTTTTCTTTTTCTTCATTTTTTTTACGTGATTTATAATTTAATGATAAATAAGTTATTGAAACCACACTAACAATTCCAATTGCACCAATTATTATTGTTGATGAAGGGTCTTTTCAAAATTCAAAAGTAAAATCAGAGGTTGGAATATAGTCACCAAAAATATTTCCAGAATACATTTCTCAATAATGGATATCTTTTTTATAATTGTTAGATCTAGCTGAATTTGGTTTACTCCCAAAAGCATCAAGTGCATGTCCAAACTCATGAATTAATGTATTGAACTTTGCTGGTGAACTTCAAAATCCCATTGTATATTGAGAATTAAACTCTTTATATGTTAAACTAATTCCTGTTAATACAATGTATGAATATTCTGCGCCTTGATTTGAACTAGATGTACTAGTGTATCCCATTACATTTTCATCATTTGACTTTAAAGGGGAATCTGGAGAAACAATAAAACCAGTAAGTAAATTTTCAACTCATGTCTCGTTTGAAATTAGTGAAAATAACATGTTGTACAAAAATAAAGTCAATTCTTTTAAATTTTGTGTGTCAGCATATGTTCATTGCTCAAAATCATTTGAACTTTTAGGTGTTTTTAGTAAATAAGTTGCTTCTAAATTATCATAAATTTTTTTAAATGGTAATCTACTAACTTTATCATTTGCCTGGGAAATATCCAAAAGTTCATTATCTAATTCATCAAAGCTTGAATATGTATTGGTATTAAATGCATTAAAACTAGCAATTGATTCTGAAGAAGCTGGTGTGTATGAATCATACATTCAATTTTTTACAACACTATAAGCTTTTTCAAGAGCTGAATAATTTTGTGATGAAAATTGTTTGCTAATATAATTTAATGCTCCAGCATCATTTTGTCCTATACCTTTTCAATAATTTTTTGCAAAATTTTGTAAACTTGTTGAACCATATTTTAAATCAACTGGATCTGAAGGTAGATTTATTAAAGTAGTGTCATAAGTAACTAAACTTTCTGTGTCTATTTTTTTATTAACAATATCTACAATTTTTTCTTGAGTATATTTTAAAACTCCTGCTTGTTTTAAAATATCAGGTAAAATTTCAATAAAAAAATTATTTGTAATTTCTCAACTTTTATTTTTTTGTTCATCAGGTGTATTTAATCATTTTGAAAAAGATTCGGCAAAAAATTCAGCATCACTACTTGAACCATAAATACTGATATTTATTGTAGATGAAAGTAAATTTTGAATTGCAAATGCTTTATCTGCATCACTAAAATCTGCAAAAAATAATTCTAATTCATCAATATCTGTGTCTTTAACTTTAATTGAATTTGCATAATAGTATTTTAAAACTCTACCATAATACAAAATACTTTCTTGCTCTGTGGATGTTGATGACGGTGGAATAAAATCATTATAGTTAAATGTTTGAGTTGATTCACTTTTATTTAAAACATCATCATGAATAAAACTTTGATAAACTTTTTGCTCAGTTTGAATAAAGCTTAGAGTATACAAAATAAAAGTTGTTAATAATAAACTAGCAATTAAAATTTTAAATTTTTTTTTCATCAATTTCATTTTTCCCTAATTAATTATATGATTATTCTATTTATTATAACTTATTCAAAAGTATAATAACAAAAAATTAAATCAAAATTTAAAAAACTGATATTTGATAAAATTATCACAAATATTAGTTTACAGATTAGTTGTTATTTACTTGTATTTTTTTATTTTAAAGGTTTTCACCGTTTTCTGCAATTAATTTTTTATATCAAAAAAAACTTTTTTTTGGGTACCTTTTTAAAGACTTTAGGTCAAATTCATCTCTATCAACAAAGATGAAACCATATCGTTTCTTAACACCTTCATGTGTTGAAACTAAATCTATAGCACTTCAAGGGTTATATCCAATAACATTAACACCATCTAGTAAAATTGCCTTTTTCAATTCAGCTAAGTGTAATTGATAATAATCAATTCTGTATTGATCATTTACAACTCCGTTTTCTAATGTATCATACCCTCCAATACCGTTTTCAGTAATCATTAAAGGAAGATTATATCTATCTCAAAGTTCACGCAATACTATTCTAAATCCTAATGGATCAATTTCTCAACCAAATTGAGTTTTAGGTAAATTGTCATTTTTGACCTGATGATATAAACCTTTTAAACTTTTTATTTTTTGTTGATCTGCTATGCTTTCAAAATCTTCTTCTAATGTAAACTTTGCAGTTGAAGAAGCATAATAGTTAAAGGCAATAAAATCAGGTTTACCTTCTTTTAAAATTTTTTGTTCTTCATCTGTTATTTGAAACATTGCATTATTTTTAATTAAATAGTTAATAACATTTTTGTTATATTCACCAAAAACACAAGTATCTAAATAAAATCAATTTCTAAAATGTCGCATGTTAAATGCAGCGATTTGATCAATTGGATCATTTGAGTTTGCATAAACCGGATTAATATTTGGTGCAGGACCAATAAGACCATTTTTAACTATTTTGTGACATTTTATAATTGCTTTAGCTTGAGCTAACATCATATGATGATTTATTTTATATAAATCTTTTGTTTTATTTTCAGACTTAGATAAATCTATACCTACTATTTCACCAAAAAGTATCATTACATTTTGTTCATTTATTGTTAATCAGTATTTAACATATTCACCAAAATGTGTATATAAAGTTTCAGCATACTTTTCAAAGTATTGTACTATATCAGGGTTTAATCATCCCCCAAGTTTTTCTAAACCATAAGGTAAATCAAAATGATACATTGTTATAATTGGTTCAATATTGTATTTTTTTAATTCTTTAATTAAATTTTTATAAAACTTTAAACCTTCTTTGTTTATCTCACCATACCCTAAAGGCATTATTCTAGATCATGATATTGAAAATCGATACGATTTAAGCCCCATTTCAGCCATTAAAGTAACGTCTTCTTGTCATTTGTTATAATGATCTGAAGCAATTTTAAAGTCAGTTGTGCCTTCAGGGATATTAGTTCTGACATCTTGTATTGATGGTCCCTTCCCATCTTGGTTTCAACCACCTTCAACTTGATAAGCACTAGTTGATGCTCCTCATAAAAAATTATTTGGAAATTTATTTTTCATATTATTTACCTCTTCTAATTTGAATAGTAAGCTTCAATTGAATTTAAAGCTTCTTTATATTTCATTAAAATATCTTCATTTTTAATTTCAATTTTAATTTTGTTTGTTAAATCTTTAATTAACAAATTATATCTTTCTTGAACTTTTTCTAACTCTAAAATTAGAACGTTTCTTTTATTAATTAAAATTGATATTTTATTAACCAAATATTTATTATATTTTATTCTTAATATCTCTACTTTTTCTTTTTGACCTTTTAAGTGTAGTTTATTAGCTTTTTCTTTGATTTTAAATTTAGTCTGATTTTGATTTTCTTCTAAAGTCTCTATAGTACTGTCAAGTTTTATTTTACCTTGCAATAAATCTTCATATTTTTTAATAACTTCATTAGTTTTTAAAACTGCAACTACTTCAGAAAGAGTTTTGTTAGTATTTTTTTTGAAAGTTTTTTTATTGATTTTTTTAACTAAAATATATTCTGGTATCCTATCTTTAAATAGCATCAAAGTTATAATTAATGCTACGCTTAAAGAAACAAATCCAGATATAATTCCCATATATAAACTAACACCTGTTCCAAGTCCCATTCATGACATTATACCAGTTCCTGTTCTTTGAAACTGAGCTACACCAGTTGCACCAGCTAAAAGACCACCAAATAATCCACCTATACAACCAAATAAAAATGGTTTTATTTTAGGTAAATTGATACCATAAATTAAAGGTTCTGTAATTCCAAATATTGCACCTGGAATACCACCCATAATTGCAATTTTAGTTTTTTGATTTTTTGCTAGAATAGCAACTGCAATACTAGCTCCTATTTGACCCATAACAGCAATTTGAACCGCTGTATACATTGGTGAAGGATCTCCTGTAGTTGTCATGGGTAAAGTTATAGCAGTTACAACAGCTACATGTGTACCAGTAAGAACAAGAGGTTGTCATATCATAGCTAATATACCAGTTCCGATTCCCCCTGGTATTTTACCTGTCAAAATAACAAATTTACTTATAAACTGTTCTATTATTCTAAAGAATGGCCCAATAGTAAACAACATTATAATAAAGCAAGTAAAAAAAACAATTGCAGGTCTAAATACAACATCAATTTGAGTTGGCATTCATGATTTTACTCATTTATTTATATAGTGTAATAAGAATCCAGCTGCAATCATAGGCAGCACTGTTCCCTCATAAGATTTAATTGTTATTGGTTGTCCAAAAAGTGTGAATAGTTCTCAACCATTGCCAAATAAATATCTTGAAGTTAATCCTAAAGCTAAAAATATTGCTAAATAAATATCTCCTTTAAGATAGTTAACTACACTTATAAGAAATACCACTCCAACTAATTCTAGACCAACCTTTGATGCTACAAACATAATAGCACTAATTAAGTTTAAATCTGTTATACTACCCCCAGGAGCTGGAGTTTGCAAAACATGTAAAATAACTAATAATGATTGAATTCCTCCAATAATTCCGCTACCTATAAGAATAGGAATCGTTGGGAATACAACTGCTGTAATTGCAGGCATTATTTTTTTAGTAAATTTAATATTATTTTTTTTAACTTCTAATTCACTTTTCTCTAAAATAAAATTATCTTTTTGGTTATAAAAATTCTCAATAGCTTTTTCTAAAGATATACCTTCATTTAAAATAATGTTGCACTGGTCTTTAACTTTATAACAATCACCACCAATAATTATTTGTAATTCATCACCATTTCAATTAGTGTTTTTTACAATATTAACTTTTTTGATTTCTTCTTCGTTTACTAACTTTTTGTCAACTATTTTAAATCTAAGTCTTGTCATGCAATTATAAACATTAGTCTGATTTGAAATACCACCAATAGCTTTAAAGAAAGTTAAGGCATACTCATAATATTTACTTTTTTCCATATTTACCTTTCATTGTTAGAAATTTTTCTAACTACTTTAATTTTATATTTGAAAACAAGAAAAAAATTTTACTGTTTGTAAAATTTTTTTGTGTAATATTCAGTTACTTTTATTATTAATTCATCAATATTGTGAGTTCTATACATAGTTCTTAAAATAAACTCTTTACTTTTTATCTGATCTTCTACAAAATATGATGAATCTTCTAAATTATATTTTTTTACTAAATCACGATTTGCTTCAGTTGTGATTAAAAATATATTTATTTTATAGTTCATATATAAGTCTATATTATTTCACAATTCGCTAATTTCTAAACCTGTCGCAAATACTATAAACAAAGTTTTATTATCTATAAAATTAACATAATACTTTTCTAATTTCCTTCTTTTTGTAAAAACAACTTTTTTTTCAAAAGATAGAATACTAATCAAAAAATCTATAAAAACACTTGAAGTTTCTTCTGATTTTAAAAAAAATATTTTTTCACTGTTATGAATTCTGTTAACTAAATCTAAAATTTTAGGATCATTGTTTTCTTTATTATTTGAAATTATATTTTTTTCAGTCTTATAAAACTCTTTTTCTATCATTACCCTGTAGTATAATTCTGAATATCCATCATAGCCTAATCTTTTAGAAAAAAGTGTTAATGTTGAAACTGAAACATTACATAATTGAGAAATTACTTTTGGTTTTATACTCTTGTTTTGTTCATAATTTAATAAAATTTTATGTGCTATTAAAGAATCAAGACCATTGTTGTAGTTAACTAGTTCTTTTAATCTGCCTATAGTTCTCATTTTTACCCCATTATTTTATTATAGTTCATATTTGTTTATTAAAAACAATTAAACCTGTTTTATAAGGATTGATTTTAAATAAAAGCTATCTTGTATTCTAACAACTTTTGAATATTTTTACTAGAATTTTAGTTTATTTTTTTACATACTTTGATTTTGTAAAAATGTTTAGCATACTATAATTTAAACTTAACTGTTAAAACATCTTCAAATAGCATTTCTTCAAATTTACCAACTCCAACAAATTTATATAGTTTTAAAAATAAGTTTTTTGTATTATAGTTTTGCTTATCATGAATAAACAAATACTTTTTAATAGCTTTATTTTCAAAGTCTTTAATAATTTTATTTTTAATTGTCATTTTTTCAGGTAAAGATCAGTAAAAAAGCTTATCTTCACTTTGATATTTGGTTTTCTTTCCATAATTTTCACTATCTTCATCTGCTAAAATAATTTGTTTTGAATTATCAAAAGTTAAATATCCAGCTTGAAATGTTAAAACTTTTAAATCGTCTCGATAGTGTAAAAAATTTGTACGATTAACAACTGATAATACTTGTTTTACCGTATAAGTTGCTTTTAGGTTTAATAAAGGTTCAACTTCATTGGCAAATATTAAAGTTTCATTTTCCAACTTATATTTTAAAATCATTATTAATTCTTCAACAATTATTTTATTATGTAAAATAAAATGTTCAACAAGATCATTAATTTGTAGATATTCTGGATATAAACTTAAAAATTTTTCCATACTTGTTATTTCATATAAACATGAAGTTATTAATAAATTATCTAAATCTAAATCAATTTTTTTATTTGTAATTTTTAAAGTTAATCTGTTGTAGAAATATTTAACAATTTTATAGTTATCTAAAAATAAAAATTGTTTTAATATATTTTTATTTCTTTTTGTATCATTTTCAAAAGGGTTGTACTGATTTATTTGTTTGGCTATTGGTATAAATAAATTATCTAAGTTATTATAAAAATCTAAAATTGAAATTTCATAATCCTTTAATAACATTTTAAAAGCATCCTCTTGATATTTTTCATAATATTCAACAATATAACTTTTTATTGAATTTTTATTAATGTATCATTTTTTTAAACTATTAATTATAATTTCTTCTGTATGTTTTTCTAAATTAATAGTGCAATTGTAAGGCAAACCCTCTTTTGCACTAAATGATTTGTTATTTTTTATCATTGGATTAAATAAATTTCTAATTCCTAGTGTGATATCATATTTATTATCAATATTTGAAATTAAATCATATACTTCTAATTTATTTTTAAGTTCAGTTTTTCTTAAGCCTCTACCTAATTGTTGCAAATAAACTGTTTTTGAATTTGTTGGTCTTAACAAAATTATAGTATTAATTTCAGGTATATCTACACCTTCATTAAAAATATTTACAACACATAAATAATTAATACGTCCAATTGCAAATTCATGTAAAATTCTTTTACGATCTTTTGTATTTTCTGAAGTTAAAGCTTCAGCTTTTAAGTTTTTTGATTTTAAGTAATTTGCTATATTAATTGCGTGTTTTACAGTAACACAAAAAATAAGCGTAGTTGGCCTTGCATGAACTCCTAAATATTTACTAATTGTTTTATATAATAATTCATTTCTAGAATCTGTATTAATAACTTTAAATATTTCTTTATCAGAATTTAAATCAACACCATTTAGATTAGTATTTGTATCATCAATACAATAATAATCAAAAGGACATAATAATTTTTGATTAATAGCATCTCATAGTCTTAATTCAGTTGCATATTCATTGTCAAAGTATACTTTAATATCTTTGTTATCTTCTCTTTCTGGAGTTGCTGTTAATCCAAGAATTTGTTTTGGTTTAAAGTAGTTAAATACTTTATCAAAAGACATCGCTGAAATATGGTGAGCTTCATCAAAAACTATAATATCAAAATCATTTGGTTTAAACAGATTAAGCCTTGTTGACAAAGTTTGAATTGTTGCAAATAAATGTTTTGGATTATTATTAATAGTTCCATCATACATAACATCACCAAATTCATTGTCTTCAAGCACTTGACGATATGTTTTAATAGCTTGATCAATTATTTCTCTTTGATGTGCTAAGAATAAAAGTCTAAGACTAGTTTTAGCTTGATCTATTTGTCTTTTGTAATCAAATGCAGATACTAAGGTTTTACCAGTTCCAGTAGCCATAATAACTAAGTTTTTATTTTTATTTGTATATCTTCGATAACTTAATTTATCAACAATATCTTTTTGAAATTTATATAAGTATTTTTTAGTCAAACTACTAGTTAGTAATTCTAATTTTGAATTATATAGTGTTTCTTGGTTTTCTTTAATTTTTTGAATTAATAAATCTCTTTCAAATGAATCTGAAAAATCAATAAGTTCTTCTTTTCATAAACTTTCAAATTCATTAATCATTTTTTCAATTAAATCTTTATTATTTTTTTCTGTAAGTTTGATATTTCATTCCCTTCCAGAAATCATACCTTTAACAGTTAAATTAGATGAACCTATAATAGCAGTAGATAAACCATTTTCTTTTTTAAAAATAGATGCTTTAATATGAATTCTTTCACTATTTCTTTCTAAGTTATTTTCAATTTTAATTTTAATATTAGAATACTTTTCAACTAATATTTTTAATTCATTCAAATTGTTAAATTGAGATAAATCGTCAAAAGTAGTTGAAATAATTTTAATCTTAATATTATTGTTTTTACAAAACTCAAAAGTTTTAGATATCTTATTTAAAATATTTTTAGATATAAAAGGATAAATTAAATAAACTTCTTTAGAAGTTATAATTTCATTATTTATTTCTTCTAAAAGCGATTGCTCATCTTTATTTGTAAAAAGTTTTTCTTTCATTAGTTTATGCCTTTTCTATTTATTATATTTTCTCATAGTTTATGTTTTTAATGAAACTTTTATAGTTTCTTTAAAACAGACATCCTTCTTTGACTCCACTTGTGTTATCTTTAGGCTGTCTATTTTAGAATTAGTATAATTTCAAATATAATTATAGAACTATAATTTTCCTGATTTTTTAATTTTAAATCAATATAATTATTTGAAAAATCTTTCTTTTTAAATTTTATTGTACTTAATTTCTACTTTATCATAATTATCATTTTTAACTTTTTTTGAAAATTTAAATTATTTAAAAGTACACAAATAGGCAGTATCAGTATTAAAATACCTAATAATAGTTTCATTTTTTGTTTTCATTATTAATGTTTACTAGTTTAGTCTTAGTTTATTTTTTAGTCAAACTATTCGCTTGAGATATTAATATAAAAATTAGTAACATTAATAAACAAAAAAATAATTAGTTAAAATAAATAACTAATTATTTTTCATTTTTGTTTGCAAAAGCAATTGTTTTTTCTACATAATCTTTATTTAAATCAGCAATAATTCAAACATGACCAGATGAATTTGGTGTTCAAAGTTCACTTATTATTTTTTTCTCATAAATTACTTTTTCAACAAACATTTCTTCACTCATAAAACAAGGAACAAATGTATCTTTCTTAGAATGAATAAAAAATATTGGTATTTCTTTAGCTAACTTCATTTTCTTCATTAAATTAAATTTATTTTGATTTGATTTTGTAATTTTTGAAAATTTCTTAATGAATGCAAAACAAACTTTATATCAATCTTGTTTAGCAAAATTTTGCTGATTATAATATCTGTATTGCAGTTTAATATCATTAAACCCACAATCAGCAACAATTCAATTAATCATTTCTTTATTGTTAGCTTTTTGTGCATATAAAACAGCTGAAGAAGCCCCCATACTATTACCAATTAATCCAATATGCGAAGCTTTAAATTCGACTTTAATATAATCAACTACTTTTTCAACAATTGGTAATGATGATAGCCCAATATCAGTATTATCACCATAAGTATCACCATGAGCATAACTATCAAATGTTAATACGTTATATCCAACTTGTCAGTAATGAAATACTAATCTTAAAGCAAGATACTTGTCTTCTGTTCAACCATGCATCCCAACAACTCATTTATTAGAATTAGGATTAGTTATATAAATACAACTAATATTTTTACCACTCAAATTTAAATTTAATGTTTTAATATCTTTTTTATCAAAAGTTGTTAAACTCATTTCTTTTCATTTTAGATCTTTAATGTGTGCTTCGTATGAGTTAACAATAATTGGTTCATCTAATGCTTTTGAATAATCACTAACTCTTGGATAATTTAAACAAAAGTCTTTATAAGCTTTGAAGTTAGCATTTGAAGCTTTTTTTACTTTAATAAAATTAAAAATTGTATAAAGTATAGTTTTTAAATTGTATTTATAATTTTTACTGTTTTGATTCATTTTAATTACCTTGCTTTATTTTTAAAATATCTTTTATCATTATATACTATTTAAAGTGTGCAAATAAATAAAAAAAGAACTCATATTGTTCTTTAATCAAATAAATCATCTAATTCTAATTGTATATCTTTAACTTTTTCTTTTTTATCTTTTGGTTTATTAGCACCAACATTATCTAGTAATGAAGAAATGTCACCTAAAAGATCTCCAAGACCAGATGATAAAGAATGAATTCTTTGCGCACTTTCTTCTTTATTAGTTTTACTTATTACAACTTTTGAAGATGCTTTAGTTTTATTAAATTCTTGTTTTTCTCTAATTTGTGCTTTCGACACATAACCTTCATTATCATCACTAGCTGATAATGAAGATGGTGGAATATCATTATTAATACTAATATTAAAATTTTGAAAACTAGCATGCAAAATATCTTTAATTTCAAAATCACCAGTAACACTTGTTAATTCCACATGATGATATTTTGAAATATTTGCTTCATGATAAGCGTCTTTTTTATCTATTGCCTTAATAATAACTTCTTCATTTGAACTAAACTTAGCAACATAAATAATGTCTTCCGTTCCTCTTTTTCTTTCAGGAAGAATTCTAACCCCACGTTTTGGTCTTGTGTAAACTGGTAAAATATTTGATCTTAATTTTTTAATTCCATCTTTTTCAGTTAAAAAAACAATTGAGTCATTAAGGTTTAAACTTAATCCAGAAACAATTTCATCATCAGCATTTAAATTAGCTGCTTTAACCCCTTTTGAATTAGTTCCTTGTACAGGAACATCTTCAATGTTATAACAAACACCATATCCTTTTTTAGTAATGATTCCAACAATTTGTGTTTTAGAGCCAACTAATTGTGCGCTAACAATTTCATCATCATTAAGTGTTTTCATTATTCTAAATGCTTTAGTAAAGATTTTAGTTTCTAAATCTTTAATTGGGGTTCTTTTGATATTACCATTTTTAGAAGTAATTAAAATTTGTTGAGTTGCTTGATCAAAACCATTTACTATAAAACTACTAATTAAGTATTCTGAAGGGTCCATTGTAGCAATCGTATTAACATGCACTCCTATTTCTTTTCATTTATTCATAGCCAATTTATATAAAGGAATTGAATAATATGTTCCTTTATTAGTAATTAACAACAAATGCGATAAGTTAGAAACAACACCACTTGATATTCAAATATCATTTGGTTTTCTTCCAAATAATAATGGATCATTTCTTGAAATTAGATTAGATTCAATTGCTTTTAAATAACCATCTCTTGACACTCATAAATCAAATGTTTTTTCAACTAAAACTTCTTTAGCTTCAACATCAAGGTTTTCAACATCATTTTCAACAATTGATCTTCTTGGTATTGCAAATTGTTTTTTAACTTCTTTTAATCTAGCAACAATAGTTTCATCTAATACTTCACTACTATTTAAAATTTCTTTTAATAGTTTAATGTTATCTAATAACTCATTTTTTTCATTTTCTAGTTTGACAACATCAGTTGAAGTTAAGCGATATAAACGCATATCAACAATAGCTTGTGATTGGGGTTGAGTAAATGCAAACTCATTAATTAAATTTTCAATAGCATCAATTCTATTGTTAGATTTTCTAATCACTCTAATAACTTGATCTAATATATCCATTGCTTTGATCAAACCCAAAACAATTTCTAATCTTTTTTCTGCTTTATTTAAATCAAATTGAGTTTTGTATGTAAACACTTGCTTGTAGTGGTTAATATATGCTTGTAGTAATGCTACAATATTTAATTGTTTTGGTTGTAAGTCAACAATAGCAACATTATTATAGTTATATGAAACAGATAATGGTGTTGATTTAAATAAGAATTTTCTTACAGTGTCAATATTAGCTTTATCAGATAAATCAATCGCTATTCTTAAACCATTTCTATCAGTTTCATCTCTAACTTCTAAAATACCTAATCCAGGATTAGCATCAATTACATCACCAATCTTTTTAACTAAATCTTGTTTAACAACTTCGTATGGTATTTCATCAATAATAATGTTATTTTTTTCTTCATGTCATTTTGAATTAATAATAACTTTACCTTTACCAGTTTCAAAAGCATCTTTAATTCCGTTACGCCCTTGAACAATACCACCAGTTGGAAAATCTGGGCCCTTAACAACGTCTAAAATAGTTTCTATTCTAGTATTTGGTGTTCTGATTAACTTAACAGTTGCATCAATTATTTCACCTAAGTTATGTGGCGGCATGTTTGTAGCATAACCAGCTGCAATTCCAGTTGAGCCATTAACTAAGATATTTGGAAAGTATGCTGGTAATACTGTTGGTTCTTTTTCACTATCATCAAAGTTTGGTGCAAATGCTACTGTATTTTTATTTAAATCATCTAATAATAAATCAGAAATTTTTTCTAAACGTGTTTCAGTATAACGCATCGCAGCTGCACTATCACCATCAATAGACCCATTATTTCCTTGCATATCAATTAATGGCATGTTTAGTTTTCATCATTGACTCATTCTAACCAACGCATCATAAATAGAAGTATCTCCATGAGGGTGGTACTTACCAATAACTTCTCCAACAACTCTAGCTGATTTTTTATAAGCTTTTTCTGATGTTAATCCCAATTCATTCATTGCATATAAAATACGTCTTTGAACTGGTTTTAAACCATCTCTTGCATCTGGTAGTGCACGTTCTTGAATAATATATTTAGCATATCTTCCAAAACGATCTCCCATTAGTTCATCTAAAGGAAAACTAATGATACCTTTTTGATTTTCAACATTTGAATTGTCTATTAATTTTTTAGCCATATTAGTTTTCCTTTCTTTTTTTAATTATTAATAATATCTATTTGTTCATCTTCTAAAGTAAACTTAACATTTTCTTGTATTCATTCTTTTCTTTTTTCAGCATCTTCACCCATTAAGGTTCTAAATGATTTTTCAGCTAATAATACATCTTCAATTGTTACTAAAATTAATTTTCTAGCTTGAGGATTCATTGTTGTTTCTCATAATTGATCAGCATTCATTTCACCCAACCCTTTATATCTTTGTAATTCAAATTTCTTTGAATTAACTTTATTAAAGTCATTTAATTCTATTTCATCTCACAAGTATATGAATTTTTTATCAGCAAATGTAACTTTATATAATGGAGGTAAAGCAATAAAAATATGTTTGTTAGTAATAAGGTCTTTCATATATCTATAAAAGAAAGTTAACAATAATGTTTGAATATGTGCTCCATCAGTATCAGCATCAGTCATAATAATAACTTTTCCATAGTTAATATCACTAACATCAAAATCTTGACCAATTCCAGCTCCAATTGCTGCAATAATTGTTTGAATTTCTTCATTTTTTAACAATTCATTCAACTTAGCTTTTTCAGAATTAATCACTTTTCCTCTTAAAGGTAAAATGGCTTGAAAAACTCTATCTCTGCCAGATTTAGCACTACCCCCAGCACTATCTCCTTCAACAAGGTATAATTCATTAATTTCTTTTTTTCGACCTTGAGCTGGTGTTAATTTTCCAAGCATTGTTCTTGAAGTTTTTTTACCTTTAGAATCTCTAACAGCTTGTCTGGCTTTTCTAGCTTCATCTCTTGCTTTTCTTGCAAGAATTGCTTTTTCAATAATTTTAGTAGCAGCAACTTTATTTTCAATTAATCAAAAGTTCATAAAATCATAAACAACTTGTTCAACTGCATTTTTAGCATCTGGAGTTCCTAGTTTTGCTTTTGTTTGTCCTTCATATTCGATTAGATCTTCAGGAATCTTAACAGTCACAATAGCTACTAATCCTTCTCTTAAATCATTTGAATCTAAACGAGCATCTTTATCTTTTAATATTTTGTTATTTTTAGCATAATCATTAATTGCTCTAACTAATCCAATTTTAAATCCAGTTATATGTGTTCCACCATCTCCTGTTTTAACATTATTAGCAAATCCTAAAATAGTTTCATTAAAATCTTCTGTATATTGTAAACATATTTCAGATTCAATTCTTTTAGCTGCATTTTTAATTGTGATAGGTTCAGTAATTGGTGTAAACTCACTAGATAATTCTTTAACAAATTCAATTAATCCATTTTCAAATTGATATTCAACTGATTTAGAATTTATTTTATCTTCTAAGGCTATTTTTAATCCTGAATTTAATAAAGCTGATTCTTTTAATCTTTCACTAATAACTGAAAATGAATATTTAGTTGTATTAAAAATTGAATCATCTGGTAAGAAGTTAACCATAGTTCCTGTTTTATAAGTTGTTGAAACTTGAGTTAATGGTTGAACTAATTTCCCACCATTCCCAAACTCTATTTCATGAACTTGTTTATCTCTATAAATTGTTACTTTGAATTTTTTAGATAAAGCATTAACAACACTTGAACCAACTCCATGTAATCCTCCAGAAGTTTTATATCCACTTCCACCAAATTTACCACCAGCATGTAAAATACTAAAAATTACTTCTGGTGTTGATTTACCAGTCGCGTGCATTCCTGTTGGAACTCCTCTTCCATTATCTGAAACAGTGACACTTCCATTTTTTTCTAATACAACATTAATTTCATTACAATATCCAGCTAAAGCTTCATCAATTGAGTTATCAACTATTTCTCAAACTAAATGGTGAAGTCCACGTGTGTCAGTTGAACCAATATACATTCCAGGACGTTTACGAACTGCTTCTAGTCCTTCCAGGACCTGAATAGCAGATTCATCATATTTAACTTCTTTAGCCATTGATTCACCTTTTCTATTTAACAAATTATATTATACAATATTTTCATTACCCACACAACATAAGGATTATTAAAGCACAAAACAATTATTAAAAGTATTAATTAAATTTGATTAATTTTTTATTTTCAAAACTTAGGTAAAAATCTAAGTTTTTACTTTAATTAAACTAATATTTTTTTTAAATAAAACCCAATTGCCCCATCTTTTGAATCACATGATATATCAAATGCAAGTTCTTTAATCTCTGGTATAGCATCATTTACAGCTATACAGTATTTAAGATTTTTAAAGACTGATAAGTCATTTTCATTATCACCAAAATAAATAACATTATTTAATGTTAAATTAGTATCATTTTCACTATTTATAATTTTTAACAAATGTTTAATTCCATTATATTTATTAGTTGTACCTATCGTTAAATCAACACCATCATCAGATCACCATGTGGTATTAATTTTTTCATCTTTAAATTCTTCTTCAAATATTTTAATTATTTCAAGTTTATCTTGAGGTAGCACATTTTTCATGGATATTCTTGGTGAATATTTAAAGTTATTTAAAATTTCTTGTGTTAAATCTTTTCGATGTAAACGACCATTCAATGAATTGTCTTGTTGTATTAATTTTTCTTTAAACACACGATCAGAAAAATAGATCACATCCCCGTTTTCACTAGCAATAAAATAAACTAATTTGTACTTTTTTATTTTATCAACAATTTTCATTATTAATTCTTTATCAAAATAGTTTTCAACTATAGACTCATTTGTCTTAAAATTGTAAATTAAATTGCCAGTGCAAGAAATAAAATATTTATTGTAATCATTAATTTCACCTGAAATATCAATTAACATATCTTTTAAAAAGAATGGTAAATTACCTGTATTCATTACAAAGTATATATTGTTTTGAATTGCTTTTTTAACTCAATCAATATTTTGCTGATTATTGACACGTCATAATGCTTTATGATCCATTGGATATAATGTGCCGTCTATATCAGTTATAATTATTTTAATTTCATCGCTATTAATTTTAAACATAGTTCTCCTTTTTAAATTAATCAACTTATATTTTTTATGATAATAACCTAAATCCCATTTGTCAGCATTATAAGAGATATCAAAAGCTTTTGTTTTATCTTGGGTATGCATTACTAAAAGTTGTGTGCATTTTAAATTTTCAAATACAAAATAGATCATATTATCTAAAGTATAACTTATGGTTTTTTCTTCATTAATTATTTAACAGTCATGCCTGTTTTATATGTTTTTGAAACTTGAGTTAATGGTTGAACTAATTTCCCTCCATTACCAAACTCTATTTCATGAACTTGTTTGTCTTTATAAATTGTTACTAAAAATTACTTCTAGTGCTGATTTACTAGTGGTATGATTCCAATTGGAAATCATATAACATTATCTGAAGCAGTTACACTTCCATTTTTTTCTAATACAACATTAATTTCATTACAATATCCAGCTAAAACTTCATCAATTGAGTTATCAACTATTTCTCAAACTAAATGGTGAAGACCTCGTGTGTCAGTTGAAGCAATATACATTTCAGGAGGTTTTTCAACAGCTTTTAGTTCTTTGAAGACGTGAATAGCTGATTCATCATATTTAAATTCTTTACCAATAATTAACTTTTCTATTTAACGATTTATATTATAAACAAAAAACTAAAAAGTAATCTAAGTTTATTTTCAAAACAAAAAGATAAAAACAAATTTTAGAGTTTATTATAAATAAGTTTTAAATTATTAAAAATACTAACCCTATCACTATTGTTCCCAAAATAGACCCTAAAATCAGTGGAACACTCTCTTTAAATTCACTAGAACCTTTATTTTTAAAAGGAATTATTTTATGCATAAGTCTTAATGAAATATCTCTTGTTGGAGATAATGAAGGTCCTGTAACACCACCAAGTGATAAAACAATACAAATAACAATAATAAAAATGAAAATAAAAGAAGTGTGAGGACTTAATATTTGACGAGGATTTTCAATTATAAAATAAATTGCTAATAAGAAGAAAATAGCACCGATAAATTCAGCGATAAAAACTTTCATAAATTTTTCATTGTTTCTTGTATAACAATATGAGTTTAAATATTCTTGTTTAAACCCATCAGCCAAAGATTGTTTTATTTTTCCTTGATACAAAAAAACAACACAAATTTGTCCTAAGACAAAACCTATAATTTGTGCAATGATAAATATCCAAAACAATCAATATGGCCCAATCGAACTTCAATTATAGATTAAATAAAATAAAGAAATAATAGCATTGAGATGTCCAACACCCCCAAGCATTAAAGAGAATACTATTCCAACAGTTACTCCAGAAGCCCAACAAATGGCAATAATTACTTCGTTTGGCTTCTTTTTAGTTAATAATTGATTAGCCATACCACCATTGCCTAAAAGTGACAAAACTAACGAACCAATTATTTCAGATAAAAATACAGTGCCAATTGACATATTATCACCTCTTTTAAAATATTTTTTATTATATTATAAAAATCAGCAAAATAATAATCAAAAGACTTTTAATATTTAAAAATCTAATAAGTGTGAAATATTTCACAAAGTGTATTGTTTTTTACATGCCATTTAAACTTCAAAAATTAGAATTGTTTTAATCATAAAATTATCTTGAAAAAATAGAAAGGATTAAAATGAAAAAAATAATTAAGATCTATTCACCTGTTGATGGAATAGTTAAACCATTAGTTGAATTAAATGATGGAGTTTTTTCAGAAGAAATGCTAGGTATTGGTTTTTATATTGAACCAAAATCAAATGTGTTTTTTTCTCCATTGGCAGAAGGTGAATTGACACAGATTTTTAATACAAAGCATGCTTATTATTTTAAAGATTCACAAGGACCAGCATTTTTAATGCATATTGGTTTAGATACAGTTAATTTAGAAGGAAAGCCATTTGATGTAAAAGCTCAAATTGGTGATAAACTTTCTTTAAAAAAAGAAATAGTAGCTGTTGATTTTAAAATGATTGAAAAACATAAAATGTTAAAAGCAACACCAATTGTTTTAGATTTAAATGAATTTACTGGATGAAAATTTGAAATGCAAAAAGATGGTGAAGTTAAACAAGGTGATTTGATTGGAACTTTTACTCATAATGATGTTCAAAAGGAAGAAAAAAATGTTAGAAATATTGTTTTAGATATTTTAGAATCTAAAAACAAATATAGTATTCTAGCTGAAAAAATTTTAAATTTAGTTGGGGGGCAAAGCAATTACACTCAAGTACACAATTGTATGACTCGTTTAAGATTTGAAATAATTAATAAAGATAATGTTGATAATGAGTCGATTAAAAAAATCGCAACAGTTAAAGGTGTTGTTTGAGTTGGTAACCAAATTCAAATAATCATCGGACAAGATGTATACAAAGTTAAAGATGCTTTGTTAATAAATATTGAAAATTCCAAACACTCAACACTTGCTCAAAATGAAAAAATTAATATTAAAGCAAGAACTAATTTCTTTATGCGGCTTATAAAAGCTTTTATTGCAATTATAGTTCCGAACATTCCAGTTTTAATGGCTTCAGGGCTTCTTATGGGAATTAAATCAATTTTAGTTTTAACAAACTCAATTCAAGACATGGGAATTGGCGGACAATTAAATACAAATATTGATGCTTTCTCAATATTTGTAAATGTATTGTCAGAAACCGGTTTAAAACTTTTAGGAATATTTATAGCCTATAACACTATCAGATATTTAGGAGGGCCTGAATTAACTCAAATTTTTATTTCATTAATCATAACTGGAGCTACAATTGGTTTAAGTTCTTTACCATCAGTCAATTTATTTTCTTTAGGAAGCATCGATTTTAAATTAAGTTTTTATACAAATTCAATCATTCCTCATATGGTATCAGCGGTAATTTTATATCATGTTGACAAATTCTTAAAAAATTGAGTTCCTAGTTCATTAGATATAATTTTTAGACCTTTTTTATCAGCTGTTATAGTCTTTGGATCAATTTATTTTATTTTAGGGCCTTTTCTTTTTTTAATCGAACAAGGATTAGGAAGTGTGGTTGGTTTTGTATCATCAATCCCTTATGGTATTGGTTGTTGCTTATTTGGTGTTCTATGACAACCGTTGGTATTGATTGGCATGGCTGGTATTCCGGGAATACCAGTTTCAATGGCACTTATTGGTGGAGAACCTTCAGTTTTAATTACATCCATTACAATAAGTGGTTTTGCACAATTAGGAGCTGTGATTGGTGTTGGTTTAAAAACTAAAAATAAAATTACAACAGTTGCAGCACTAGCAACAATCCCTGGTGGGCTTTTAGGCATAACAGAACCTATAATGTATGGAATAAATTTGCCAAAAATAAAACCATTTATAGCAGCTTTAATTTCAACAGCGATCATTAGTTTATTTGTTGGTTTACTAGGGATTGAAGCAAGAGTAATGTCAGGTAGTGGTATTTTAAGTTTTACAGGAATCTTGATTCCTCCAAAACCAAATTCTTTTGCAAACATTTTTACAGGTTCAGCTAATGGACTTGTCTTAAACACTATATTGTGATTCTTAGCTATTGTGGCTGTATCAGTATTAGCACTTTGTTTATCATATATTATGTATTACGACCGTTTAAGTGAAAAAAAATCAATTGCAAAAACTAATAAAAAATATATGAAAATGCTTGCAAAAATAACAAATCAAAAAGTAAAAAATTTAGATTCTAATTATTTAAGTTCATTAAACAATGTAATAACACAAGATGATGTTGAAAGAATAAAAGAAATTGAAAATGAATTAATCTTAATAACAAACAAAAATGTTTTATTAGCAAAAAAAGAAGAACAAATTGAAAAAAAACATCAAAAGCTATTTAATCAAGTTACTAAAATTGAAACATCAAAAATGGATGAAAAAGAAAAATTACTTCAGCAAGAAATACTTATTGACAAATATGAAATGTATGTTGATAAGACAAATCTTAAAAAAGTTGAAAATGAATTAATTGAACTTAAAGTTAATAATGAAAAAAACATTGTGTGAATTAATGAATTTGTAAACTCAAAAATAAAATTAATTTTAAATAAAATCAAAGAAATTAATTCACAGAATAACTCAGATGTTCTTTTAGATATAAAAAATGATTACTGAAATTCTCTTAACTCTTTACAAATAACTTATCAATTAGTCGAGAAAAAACCAATTTTAATTAATAATAAAAATTTAAAAATTTCAAATAAGGAGAATAAAAATGTACAAAAATAATAAAGATTTTTTGTGGGGTGGTGCAACTTCTGCATGTCAAATAGAAGGTGGCTATGATATTGGCGGTAAAAGTTTAACTATTTCTGAAATGAGACCATTTAACCCTAAATTAAATAGAAAGAATTTATCCGAAGTTTTTGCTTACAATAAACAAGACTACATTGATTCCATAAAAAATGATAAAGGTTTACATTATCCAAAAAGATATGGAATTAATTTTTATAATAACTACAAAGAAGATATTGCTTTATTTAAAGAATCTGGAATGAATGTTTTTAGACTTTCTATTTCTTGAGCTAGATTTTTTCCAAAGGGGGATGAAGAAAATCCTTGCAAAGAGGCTATTGAATTTTACAAAAATGTTTTTACAGAATGTCATAAAAATTCCATAGAACCAGTAGTAACAATTGAGCACTCAGATTT
This sequence comes from Mesoplasma corruscae, assembly GCF_002930145.1. NCBI lineage: Bacteria > Bacillati > Mycoplasmatota > Mollicutes > Entomoplasmatales > Entomoplasmataceae > Mesoplasma > Mesoplasma corruscae. Next base: position 28,226 of record NZ_PHNF01000003.1, read on the forward strand.
ACCTTATTCAATAATTGAAAAATATAATGGTTGATTAAATCCTGTGACAATTAAATTATTTATGAAACTAGTTAAAGTTTTATTTAAAGAATTTAACCAATATGTAAAATATTGAATGCCATTTAATGAAATAAATACTGTGCTCATGGCCCCTGATTCTGGAGCTGGAATTTTTAGAGAAGACTTTAAAAATGAACACGAATATTTACAAGCTTCATATCAGTCTTTACATCACAAATTTATAGCACAAGCTGAAGTTGTTAAATTAGCACATAGTGACTATAAAAATATTCACATAGGGTGTATGGTAGCCAATATTAGCACCTACCCAATAGATTGCAATCCAATTAACGTTTTAGAAAATGAAAAATACCAACAGTTAATGAAATATTTCTTTTTTGATGTGATGGCTAAAGGTTTTTATCCAACTTACATGCTAAAATATTTTAAAAATAATAGTATCGTTTTAGACATAAGTGATTATGACTTAAATTTATTAAAAGAAAATACAGTTGATTTTATTTCATTTAGTTATTATTCTTCAGGCACAATGGGTCAAAAAAACGAAGAAGTAAATTCAAGCAATTTAGTTTTATTAGGAAAAAATCCTTTCTTAAAAGAAACTGAGTGAGGATGACAAATTGATCCTATAGGTTTAAGAATAACTCTCAATGATTTATGAAATCGTTACAATTTACCTTTATTTATTTCAGAAAATGGAATTGGTGTTTTAGAAGAATTAAACTCTGATGAAACTGTTGATGATTATTACAGAATTGATTATTTAAAATCTCATATTAAACAATTATTACTAGCTATCGAAGATGGCGTAGACCTTTTTGGTTATACAATGTGAACACCAATTGATGTAGTCTCAGCTTCTACAAATGAGATGTCTAAAAGGTATGGTATGATCTATGTCGATTATGATGATTATCATAAAGGTACAGGTAAACGTTATAAAAAATCTTCATTCCACTGATTTAAAAACTTTAGAAAAACTGGAAAACTTTAATTTTGAAGAAGTTAGCTTGTAATTTTAATTTAAAATCAGAATTTTGTAAATGTGAAAATACAATCGTTGTTTTTGCACAACTTAAAAATAATAAAATTAGATTTAAATTAATGATATAAAAATGAAAGGATTAAAATGAAAAAAATAATTAAGATTTATTCACCTGTTGATGGAATAGTTAAACCATTAGTTGAATTAAATGATGGAGTTTTTTCAGAAGAAATGCTAGGTATTGGTTTTTATATTGAACCAAAATCAAATGTGTTTTTTTCTCCATTGGCTGAAGGTGAATTGATACAGATTTTTAATACAAAGCATGCTTATTATTTTAAAGATTCACAAGGACCAGCATTTTTAATGCATATTGGTTTAGATACAGTTAATTTAGAAGGAAAGCCATTTGATGTAAAAGCTCAAATTGGTGATAAACTTTCTTTAAAAAAAGAAATAGTAGCTGTTGATTTTAAAATGATTGAAAAACATAAAATGTTAAAAGCAACACCAATTGTTTTAGATTTAAATGAATTTACTGGATGAAAATTTGAAATGCAAAAAGATGGTGAAGTTAAACAAGGTGATTTGATTGGAACTTTTACTCATAATGATGTTCAAAAAGAAGTAAGTTATACTGATGATATTAAAGAAATTTTAGAGTCAAAAAATCATTATCAAATAACTGCTGGTAAGATTTTTAATTTGATTGGAGGTGAGTCTAATTATACAAATGTTTATAATTGTATGACAAGACTAAGGTTTGAAATAATAGATAAAAACAAAGTAGATCAAGAAGCTATTAAACAATTATCAATTGTTAAAGGTGTGCTTTGAGCTGGTAATCAAATACAAATAGTTATTGGTGGTGAAGTTTACAAAGTTAAAGATGCAGTTTTAGAGCACGTAGAAAATTTGCATAAAAACCCAAATGAAAAATCAAATGCAAGAACTTTTACAAAAGTTTCAATACCTAAAAAATTAATGCAAGCTTTTGCAGCTATTATTTTACCAGCATTGCCTATAATGATGACATCTGGTCTATTAATGGGAATAAAAACAATCTTAGTTATGACTGGTGCTATTGTTGATATGAAAATTGGGTTAGGTTCACCTATAAACATGCAAGTCGATGCTTTTTCAGTATTTATGAATGTAGCTGCTGAAACTGGTTTAAAACTTTTAGGTATATATATTGGTTATAACACGATAAAATGGTTAGGCGGTCCTGAGATAATTCAAATATTTGTATCATTAATGATTGCTGGGGCTACATTAGGATTAGGTTTAGTTCCTAACTTATCGCTTTTCTCAATAGGAAACTTTTCAGTTAAAATAAGTTTTTATTCTTCATCAATTATTCCTCACATTGTATCTGCTTTTATTTTGTATTATGCAGACAAATGGATTAAAACATGAATGCCAACTTCAATTGATGTTTTATTTAGACCTTTATTGGGTGTGATGTTTGTGTTTATTTTAATATTCTTTGCTTTAGGACCAATTTTATTTTTAATTGAACAAGGAATAACAAAATTTATGGGGCTTTTATCACAAATACCATACGGAATTGGAGTTGGATTATTTGCCATAGTATGACAACCTTTAGTTTTAACAGGTATGCACACATCAATAATTGTGCCGATATCAATAGCAGTATCTCAAGGAATACCTTCAACTTTACTAGCACCAACAAATATTGCTGTTTTTACTCAAGTTGGGGCTGCTATAGGAGTTTGTATTCTAACAAAAAATAAAATTACAAAAGTGGCTTGTTTAGCAGCTTTACCTGGTGGGATTGTTGGGGTTACTGAGCCTATATTATATGGAATAAATCTTCCAAAATGAAGACCATTTTTAGCAGGATTAATAACAGCTGGGATTATTGGGCTATTTTCAGGACTTTTAGGAGTTGAAAATAGAACTACTGGAGGATTAGGAATTTTTGGATTTACAGCTTTACTAATGGAGCCAAGCAAAAACAGTGTTAATAATGTGTTTATAGGTGCACCAAATACTCCTGTAATGAATTGTGTATTTTGATTAGTTACTAACTTGTTAGCAATTCCATTAGCAGCTTTTGTTTGCTATCTGATTTATGTTGACAGAATTAATGAGAATAAAGGTGTTGGTAAAACAACAAATTTACTTATTAAAGTTTTAGCATTAAAAAATCATCAAAAATTAAAAGATTTAAATACAAAATATGCTAACGAAATAAAAAATTTAAAAAATATTTTTTCAAAAGAAGAAATTGAAAAGTTAAAAAAAATAGAAAATCAAATTGTTTTAATCACAAATAAATCTGTTTCATTAGACAAAGCACAAATGCACTTAGAAAAACAAAAAGAAAAATTAAAACATCAAATAAAAAAAATAGAATTATCCAAAATTATTGGAAAAGCAAAAATTGAAAAACAAAAACCATTAATTGATAAATATAATTTAATCAAAAATGGAGAATTAACTCATAAATTAGAAAAAGAAATTGAAAAATTACAAATAGACAATGCAACTGATATGCAATGAATTTCAAAAACTTTAAATACAAAGTTTGAATACATTGAAAATATTATTGACAAAATATTTAAAGAAAACAATTCTGAAGATTGTAATAAAATTATGAATAATTATTGAAACTCACTTCATTCACTAGAATTAAATTATGAATTAGTGGCTAAAAAAATAAACATTATAACAAAAAAAGAAATTAAAAAAGCATTAAAAAATGCATAGGAGAAAATATGAAAAAAATACCCAGTAATTTTTTATGAGGAGCATCAACTAGTGCTTATCAAGTTGAAGGTGGTTGAAATATTGATGGTAAGGGTCCATCAGTTCAAGATGTTTCAAATGGTGGTTTTCTTTCTGATTTAAAAGTTGGAGGAATTACAGACTTTAAAGTTTGTGCTGATCATTATCATCATTGAAAAGAAGATGTTGCCTTAATGGCTGAAATGGGATTTAAGTCTTATCGATTTTCAATAAACTGAACAAGAATATATCCAACAGGGTTTGAGGATAAACCCAATTCTAAAGGATTAGAATTCTATCATAATTTAATTGATGAATTATTAAAACATGAAATCGAGCCTTTAGTAACAATTCATCACTTTGATGCACCAATTGTTTTAGAAGAAAAAGGTGGTTGAGCTAATAGAGAAGTGATGGTACCAGCTTATTTAAAATTTGCAAAAACACTATTTTTAGAGTTTAAAGATAAAATTAATTATTGACAAACTATTAATGAATTAAATATGGTAATTTTATTTTCACATGTATTAAGGAAACAAAAAAAAGGTCATGATACTGGAACTGAATCTTATCAATCATTTCATAATGCAAATGTTGCACAAGCTTTAGCAATTAAAGAACTACGTAAGATTTCTCCAAGTGCTAAAATAGGCCCTGCGCCAAATATATCATTAGTTTATCCAAAAACATGTGCTCCAAGTGATGTTTTAGCAGCAGATAATGCGAATGTTTTAAGAAACTGAAGTTATATAGATCCTTTTGTAAAAGGATATTACAGTGAGATTTTAATTGAATATTGAAAAGCTAATAACTATCAAGTTGTAATCCTACCAGAAGATGAAGAGTTGTTTAAATCAGTAAGTATTGATTTTATTGCTTTTAACTATTACAATAGCACAACAGCACAAGCTCCTATTAAAGATTCTGAATACAAAGTTGGAGATCAAGAAATGGGATTTAATATTGAAAATATGTTCCAATCAGCTGATAATAAGTATTTAGAAAAAACACCATATGGATGACAAATTGACCCAATTGGTTTTAGATTGACCTCAAGAGCATTACATGATAGATACAATTTACCTATTATTATTACTGAAAACGGATTGGGTGCTAAAGATGTTTTAACAAGTGATGGAAAAATTCACGATGATTATCGTATTGCTTATTTAAGAGATCATATAGCTCAAATACCTTTAATTTTAGCTGATGGAGTTAAGTTAATTGGTTATAACCCTTGAAGTGCTATTGATTTAGTATCAACACACCAAGGAATTTCAAAAAGATATGGGTTTATTTATGTTAATCGTGACGAAGATGATTTAAAAGATTTAAAACGTTACCGTAAAGATTCTTTTTACTGATATAAAAAAGTGATTGCATCAGGTGGAGAGGATTTAAAATAATCTTAAATTACAACCAAATGTGATAGTTACAAAGGGGGATTAATGTTTAAAATAAATAACGATGAAATTAAAGTTATCATTACTGATATGGATGGAACATTATATAGTTTAGACCCTAACAAAAAAAGTGAGCACAAAAATCATATAAACAATATCAGATGATTGAAACAAGCAATTAAAGATGGTGTTTATGTTGTTATGAATACTGGGAATCTTCCGTTTTTTATGAAATGAGCAGTTAATGAATTAACTGGTGATATTCAAGAATTTAATAAGTATTTTATTTCTTGTACAGGAAATTTAATACATGATTTTCAGTCAAATAAAACTTGAATTGAAAATGTGTTTAATCATAAAATAATGTTAGAAATAATTACAATTATTAAAAAGTTTGATTTAGTTTATGACATAACTTCTCAAAAAGGTGATGTAATTTATTACTCAAATGAAGATTTTAGAGATTTAATGCGAAGTGTGCAAAAAACAGGCGATGCTAATTATAATCACCAAATTTTAACTGATGAAATACTTAACTCAATCCATGATACACCTAAAATAACTATGAAAAGAATTAATCTTTTACAAAAACCAGAAATAATAAAAATAATTGAACAAACATTCTCAAAGTACAATGTTAAAGCAACCTGGTGATCTGTTGATGGTGTTGATTTAGTAATTGGTGAAACTAATAAATATAACGGTATTTTAAAACTTTTAGATATTATCAATCAAGATACAAAGCAAACCTTGAAACCAAAGAATGTTATTTACTTTGGAGATAGTCACAATGATATATCTGTTTTTGAAAATTTAAAATATTGTATTGCTGTTAAAGATGCAACACCTGAAGTCATAGCAAAAGCCTATGATGTTTCATGTGATTCTCACGATGGTGCTTTAGGGCATTACTTAGCTAAAATTTATCATAAGTAAATTAACTCTTAATAACAAAAAATTACTTTAAAAATAAAGTAATTTTTTTTGTTTTATTTAATTTAAATGTAAATCAATTTGCATAATAATATAGCTTAATGAAAATGTTCTTTCAAAGAAATTATGACTTAAAAAGTCTGTATCAATAATTATAGAATTATTGGGGTAATTAAATTTAAAAATTTTAGAGTGTGTACAAAATAAAAAAATATTTTCAACTTGAAATTTATTATATAATTGTTGAAAATAAAAGTTAATTTCATCTGAACCACTACCCCCAATAAAAAATAAACATAAGTCTTTTTTAGAAATATTATCAAAAATTGATATCATGCTATTTAGTTTATTCATGTAAACAACATTTATCCCTTTAGATAAAAGCATGATATTCATTAATTTAGCAACATCTGAAAAATAGTTTGTTGAAAAAATATAAATTTTATTAGCGTTTTTTATTAGATTAATTAAAGAGTTCAACTTCTCTTTTATAAGTTGAAAATCTCTAATAGTATTAATAGCATTAATTTCATTTTCTTTAAATAAACTATCTGAGTTATCAAAAATAGTGCTAATATTTTTATGACTTCGATCAATTATTTCAATTTGCATTTTTACGCTTAATTCTTTATATCCATTAAATCCTAAGTTTTTAGAAAACTTGGTAATCATTGATGGAGATACAAAACAAGAATTAGCTAAAGTTACTAAATTAGGTAATTCTTGTTTGTTCTTATAAAACTTTATTAGTTCACTTGAAATCTTTCAAGAAGTTGTATTTTTAGTTTCACTACACATAGAAGCTATTTGATCTAATACTGAATGCATATATACCTCTTTATATTAATTAAAGCACAAATACATACTTATTTTAACTTAATAAACTACTGATTTTAGTAGCCACTAAATCAATTGCAACTTCATTGCCTTCTTTATAAGGAACAATTAAATCTGCATATTCAATGCTTGATCCAATAAAAGTATCATGCATTGGTTTAACTTCAGTTAAATACTGATGTATAACACTTTCAATAGTTCTATCTCTTTCAATCATATCTCTTTGTAATCTTCTGATAAATCTTAAATCATCTTCTGTTTTAATAAAAATTTTAATATCACCAAATTTTCGTATATCTTTAATAGCTAAAGTAAATATACCATCCAAAATAACTACATCACTTGGTTTATAAGTGATAAACTCTTCTGTTCTTGCAGAAGTTTTAAAATCATAGATTGGAACTTTAATTGGTTGATAATCTAATAATGCAGTTAAATCATTTGTTAACATTTCAACATCAACACTATTAGGGTGATCAAAGTTTATTTTTTTTCTTTCATCAAAAGTTAACTCACTAAAATCTTTATAATAATTATCCATTGATATATGAGTTACTGATTTATCTTTTAGTATTTCATTAGCTAATCTATGAGCTACAGTTGTTTTACCAGAAGCAGTACCACCAGCGATCAGTATTATTGTTACCTTCTTCATAAATTATTGATTCCTTTTTTCTAATTCATAAATTAGTTTAAAAATAGATTCTAAAACATTAACAACTATTGAGTTTCCAGCAAATCCCCTTATTTTCTCATCACTCAAATTCATTTTAATCATTTTAGAATAATCTTTTTTGTCAAAACCCATAAGTCTTAAATTGTCTAACCCCGATAATTTCTTAACTTCAAACTCATTGTTGTTGTTTTGGTTCAATACTCTTATTCTAGAATTCTCTCCTGAAAATGTTATTGTTGATATATTTTGTTCTTCTATTCCATGAACTATATTAGCTTGATTAAAAGATGGGTATACACTAAGATTCTTAAATTTGTGTTGCAATGGTTTTTCAATGTTATCATTATGAATACATTTTTGTATGGCTAATACATATTGTTCCCACCTTGGAGTTAATTGCATATTATTTCATTCTATAAATTCTTTAAATTTTCTATTGCTTTTTGTATAAAATTTTTCAAGATTTAATTTATTGTCTTCAGAAAATTCTAGTATAGATAACATAAAAAATCTTTTTCTTTGTTGAGGAATTCCATGATCTACAGCGTTTTCAATAAATTCAAAAGAAGAATACCCTAGTTCTTTTAATTCTTTTTTAAATGAATTTAAATTGTCAACATGTTTTATATGTTTTATAGCTGTAACGTTTTCCATCAATAAATACTTAGGTAGTTTTTGGTGTTCTTTTAATTCAACTAATATTCTTTTTATGTTTCAAAGTAAACTACTTCTAGAATTTGTCTCTTCAGACATTCCTTTACCCTTGCCAGCTATAGATAAATCTTGACATGGAAATGAATAAGTAAGCAGATCTATTTTTTCTACTAGCTGACTTCCTTTTATGCTTTTAATATCTCCTAAATTATTATTTCTAATATTTGAATTATAAAGAGTCTCAAAATATTTTGGGTTCTTTTTAATTTTTGTTTCAATATTAGCAATTGGGGTTTTACTATCTTTAGAAAAAGTGAATTTTGAAAAGTATTGAGTTAGTTCTGTTAATGTTATTTTTGTGTTCTTTTTATTATCATGATGAATTGCATCATATGCTATTATTGCATCAGAATATCACTCACTAGTATAAGAAATTTTAAAATCAAAATCATTAAATTGTTCTTTAACTCTTTTTAAAGCTTTATGCTGCGAACCTATGCCTGCAAATGTTTCAAATACATTTAATTTGATCATAATTTCTCCTTTCGTTATATTTTATCAAGTTAAAGTTTGAATGTCGAGTCATTTCTTAAAAGTTAAATATTTTTCTGTTATTTAATGATATATCTCATTCTATGTATTTTAAAAACTTATCATTTTTGACTATCTCTTCTTTTAACTCAATTTGATTGTATTCTTTTTGAATTAATTCACCTCTTGGCGTGTTGTTGTATATTATTTTTCCAGTTGAAGAAAAATAAATTTCATTTGAATCAAATGCTTTATGTAAATTAGGTTCTAATAATAAACAGTTGTACGGATCAATAGCTGATTCATAATCTTTAAGTATCTCTACCAAATAAGAAAATTGTACAATGTGTGCTTTTTCTACTATTGGAAAGTTTGAGTTTTTAATGTAGTTTTTTATCAATAATTTTTTAGATAAAGCTTCAACTCTAAAAGAGAAAATAGTTCTAAGCCTTCTTTTGAAAGTTTCTACAGTCATTTCATTCATCTCATATGTTTTTTTAAGAATTTCTAATCCCTCTTTATAATAAGAATCACAAACTTTTTTTTGCTTAATTAAAATCAATGTATCAGCCAGAACATTATCTTCTAGTTTTGCATATTTCTGATTTTCATATTCTTCATAGTTATCTATTGAAATATCAAAATTGTATTCTAAAAAAGTTTTTTTATGAATATCAAATTCTTCAAAAAAATCATCAATGTTGATCATATTAATTTCTTTTAAATCAGTATATTCAAATTTTGTTCTACCTTCTTTACTTAAAGTTATTTTTTTAAAAAAATTAATAAACCTATAAAATTTATATTTTGTTGTATTGTTTTTAATACCATCGATAAGAATTGGTGAATTATTTAACTTAGTCTCAGAACCAGATGTATTGCTTCCTGTTAAAAACTCATTTGTTTTTAAATGGGTTGTGAAAATACTATTATTTTGCATTTTACTATTTATTATTTTTACTTCTTCTTTTGTAAGTGTTTTTATCTCTGGTTTATCAGTAAAAGGAAAAATTTCTTTCCTTAATTCTATAAATTTTTGATTTCGCCAATATTCTGTTTTTTGCATTTGAGCATCATTGGTTCTATATTCACACCCTTCGTTTATTTGAGTAAATGTTTGAGTTATAAAACCATTTTCATTAAAAACATAAAATATTGTTCCTGAAAAACTGTATTTATTGCTTTTTGAACCTAACTTTAAATATTTTTTACTTCCAAATTCTACTTTTAAATACCTAATTGCCATTATTACCTCTTTTTTAGATTTTATCATTTTGATACAAAATAATATATAATATTTTATAAAATTAGATAAGGGTTATTCTTGAGAAAAATAAGTAAATACTTATTGATATTTTTTATAATTTTTATTTCGAAGGGTGCATAAGTTTTTTGTTGGACATAATGATTCAAATTTCGACAATAATCAAATTGATCAAGATACATGAAAAAATACAAAAAGATTTCATAATCCTTTTGAACCAAAATAACACATTCTATTAAACATTAAAGGTATTCAATTAATGTAATGTTATTGAGATATCTTTGTGTCTAAAAAACTATAAAAAGGTCCAAAAAGAAAAATAACAAAGTGATTTGAGGAACTATATTAATATAGTAGGTATTCAATCAAAAAGCATTTTAATTTAGTTATTGATAAGAATGGAGTTAATAAATAATGGATAAAGAAATTAAAAATATAATTAGATAACTTTATGTGGTCATTCTATCCAGATCCAGAAGAAAGAACTGAGTAAAAATACAAATCGTTCTGGTGAGTGATTAATTAGAAAAATAAAATCGGTTACTATATTGAAATTAATTGAATTTTAAAAATTTATTTAATAGGAAAAATAATACTCAAAAGCCAGATTGAAGATAAAGAAGTCTTACATACATGCCCTATCAAAAACACTAAGAAAAATAAGTTTTTAATGTTATTAGAAACTATAAAAAAAGAAAATTAAAAAGGGTAAATGGCTAAAATTTGATTAAAATGTTATAATTAATTTAGTTTTTAATATCGCTTTAGAAGGAGTTCATTTATATGAAAAAAGTTAAGTTTATTGATTTATTCGCAGGTATTGGTGGTTTTCATAAGGCATTAGAATTAGTTGCTAAAAAAATAATTATAATATTAAGTGTGTATTCGTTAGTGAAATTGATCAAGAATCAATTCAAACATATTCTAATAATTTTTCAATATCAAAAGAAAAAATTATTAATATTCGTGATTTAGATGAAAATGCATCTCAAGTCCCAGAACATGATTTTTTATTTGCGGGTTTTCCATGTCAAACCTTTTCAAATGCAGGTAAAAAGAAAGGTTTTTTAAACAAAATAAGAGGAACATTATTTTTTGATATTGTAAAAATATTAAAAAATAAAAAACCTAAGTATATTTTATTAGAAAATGTAAAACATTTAGTAAATCATGATAATGGAAAGACATGAGATATAATAATTAAAACTCTAAAAGATGATTTAGGTTATATTATTCCTGAAAAACCACTTATATTGTCACCACATGAATTTGGAATTCCACAAGAAAGACAACGTGTATTTATTCCCGGAGTTTTAAAAGAAAAAACATCAATTAAAGAGGAATATATTTCATTCAATTTTGATAATTTAAAATTGAATGAATTTGCGATAATGATTCAAATCCTGATGAAATTAGAAAATATATTTTTGATAATTTTTTAAAAAAAAATGTTGATGATAAATATATTTTAAATAAAAAGAAAGATTCATACTTATTGAATGTATTTGAAGCTTGAGACGATTTCTTAAAAAATGTAAAAAAACAAGTGGATAGAACATTACCAGTAATTTGAACTTATGAATTTGGTAAAAATTATAATTTAGAAGGATTTCCTGAATGAAAAAAAATATATTTTAGATATGAGAAATATCTACGAAATAAATAAAGATTTTATAGATAACTGATTGATAAAATACCAAGTTAATAAATGAAAAAAACGTGAGCAAAAATTTGAATGACAAGCAGGTAAAGATATAAGTGATTTAAAATACTCTTTTATTCAGTTAAGACAGTCAGGAATAAGATGTAAGAGACCGATAAAATTTCCTACATTAGTAGCAATGGTTCAGATACCTATAATTTATGATAATTTTAATAATGCATGGCGTTATTTAACACCTAGAGAAACTGCAAATTTGCAAAGTTTCCCTAAAAACTATAAGTTGCATAATGAAATTAAATTAGAAAATAAAGATTTTTATTCTTATAAACAAACAGTTTGGTAATTCGGTCAACGTTTCAATAGTTTCATATATTCAAGAATATTTATTAGAAAATTATTAGAGTCATTTAGAAAAGAATATCCTTATAAATATAAACATATAGTTTCAGAAAAAATTATTGATTCAAAGAAATCACACCCATTAGATCATTTAAAGGATAATCAATTTTTATTTAATGATTTGAATACATATTTATTTGAAGATATAAGTGAAAAGAAGAAGAATTTATTTAGAAACTATCTAAATAAAATGTACTATAATATTTTTATTAAATTTCTAGATGGTAGTGGAATAGACAAAAGTTTTAATAAAACTGATAAAATAATTGTAATTCCACACCATCAAAACTCTTTCATAAATATTATTAATAATTATGAAAAAGTTTTAGTTGTAAATATTTATGTTCCCCCTAATACTAAAGGAGAATCTGATTTTTTAAGGAGGTTTATTTGACCGTTGACCCTAAAGAATTTTATCTGTCAAAGGTTGTTGAAAAAGGAAATAGCAATTCGTCTTCTAGATGAATTAAATTGGAAGATATAATTGATGTAATCAAAAATAAAATATATAAGCAAAAGAATATCTATATTATTTAAGGATAAAAACATGAATTTAAAACAATTAAAAAATCAAAATGGTTTTATTGATGTTACAAAATATACAAGCAGAAGAAAAGTATTTCAAGGTATTTATCATCAAATTTATCCAACAAATATTTGGTTTGAAACTTTAATTCCATTTAAAACAGTTATAGAAAGTACACAAAAATAACGAGGGAAAACCTATGAGATGTACAGTTACAACAGGTGCAGAAATGGGAAAAGAATTTTTATATAATAATCATTATCTGAGTATACATTAGAAAATGCTTCTATTGATAAGACATTTAAAGTTACAAGACAATATTTGTTTTTAAGAAAATGGCGCCTGAATTAATTTCAAAAGAGTTAAGTAAAAATTGAAGCTTCAAGTGCATAACTTCAATACAAAAGTAAAAAAATCTAGATACTGCCATTGATGCTCCAAAATTAAGAATTCAAAAAGTTAATTTGAGAGAAAAGGGCTAGATATTCACAATCAAATAATTGATCAATGTTATTTACAAAGAATGGATACACAAAAGGATTTTATGTTAAATTAATTGAATCATTAAAAGTCTTTGATTTCGTTTTCAAAGATGAAACACAACATAACCTGAAGAATAGTTGATACTATTCTTTTTTAAATTAAAAAGAGAAAACATGGTAGGTACAAAAAATAATTAAACTAAAAAAATTATTAAAAATAATAGATTTATGATTTAAAGAAAATTTTAAATAATTGTGTTAATTGCTTAGTTAAGCATCCTACAAAAAAGTTAAGCACCCAAAAGTTAGTTCACTAAAATCTTTATAATAATTATCCATTGATATATGAGTTACTGATTTATCTTTTAGTATTTCATTAGCTAATCTATGAGCTACAGTTGTTTTACCAGAAGCAGTACCACCAGCGATCAGTATTATTGTTACTTTTTTGTTTTTCATTTTAACTAAATTCTCCTAAAACTTTAATTCATTTATTTTTATCAAAATAATGGGTAAAATATGCTATAAAAAACACATCATAGCTATAGACTTATTGTAAATATTTTACAAATTGTTTTTGCCAGTTCCTCAGTTCTTTGTTCAATTTCTAGTTTACCTCACTTATTTGATTCAAGTATATACTTATTTAAAATTGTAAACTTAGAATTTTGCTCTTTTAAAATTCTTTTCTTTTCATTAAAAGTTTTGTTTGACAAGTCGGGATTATAACCAGTTAAGCTTAGATTGCCAATTTTATGCAAGTACTTTTCATGAATATCTTTGTAATGTTCTCCAAGCTCAGTTTTCCATTCATTAGTTAACTTTTGGGGCATTATGTGCTCAATAGATATTTTATCAAGTGAAACGGTTTCTTTACTTCCATTATGTTCTATTTCTTGAAGGACAAAATTACAAATTGATGCTTTTACACGGTATAGGTTTATATTTTTCAATGATTCCATAAATTCAAAATCTTTTGGAACCCTATCTGATGTATCTACCTCATTCATATAGTCAATAATTGCTTGTTGATAATTTTTTTTATTAAATCTTGAAAAAATTTTAGCATATAAATTTGCAAAAAATTTGTTTAAGTTTTTGGTGCTTTTATCAACTATTATTCTTCTTAAAATATAATTTTTAATGTAGATAAAGCAATTCAACATTGTGTTCTCAGAAATAATTTTATCACTATAATCTCTTACTATGTGCATAAGAAATGGATAAACAGTTTTTTGATTAAGTAAATGAAAGTCATTAATAATTTTTTTAAATTTATGATTTGTAATATTTTGTCTTCCTATTATCAATGAAAAATACTGAGATGCTTTTAACATTTCCTCTAAAAAAACTTCTCTATCTCAATTATTTTTTTTAAAAAAATCTTTAAATGATTCGTAAATTTTATTTGACGCAATAGCTTCTTCTGATTTATATATTAAAAAATAATGCATAAAAAGTTCAATATTTTTAGTTTCTAGATCTTTTTCCATTTTATATCAATAATCTCTAAATATTTTTTCCTCGTAACCATCTTTCATCATTAAAAAGTTTCTTATTAAGTCAGTTGGCGTTAATTTTATACCTGTAGAATTTATTCTCTCAAAAATTATTTGAGGATGATCATTATTGTTTATAAATATCATCACAGATACAAGTTTGTTAACACCATTAATAATGTCTTTAATTGAAAATAAATTATCATTTTTTAAATAATAGCTTATTTTATTAAAAAAATAGTTGTAATTTATTCATATTTCACTTTTTTTATTAATTGTTTCATCATTTTTTAACAAACTAATGAAATTTTTATTATCCTCTAGATTTAACACTAATTTTATAATGGGCTCATCTGAAACAGATTCTTTTCTTATAAAAAGAAATTCATCTAGTTGTTTAATTTCTATATCGTTTGTGGATAAATCTCTTAAAACTTTCATCAATAAAAAAATTGTAGTAATTCTTTGCTGGCCATCAATAATAATATTTTCATTTATAAACGTTTTATTGTTAGATTTTCTATCTAATACGAAATTACCTAAGTAATGTTCTTTATTTTTTATTCCTGCCTCAATGATATCATTTAATAAAGTGTCGCACTGTTTTTTTTGTCAAGAGTAATTTCTTTGAAAAACAGGCACCAAATATTTTTCACTTTGTTCTAAAATATTGTTTCTTATATGTTGTTTATTTGCTTCCATTTAGTATTTTAACCTCATTTCTTTTTTAAAATTTCTTTATATGCTTTTAAGAGTCATTCAATTTCAATCATTCCATAGGATTCAATAAAATTATGAGTTCTCTTAGATAAAAGCAATTTCTCCAATGATTTTTTTTGTTCTTCTTCTTTTGAAAAATGAACTTTTCTGTGGCAGTTAGGGCATAAAGAAACCAAGTTATTTCAATAATCAAATGTACGAATATTTTCTCCGTATTCTTTTTTATACAATTCATACATCTTTTTATTATGCGGAATTAAATGATGAATTTCAAAATAATTCTCATTTTTATCATTAACCAAAAAAGTATTTTCAACAAAACAAAGTTCACACTTTTTACTAGAATCATAATATTGTTTTCTTAATGTCACATTTCTAGATAATTTTTTTTTAGTTTCCGTAAATATATGTTCTAATTCTTCATTTTTAAATTCTGGGGCTATAGTGTCTGATTTAGCAAATAACGAACTTTGATAGTTTTCAAAAATATCTTCATCTAAATTTGAATTGTCTCAAATATTATCCAATGTTCTTATTTCTTCATTTTCGAATTCTGGGGCTATAGTGTCTGCTTTAGCAAATAACGAACTTTGATAGTTTTCAAAAATATCTTCATCTAAATTTGAATTGTCTAAAATATTATCCAATGATTTTATTTCCTTTTTTGTATTTTTTAAAACCATAGTTTTTGACCTGAAGTCAAGATAGATATTAGTTAATCCTCCTATAAATAAGTCTTTTAAAATAATTGATTTTTCACCTCAAGGAACTAATTCATTTTTAACCATTTCAAAAAAATTACATTGTACCCTACTATCATTATAATCTCAATCAGGTAAAGCTTTTTTAGTTTTAAAACCACTTGGCTGTATTTTTATATATATTTTAATATTACTATTATAATTATTTTCGTTAAATTTTATTGTTTCTTCATAGTTTATAAAATCATTTTTTTGAATTAAAACTTCTTTTTTAGCTTCTTTTATGTATTCTTTTATATTTTTTTTGCAAAGATTCATTTCAATATAATTATCATTATAATATTCTTTTTTTAAAACTTCGAAAAGATTTAAAAAAAGATATGGTTGTTCTTGTTTATCTTTATTTGAGTTTCATGTTCCTAAGTGAATATCATAATATCCACTATTTATTTTATCTTTATCATTGTTTTTTCTTTTATATTTTGTACCATGTCTTGCTGATAATTGTATTGGTAAAATTTTATTATTAAGTTTTTTGTATAATTCTTCTTCTGTAAAATTTCTAAACTCATTATTATTCATATTTTTAATTAAAAACTCCACTTTTTTCTATTTCTTTCAGAATATTTTGTGCTACTGTAACAACAATCGAATTTCCAAATTGTTTGTATGCTTGAGACCTAGATACAACTACTTTGAATGAATCTGGAAAACCCATTAATCTAGCAACTTCTCTTTCATGTAGTCTTCTAATTTTTCCTTCTGGGGTTAGAGTGTAATTATCGATTCCAGCTCTATGAGTATTTCCCATAGTTTTAAGCAAAGTTCTTGCAATTTTTAAGTTTATTTCAGGTTTTTGATAAAAAGTACCTGTACCACCCTTTAAAATATATTTTACCAATTTATCAGAAAGTATACAGTCATATGGTATAAAACCTTTTCCTTTTTTAACTGTTGGGACCATTTTTTTATATGAAAAGCTTCCTACAGCGCAATCGTCAAGTAATAAATCTTGCATAGAAAGTTTTAAATCATATTTATTCGGAAAATTAAAATTAGTTGCATTTTTTTTAAAACCAACAACAAATATTCTTCGTCTTGTTTGAGGTATCTGATAATCACTTGAATTTAAAATTTTGAATTTAAATTCATACCCTAATTCAGCAAAAGTTTGTTTAATGATTTCTCATGTTTTTCCTTTATCGTGGTTAATCACATTTCTAACATTTTCATAAATAAACACTTTTGGCTGAGATTCTTTTATAAGTCTTGCAAATTCAAAAAAAAGCGTACCTCTAGTGTCTTCAAATCCTCCTTTTTGACCAACTGAAGAAAAACTTTGACAAGGAGAACCACCGATCAGCAAATCTAGTTTACCATTATATTTATATCCATCTAAAAACCTTATGTCTTGATAAAAATTTTTATGGTCTAAATTAAAATTGGTTAAATATGTTCTTTGAACAAAATTTTGTTTATTTGACTTAGCATAAATTAATTCTATAATTTTGGTTATATTTTCTCTTTCAATATTTTCGTCAAACTTTTTTTTAAAATCATTATAATTTTCTATAATTATTTCTCTTTCGCCATTATCACAAGCAAAGACAATTTCATGTTCAAAGCCTAAATTTTTAAAAGCTTGTTCAAATGAGCCAATTCCTGAAAAAACTGTGGCAACTTTTATTTTTTTCATATATGTCCTTTCTTATTTTAAATTATTTATAACTTGTTTAAAAATTTCTTTTAAAACAGGTACAGCAATCGAATTACCACTTTGTCTATATAATTTTTGATCGTTTATTTCATCTTTTGGAATGATAAATTTTCTTGAGAAGCCCATTAAATTAAAACACTCTCTCGGAGTCAATTTTCTTATACTTCCAAATTCACCGTTAAATAAACCAAAATGTTTGCCTTCAATTTTTTTATTTTTTTCAAAAATAAAGTTTCCATTTCAATTAAATTGTTGATTAGCTTTTTGACACATTATTATTTTTTCATTAACTTTTGCTCTATTTTTGTATTTTTTATTTGTAACAAATGCAAAACCCTTTGGACTTAAGTAATAATCATTTGAAATTTCTTTTTCCAAAAAATCAAACATCGATAGTTTTAACTCTACTTTACTAAATTCCAAGACATTTTTAGGTTTATTTAAGAATCCAATTAAGAAAACTCTTATTCTATTTTGCGGAAGATTAAAGTCTTTCGCATTTAAAATATATTCGTTAACTTCATATCCTAGTTCTTTAACAATTTCTTTCATTCTTAATCAGGTTTCACCACTGTCAATATTTGTTATCCCTAAAACATTTTCATATATGAAAACTTTTGGCTTACATTCGTCTATTGCTCTAGCAAAATCATAAAATAATGTTCCTCTAGCATCATTAATTCCTTTTCTTTTTCCTAATGCAGAAAAAGATTGACAAGGAGAACCGCCTATCAAAATATCAACTTTATCTTTATAGTAACTAAAATCCCCAAATCTAATATCTTCTATCCAATCACCGTGGTTGAGTTTATTATTTGCTAAATATGTTATTTTTGGATAGTTAATTTTTTTTGTCTCTTCGAAATAAAGTTCTTCTATGTATTGATTAGTTTTTTTTGAAGACATTCCTTTTGTTAATTTTTTTATTTCATTGTAACTAGATTTTAATTCTCTTTCTCCATTATCTGATGCAAAAACTACTTTATGCTTTATTTTAAGCTGTCTTAAAGCTTCCTCAGGAGCTCCTATCCCTGAAAATAATGTTGCTATTTTTAACATTTAAACCTCTTCTCTGATATATTATATCAGACAAAAATAAAAATCAGTGTTAATTAAACAAGATAATTACATTATATAAAACTTGATAAGAGATACCTTCGAGAAAAATAAGTAATACCTTTTTATTTAATAGCTTTTTGCTTTTTTGCTTTTTTTTAGTTTTAAAGCACCAATATAATTGTTGACATGATTATCATTTCTAAATTTATAAAAACCTTAAACTTGCAATGCAGTTAAGATAGTTAAATTGGTAATAATTAAAAAGATAACTCAAGCTAAGTAAACTTTCCATTTAGTTTGAATAATATAATCTTCAAGATAGGTAACTATCTTTACCAAAATATCCCAATAAATATTAACGCTATCCACATTATTAATCAAGATAAACTTAACTTATTGTATAGTTTTTTACAAACCATATGATATGTTGGTTCCTTCCATATTTAAAAAAATGTAACAGTTTTTGATCTATTATAAAATCCTTTTCTATTAATAATTGGAATAGTTGATTGATAAAACATTATTAATTATTTACATAAATTGCAAGTTATTTTCCACCTTTTTAATAAATATACAAGTCTTTTTTCTTTATTGTTTTAATAGTCATATTGTATTCATTTTTAATAAAGAAAAGTTTTATTAATTAAATAAGTAAAAAAATAATATAGTTTATCTAAAAGTGTTAATATTTTATGAATACAAAAAACAAAGAAAATTAATTTTCTAATTTTGAAATTATTAAATATTTATTGTAAAAATATTTAAATGATTAGTTATATGAGTTATTTATTTTTATTTTAGCTTGCATTTCTATTCCTGGCTTTATTTATT
Source organism: Mesoplasma corruscae (assembly GCF_002930145.1). Classification (NCBI taxonomy): domain Bacteria; kingdom Bacillati; phylum Mycoplasmatota; class Mollicutes; order Entomoplasmatales; family Entomoplasmataceae; genus Mesoplasma; species Mesoplasma corruscae. The sequence goes on from NZ_PHNF01000003.1 coordinate 47,881, forward strand.
AGTAAATAGTATTTAACAAAAATAATGAATATTACATTTTAGCTTCTTATTTATTATTAACATCTATTTTTTATTTATAACAAAAAAAAGTTAACAACATTAATTCATCTATTGAATAAAAATATAACGAGAATAATCAATATTTACAAAAAATAAAATGAATCACAAAAAATAAGTAGTAATTAAAAAATTAGTACATCCAATTTAAGAAAAAAATAACATTTTTTGAAATATTAAAAAAGCAAAAGTTTCAGTAAAAATTTTATAAAATTAGAAAAGGGGTAATCTTGAGAAAAATAAGTAAATACTTATTGATAATTTTGACAATTTTTATTTCAAACATAGTAACTTATAATTTTGTAATAAAGCCAATACAAGTTTTACATGCTGAAAAAGATAATGAAAAATATTTATTATTTTTAGAACAAACTTTGTCATCACAAATAGAGCATTTTGTATTTTTAAAAAAAACTAATAAATCAATTCAAACGAATTTAAAATTATTAAATTCAGTAATAGAAATTGAAAATAAAATGAAAAATAATCAAAAAAGTGTAAAGCTTTTCATGAAATTGATTACTGAATTTAATTTAGCAATTAAAAAATATATTGACAGTGAATAGAAAATAATTTTCTTTTATAAATTTAAATTGGAAGTACAGTGCTTCTAAACAAGTACCTCATAAAATTCTTGAATTGATTTATAGTTCAGAATTTTATGAGGTATTTTATTTATTTGATTTAACGTCTAATTATATTAAATTTAACTTTTTAATAATTTAATTGTTGATTCTTATGGGCAGTGACTAAATCAAAGTTGGGGAGTCTAGAAAAAGTAGGAAAATCTCACTTTTTTATTTGTTAATTGATACATATATAGTGTTTCTAATTTTCTATATATGAAAAACACTTTTTGTACCCATTTTAATATTCAAATTGAGTGGGCTTTTCTATATATAGTTATAAAAATGTTGATAAAAATGCAGCGCTTATTGTATCGACTGTAATACGTTATAACTTTTCCTTAAGGAAAAGTTATGAATAGTGTATTATGTCTTGAATATCTTAATGATATAATACATAAAATTTTTTTAATAATTTATCAAGGTCATTTATACTCTACATTAACATTTCTGGTTCATATTTATCTTTGAAGTACTTTACTTGTTCTTTAAGTTGAACAATTTCTTCTTTTAGTTGTGCATTCTCTGTCTTGAGTTCATTTATTGTATTTATAGCAAATTCTTTGAATTCTTCAAATTCTTTTCTTAGCTTAAAATATTCAATTAGAATCTTTTAAGTCTCTATTAGTCAACATTTGAACTTTGAACTTTGCATTTTCAGGATTATAACTAAGTATGCAAGCTATTCTTTTTTCTGGTTTATTTTTTGTTTTTTTAAAGTTGTCTCCATACAATGGTGAAACAACATTAACTCATTCGTAAAATCTTCATATTTTTTCTGGTTTTTTCATATAATCAATATAAAAAAGAGCAATCAATGTTGCTCTTAAATATTTACTTCATGTCCACCTCTTTTGTCGATGAAAGGATGGTATGCAAGAATTCAATCAACACATTGACTGCTTAAAGATTGCTTGCCGGTCATAATTACTAACCACTTACAAGATTTGCACCTTGTACATAAATATTATACAACAATTATTTCAATAATGTAATCGACTCTTTTTTATTTTTTCTATAAAGTTACACTTTCTTCGATTTCTTTAGAATCTTCTTGTTCCAAATTTTTTCTATGATCATCAACTCATTTTTTTACTTCTTGAGTGTTAGCTTTAAGAATTTTATCAAATTCAAAGAAAGTGATTTCTTCACTAGTGAATGATTTAGTTTCTCTTATTTTATTTCTAATACTGAAATTTTAATAATTTTGGTTTCAGGTAAATTAACTCTAAAGAATGATTGTTTATCAAATAACGAATTAACTTCTTTAAATTATTAATTTTTTTCTTTAAGTTTGGTTTTAGAGAAGTTGTAATTTTGTAGAAAGTGACACTCAAATTCTTTTTTCTTAACCGTTTTTTTAGTGATTTGAATTCTATACTAGCTAATTCTTTTAGCACACAAAAATTTTACAGGGTAGAACAACAACTTCTTGTTTTGACAACTCACCAAAAATGTTTTAGCACACAAAAATTTTACAGGGTATAACAACTGAATTGCAAAACCCAATCGATAATCCAAAGTTTTAGCACACAAAAATTTTACAGGGTAGAACAACACCTTTTATTTTTATAGCTTGTGTTTTAAGTTTTAGCACACAAAAATTTTACAGGGTAGAACAACGACTATACACTTTTTAATCACATATTATTAGTTTTAGCACACAAAAATTTTACAGGGTAGAACAACGCATCAGATTTATTTGGTTCTTGCAAATTAGTTTTAGCACACAAAAATTTTACAGGGTAGAACAACAGGATTAAAGCTTCTATCTAAAAAGATAATGTTTTAGCACACAAAAATTTTACAGGGTAGAACAACGTCATAGAAGTTGCTGATTTTTCTAAAACTTGTTTTAGCACACAAAAATTTTACAGGGTAGAACAACGAAAAAGAGTTACATTCCCTTTATATAAACGTTTTAGCACACAAAAATTTTACAGGGTAGAACAACATGGTCTAACAGATGAAGATGTTTGAAATAGTTTTAGCACACAAAAATTTTACAGGGTAGAACAACATATATATATTATCTCATAAATTAACTTAAGTTTTAGCACACAAAAATTTTACAGGGTAGAACAACTAATCTCTCAAATTACTTTCGGATTACTTTGTTTTAGCACACAAAAATTTTACAGGGTAGAACAACAAAATACATTGTCTGAAAATGACTGACAAAGTTTTAGCACACAAAAATTTTACAGGGTAGAACAACTTAAACAGAGTTTTGACGAAAATGAAAAGTGTTTTAGCACACAAAAATTTTACAGGGTAGAACAACGATAATCAACTTCAACATCACCTTTTAAATGTTTTAGCACACAAAAATTTTACAGGGTAGAACAACAACTAGTTATATTAAAGCACAATTATTTTTGTTTTAGCACACAAAAATTTTACAGGGTAGAACAACCTCAAGTCAAGTCTTTTATGAAAAAAATTATTTAATTATAAAAAAATGCTTTGAATAGAGTTTCTGAATGAACATCACTAAATTTTATTTTTTCAAAAAAATTGAATCATATAAATTATAATTTTCTAAAAAGATTTTTAAAATTTTTGGTAAAAGTTTTTTTATATCAATTTCGCAATAAATTTGATAATTTTCTATATTATTTAAAATTGAACTAAAATCTTTATTAAAATTTTTGTCTATTAAACAAATATTTTTTATTTCATCATCACTAACATATGGGATTCAACTTGCAATAATAAATTTATTCTTTAATTTTTCTAGACTTTTAAAATATTGTTTTGCTTCTTCGTAATTCATTCCTATAAATGGATCATTAAAAATAAAAATAATTTCTTTTTCTTAAAATGTTTCAAATATTGATAAAAATCTTAAATAAATTTGTTTCAAATCGTAAATGGTAATATTGGTCTCATCGACTAAATTATTGTCTTTCTCAAAATCAATGGAAATTGAATTAACAAGAAATGATACGAAATTAGGGTTAAAGAAAGTTTTTAGTTTTATTTTTAAGTCATTTTCTACTTCATTAAACTCATTGTTAATATATTCGTTCTCATTTTCTATTTTAAAAGTATTTAATATATTTGCTGCTTCAATTAAAATCTCACTTTTAGATTCTAAGGTTTCTAATAGAACTGTTAGCATAAGTTTATAAACACTTTTTGTTCCTAAAAGAAAATCTTTCTGAAAATCAATAAAACTCGGCACCTCAATTATCTCTAAATTTTTAAAGTTATAAGCATTATCATAATCATCAATTTTTATTTCTGCATCACTTTTTTTATTTTGGAAAAATGTTTTCAAAATATTGATAAGATCTGCATTAAAAAGCAAGTCACGACATAAAAAATATTTGTTATCAGTTAAATTAAAGTTCAAATATTTAATACGGTTATAATTTCTAATAATCATTAAATCACCACCAATCTTTTGTCATTTTGGAATATTTCTTGATTGCTTTTTTTTACCGCTTATAATTTTCATTTTTAAATATTGCTTTTCTGTAACCTGTAGAATTCTTACGTTTCCATATTTAGGTGAAAGTTTTTCTACTTTTTTGATTGCTAAATTTAATGAATCTTGGTTAGTGCAAAATTTAGAATAAATTGAGTATTGCATCATCACAAAACCATTACGAATTAAATTATTTCTAAATTGAGTATAAATTTTTACATATTGACGAGAATTCATTGGTAAATCATAAAGAATAATTAAACGCATGAATCTATAACTCATAATATATGGGCTGGGTCGTAATTAATGGAAAAACTATTTCATCAACATTCAATGTTTCCATGTAATTAATTATTTTTTCAATATATACATTAATTGCATTATGGACATATAACATTTTATTATCGAATAATACTTGTGAATTTAAAATATTTATAAGTTCCATCTTTTGATTTTTTCCAAAATAATCTCACTTAATGTGATTATTGTATACATAATCATCAATAATAGGTCTAAATGGTTCCATTAAGTCGTCTGACAAAGCAAAATAGTCATAACGATTAGAATGGAATAATGAAATCGACGGGTGAAGTCCTTTAGCGACTATACTTCGAGAAAACGCTGCTCTTAATATAGTGTATCCATAATTAAGAGCTGAGTTTATTAATGAATTTTGTTCTCGATTAAAATCTCTTCCGAATAATTCATTAAAATACACTTTTGCTGCATGGCCTTCTCGATTAGTTAAATCGCCTTCTTGGATTTGTTGAATATATTCATACAATTTAATGATTTTACTTTGATTTTTCCTATTTATTTTTAAAATATCAATTTGATTTTCAATTTTTTGCTTGACAATTAGAGTCCACAAGACTCTTTTATCGAGATAATTCCAATTAATTTGATCACGAATTCTTTTTTGTTGGATATAATGTCCTTTAATGGATTGCATTAACACTGAAGGTTCATTGCTTTCGTTACAAATAATTATCATAACATTATTTTCAACAAGTTTAGAAATGATTTTTGTTGTTAGTAATGTTTTATAATCCTCAATTATAATTGAGTTTATATCTGAAATTAAAAATTTTGTACTTATACCTTTTTGAGAAATTACAATATTATCTAAAAATAATGATAGTTTATCTGAATCTCTTATAATTAATGTTTTTCAGCTCATAGTTGCTTTCAAAAATAAAAAAAGGGCAAAGCCCTTTGGCTACAGTTTAAAACTTTTTTGTCCTAGACCTGTAAAATTTTTGTGTGCTAGTAAACACCGCTAAATGTTTACAAAATTATTTTAACACATATTTAGAAGATTTAATACCAAGAATGTCAATATTTAATAATTTAATATCTTGAAATCTTGATGTTGACATTAAATCTCGATTGTTCCCAACTTTTTCCTCATTACTTTTCAAGATGTTTCGATGAAATCTTTTTACTTCGAAAGTTCCTGGCTCTTGTCCACCAACAGCATATCAAAGTGTTCATTCATTATTCACTTTAATTGCTATTGTGTCTGAAGGTTGAACAGATAAGTAAAAATCAAAATTATCATCTATTTTTAATGATTTTAAATGGCTTTGATATTTTAAAGGGTCAATTTTAATTTCTTTATCACTGACAATGTTTTTAACATCATTTACATTTACTAAGCACATTCGAAAATTTTTAGTTTTCTTATCTCTATAAAAATCAATTCTAAGAGGTTTTAAACTCTCAAAACCAACGATTTTATCAGAAGAAATGTTTGAATATTTATGAGAAATATTCAACAGTTTATTTGATTTATTACCAATGTATTTAATAGATTTAATAGGGATTTCTGAACTAGTATTTTGTTTAACAATTTTATAACCGAGTTCTTCAGTAACATATATAAAAGGATTTTTTACGATTAACTCTTTTACTTGAATTTTTTTATCTTTATCTGTATATTCCTTAACATATTTCATATCAATAAAATCATTAAATATTTTTTTTAAATATTCAAATGATTGTCTATCTTGTTTGTACATTAAAACATTTTCAGGTTTAACATTAAAAATTTCATTGAGTTTCTCTTTACCACTATTAAATAAATCAAGTGTTAGAATTTTACGGAATTCTCCATCTTCTGACTTACGAAATGAATATAAAGTTTCATCTGTTTGTTTTTTATTATAATTATTGGTCTTCATTTTTGAAAAACGATAATCAAAATTATTTATCAAAACTTTTTGATAAGCTCATTGTTCTTTATTATTAGACTCATTCATAATTAATGATGAATATGATAACACAATTGCATCAATTGCATGATGTTTAAAGTCATCGCGATTTTTTGCATCTAGGTAGAAATAATTTGTTCTGAAATTATGTGTTACTGAACCATTTATTGTTTTAATTTTAAATTTTTTTTGATATGTGTTTTTATATTGTTCAAGATATTCTTTAAATAAAACAGTGGCATACCTTGTATCATTTAAATTACGATTAATAAAATCGTCTTTAGTATCTTGTTTAGAAAAGTCGTTTTCGTTCAAAAGATTATCAATTTTTCTATTAAAATATTTTTTATTAATTTTGGTTTTATTTTCATCATAGAAATCATTTAGTATAGAATTTTTAAAATCATTCCAAGACATTGATGATTTTTTAGAAGAAAAATACTTAAACGGTGTTAAATTATTTTTAACACTATTTTCAATACTATGCGCTAAAACAAGGTTATCCATTGAAGATGTAAACGAAATACTTTCAGGAATAATATGGTCAATATCAACATAGTTTGAATTTATAACTTTTTTTAAATCTAATTCTTCAAAACAATAAATGCACTTATGATTTTGTTCAATCCACAACTTTACTTTTTGGATATTTTTTTTATTAAATGGAATATTAGCACCATGTTGCATGATAATATCTTTAATATCTTTATTATTCTGTTCATTATTTTTTTGTTTTTTATTAATAAATTCTTTAAAATCTTTTTCGTTTTTTTCTCGTGCAAGTTCTATAACAATTTCATCAATCAGATAATCAGGGTATTTTCTTTGAATTTCTTTTAAAATTTTAAGGGCTTGAATAAAGCTTCTTTTGACAACTGGTGAAATAAACATTTCATTAATCTCAGAAACATAGACCGGGATCGTTTTTGAATTATTATTGAATTTAAATTTGGTCTTTTTTTTCATATTAAGCGATGAGAATAGAGCTTGAGCATTTTTGTTGCTATCCATCATTTCATTAATTAAAATTTTAATTGTTTTATTGCTTAAAGAATGAGTGCCACTTAGTTTTATAAATGCTAACGTTTCACTAATTTCTTTGCTTTGAGTTATTTTATTTTCAACCAAAACTTGTGAAATTTCTTTTGAACGCGTTTCATAAGACTGACGTGTTGATAAAATTTCAACCACTTTATCAATTGAATCAATATTGTCGAAATTAATTCACGAGTAATCAAAATTTTTTTCCACTAAAATTTTAATAATTTTTCCCAAAGCTTCAAATTTAGTAAACTCAGGCTTTTGAGAACTATTAATTCTATACTTTGATATTTGATTAACATTAACCTTGAGAATTTTAGCTAATGAATTAATAGTAATATTATTTTGTTTGCCTTTGCTAAAATCAAAAACGAAATTAATTATCTGTTCTTTTTCACTAAAACTTATTTTTGATGATTGTCTAGAACTATCAGAAATTTCAAGATTATTGAGATCGTTAAGTAGATTGTATAAATTGGCATATATCCCAAATTTTGGAGCTCTTAATTCCTCATAATTGTATAAATCTCTACCCAATAGACGTTTGTAGAATTCTTCTTCACTTTGATTTCATCCTCACTTTGAACCAGGTCCTGGCCCTGTATAAAATTCTCTTTTTCGATTAAATAACTCTAAATAATCATTTGCAAAATTTTTAGAAATCAATTTAAAATGTATTTGTTTGTTAAGTAGTAATTCAATTTCCTTTGAATACATTTTGTGAGTGATCAATCTGTTACCTGAACCGCGAAATTTTCCTGTTTCATTAAACGATTTTAATTGTATATCAATTGGTAAGATTTCTTCATTTTCGTTAAAAACACTAATATTATCATCTTTATTACTTTTGATAGATTCATCAATTAAATCATCAACAAAATTAAAAGTTCCACGTCTTTTCATGTAATTAAAGAGAACAACAATGATTTCTTCTTTTGTTAATTCTTCTGTGAGTCCTTTTTTTCTTAAGAATAACAAATTTTCACTTTCCAAAAAAATACTATACAAATCATCAGGTGAATTGATAATCTCATATTTGATAAATAATCTAATTAAATCTTCTCTTCTTAACTTATTACGGCGGTATTGACGGCGTTTAGAACGATTTTCACGTGTTGAAGCAGCAGTTTGGTAATTTGTATTGTTAGCCTCATTAAATATTCTTGAACCTGCATCAATGATTTCAAATTTATCAGCATTTACAATTGCTCATCCAACTGATGCAATACCTATATCAAGTCCAATATTAACTTTTTTCATAATTACTCCTTATGATTATAATTATAATAAAAAAAGTAATTTTTAATTGTTTTCAATAAATCGAAAGTGATTTTATTGTTTTTTTAGTAGTTAAAAAATTTAGTATCATTTTGTAAGTGTGTGACTTTAACAAAACTTTTTAAGACACAAAATTAATCCTAAAACTTTTAATTTACTAAATATTTGCATTTTAAAAAAGACATGATTAGGATTTAATAATAACAATAAACAAAGCTACTTATTTGAATCGCAATTCAATAAAAAAGCATCGAATATTTGCTTCATCAATTTTAAAGTTGTTTTTCCAATTTGCTAAGCGCTTACAGAAACTTGAATAGCTTGTAACTTTGCAAAATAATAGGTTTAACACCCGTTTAAAATCAAATCGTTAAATACATTAACCACAATTACTAAAGAATTATTTCCAATTTAATACCTTATGGCTTTTCGTACCATCCCCTTTCTTTTTATTTTTTTATTATGAATTAAATATTAGGTCTAACCAATCTGGGTCTTTTTTGACCCAATATACTTTATAAACTTTATAAGCATTCATTAATTCTTTATCTTCAATTTGGTTTATGATATATCGGTTTTATAAAAATAAATTTTTAAATAATTATAGATTCTATAGAAAATATGATTCTCTTATTCAAACGCTTTATCAAAAACTTTTTTTAAGCTGAATAAAATGATGTAAAAAATTTGTTGATAATTTAAATAACCTAAAAAAGAATATTTTTTTCGTTTTTTAAAAGGGAAATATTAAATAGAATAAATAAAAAAATGAGAATAAAAGAAATTTATCATCATTTAACAGAATATATAAATGGATACAATTATAATAGAATACAAAGATATTGAAATGAAAAACGCCAGCTTTCGCTAGCGCTAATTAATGCATTCAACTGTTTTTTATTTTTGCTTGTTTATAACTAACAATTATCTGGTTGTTTAATTATTTAATAAGGCTTTATCCAACTTTTCAATCATTACATTTTTTCATATTAAATTAATTTCAATGATTATTACTTTTTACTTTCAGAATTCTTAATTTCTTTAATTACCTGTTTTAACTGATGTTCATAAATCATTTTAACTTCTTCATCAATATAGTCATCAGCATAGTTATATTTTCTCAACTTAATTGTTGAAATTACAATACCAACCACAAAAGAAGTAAGACTAAAAATTCCAAATACAATGCCAAGCGTAAAAAACAAAATATCCAAAAATTTGAAAACGCTTTCATGTGAAGAAAAATAAATTGCAAAAAGAATTAGAAAAACAAAGAATGGTATTACAAATAACATTGTTATTAACAAACTCCAACCAAGATGTTTTTTTCATAACTTTTCACAACCTAAATGATTAGCTACAAAATATGCGGGTAAGCCCATTACCATATTGCTATTTGGATTATAAACTACAGTTGTAGATCTGCCTTTAGTTGAAATTAATTGATATGGTTTTAAGGGTTGTTTACAAAGCGAACAAGTATTCTTTCTTCCTCACTAAATTTCTATAATTCAATTTCTTTGACCATTTTACCTGCATCATATAGATTTTTAAAATGACCAGGTGTTGTTGTTAATTCTTTAAAAGTTCCTTGTTGAATAATTCCAGCACCATTACCACCTAAAACAACAATTTGATCGACGTTTTTAATAGTTGATAATTTATGTGCAATAGTCACACTTGTTCTACCCTTCATCAGTTCATTTAATTTTGCTTGAATTTCTTTTTCAACAATATTGTCTAGTGCTGAAGTAGCTTCATCTAAAATTAATAACTCAGGATTTTTTAAAAACATTCTAGCAATAACTAATCTTTGTTTTTGACCACCCGATAACATAAATCCACGTTCACCAAGAATAGTTTGATAACCTTCTGGTCATGACATAACTAACGCATGTAATTCTGCTTTTTTACAAGCTTCAATTGCTTCATCATCAGTTTTTGCAAAACTACCATATTTAATATTTTCTAAAACATTCCCAAAAAGAATTTGAGGTTCTTGTTCTACATATCCAACATGATTTAAATATGTTGAAAGATTAACTTCTTTTAAATCATTATTTTTATTAATTAAAACTCTACCTTCACTTGGATCATAAAATCTTAATAATAATTTAGCAATCGTAGATTTACCAGACCCAGTTTCACCAACAAACGCATATGATTTTCCATATTGTAAAGTAAAGTTAAAATTAGGCAGAATTAAATTTTCTGGTTTTTCTGGATATCTAAAGTTAATATTTTCAAAAATAATATCACCTTTTAAATCTTTTAACTCTATGCCTTGATTATAATGAAAATCAAGTCTTGAAGGTGCGTTTAAAGTTCTAAGAATTCTTGAAGAAGAAACCCCAGCCATAGCTAATCCCCCAGATATTAAGAACAAAGATATAATCGGTACGGTTAACATTCCTTGTGCCATTACAAATGCTGGGAAAATACTAAAGAATTGTTGAATTCTACTACTATCAGCTCCACCACCATAAAATACAGCAGCAAATACAGGAGCTGTAAATAACAATAAAAAGTCCCCAGCAAAAACAACAACAGCAAATGCACTAATTCATTTACCAATAGGTTTTCCTAAATTATAGTAATCAACATGTTTATCTTTAAAATTTTGTGTTTCATATGCTTCTGTTCCAGATGATTTAATTAATCTAACAGATATCACACGATCAATAACATCACCATTAGTTTTTTCCATAGTTAATCTAACTTTTTCTCATTTAGATACTAATGCAAAATAACAAATTAAAAACATTGTAAAAATTAATGCAAATAAAATAAAACCAACAAGAGCAATTTTTCATTCTAAAATAAAAGTTAATAATAAACCAATTGCTAATTGAAAAATTGAACTGGCTATAGTCATTGGTATATTAATGGCTTGATTACCTACAATTTGTGAATCTGAAATAACATTTGTTAATAATTCACCTATTTTTTTATCAGAATAATAGGATATATCTTGTCTTATTAATTTTTCTAATATTTCATTTCTTAAATGAGTTTCAATTTGTTTAGCAAATGTGTTTGACCATCAATTAAATAAAAATGAATTAAATACATTTAAAAATAATAAAGTCATTGATAATCAAATTAATTGCAAGATTGATAAACCTCAATCATCAATCAACCAAAATCCAACTTTTATTTTTTCTGCTTGAAATGATAAATTTATTTGGTTAGTTATTAACGGGGCCATAAACAATAAGAATGCTCAAAAAATAAAGTTAGGAATAACTCATCAATTTTTTTTAAAATCTTGTTTATAGTATTTAACAAATAAATGAATAAAAGCTCTATTTTTACTTATTTCTTTATGTCTTTTCATCATAACCTCCTTACATATTTTCTTGTGCTTCTAATAATCCTGCTTCATACAGATTTTTAAAGTGACCAGGCACTTTAACAAGCTGTTTAAAATTTCCTTGTTGAACAATTCCAGCACCATTGCCACCAAGAACAATAATATGATCTACATCTTTAATTGTTGAAAGTCTGTGTGCAATAGTGAAACTTGTTCTACCCTTCATTAATTCGTTTAGTTTTACTTGAATTTCTTTTTCAACAATATTATCTAATGCTGAAGTTGCTTCATCTAATATTAAAATTTCAGGATCTTTTAAAAACATTCTAGCAATAACCAATCTTTGTTTTTGCCCACCAGATAGCATAAACCCACGTTCTCCAAGAACTGTATTATATCCTTCTGGTCATGATGTTATTAATTTATGTATTTCAGCTTTTTTACAAGCTTCAATTACTTGTTCGTCAGTTGCATCAAATTTACCATACTTAACATTTTCAAATACATCCCCAAATAATATTTGTGGTTCTTGTTCTACATATCCAACATGACTTAAATAACTTGATAAATTTAAATCTTTTAAATTATTCTTTTGGTTAATAATAATTTCTCCATTACTTGGGTCATAAAATCTTAACAATAATCTAGCAATTGTAGACTTACCAGAACCAGTTTCTCCAACAAAAGCATATGATTTACCTTCTTCAAAAGTGAAATTAAATTTTGGCAAAATCAATTTTGCTGGTTTTTCTGGATATCTAAATTCAATATCTTTAAAAACAATATCACCTTTAATTTCTTTAACAATAACTCCATCATAATAATGCGGATCCATTATTGATTGAGAACCTAATAGTTCATTTATATGTATACTAGCAACACCCGACATTGCTAATCCAAACGTAATTCCCATTAAACCAGAAAAAGTAGCTATTAAGTTTGCTTGATTAATTATATAAGCAGGAAACACATTACTAAAAAAATCAGTAGCAGCCGTATCATTACCAAGAACAGAATAATAAATCCCAGCAATTATAGGAACTGCAAATTGCAAAATCATTGATCCAGCATAAACAGTTGTAATTAAAAGTGTTAAATTAAAAATAGCTGGTTTGTGTGCTTTATAGTTTATTTTTTGTTGTTCTTCAAAATAAGCTTTTTCGTAATCTTCAGTTCCCGAAGCTTTTATTAATCTTACAGTACCAATTCTATCAGTTACATTACCATTAACTTCTTCATAAACTTCTCTTACAACTGCATATTTTTTAACAGTTCTAGCATAAAATACAAAATAAAGAGTTAATAAAGAAAAATAAATTATACCACCAAAAAAAGCAATAACTGGAGCCAATACAAATGTCATTATAAAGGCCACTATAAATTGAGATAAAGAAATTCCAATACTTGTTGGAATATTAACAGCACCTTCACCCACATTTTGAGTATCAGTAATAACACTTGTTAATATCTCTCCAATTTTTTTATCAGAATAATAAGAAATATCTTGTCTTACTAATTTTTCAAGGATTTTATTTCTTAAATCAACTTCAATTTTTCTTCCAAATATTCAAGAAAGATAATTAAATAAGTAAGTACCAATTGCATCAAGTGCAATCATACTAATTGATAAAATAATGTTTGTAGTTAATGATAAACCTCAATACCCATTAACAGGAATATTGTTTTCATGTTTAATTGCAAATGTTATTTGTTGTGTTAATAAAGGTATTGATATTCTAGTTAAACAAAACGATAAAATTATCAAAATTAATGATATTGCAATTCATCAATATGTTATATAATATCTACCTATAAGCTTAAAAAAAGCTGTATATCTAGATACTTTATTATTAGTTTTCATGTTTTGTCTCTCCTATTGCTAAATATAATGTTATCATTTAGTTTTTATTAGTGTTAACTTAACATTACTTATTTAAATAAATAAGTGAACTCAATATATATAAGGGTGCTGTTTCTGCTCTTAATATATTATTACCAAGACTGACATTATTAAAACCTATAGCATTTAGTTTTTTAATTTCTTTAATGTCAATTCCACCTTCACAACCAATAATAAAACTAATTGAGTTAAAATCTTTTTCTAAATAATTGTTTAAAGGTATGTCTAACTCTTCTTCTCAAGCTACTAAATTAATATCGTTTAAATATTGTTTCAATTCATAAAGATCTTCAACAATATCACAAACTAATGGTATCTTGTTTCTTTTGGATTGTTTAGCTGCAGTATCACAAATTGTTTGTCATCTTTTAACTTTATTAGCTTTTTTATTGATATCAATTTTCACAACATTACGACTAAAAACTACAGGTACAATTTGATCAACACCCAATTCTGTTGCTTTTTGTAATAATCAATCTCATTTTTGTTCTCTTAATACACCAGCAATTAATGTTTTTTGAACTTTAACACTATTAGTTTTAATTAATTGCAATTCTTTTGCCAAAACAATGTCTCTTTGTGATAAGTCTGATATTTCAGATAAATAGACATTATTTTCAAAAACACATTCAATTTTTTCACCAACTTGTAGTTTAATTACATTTTTAATATGATGAGTATCTTTTCTTTCAATTAAGAAATTATCCTTTATTTTTTTATTTACAAAAAACCTAAACATTTTGATCCTCTTTTTGAAGTCTTTTAACTGATTTTAAAACCTTAGTTAATTCTTTTTGATTGATCAATAAATTAAAAAAGTTTTTTTTACCATCTTTAATTCTTTTAAAGATGTATGAAGAAAATATTTGTTTGTTTTCAATTGAAAATTTGAAATGTTTAATCATAGCTTTTCTTTTCAAAAAAATAAATTAAGTGTAATAAAAAGATTATATACCATAACATAAAATCAAATAAGATTATATCTTGGCCCACTTTATTACTAGTAGTGGTCAAGCTTGATCATGTAATTATTACTAAATTGATTAAAGCTTCTATAATTAGCATAATTAATACGGTTAGCTTTAATTGTTTTATTTGTGTTTTCATTTAACTCCTAATTTATTTAAATAATTATAAACCTTTTAAAAATGTTTTTATATTGTTATATGCTTTATTTAAGTTTTTAGTTATTTGTTCAGAATAATAACTTTTATTTTTATCTGGGTGAAATTGCTTACAAAGATTTATATAAGCCTTTTTAATAACTTTAAAATCTTTTGTGGGACTAATCATTAAAACTTCAAAAGCATATAAAATATTATTATCTAAATTTAATGTGTTAGTTTTATTATAGTTTTCAAAAGCATGAAAATCATTAAACACAACTTTAACTGTTTGTTCAAGTTTTTGCTCAAAATTAGTTATTAAAAATATTTTATATTCTTTGTAAAATGATAACATTTTTTCTTTTGCTTGATAATAAGCTATTTGGATTTTTTCGCTTAAAGAATTTTGCTCGATTTGATTATTTAAGACATTATTCAAAAACAATTCTTGTTGATTAAATAAATAATCACTAAACTTTTTTATAAATTCAGATTGTTTCATTTTTAATTTCGAATTTTTTAAATTATCTAATTTTATAGAATTTTCAAACATTTCATTCATTTTTACAGTTAATTTATAAAAATCAAATAACAATGAATCTATTTTTTGAATATCATCATTATTATAATTTTTAATTAATAATATTTTATCTTTTAAATTACCATCAACAAAATACATAGCACCTTCTTTTAATAAATTATATTATAGTTAATGTTTTTAAAACTTATTTTGATAAAATAAAAAAATGAATAGTAATTTTAAATTAAAAAATAAAAGCAATAAAAAGATGAGACTTTTTTTAATCTCAGTTTTTATTATTGCACTTTTGTTTTTTATTGCTTCTTCATTTTATGATAAAAAAATTATGGACTTTTTTGTAGGTTTTTACAAAGTAGATATCATTCACTGAATTTCTACCTGAAGTTATGAACTTGGAAGCATGCTACTAATTGGTTTTATAGTACCAATTTGTTTAATATGTCTTTCAGATAGAATAATAATTGTAAACAAAAATAAAAGAGTGTTTAGATGACTATATATGCATAAAAATGCTTTTTTGATTTTTTTATTTTGAGTTTTTTTAATAATAGGATTATCAAATACAACTCATAATTCAATTCAAGATATTTGATATGGAATTAATAATCAAGGTATGATATGAATTGATAAAATTGATTTAGCTCATTTATTAACTTATTTTCAAGTTGGTGTTATTAAACTTTTAATGGTTTTAATGATCTTATTATTTAATGTTTTATTTTTCTTTATATATTTAAAAGATATGATAATGACTAATTATATCTCTGAAAATGATTTAATAAAACCCACAATTACAATGATTTATTATATGTGTTTTTGTTTTGCTGCAGTTTTTGTTATAAAACACATTTCAGGTAGACCATTATATTCAAATAGCGTTTGAACAAGACAAAATGCTATTAATATGGGATTAAACCCTAATAATTCTGTTGAAGAAATGTTTAAAATATATGGTTGAGATTTTTTTGACCCTAAAGGTTTAGGAAGATTTAGCCCTGCTAAATATCATGAATGATGAGAGCCTAACAATACACTTGAAAATTGAAAAAATTGGTTTACTTATCCTGAAAAAGATTTTTGAATAGATTTAGAAGATAACTATATGGACATGGACTTTCCATCTGGTCATATTATGAGTTATTCAAACTTATTAGCTACTTGTTACTTCTTTTATTTTACTAAGTCATATAAACAAACTGAAAAATTTTCAAATGTACAAAAAAGTCTTTTTTCTTTATGTCTAGTTTTATTAGCATTATCTATTTTTACATTAATGATTCAAATGTTTCATTGACCAACTGATATTTTATTTTCAATTTGTTGTGCTTGTTTGATTTTTGCTGGATGTCAAAAATTAACAAATAAAAACAGATTAAAAAAACTTATTAAATAAAATAAAAAATTTTTTGATAAAATTAGAAAATGAATAACTACTTTGATATTAAAAACAAAAACACAAAAATGAAACAGGGTATAATTCTTATTTTTTTAATTTCACTTTTAATGTTTATTACTTCTTCTTTTTTTGATAGAGAAATAATGGATTTTTTTGTTGACTTATTTAAAATAGATGCCATTAAACTAGTTTCAGTTCTAAGTTATGAACTTGGCAATATGGTATTGATTGGTTTTGTAATTCCTTTATGTTCAATATGCATATTAAATTGAATTATTATTAAATATAAAAACAAAAACATATTTAAAATGCTATCTTTAAATAAAAAAAGTTTTTTAAAACTTGTATTTTGATTATTTATCATAATTGGTACATTTCCTTTACTATTTACTTCATTAAATGATTTGATTAATGGACTAAAAATTTATAATTCAAAATCAGATGTTACCTTAGATGGTATAGATATTCATTTACTTGTTACTTTATTTGAAAAAGGGATTATTAATTTAATTATTGTTTTTGCAATTATTGTTTTCAATTTATATTTTTATTTCAAGCACTTAAACTATATGATTGAAACAAATTATTTAGAAGATAATAATTTTGTTAAACCAGCAATTACAGTTGTAAGTTCGATTATTTTTTCTTACTTAGTTATAGTGGTGTTGAAACACGCTTCTGGACGACCTTTTTATTTAAATGTTGCTTGAACAAATAATAGTGCTAAAATAGCTGGTTTAGATCCTAATAATTCAATTGAAGAATTGTTTAAACTATATGGGTGAAACTTTTATGATCCAAAAGGGATTGATATATTTAGTGAAGCTAACTATTATGAATGATGACAGACTAATAATACTTTAAAAAATTGGATTAACTGACTTACTTACCCTGAGATTCCTTGAATCGATTATGGAGATCATTATAGAGATATGGACTTTCCTTCTGGTCATATGATTAGTTATTCAAATTTAGTAGCTATGGCTTACTTTTTTTATTTTACAAAAAGTTATCAAACTACTAATAAATTTACAAACGAACAAAAAAGTGTTTTTGCTATCAGTTGTATATTATGAATAATTCCAGTATTCACTTTGCAAATTCAAATGTTTCATTGACCAACTGATATTTTCTTTTCAGTTTGTTTTGCTATTTTATTTTTTGTTATTTGTAAGAAAATTATTAATAGGATTTTTTATAAAAAAATTATTAAGTAAATCTTTACTTATTCATCTTTTATTTTTAATGTATTTAAAAACAAAATTTGTTTCACTATTTCTTTTTTCACAAAAATGTTTCTCAGGACTCTATAATAATTGCATTAAAATTTTAAATCTTTTAATGGTTGTTGCTTTTATGATGTTTAAGATAGTTATGATAATTAATTATTTCCTAATTTTTTAGACACGATTTTGATAAATGTTTAAAATGTTGCATTTATTTTACTGATCTACTTTTTTTAAAATTTTTGTTTAATTAACAAAGATATAAATAATTTTTAATTTATAAGATCTAGAGTATATAAAAGCCTACTCAAAATTGGATATTAAATGGATACAAAATTGGATACAAAATTGGATATAAAATTAGAAGAACTATATATGTAAATTAGTAAATAAAAAAGTGGGAGTTACCCACTTTTTCTAGTTACCCAAAACTTTGATTTAATTCCAAAGAATAAAGAACAAAGCAATTTATCTCTTTCAAAATTAAATATATTATAATAAAAAATACAAATAATATTAAGTAACTATTTTTAAATAAGTCTAATTAAATTTAGGCTGATTTTCTCATTTTTCAGATGTTTTATAATTTCAAAAATCATTATGTTTGGAAACTTTAGAAGTAATTCAAGTTGTTAAATTTTGATTAAATACCATTTTTGTTGTGTCATTGTTTTCATCTTTTCAAAACATTTTTTCCATAGTTATAACGTTTGAGGTATCTCAATTTGAAATATCTTGATTAAAGCTTAATGCATTTTCAAAAGTATTATCCATTTTATAAACTTTTTTTGTAATTCATGCTAAATATTCTCTATCTCCAATATGAACCATTTTCGTACCTATATCTTGATTAAATAAAATGGCATTTTTAAACATTGCACCAAAAGTAATCACATTTGAGGTATCTCAATTGGAAATATCTCCATTAAAACAAGAAGCACCTTCAAACATTGAACCCATATCAGTTACATTTGATGTATCTCAAGCTAAATATGTTTTTCCATCTTTTTCTACTATTTTAGTTAATAAATCTTGATTAAAACTTTCTGCATTCATAAACATGCAATATATCTTATCAACTTTAGAAATATTTCAATCGGATATATTTTGATTAAAGGTTTTTGCCCCAGAAAACATATAAGTCATTTTTATAACATTTGAGGTATCTCAATTTGAAATATCTTGATTAAAACTTTCTGCATTTTCAAAAGTATTATCCATTTTATAAACTTTTTTTGTAATTCATGCTAAATATTCTCTATCTCCAATATGAACCATTTTCGTACCTATATCTTGATTAAATAAAATGGCATTTTTAAACATTGCACCAAAAGTAATCACATTTGAGGTATCTCAATTGGAAATATCTCCATTAAAACAAGAAGCACCTTCAAACATTGAACCCATATCAGTTACATTTGATGTATCTCAAGCTAAATATGTTTTTCCATCTTTTTCTACTATTTTAGTTAATAAATCTTGATTAAAACTTTCTGCATTCATAAACATGCAATATATCTTATCAACTTTAGAAATATTTCAATCGGATATATTTTGATTAAAGGTTTTTGCCCTAGAAAACATATAAGTCATTTTTATAACATTTGATGTATCTCAATTTGAAATGTCGTAATTAAAAGATGAAGCATTGTTAAACATATAGGACATATCTGTAACTTTTGATGTATCTCAATTTGAAATATCACCATTAAAATTAGATGCATTTTCAAACATGCGGCTCATATTTGTTACTTTTGAAATATCTCAATTTTCAATTCCTTCAATTGTTGAAAATGAATTATTGTTGAAAAAGTTTGCTAAGTTTTTAATACCTTCTGGTAAAACACTTGTAATATATTTTACATTAACATAATTTAATGTATTTCCGCTACTGTTATAACCAATTTTATAAATATTTTTTGCATTTTTTTGACTAAAATCAAAATCTTTTGTTACTAAAAGTTCATCATCATTTGTTAAATAAAGTGAGGATGATGTGTTTTGAGCTGTTTCTTCTGATAATGTAATAACATCTTGCTTGAAAATATCAGAACCACCTTCTTTAGTTGATATTACATATTCATATCTATCAACAGAATCATTTGAATTAGAACTTTTTTTCGAATCAGTAATTTTTATACTATCTATAGATAATTTCATATCCACATCTTTATATAAATTTTCAATAGCTACAATTAAATCCTCTTTATTTCATTGTTCATATTGCTTTGAATTTATAATATTTTGTATTTCTTTGCTAATAATTTTAATTGAAAACTTATTAATTACAATTTCATTTTGACCAATTAAATAATAAGAATTATCTTTTGCTGTAATTTTTAATGAACCATCATTAATACCATAATCTGGTTTGATTATATCTATAATTAAATCTTCTCGACTTATATCTTCAATTCCAGTAATTAATTTAATTTGTTTGATTATATCATCTTCATTAATTGATGAATAATCATCAATGTGAATGCTTATAGTATCTAAATTTATTTTAGGAATTTTTGGTATTACAAAATTTGTATCTCCTTTTAAATAAATTGATTCATCAATTGCTTTAATTATTATTCCACCAATATTTTTGTATGTAGATGGTGAGAGAACAATTGTAAAATCATCAAGAGATAAATCACTAATACCAGTTGCTATTTGCAGTTCATTTAAAATTTCTTGATCTGTTGTATCATTATTAAATTCTTCTTTAATGATGATTTCATCAAGACTAACAGGGGGTACTTTTGGAATTGTTAAAGTTTTATTTCCTGTAATTCTAACAGAATCAGTTTTAGCACTAATTTCAACAATTCCTTGTTTGCCATAATAAGCATCAGTTTTACTAAAGTCAAAATCACCAAGAGTTAAATCACTAATACCAGTAGCTTTTTTTAAAGCTTCTAAAACTTGTTCAGCAGTTAAGTCATTTGATAAATTTAAGTCAAGAGCAAGTTGAGTAATATCTTTTTTAGCCAAAACAGGAATTGTCAAAGATTTATTTCCTGTAATTCTAACAGAATCTACTTTAGCACTAATTTCAATACTTCCTTCTTGACCATAATAAGCATCAGTTTTATTAAGATCAAAATCATCAAGTGTTAAATCACTAATACCAGTAGCTTTTTTTAAAGCTTCTAATACATCTTCTTTTGTTAAGTCATTTGATAAATTTAAGTC
This sequence comes from Mesoplasma corruscae, assembly GCF_002930145.1. Lineage (NCBI taxonomy): Bacteria > Bacillati > Mycoplasmatota > Mollicutes > Entomoplasmatales > Entomoplasmataceae > Mesoplasma > Mesoplasma corruscae. The sequence goes on from NZ_PHNF01000003.1 coordinate 69,194, forward strand.
AAGAACAAGTAGTGTAATATCTTTTTTAGAAAAAGCAGAAATAGTTAAAGTTTTATTTCCTGAAATTCTAACTGATTCAGTTTTAGCACTAATTTCAACAATTCCTTCTTTACCATAATAAGCATCAGTTTTATTAAAATCAAAATCATCAAGAGTTAAATCACTAATACCAGTAGCTTTTTTTAAAGCTTCTAAAACTTGTTCAGCAGTTAAGTCATTTGATAAATTTAAGTCAAGAGCTATTTGAGTAATGTCGTTTTTAGCAAAAGCAGAAATAGTTAAAGTTTGATCTCCTGAAATTCGCACTGAATCAACTTTAGCACTAATTTCAACAATTCCTTGTTTACCATAACCAGCATTAGTTTTACTAAAGTCAAAATCATCAAGAGTTAAATCATTAATACCAGTAGCTTTCTTTAAAGCTTCTAATACTTGTTCAGCAGTTAAATCATTTGATAAATTTAAGTCAAGAACAAGTTGAGTAATATCTTTTTTAGCAAAAGCTGGAATGGTTAAATTTTGATTTCCTGTAATTCTAACAGAATCAGTTTTAGCACTAATTTCAACAATTCCTTGTTGACCATAATAAGCATCAGTTTTATTAAATTCAAAATCCCCAAGAGTTAAATCACTAATACCAGTAGCTTTTTTTAAAGCTTCTAATACTTGTTCAGCAGTTAAGTCATTTGATAAATTTAAGTCAAGAGCAATTTGAGTAATGTCTTTTTTAGCCAAAGCTGGAATGGTTAAATTTTGATTTCCTGTAATTCTAACAGAATCAGTTTTAGCACTAATTTCAACAATTCCTTGTTTACCATAATAAGCATCAGTTTTACTAAAGTCAAAATCATCAAGTGCTAAATCACTAATACCAGTAGCTTTCTTTAAAGCTTCTAATACTTGTTCAGCAGTTAAATCATTTGATAAATTTAAGTCAAGAACAAGTTGAGTAATATCTTTTTTAGCCAAAGCAGGAATTCTTAAAGTTTTATTTCCTGAAATTCTAACAGATTCAGTTTTAGCACTAATTTCAACACTTCCTTGTTTACCATAATAAGCATCAGTTTTATTAAATTCAAAATCACCAAGAGTTAAATCAGTAATCCCTGTGGCTTTTTTTAAAGCTTCTAATACATCTTGTTTTGCTAAATCATTTGACAGATTTAAGTCAAGAACAAGTTGAGTAATATCTTTTTTAGCCAAAGCAGGAATTGTTAAAGTTTGATCTCCTGAAATTCGCACTGAATCAACTTTAGCACTAATTTCAACAATTCCTTGTTTACCATAATAAGCATCAGTTTTATTAAAATTAAAATCATCAAGTGTTAAATCACTAATACCAGTGACTTTTTTTAAAGCTTCTAATACTTGTTCAGCAGTTAAGTCATTTGATAAATTTAAGTCAAGAACAAGTTGAGTAATATCTTTTTTAGCAAAAGCAGAAATAGTTAAAGTTTGATCTCCTGTAATTCGCACTGATTCAGTTTTAGCACTAATTTCAACAATTCCTTGTTTACCATAATAAGCATCAGTTTTACTAAAGTCAAAATCATCAAGTGCTAAATCACTAATACCAGTAGCTTTCTTTAAAGCTTCTAATACTTGTTCAGCAGTTAAATCATTTGATAAATTTAAGTCAAGAACAAGTTGAGTAATATCTTTTTTAGCAAAAGCAGAAATAGTTAAAGTTTGATTTCCTGTAATTCGCACTGATTCAGCTTTTGCAGTAATTTCAACACTTCCTTGTTTACCATAATAAGCATCAGTTTTATTAAATTCAAAATCCCCAAGAGTTAAATCATTAATACCAGTAGCTTTCTTTAAAGCTTCTAATATTTGTTCTTTTGTTAAGTCATTTGATAAATTTAAGTCAAGAACAAGTTGAGTAATATCTTTTTTAGCAAAAGCTGGAATGGTTAAAGTTTGATTTCCTGTAATTCGCACTGATTCAGCTTTTGCAGTAATTTCAACACTTCCTTGTTTACCATAATAAGCATCAGTTTTATTAAATTCAAAATCACCAAGAGTTAAATCATTAATACCAGTAGCTTTCTTTAAAGCTTCTAATACTTGTTCAGCAGTTAAATCATTTGATAAATTTAAGTCAAGAACAAGTTGAGTAATATCTTTTTTAGCCAAAGCTGGAATGGTTAAATTTTGATTTCCTGTAATTCTAACAGAATCAGCTTTAGCACTAATTTCAACAATTCCTTGTTTACCATAATAAGCATCAGTTTTATTAAATTCAAAATCATCAAAAGTTAAATCAGTAATCCCTGTGGCTTTTTTTAAAGCTTCTAATACTTGTTCAGCAGTTAAATCATTTGATAAATTCAAGTCAAGAGCTATTTGAGTAATGTCGTTTTTAGCAAGAGCAGAAATAGTTAAAGTTTTATTTCCTGTAATTCTAACAGATTCAGCTTTAGCACTAATTTTAACACTTCCTTGTTGACCATAATAAGCATCAGTTTTACTAAAGTCAAAATCATCAAGAGTTAAATCAGTAATCCCTGTGGCTTTTTTTAAAGCTTCTAATACTTGTTCAGCAGTTAAGCCATTTGATAAATTTAAGTCAAGAACAAGTTGAGTAATATCTTTTTTATCCAAAACAGGAATTGTTAAAGTTTGATTTCCTGTAATTCGCACTGATTCAGTTTTAGCACTAATTTCAACAATTCCTTGTTGACCATAATAAGCATTAGTTTTATTAAAATTAAAATCATCAAAAGTTAAATCACTAATACCAGTAGCTTTTTTTAAAGCTTCTAAAACTTGTTCAGCAGTTAAGTCATTTGATAAATTTAAGTCAAGAACAAGTTGAGTAATATCTTTTTTAGCCAAAACAGGAATTGTTAAAGTTTTATTTCCTGTAATTCTAACAGATTCAATTTTAGCACTAATTTCAACAATTCCTTCTTTACCATAATAAGCATCAGTTTTATTAAAATTAAAATCATCAAAAGTTAAATCAGTAATCCCTGTGGCTTTTTTTAAAGCTTCTAATACTTGTTCAGCAGTTAAGCCATTTGATAAATTTAAGTCAAGAACAAGTTGAGTAATATCTTTTTTATCCAAAACAGGAATTGTTAAAGTTTTATTTCCTGTAATTCTAACAGATTCAGTTTTAGCACTAATTTCAACACTTCCTTGTTGACCATAATAAGCATCAGTTTTATTAAAATCAAAATCACCAAGAGTTAAATCATTAATACCAGTGACTTTTTTTAAAGCTTCTAATACTTGTTCAGCAGTTAAGTCATTTGATAAATTTAAGTCAAGAACAAGTTGAGTAATATCTTTTTTAGCAAAAGCAGAAATAGTTAAAGTTTGATCTCCTGTAATTCTAACAGATTCAACTTTAGCACTAATTTCAACAATTCCTTCTTTACCATAATAAGCATCAGTTTTATTAAAATCAAAATCACCAAGAGATAAATCAGTAATACCAGTAGCTTTCTTTAACGCTTCTAATACTTGTTCAGCAGTTAAGTCATTTGATAAATTTAAGTCAAGAGCAATTTGAGTAATGTCTTTTTTAGCCAAAGCAGGAATAGTTAAAGTTTGATCTCCTGTAATTCGCACTGATTCAGTTTTAGCACTAATTTCAACAATTCCTTGTTTACCATAATAAGCATCAGTTTTACTAAAGTCAAAATCACCAAGAGTTAAATCAGTAATCCCTGTGGCTTTTTTTAAAGCTTCTAATATTTGTTCTTTTGTTAAATCATTTGATAAATTTAAGTCAATAGCAATTTGAGTAATGTCTTTTTTAGCAAAAGCAGAAATAGTTAAGTTTTGATCTCCTGTAATTCTAACAGAATCAGTTTTAGCACTAATTTCAACAATTCCTTGTTTACCATAACCAGCATTAGTTTTGACCAAGTCAAAATCACCAAGAGTTAAATCATTAATACCAGTGACTTTTTTTAAAGCTTTTAATACTTGTTCAGCAGTTAAGTCATTTGATAAATTTAAGTCAAGAACAAGTTGAGTGATGTCTTTTTTAGCAAAAGCAGAAATAGTTAAAGTTTGATCTCCTGTAATTCTAACAGAATCTACTTTAGCACTAATTTCAATACTTCCTTCTTGACCATAATAAGCATCAGTTTTATTAAGATCAAAATCATCAAGAGTTAAATCACTAATACCAGTAGCTTTTTTTAAAGCTTCTAATACTTGTTCAGCAGTTAAATCATTTGATAAATTTAAGTCAAGAACAAGTTGAGTAATATCTTTTTTAGCAAAAGCAGAAATAGTTAAAGTTTTATTTCCTGTAATTCTAACTGATTCAGCTTTAGCACTAATTTCAACACTTCCTTCTTTACCATAATAAGCATCAGTTTTATTAAATTCAAAATCACCAAGAGTTAAATCAGTAATCCCTGTGGCTTTTTTTAAAACTTCTAATACTTGTTCAGCAGTTAAGTCATTTGATAAATTTAAGTCAAGAACAAGTTGAGTAATATCTTTTTTAGCAAAAGCTGGAATAGTTAAAGTTTGATTTCCTGTAATTCTAACAGAATCAGCTTTTGCACTAATTTCAACAATTCCTTGCTTACCATAATAAGCATCAGTTTTACTAAAGTCAAAATCATCAAGAGTTAAATCAGTAATCCCAGTGACTTTCTTTAAAGCTTCTAATACTTGTTCAGCAGTTAAATCATTTGATAAATTTAAGCCAAGATCAAGTTGAGTAATGTCTTTTTTATCCAAAACAGAAATAGTTAAAGTTTTATTTCCTGTAATTCTAACAGAATCTACTTTAGCACTAATTTCAACAATTCCTTGCTTACCATAATAAGCATCAGTTTTACTAAAGTCAAAATCACCAAGAGTTAAATCATTAATACCAGTAGCTTTTTTTAAAGCTTCTAATACTTGTTGATCAGTTAAGTCATTTGATAAATTTAAGTCAAGAGCAATTTGAGTAATGTCCTTTTTAGCAAAAGCTGAAATAGTTAAAGTTTGATCTCCTGAAATTCGCACTGAATCAGTTTTAGCACTAATTTTAACACTTCCTTCTTTACCATAACCAGCATTAGTTTTGACCAAGTCAAAATCACCAAGAGTTAAATCAGTAATCCCTGTGGCTTTTTTTAAAGCTTCTAATACTTGTTCAGCAGTTAAGTCATTTGATAAATTTAAGTCAAGAGCAATTTGAGTAATATCTTTTTTAGCAAAAGCAGAAATAGTTAAAGTTTGATTTCCTGTAATTCGCGTTGAATCAGTTTTAGCACTAATTTCAACAATTCCTTGTTGACCATAATAAGCATCAGTTCTACTAAAGTCAAAATCACCAAGAGTTAAATCAGTAATCCCTGTGACTTTTTTTAAAGCTTCTAATACTTGTTCAGCAGTTAAATCATTTGATAAATTCAAACTAAGATTAATATTATTAATATCAACTGCAGACAATTTTGGAATTGTTAAAGTTTTCTGACTTTTTAAATAAATAGAGTTTTCAGTGGCATTTATAATCACCATACCATTAGAACCAAAATTTGGTTTAGATAAGGTTAATTCAAAATCAGAGATGGATAAATTTTTGTTATTTGTTTTAGTCTTTAAATCATTAAGAATTAACACCTTGATATCATCTTCTTGATTTTTAATTCACTGAACATGATTTCAGTTATCAAAAATATTTGAATCATAATTTTCTAGATCCATTTTTTCTAACTTTTTCAATTCTTGATATAAAACGATTTCACCACTATATTTGAAATCATTGTTTTTACTAGAATTACCAACAAAAACAAAACCTTTTTTCAAAAGTGAATCACCAGAAGATTGATCTGTTTTAAAATGTACAGTTATGCCTTTAAGTTTATCAATTCCTTTATTATATATTTCTATTTCTAACTCACTTATAGTTCAAAATTCATTAGTCTTTGAATCTAAAAGTGATTGAAGCTGTTCTTTAATAATTGAAATATCTTTTCTTGGAGTATTATTAGAAGCTACAAAAGTTATAATTGGCAACGATGCCAAATTCAAAGCTGATAATATTAATAATAATTTTTTCATATTTATCCTTTCAAAAGAAACTTTTTAAATGAAATTTCAAAATTAATTCCAATTTAGCTATGAATTCATGAAACTACATAATCTTATATAAAATTTACAAAGAATAAAAAAACTAATTACTTACTTAAAAGTAAATATTAGTAAACTTAAATTATTTTTTTTATAACTAATATATTTTGATTTTAAGATTTTTTTGTTTTCAATAGCCTTTAACTATAGACTCTATTAAGAGTGATCATTTTTTCTTGCTTTAATATGTATGATGTTCTAAAAAATCTATTTTATTCATGATAGCTCCTTTATTAAAAGTAAATAACAATAAAATGACTTTACATCATTGTTGTTGGTTTTAAATTTTATATTTTTTTGCATATCCATAAAAATAAACTTAGATCTATTAAGTGAAAAAAATAACTTTATATTCTTTTTATTTTTATTCAAATTAAAGTTTATCAAAAAAAAAAAAAAAAACAAGTCAATCCCAAATAAAGGGTGATGAATTGTAAATGATAATGCTTCAATTAATTTGAAAGTAGAAAAATCCAAGCCTTAAAATTATATTTTAGATGAAGAAATTAGAACAGAGTTTGATTATATCAAAAGAAATACATTCGTAGTTATTCAACAATTACTTAAAAGACTTACTTAAGCAAAAAAATCAATAGTTTTAAATTGATCTATAAGAACTATAGACATAAAAAATAAAAGAATAATTAGATTTATATAAGCTAACTGCAATCAAAACCAAATAAAATTGTTTCAAAAATTAAAAAGTTTTTAACGAATTGTTGGTTTGTCATTTTTTGATAAGTGGTTAAATGATATATTTATTTTAGTGATCTTCTTTTTTTAAAAATTTTAGTTTAATTAACAAAGATATAAATAATTTTAAATATATAAGATCTAGAGTATATAAGAGCCAGCTCAATATTAAATGGATACAAAATCGAAGGACTATATATGTAAATTAGTAAATAAAAAAGTGGGAGTTACCCACTTTTTCTTGACACCCAAACTTTGATTTAATTCAAAGAATAAAGAACAGAGCAATTTATCTCTTTTAAAATTAAATATATTATAATAAAAAATAATATTAAGTAACTATTTTTAAATAAGTCTAATTAAATTTAGGCTGATTTTCTCATTTTTCAGATGTTTTATAATTTCAAAAATCATTATGGTTCAAAACCTTAGAAGTAATTCAAGATGTTAAATTTTGATTAAATACCATTTTTGTTGTATCATTGTTTTCATCTTTTCAAAACATTTTTTCCATAGTTTTAACGTTTGAGGTATCTCAATTTGAAATATTCGCATTAAAATTTGAAGCATTATTAAACATATAACTCATGTCTGTAACTTTTGATGTATCTCAATTTGAAATATCCCCATTAAAAGATGAAGCATTTTGAAAAATTGCCACCATATTAGTTACATTACTTGTATCTCAAGCTGTATATTCTTTACCATTTTGATCTTTTACTTTTTTAGTATATAAATCTTGATTAAAATTTAAAGCATTTGCAAACATTGCTCTCATATTAGTAACACTACTTGTATCTCAATTTGAAATATTCGAATTAAAAGATGAAGCACCACTAAACATATAACTCATGTCTGTAACTTTTGATGTATCTCAATTTGAAATATTCCCATTAAAAGATGAAGCACCACTAAACATAAAATTCATGTCAACTACATGGCTTGTATCTCAATTTGAAATATCCCCATTAAAATTTGAAGCATTTTGAAAAATTGCCACCATATTATTAACATTACTTGTATCTCAGGCTATATATTCATTTCCTTTTTGATCTTTTACTTTTTTAGTAGATAAATCTTGATTAAAATTTAAAGCATTTGCAAACATTGTTCTCATATTAGTAACACTACTTGTATCTCAATTTGAAATATTCGAATTAAAAGATGAAGCTCCGTTAAACATATAACTCATGTCTGTAACTTTTGATGTATCTCAATTTGAAATATTCCCATTAAAATTTGAAGCATTTTGAAAAATTGCCACCATATTATTAACATTACTTGTATCTCAGGCTATATATTCATTTCCTTTTTGATCTTTTACTTTTTTAGTAGATAAATCTTGATTAAAATTTAAAGCATTTGCAAACATTGTTCCCATATTAGTAACACTACTTGTATCTCAATTTGAAATATTCGAATTAAAAGATGAAGCGCCGTTAAACATATAACTCATGTCTGTAACTTTTGATGTATCTCAATTTAAAATATTCCCATTAAAATTTGAAGCACCACTAAACATATAGGACATGTTTGTAATTTTTGATATATCTCAATTTGAAATATTCCCATTAAAATTTGAAGCATTTTGAAAAATTGCCACCATATTATTAACATTGCTTGTATCTCAGGCTATATATTCATTTCCTTTTTGATCTTTTACTTTTTTAGTAGATAAATCTTGATTAAAATTTAAAGCACTTCCAAACATTGTTCCCATATTAGTAACACTACTTGTATCTCAATTTGAAATATTCGAATTAAAAGATGAAGCATTATTAAACATATAACTCATGTCTGTAACTTTTGATGTATCTCAATTTGAAATATTTGAATTAAAAGTTGAAGCACCATTAAACATATACGACATGTTTGTAACATTTGATGTATCTCAATTTTCAATTCCTTCAATTGTTGAAAAAGAATTATTATTGAAAAAGTTTGTTAAGTTTTTAATGCCTTCAGGTAAAATACTTGTAATATATTTTGCATTAACAAAAATTAATGTATTTCCGCTACTGTTATAACCAATTTTATAAATATTTTTTGCATTTTTTTGACTAAAATTAAAGTCTGTTGTTAGTAAAAGTTCACCATCATTTGTTAAATAAAGTGAGGATGATGTGTTTTGAGCTGTTTCTTCTGATAATGTAATAACATCTTGCTTGAAAATATCAGAACCACCTTCTTTAGTTGATATTACATATTCATATTTATCAACAGAATCATTTGAATTTGAGCTTTTTTTCGAATCAGTAATTTTAATACTATCTATAGATAATTTCATATCCACATCTTTATATAAATTTTCAATAGCTACAATTAAATCCTCTTTATTTCATTGTTCATATTGCTTTGAATTTATAATATTTTGTATTTCTTTGCTAATAATTTTAATTGAAAACTTATTAATTACAATTTCATTTTGACCAATTAAATAATAAGAATTATCTTTTGCTGTAATTTTTAATGAACCATCATTAATACCATAATCTGGTTTGATTATATCTATAATTAAATCTTCTCGACTTATATCTTCAATTCCAGTAATTAATTTAATTTGTTTGATTATATCATCTTCATTAATTGATAAATAATCATCAATGTGAATGCTTATAGTATGTAAATTTATTTTAGGAATTTTTGGTATTACAAAATTTGTATCTCCTTTTAAATAAATTGATCCATCAATTGCTTTAATTATTATTCCACCAATATTTTTGTATGTAGATGGTGAGAGAACAATTGTAAAATCATCAAGAGATAAATCACTAATACCAGTTGCTATTTGCAGTTCATTTAAAATTTCTTGATCTGTTGTATCATTATTAAATTCTTCTTTAATGATGATTTCATCAAGACTAACAGGGGGTACTTTTGGAATTGTTAAAGTTTTATTTCCTGTAATTCTAACTGAATCAGTTTTAGCACTAATTTCAACACTTCCTTCTTGACCATAATAAGCATCAGTTTTATTAAATTCAAAATCATCAAGAGTTAAATCATTAATACCAGTAGCTTTCTTTAAAGCTTCTAATACTTGTTCAGCAGTTAAGTCATTTGATAAATTTAAGTCAAGAACAAGTTGAGTAATATCTTTTTTAGCCAAAGCAGAAATAGTTAAAGTTTTATTTCCTGTAATTCTAACAGATTCAGTTTTAGCACTAATTTCAATACTTCCTTCTTGACCATAATAAGCATCAGTTTTATTAAATTCAAAATCATCAAGAGTTAAATCATTAATACCAGTAGCTTTTTTTAAAGCTTCTAATACTTGTTCAGCAGTTAAGTCATTTGATAAATTTAAGTCAAGAACAAGTTGAGTAATATCTTTTTTAGCAAAAGCAGAAATAGTTAAAGTTTTATTTCCTGTAATTCTAACAGATTCAGTTTTAGCACTAATTTCAATACTTCCTTCTTGACCATAATAAGCATCAGTTTTATTAAATTCAAAATCATCAAGAGTTAAATCATTAATACCAGTGGCTTTTTTTAAAGCTTCTAATACTTGTTGATCAGTTAAATCATTTGATAAATTTAAGTCAAGAACAAGTTGAGTAATATCTTTTTTAGCAAAAGCTGGAATGGTTAAATTTTGATTTCCTGTGATTCTAACAGAATCAGCTTTAGCACTAATTTCAACAATTCCTTGTTGACCATAGTAAGCATCAGTTTTATTAAAATTAAAATCACCAAGAGTTAAATCAGTAATCCCTGTGGCTTTTTTTAAAGCTTCTAATACTTGTTCAGCAGTTAAGTCATTTGATAAATTTAAGTCAAGAGCAATTTGAGTAATGTCCTTTTTAGCAAAAGCAGAAATAGTTAAAGTTTGATTTCCTGTAATTCTAACTGATTCAGTTTTAGCACTTATTTTAACATTTCCTTGTTTACCATAACCAGCATTAGTTTTATTAAATTCAAAATCTCCAAGAGTTAAATCATTAATACCAGTAGCTTTTTTTAAAGCTTCTAATACTTGTTCAGCAGTTAAGTCATTTGATAAATTTAAGTCAAGAACAAGTTGAGTAATGTCCTTTTTAGCAAAAGCAGAAATAGTTAAAGTTTGATTTCCTGTAATTCGCACTGATTCAGTTTTAGCAGTAATTTCAACACTTCCTTCTTTACCATAACCAGCATTAGTTTTATTAAATTCAAAATCATCAAGTGTTAAATCACTAATACCAGTAGCTTTTTTTAAAGCTTCTAATACTTGTTCAGCAGTTAAGTCATTTGATAAATTTAAGTCAAGAATAAGTTGAGTAATGTCTTTTTTAGCAAAAGCAGAAATAGTTAAAGTTTGATTTCCTGTAATTCTAACAGAATCAGCTTTAGCACTAATTTCAACAATTCCTTGTTTACCAAAATAAGAATCAGTTTTATTAAATTCAAAATCACCAAGAGTTAAATCATTAATACCAGTGACTTTTTTTAAAGCTTCTAATACTTGTTCAGCAGTTAAGTCATTTGATAAATTTAAACCAAGAGCAATTTGAGTAATGTCCTTTTTAGCAAAAGCAGAAATAGTTAAAGTTTGATTTCCTGTAATTCTAACAGAATCAGCTTTAGCACTAATTTCAACAATTCCTTGTTTACCATAATAAGCATCAGTTTTATTAAATTCAAAATCACCAAGAGTTAAATCATTAATACCAGTGACTTTTTTTAAAGCTTCTAATACTTGTTCTTTTGTTAAATCATTTGAAACATTCAATCCAAGAGCAAGTTGAGTAATATCTTTTTTATCCAAAACAGGAATTGTTAAAGTTTTATTTCCTGTAATTCGCACTGAATCTGTTTTAGCACTAATTTCAACAATTCCTTGTTTAGCATAATAAGCATCAGTTTTACTAAAGTCAAAATCATCAAGTGTTAAATCATTAATACCAGTAGCTTTTTTTAAAGCTTCTAATACTTGTTCTTTTGTTAAATCATTTGAAACATTCAATCCAAGAGCAAGTTGAGTAATATCTTTTTTATCCAAAGCAAAAATAGTTAAAGTTTTATTTCCTGTAATTCTAACTGATTCAGTTTTAGCACTAATTTCAACACTTCCTTCTTTACCATAATAAGCATCAGTTTTATTAAATTCAAAATCATCAAGTGTTAAATCATTAATACCAGTAGCTTTCTTTAAAGCTTCTAATACTTGTTCAGCAGTTAAGTCATTTGATAAATTTAAGTCAAGAGCAATTTGAGTGATGTCTTTTTTAGCAAAAGCAGAAATAGTTAAAGTTTGATTTCCTGTAATTCGCACTGAATCAGTTTTAGCACTAATTTCAACACTTCCTTGTTGACCATAATAAGCATCAGTTTTATTAAATTCAAAATCATCAAGAGTTAAATCAGTAATCCCTGTGGCTTTTTTTAAAACTTCTAATACTTGTTCAGCAGTTAAGTCATTTGATAAATTTAAGTCAAGAACAAGTTGAGTAATGTCTTTTTTAGCCAAAGCAGGAATTGTTAAAGTTTGATCTCCTGTAATTCTAACAGAATCAGCTTTAGCACTAATTTCAACAATTCCTTCTTTACCATAATAAGCATCAGTTTTACTAAAGTCAAAATCATCAAGAGTTAAATCAGTAATACCAGTGACTTTTTTTAAAGCTTCTAATACTTGTTCAGCAGTTAAGTCATTTGATAAATTTAAGTCAAGAACAAGTTGAGTAATATCTTTTTTATCCAAAACAGGAATTGTTAAAGTTTTATTTCCTGTAATTCGCACTGAATCAGTTTTAGCACTAATTTCAACACTTCCTTGTTTACCATAATAAGCATCAGTTTTACTAAAGTCAAAATCATCAAGAGTTAAATCAGTAATACCAGTGACTTTTTTTAAAGCTTCTAATACTTGTTCAGCAGTTAAGTCATTTGATAAATTTAAGTCAAGAACAAGTTGAGTAATATCTTTTTTATCCAAAACAGGAATTGTTAAAGTTTTATTTCCTGTAATTCGCACTGATTCAGTTTTAGCACTAATTTCAACACTTCCTTCTTGACCATAATAAGCATCAGTTTTATTAAATTCAAAATCATCAAGAGTTAAATCATTAATACCAGTAGCTTTTTTTAAAGCTTCTAATACTTGTTCAGCAGTTAAGTCATTTGATAAATTTAAGTCAAGTGCAATTTGAGTAATGTCCTTTTTAGCAAAAGCAGAAATAGTTAAAGTTTGATTTCCTGTAATTCTAACAGAATCAGCTTTAGCACTAATTTCAACAATTCCTTGTTGACCATAATAAGCATCAGTTTTATTAAATTCAAAATCACCAAGAGTTAAATCATTAATACCAGTGACTTTTTTTAAAGCTTCTAATACTTGTTCTTTTGTTAAATCATTTGAAACATTCAATCCAAGAGCAAGTTGAGTAATATCTTTTTTATCCAAAACAGGAATTGTTAAAGTTTTATTTCCTGTAATTCGCACTGAATCTGTTTTAGCACTAATTTCAACAATTCCTTGTTTAGCATAATAAGCATCAGTTTTACTAAAGTCAAAATCATCAAGAGTTAAATCATTAATACCAGTAGCTTTTTTTAAAGCTTCTAATACTTGTTCTTTTGTTAAATCATTTGAAACATTCAATCCAAGAGCAAGTTGAGTAATATCTTTTTTATCCAAAACAGGAATTGTTAAAGTTTTATTTCCTGTAATTCTAACTGATTCAGTTTTAGCACTAATTTCAACACTTCCTTCTTTACCATAATAAGCATCAGTTTTATTAAATTCAAAATCATCAAGTGTTAAATCATTAATACCAGT